>CAZNKT010000080.1:0-27434 GCA_964573605.1 uncultured Pirellulales bacterium
CAGCGGCCATACGACATCTTCAGTCAACATCTTTCCGCGGTCGAATGACCGCGGCCCCATTGAAGCTCGGCCGGTGCGCTGGGCCCATTGATCAAGCTCAAGCTTTCCGCGGTCGAATGACCGCGGCCCCATTGAAGCGGCTCGACCTTGGAGCCGGACGCCATCGCCTGAACCTTTCCGCGGTCGAATGACCGCGGCCCCATTGAAGCACTTCCTCCGGCGGGTCGGGCAGCGGGCGCCAGTGGGCTTTCCGCGGTCGAATGACCGCGGCGCCATTGAAGCGGAACGGCGATCGCGGGCGCCGCGGTCGGCCTCGGCCTTTCCGCGGTTGCATAGCTGCAACCATTTGCGTCATTCCTTTCTAATTTGCGTCATTGTCATTGTCGCTTGCGTCATCGAGGTCAGCACTTATCTGCACCGCTCTGCATCAAGCTGCACTAGTTTCCACCCACCGATGACGGTCATGACGCAAATGACGCAAATTCCGGAACACTGCAGGGGCGGGGGTACGGCGCACTTTCCGCTCATTCATTCTGCGGCTTGAAGTAGCGCGCGGATGGCGGCCTTGATCGGCCTCGCTAGCGTGGGCCAGGCGTCGATCAATCGCACGAGATCGGGGTCAAACTCGGAAGCGTCGTATGCCGTCGGAGTGGCAGAAGACGATGCCGGCACCATATTGGGCACCTCGCTCGACGGCGTTTCGCGCAACTCGTTGTCCTCTTTATTGGTTGCGTTAACGTGCCGTCTGTCTACGGAACCGAAGGTTACAGGTTCGAATCCTGTGGGGTGTACTAGACTTACGACGATTCGAAAATCAATTGGCACTGTATTTAGCACGGTATTCTGCCGAGCGTAGAATAACGGTGCCACGATGAGCGGTAACTCACCGTGGCACCTTTTGGGCAAACCCTTCGGTTCGCTCCAAGTTGTTTCCTTAGCAACTGGAGGGTTTGATCCATGGCCAAAACGCCAAAACCGTGGTTTCGCAAAAGTCGCGGCTGGTTCGTCACGATCGGTGGCAAACAGCACAATCTGGGTCGCGACAAGAAGGCGGCGTTTCAGGAGTACTACCGCCTCATGCAGCGCTCGCCCGAGCGCCAAAGGGTCTCCGGCGCGTCGATGGCTGCCATCATCGACGACTTCCTCGAATACCTGTCCAAGAATCGGGCTCCTGATACCTACCGCTGGTATCGCGATCTGCTGCAAAAGTTCATCGCTTTCCACGCGGATCTGCGGGTCGACGACATCCGCCCTTTCCACGTCCAGCGCTGGGTCGACGGCTACCCCCACCTCTCCAAGACATCCCGCCGCAACCATATGCGGTCGGTGAAACGCTGCGTCAAATGGGCCGTGACACAGGGCTACCTTGACCGCAACCCTTTGCAGCTCCTTTCGATCCCGACGGGCGAACGAAAGGAAGTGCTGGTAACAGAGGACGAGTACGAGCGGGTCCTGCAATTCGCCCGGCCCGACTCGCTGCGCGACCTTTTGACGACGACCTGGGAGACCGGATGCCGTCCGCAGGAGTCCCTGCGAGTGGAGGCTCGCCACGTCGACGTGCCCAACCAGCGCTGGGTGATTCCGCCAAGCGAAGCCAAAGGCGAGAAGATGACACGAATCGTCTACCTCACAGACAAGGCCTTCGAGATCACGTGGCGATTGATGAGGCGCTATCCCGTGGGAGCGCTGTTCCGCAACGCACAGGGCGATGCCTGGACATCCGATTCCGTCAATTGCGCCATTGACCGGATCAGAGTTCGCATGGGCAAGGACGAATTGCAACGAACTGGACAGTCCGTAGCCGAAGTCGACATCGACGAGTTCATTAAATCGTTGAAGCCGACACGGATCGAGAATGGAGTTCGGCGTAAGAAGACGGACCGGGAGCTGCGTTGCGAAGCGAAAGTCAAGCTGACCAATCGCCTGGCAGCGTCGCTTGTGCCCCGGTACTCGCTTTACGCGTATCGGCACTCGTTCGCCACGCACGCCCTGCAGCGGGGTGTGGATTCGGTAACCGTCGCCGTTCTCATGGGGCACACTGATCCGTCGATGCTGGCCAAGGTCTATCAACATCTCACACAGAACCCCACGTTCATGCTCGACCAGGCCAAGAGGCCTAGAGCTTGATGTGGCGAAGCTGCCTCCGTTCCCGTCGACGTGGCGACGTGGGGGAATCACTTTCCCTCACTTCGCAGTCGGCAAGGTGCCGGTCGAGTGCCTCTTCGCTGATTCGAATGACGCCTCGGCCGGAACCAATGCGGTAGTGGCCAAGCTTGCCAGATGCGATGAGATTGCGAATCGTCTTGACGGAGACGTTCAACCGTTCGGCGGCCTGGTCCACGGTGAGCATCTGCGTGTCTTTCACTGTCTGCTAACTCCGGGTTGCCTGTTCAACGTTTCGCGCCCTGATGGCCAGCCCAATCATTCCAGATTCGGAGGACGTCGCCGATACGATCTGTGCTCAGACCAGCCGGGAACAAGCCCCACGCACACGAATAACTGTGACTGTCACATGCACTACACCAGAACATCTCGCCGATGATTGCGGCCGGGTTCTCTTCGAGGAGGTCGGGAACCGGAAGTACGAACTCGTTCCCACACTCCAGACATTCACAGCAGATGCAATTGTTCATACCAATCTCCGTTTGCTCGCTCGCAGCCCTCCCACGCCTCATCAGAACAGCCGTCGTTCGACTTGATTGCCGTAGACGGTCCAGTCACTATTCGGCTGTTCCTCTCGCCCGTACAGTTCCAGGTATGGGCCAGGGCTCACTTGCTCAATCAACTCTCGGAACCGAAATGGCTTGCGACTGTGCTTCGTCCGCGGAGCGACTACCCAACTCGCAACGTCCTTTCGGCGGAATCGCAGTCGGCCGCGTACGCCAAGTACTAAAAATTCATGGGACACGCGCCAGTAGTTGCCCATCCCGATCTTCGGTTTGGCCCAGACGAGGCACGACTTGTATTCAAAGCCCCAGGCGCGCACGACACTGAACGCAGCTTCCAGGAACGCATTCGTTGTCCACAAATGCAGGTGGGCCCTGTCGCGTACCAGTTCGCCGACTGGTTCATCGCAGATCTGCTTCAATGTCATCGTCGGATAATGGTTCTCTGCGGCGCCACGCGATGAAGTGTTCGAGTAACGCCACGGGGGATCGGCCAGGACCGTCGTGAACTTGTAGCCGGCACGCACCAACTCGCCGAGGTCGGTTATGATGCTCGGCGGCGTAGCCGATTCCGCATCGCCGGCATCGGTGAGCGAGTTTGCAGCCTGGGGCTTCACTCTGAGGCGCCTCCACTGGTCAGCATCCAGGCATAAGCTTCGTCCAGAACGAGGCGGACCAAGGGGATGTCGTCGCGACCCAGTCGAGTTGATTCCTTCCAATGATCGCCATTGCGATACAGCCGCACGACGCTCAGTGAGTATCGCGTTCCCGTTTTTGACCTGCGTCGCCAAATGCGGGCTTTGATCAGGCCGCGACGGATTTCCAGAGCGGGCTTAGCCATCGTCTGTATCGCTCCATCGCCGAGTTAGGGTGTCTAGCGCATCAAATAGTTCGCGCAACGAGTTCCGTGTTTCCGCCGAAATCCAGCCGTCATCGACGATGGCGAATGCCAGAACCTGGCAAAGCTTCACCAGGTCACGCAGCTCGCAGGCGCGAAGTTCGTGCGTCGCTTGCAGGTCCTGGCCAAGCCGAAACACGCTGAATCGGTAGTTTGCCGGGTCGTCAGAGTCCTCGCCTCGATGTAAATGCGACACCAAGTCGCCGGCACCGAGCACTGCGACCGGCTCCGCTCTCGACGCCGTCTTAGGAGTCAACATCGCGATACCCCTTTCCGTCCCAAATCCATGCGTAAGCCATCTCTGCCGCCTTCGACACGAGCGGCAAATCGTCACGCGAAAACGACGATGTCGTCTTCCAGTCGTCGCCGTCTCGGTAGAGTCGCGAGATGGAGACGCTGTACCAAACGTCTTGCCGGTCGCTTTCGTTGGTCCAGATCGACGCTCGAACTCGGCCGAGCTTGATTTCGTGAACCGGTCGGTTGTCGGAACTCATTTCAACTCGCCCCTCATCAATTGGTTCATGCTCGTGTGTCAAAGCCGGCAATAACCATGTTTGCCGAAAGCGGGCCGAAGAAAATCCGATTCTGGGGCCATTCTGCGACGGCCCGGATTGCGAGGGAGAAGCGCCTGGCGTATCGCAAGATCGTGCTGAGACTTCGCCGAGAATACGCCGACGTAGATTGCGTCGCGCGAAGACGAATGAGCGCCCGGACGAGGTCATCGACCTATTGGCTTACAAACTCGAATTTGAGGAGAATAGTCGCGATAGCACATGCCATGGGGCGGGCGACGGCGGTCACGATCCGTCGATTGCTGCTTTGTTATTCAGCTCATCATTGTCATCAACATCGAAATCGACGACCGGGTGACTCGTCGCTCGACGTCGATTCGGTCGGCCGAGTGCCTTCAGGGCGGCTTCCAAGGACTTGATTGAGGCCTTGATTTCGCGGCGCTCGTCGTCGAGTTCTTCCAGCCGTTTCTTCGCCGCTTCCTTTGCGCGAACCAGTGAACGGTGGGCGTTGGTGAGTTTGTTGGCCATCGCTTCTTCTTACATTCGCTATTCGGTACGTCGATTCCCTGGCCGCCGGGTACGATGAAATTGGTGCTTGCCTATATCGCTAATCCGTGGCACGATGCCTCGAAAAACCTGGCCCGAGGAGAAGTGCGGTGAACACTTCCCCTCTAAACCAAGAAACAACCTATCTTTCAGCTCAGTATTCTTCCGGGAGTAGGATCGTTGTTGTTGAACGATCCGCTTCCGTGATGATCAGGAAACGATTCTTCTTTCGATCGACGTACGACGAAATGACGGGAAAGCCGTACTTCCAGGCAAGGTCGTTCGTCTTCCAATCAAAGTCGTCCACGTCGCCGTAGTCACCGATCATGTGTCGCTCCAGGCAGTCCATGGCGTCGGCTTTGTAAACACGCCGGGCCGCTTTTCGCGTCACAAAGAATGCCCCGAGCTGGGCAACCATGAGGGAGATGGGAATCGTCGACATGGCTCCTACCTCCCTGCATTGGCCAGCACTTCACTGGCCGCGTTACGCTCAGCACGCTGCAACTGGACTTGTTTTCGCCAGATCCAGGTGTAAGCCATATCGATCGCCTTCATTGCGATAGGCAGATCGTCATGTTTGAGCGTCGTGGTTTCCTTCCACGTATTACCCGTCTTGTAGAGTCGCGTGACGACGGCGTTGAACCAGACATCGTGGTCCTCCGTTTCGTTCGCCCATATCGTGACTCTGATTTTCCCTAGCTTGATCTCATGGGCTGGTTGTTTTTTTCCCATGACACCTCCTGTCTATGTGCGTCCGACCGAATCCATTTCGCATCGGATCGCGGGTTTTCAAAAGCGTGATCGGCCTGCAGCCAACCGCGCACCAACGAAGTCGTCGTGCAACTTCGACTTCGAACGAAAGACTCGTCGCCACGTTCGTTTGACAATCGCCAGCCGACCATGGCAAAAAGGGCACACGAGAGGACCGGCCGAATAGGTCTCTCGTGTGCTACGAATTACATCAGTGCAATGGCGGTTTCTTCAGCGAGATACCGAATCACGTTGAAGATGAAAAAGCCAAGCACCAAGAAGAAAGCGTCCCGTTTCGAAATCCAACCGGTGGTTGGCAGAATCGGTGATGCCTTCGCGTTCTTAGGGTTCAACAGCACTTCGGCCAAGTGCGCACCGCGGTAAGAAACGCCCGAATACAGCGAAATGGAATCAGGAAGATCCTTGTCCTCCAAATGATGCAACCTGCCGTCGGCAGCCTGCACCGTCATGGTGTGGATCCTCCGCATCCAAGTCCGCCCGTTCTCGGAGTGAACAACCTTGCAAAACCTTTGACCACCAGCTTCCAATGCCATGGCGATGTCTCCTCTTGTTGATTGCGGCTTGCAGCCGCAAGTTGGTTCATGGAATTCGGTCTGAATTCCTTGGCAATGCCTTACGGCATTTGCCCGATTTCGTTCCGTCATCAATCGTCGAACGAACATCGCTTCGGTCTCCCGAGAACACCAATGCAAACGGCTCCTTACCGGAGCCATTTGCCGACACACACAGTCTGGCCGTTCAAACTCGCCACGAAACGTCAATTGCCGCGTTGAATCTCTCCGGCCGAACGTTTGCGTGTGTCTGCTGCCAAGTTTTACTTCCGGGCAGGTATCGGAAAATGGTCGTCCTCATTCTTTAAGCATCTCTCGAGGACATGGGGGTGAGAGAGTTCTGAAGATGCCTCAAGTCTAGAGCCGGGCGGTCTCTGAAGAAGGCGATTCTGGGGCCATTCTGTGACGGGGCGGCGCGACGCCATGGAGGCGACCGAAGTCGTCGGCTGCGTCGATGCGACGGGAGGGGTGATGGTGCCTTACCGCCTACTCAGCGTAAGAGAGCCCGCGAATTTGGGAACTGAGACCGCCCCCCTATCCGCCGCAAGCAGTCAACTGCCGTTTTTCCCCACCTTGGAATCTCGAAGACTCGCGTTGCAAATCGCACGATTGCCGTCAGGTGTGTCACTTCGGGAATCCGCCCAATAGACTGACTCAGTCGGTTAGGCAAGAGTCACGAACTCCGCCCACTGAATACCGAAGACACCGCGCTCTAGTGCCATGCATCGGACTACTTAGCTCGCTGCATCTCGAAACAAGGAACCCTTCGGATCGGGGTAAGGGTCGCCAGCGACGGCGTGCTGTGATTGATAGTTGGGACGCCCTTCCGCCGCCATGGCTTAAACGGAGCAAGAATGCGACACCTCAAAGGAACGGTTACTGGACAGTCGAACGCCGAGGCACGGTGTGCTTTGGCCGATGAGGTACCGGTCGGCGACAATCGTCGCCATTGAAAACTGGGCTACTTCTTCTTGGCTTCGCGATAACAAGGGGCCTCGGCCAGCGTAAAAACCACGATCTCTTCGCCGGTGATGGTGCTGATGTCGTGGTGCAGGCTGACGGTTTTGGTTCCGGTGATGTCCTCAACCACCGCGTCCAATTTTGGCCGCGCTACCTCAATAAGTTGCGATCGAACTTGCTTCAGCAGGTCGCGTCCTTTCTCAGCCGGAAGTGTCTTCACCAGGTGCTGCTCGGCGGCAGTCAAGACACCCTGCAAGCGAACCACCAGCAGGTCACCAATCAAATGTGCGCGGATGTCCTTGGGTCCCCGCCCCATATATTCCTGCTCGAAATGGGACATCCCTTTGCAGATGGCAGCTTCAATCTCTCCCTGTGTTTTCATGAACGCACTCCGAGTTCGTCGAGCGAATGCTGAGCACAGGCGCCCAGCGCTCCCCGAGCGACATCGCCAATTCTACAAAAAACGCCAACCGATTACAGCCGCGATGGTTACGAAGGCGGACGCCTGCCGGGCGGAGTCCAACAGGCGAGCACCGGCCAAGGCATTGCTGTCTTGCCAACACGTGGCGGGGACAAGACAAGAACAGGCCTACCGACTCTCTTCGAATGTCTTCAAAGTTCGCTATCACGATTAGGCGCTCTTGTTTTGGCCACCGAAAGCGGTAGGATAGTTGATGTTGGGGCAAGGCCAAGCCTTCCTCGACAAAGTTTCGGACGACTAGATAAATAGCAACCTGGCAGCCCAGGGGGCTTGTTGAAAAGTAAACCGATGTGGCAAAGCACTCGCAGGTGTTTCGCCACATCGGTTTTTTTATGCGCTCATTGAACGCGTCGCTCTGGTGATTGTCCAGTTCCGCACCGCGAACGCATGACCGAGGAAAGGGAAACAGAGTGTGACAGAGTGTTTATTGAAGTGAGCCAATTCGCCGTACTGGCCATGGGTGATGCTTTCGTTATCGGTGGAATCGCCGTGGCGATCCTAGTCGCCCTGGTAATGTCTCTCGTTTTGTTCCACTACGGGACGCTCTGGATTCAGGCCTACATGTCCGGTGCGGACGTGCGCATGATGAGTTTGATCGGCATGAGCTTCCGCCGAGTCAAACCACGCTTGATCGTCACGGCCAAGATTATGGGCAGACAGGCGGGGCTAAGTATCGATCGTCAACTGGGGATGAGCACCGCGCGCTTAGAAGCACACTTCCTTGCCGGAGGTGATGTCATGCACGTCCTCCGCGCCATCATCGCCGCTCATCGTGCCGGCATCGATTTGGATTTCGACCGCGCTGCGGCGATCGACCTTGCCGGCCGTGACGTGTTGGACGCCGTGCGGACCAGCGTGTCGCCCAAAGTGATCGACTGTCCCGAACCTCAAAGAAGCGGCAAGACAACGCTCAGTGCAGTCGCGAAGAATGGTGTCGAGCTGCGCACCCGTGCGCGGGTGACTGTCCGCACGAACCTGGATCAATTGATTGGCGGAGCGACCGAGGAAACAATTATTGCCCGCGTTGGCCAGGGAATCATTACCGCGATCGGGTCCTCCCAAACGCATATGGAAGTCATGGAAATGCCCGACCGCATTTCCAAGAGCGTGCTGGCACGGGGCCTGGACACAAACACGGCATTTGAAATCGTCTCGATCGACATCGCGGATATTGATGTCGGAGACAACATTGGAGCGCGCTTGCAGAGCGACCAGGCCGAAGCGGACACGCGAACGGCCCGGGCGCGTGCCGAGGCGCGTCGCGCGGAAGCGATCGCATGCCAGCAAGAAATGAAGGCGAAGGTGACACAAAGTCGCGCCTTGTTGGTGCTCGCCGAAGCCGAAATACCCGCGGCACTTGCCTGGGCATTCCGCGCAGGACAGCTTCACGCGAGACGCCCACCCCCAACGCAAAAACGTCGCCTGAGAAATCCGCCGCTTGTGGCTTCTACTCCCGATCAAATCGCCAATCCCCGGCAACCGGGTGTTGAACGCGTGCAACCAGTAAACCTGATCCGCAAAGTGAGGGGAGCACACGAATGAACACCGACTGGTTGACGAGCCGGTTCTCCAGACGAGGCGAGAGCAACGTATAGAAAAACTGCCGCATCCCAAACACAAGGAGGGAAACATGCTCGTTTTAAGCCGAAAACCGATGGAACGTATCCACATTGGCGACAGTGTTGTCGTTACGGTGCTAGAGGTTCGGGGTAACAAGGCGCGAATTGGGATCGACGCCCCCGAGGACATCCATGTTTTGCGCAGCGAACTGCTGGACCGAGTTTCAAACGCGTCAGGGAACGGTTCCCGCGGGCCAGTCGCTCCGGCGGAGCCGTTCGATCCCGGCGGCATTGGAGCTCTGGAGACAGACGGCCCCAGTGGCTAAGCCCGAAGAACGTTGAACCCTGATGCCGTACGGAGAGCGTGACTTTGTTACGGCAGGAGATCACATCATGGCTACAGGCAAAATCAAAAAGCTCGTTCATTTGTCGCAGCAGACATATCTGCCCAACACGCGGCTCGTGCCGGACCATAACGATAAGGGTTATGGTTTGATTGAAGCCGAGGACGGTCGAGACGTGTACTTTCCCCACGAGGTGGTTGAAGGCCGGCGCGGGTTCGACGACCTGCGCCGCGGCCAGGTGGTCGAGTACACGCTAGAAAACGGCCCGTACGTACGCGCGAACTCGGTACGGTTGTCGAGGGCTGTTCCAGAAAACGTTCACAGGCCGGCGGCTTGATAGCGAACGGATCGTTCAATAAAGTGGCCTCGGCCATGCCGAACGTTCGTCGCGCCGATCTGGCCTGGCAAATGTCTCGCCTCGTCGTGTCAGAGTTAGCAATCACGCATCCGCATCCTTGTCTTGCCGCTCGGCGCGGCGTAGAATAAGAGCGGTGGGCGGGCGAAGGAGTAGCGGTCCTTCGCTCGGCAATGAGAACGTTTCGGACGACTAGATAAATAGCAACCTGTCAGGCCCAGGGGGCTTGTTACAAAGTAGACCGATGTGGCGGATCACCCGAGGGTGTTCTGCCACGTCGGTTTTTTTGTGCGCTTATCGACGGAGTCGAACTGGCCGGGCTCTGCCCAGTCGAGGTGCGACGGTGAGTTCTTCGCAAGAAGGAGAAAGCAAATGGATAACACCAGCCTTTTCGTTGTAGCCATGGCCGAAGAATGCAAACGTGTGATCCAGCAGTGGGATCAGCCTGCTCCTGATCTGCCGAAAGCACTTCAGCCGAAACATCTGCTGTGGATGTGCAACACGATTGAAGAACACGCAGAAGATGGCCCTGTCACGAAATTGAATCGTTGGATAGGGTTCGTTCAAGGTGCGATGCTGGCAAATCGAATGCTCGACCTGGAGGGGCTAAAAGCGATGTTCGACAACGCTAAACGCGACCACGGAGAAACGAGTGAAGACTTTGAGGACTTGATCGATCACCTCGATTCAACAAGCTCTTTCGAGTTTGATATTGGCGGACAAGGTTAGACAACCACTTTTTTTTCAAAAGGAGCAACGGACATGAGAAATAACACTGAACATACAGAGGCGCATCGGCAGTATGCGACGGCGTATGCCGCACACTATACCGAACACGATTTGCCTGCGGCGATGCGGCTTTACAAGCAAATCATGACATCGCACGCCACTGATCCGGAAGCCGAGTATTCTCGTGTGCAGATTCAAAACATCGTCAATTCAGTCGTTCCAAAGCAGGAACTCCTGGATGCTCAAATAGAACTGGCAGTGACCCACTTTGAGCACAGCGCATGATGTGATGCTGGGCGGGTTTCAGTCGCGTGACTCGCTTCGGAGTCGCCCACTTAGAAAAGTGAGAATGATGCGATGAAAGCGATTGGATTAATCGAAACGAGGGGCTTGATTGGTTTGGTGGCCGCGACCGACGCTATGGTCAAAGCCGCCAACGTAGAAGTTGTGAAGCGCATCGAAATTGGGGGAGGTCTGGTCACGGCAATCGTGAGCGGCGATGTGGGCAGTGTGCGCGCGGCCGTCGAAGCCGGTGCCCGCGTGGCCGATCAGGTCGGCGAACTGGTGGGCAGCCATGTGATCGCGAATCCGGCAGAGGGTGTGGTCGAGGCGTTTCTTTCCGAGGGCGCCCAACTTGCTTAATGATGCCTTGAGGGAGGTTCGCAGTGCCGATTTTCACGCCCTGTCGAAGGATCAGCTACGGCAGATCGCGGAGGCAGTTAGCGCATGTGACAGGGGAGAGATTCTGGCCGAGCCGACTACTCAGGAAAACGTCGTCGTCGAAGGGGAATTCCGCGTTTGCACAGGACGATGCGGATTTCAGTCAGGAACTTGCCTGACTAGGGCCGTGACACGACGGAGGAAGTCATACAATCCTGTCATCTACATTACAGCATGTGGCGCTCGGCGAGAGGGCGATCAGGGAATCAAGTGCGTTGCGGCGGACAACAATCCACTCGGCGAAACAGGAATGTGATGAGACAATCCCTCACGTGGTTTTGGCAAAGAGGAATCCTCTCGACGTTTCTCGCGGGTTTGTTCGCCTTGCTCCCGATCGTGATCACTCTCGGCATCATGGCCTGGGCTGGGGGCCTGCTCAAGGTATGGCTCGGTTCGGAAAGTTTCGTGGGGGAGGCACTGTCCCGACTGGGACTTCGCTTTGTCACCGATCCGACCGTGGCGTCCATTCTAAGTTGGGTCGCCGTCCTGCTGGCCATCTGGCTTTTGGGCGTGCTGCTGAAATCGGTCGGAAAGAAACGGATTGAGAAAGCGTTCCACGCAACGATAGAACGGATTCCGCTGGTCAACGTTCTCTATAGACCTGTGGCCCAGGTCGTCGAGATGCTCGAGCGCGACCCGACAGACAAGTTGCAGGGAATGACCGTCGTCTACTGTGCCTTTGGAGGCGAGGGGGGCGCAGGTTTCCTCGGGCTGCTCGTCTCCGATCAGCTCTACAACTTCAACGGACAAGCATGCCAAGTCGTCTACGTGCCGACCTCGCCAGTGGCAATGTCCGGTGCCGTCATCTTCGCCGCCGCCGACTCGGTACTGCAAGTCGATATGAAGGTTGACGATCTAATGAAGATTTATTTCTCCATCGGGGTTCTGTCCTCGAAGGTAGTTCCCGACCAATATGTCGTCCCGCACAACGAAATCGACCGTGCCCAGGATCGCCTGGATAACACGCAATCGATGAAATCAATCGTTCACGCCAAGAAGGAGAAAGCACATGGATAACGCCGACCTACTAGTTGTAGCCATGGCCCAAAAATGCAGAGGTCTGATCACGGAATGGGAAACGCCTGACGTTGATCTGCCGAAATCGTTTCAGCCGAAACATCTTTTGTGGATGTGCAAGAAGATTGACGAACAAGCAGAAAACGGTCCTGCCACTAGATTGCATCGTTGGATTGGATTTATTCAAGCCGCGATGATGGCACATCGAATGCTCGATCTTGACGGGGCAAAAGCGATGTTCGACCAAGCAAAGAAAGCGTACGGAGAAACAAGTGATGACCTATTAGATCATCTCGATCCAAAAAGCTCTTTCAAGATCGATATTGGCGGCGAGGGTTAACAGATGATTGACAAGAAAATGGACCTACTTGTTTGCTTTCGAGACGGACAACAGGGGCGTGTGGCATGAAATGGTCTTTGAAAATCGGCACATTTCGCGGCATCGGCGTGTATGTGCATGCCACCTTTCTGATCCTCATCGGCTTCATCGTGGTGAGTCACTGGTCGGCCGGATCCAGTTTGGAAAAGACACTGGAAGGTGTGGGCTTCATCCTCGCAATTTTTGCGTGCGTGGTGCTGCACGAGTTCGGCCACGCGCTGATGGCGGCGCGATACGGCATCAAGACACGTGACATCACTCTATTGCCGATCGGTGGTCTCGCGCGATTGGAACGGATGCCGGACGAGCCGTTGCAGGAGCTGTGGGTGGCTCTGGCCGGGCCGGCCGTCAACGTGGTCATCGCGGCGGCCCTCTTTGTCTTGACCCAGTTCACCAACGCATGGGCACCGCTGGAACAACTCAGCGTGGCAGGCGGTCCATTTCTCCAACGGCTGATGGTGCTCAACGTCATTCTGGTCGTATTCAATATGCTTCCCGCCTTCCCGATGGATGGCGGACGCGTGCTGCGAGCACTGTTGGCGACAAGACTCGAGTACACGCGAGCCACGCAGATTGCCGCGAGTATCGGCCAGTCGATGGCTCTGGCGTTCGGATTCCTGGGATTCTTCTACAACCCCTTCCTGATATTCATTGCATTGTTCGTTTGGATCGGAGCGGCGCAGGAGGCCAGCATGGCCCAGATGAAATCCTCGCTCGCCGGCATTCCCGTGATGCGGGCAATGATTACCGATTTTCAAACGCTCGCTCCGGGCGATCCTTTGGCCCGTGCCACCGAGCGGATTCTGGCCGGTTCGCAGCAGGACTTTCCCGTGGTGGACGACGGGCGGGTCGTGGGCATTCTGACTCGCCACGATTTGATTGTGGGATTGACTCAACACGGCCAGGACACGTTAGTCGGCGACACTATGCAGCGCGAGTTTGAGACAGTCGATGCGTCTGAGATGCTGGAGATCTCCTTTCGCCGTATGCAAAGTTGCCAATGTCACACGGCTCCCGTGTTGCGGCGCGGGGAACTCGTGGGATTGGTGACCATGGAAAACGTTGGCGAGTTCGTGGCCATTCAGGCGGCCGCGAAAGACTTCGCTGCAGCCAAGACAAAACAACCGTGACGTATGACACGCGAGTTGCATGCGTCCACAGATGAACTTTAACACGGGTCCTTTAGAGCATTGGGGTTCAATCCATGACAACAGTTATCTCAGATTCTCATCCGTCGAAAACCAAACTCCCCAGGCGTCGCATCATCGCCTGTTTGGACCGTTCGACATCATCCGAGGCGTGCGTGCCGTATGCGGTATCGCTCGCCAAGACGTTTGGGAGCGGCATTACGTTCGTGCATGTGATGCAACCTCACGACGAGCACAACGGAGCGCAGCCGTGCGACGCGCTGGACTGGGAATTCTCGCGGCGAGAAGCGCAAGGCTATCTCGAGCAGTTCGAGGAGGAGGTGTCAGAAGCCTTGGGGCACCCGGTCGACATCAGGCTCGAGCAAGGCCACCCGGCGGAGCGCATCCTGGACCTGGCACACGAGATCAGTGCGGACCTCATTGTGCTCGGAAGTCACGGTGAAGCCGGCGCCAAGCCTTGGAAGCTCGGGAGCACGGCACAGCAGATTCTCGGGCTCGTAGACCGCTCCGTATTCATCGTTCACGGGCCTTCAATTGCCCCCATTTCGGTTACTCCCAAGCACATCCTGGTGCCGCTCGACGGATCGGTCCGAACCGAGAGCGTTCTGCCAGCCGCCGTGTACATCGCGCACGCTTATGACGCCGACATCCTCCTGGTTCACGTTGTCCAAGAACCCCTCCCCACCGCGTTGCTGGGCGCGGCGGAAGACATGCAGCTCGCGCAGCAACTCGCGGCACGCCTCGAGTCCAATGCCAAGAAGTACCTAGAGCATTTGCAGCAGCAGTTGGCGCGAGATGGCACGTCCGTGAATACGCTGGTCGGTCGGCATGCAAACGAGCGTCAGGGTCTGCTCGATATTTCGCAGGAGAATCAGGCCGATCTCATCGTGCTCTCAGCGCACGGATCTGGCTGCGATTCGGTGCGGTCGTTCGGGAGTGTCGCGACCTTTCTCCTAACCCATTCGGTGGTGCCGTTGCTCGTACTTCAGGACCTATCGGAGTGCGCGCTTCATCGCGCCGAGGAGGTCGATGCGAAGCTGGCGTCGCCTCCGCTGCGAGCTAGATATGGATCGGAGCACGTGTGACAGATGTTACGGACAACGCAGCGCAAGAGAGCGACGCGAAGATCGTTGCGCTCGAGGCGGGTGCGCGCGCCCTGGCCGAAACGCACCGGGATCTGCGGCGCGCACCGCGTTTGGTCGCCCATGTCTTCGAGCCGCCGCTGGCACGCTGCCTCGAACGTGCCCAGAGGTATCTGAGCGCTCGCTCGTCGGGCGATGCCACGCTGCAGACCGCGGCCGAGTGGTTTCTCGACAACTACTATTTGATTCGTCGAGTTGCGCGGCAGGTCGAAGAAGAATTTCCGCCCGGTTTCTTTCGCCACCTTCCGCAACTGGCGTCCGGCCCGGCGAAAGGGCGGCCACGCATCGACGCGCTGGCGCAAGCGCTCGTCGCGAAAGGCAACATGATGCTCGACCTCGCCGCTTTGCGGCGTTTCGTGGACGCGTATCAGGAAGTTCAGGAAGTGTCGTCGCTTACGATCGCCGAACTGTGGGCGCTGCCGACGATACTGAGAGCCACGGTGCTGCGGCACCTCATTCGGTTTCTTCATGAGCTGCAAGTGCCCGTCTACGAACACCATCTTCACGCCTCCCGGCCGCGTCGTTCGGACAACGAGGCCGCGACAAGCGAGCCGATGTCGGTCGAAGCCGGAGTCCGCGTGGAACGCTCGATTCGGGCCTTGCGCGCGCTCGATACCCTCGACTGGCAAGACTTCTTCCAAAGCACCAGTCGGGTCGAAGCCATCCTGCATACCGATCCGGCACACGTCTACGCGAAGATGGATTTCCAAACCTGCGATTCTTACCGAAAGGTGATCGAGTCGCTCGCCTGGGCCACCGGCAGCGCCGAGGAAGACGTGGCCAACATGGCCCTCACCCTAGCGCGCGAGCGTGCTTCGGACGAACGCCGCGGGCACGTGGGCTACTACCTCGTGGCGGAAGGACGGCCTGCGTTGGAAAAGCAGGTCGGGTATCGTCCCGTGGGTCTTGAACGCATCCGCCGATTTGTCACCCGCTGGCCGACGGTTTCGTACCTCTTGCCCCTCGCGGTGCTTACCTGGGTTCCCTTAATCGCCTTGGCCTGGTATGTCGCGGAGACTGTCGGACCGGGTAACGGACGACTGCTCGCTATCGCCGTGGCGGTGTTGGTTGCCGCCGTGCCGGTTTCCGCCGTAGCCGTGGCCGTCCTCCAATCCGTATTCGCGCGCCTGCTGCCGCCGCGGACTCTCCCAAAGCTCGACTTCAAGGCAGGCTTACCCAACGAAGCGCGGACCCTGGTCGTGATACCGACGCTGCTCGGACGCCCTCAGGACGTGGCGGCCATGACGCGGCAGGTCGAGCTGCATTATCTGTCGAATCCCGATCCCCAGTTCCAGTTTGCGTTGCTCACCGATTTTGTGGACGCCAAAACGCTGCAAGATCAATCGCAACACCAGTCGCTGCTGGAAAGCCTCGCGCAAGCAATCACGGAACTCAACGCCAAGCACGGGCAGAATGGGCGCGGTCCGTTTCACCTGCTGCACCGCGATGCTCTCTGGAATCAAGCCGAGGGACGCTTCATGGGCTGGGAGCGAAAACGCGGAAAGCTCGAGGAACTGAATCGTTTGCTCCGCGGCGACACGCAAACGAGCTATTCACGGCATGTCGGCGATCCCGCAGGGCTCTTGGGAATCCGATTTGTCATCACGCTCGACAGCGATACGGAACTCCCAATCGGGAGTGCGCAGCGGCTGGTGGGGCTACTTGCGCACCCTTTGAATCGAGCGGTCTTCGAGTCCAAAACCAATCGCGTCATCGCCGGCTATACGGTCGTTCAACCGCGCGTCGAGACGTCTCCTTCGAGTTCCCGCCAGACGTTGTTTTCGAGAATTTTTTCCGGCGATGTCGGTTTCGACATCTACACGCATGCGTGTTCCGAACTGTATCAGGACCTGTTCGGTTCTGGGATCTACGTCGGCAAGGGGATCTACGACGTCGATGCGTTCGCGCGCAGTGTTGCCGGTCTCGCGCCCGAGAACGCACTTGTCAGCCACGATCTCTTTGAGGGGATCCACGGACGGACGGCACTGGCCACCGACATTGTTCTGTTCGAGGGCTACCCAGAAAGCTACGCGGCATACGCCAACAGAATGCACCGCTGGGCGCGCGGCGACTGGCAGCTTCTTCCTTGGCTGCTGAAAAAAGTTCCTTCCGCGCACGGAAGCAGGCTTTGGAACAAGCTGACGCTGATCGACCGCTGGAAGATTGCCGACAACCTTCGCCGCAGCCTCACCGGCCCGCTACTCGTCGTGCTCCTCGTGCTGGGCTGGATCTGGTTGCCGGGCAGCGTGCTTCTGTGGACGCTTGGAACGCTCGCGCTGTTCTTTGCGCCGCTGGCGCCGTCGATAACCCGTGGCGGTCGCAGGCGCGGCGAAAACCTGGGGCGGGGCGCCCTGGCGGTGGTGTTCCTCGTCTACGAGGCCTGCGTGGTCGCCGATGCCGTCGTTCGCGTCTTTGTGAGAAAAACGATTACGAGAAAGCATTTCCTGCAATGGACCAGCGCTGCGCACACGGCAATCCGCATCGCCGCGAGGTCTCCGCGCGAGCTCTATTGGAAGACGATGATCTCGTCGCCGCTACTGGCGACCGCGATCGCCGCGCTCGTCACGTGGATGCGACCGTCAGCGCTGGCCGCCGCGGCGCCGCTGCTCATCATCTGGTTCCTGGCCCCTGAGATCGCGCGCTGGGTGAGTCAGCCTGGTCGCTTCCGCGCCGAGCACCTCACCGAGACCGAGCGCAGGAAGCTGCGGCTGCTCGCGCGCCGCACGTGGCGTTTCTTCGATGCGTTCGTCGGGCCCAACGACCAGTGGCTGCCCATCGACAATTACCAAGAAGCACCGCATCAACAGACGGCCCACCGCACATCCCCGACGAACATCGGCCTGTCGCTCGTCGCCACGCTCTCCGCATACGATTTTGGATACATCGGTCCCAGCGAGCTGTCGCTCCGCCTGCGACGGGCCTTCGACAGCATCACTCACATGGAGCACTACCAGGGGCATCTTTTCAATTGGTACGACACCAAGCACCTGCAGCCACTGCTGCCTCGCTACGTGTCGACGGTCGATAGTGGAAACTTCGCGGGCTGTCTTTTGGCGCTCAAACAAGGGTGCAAAGAAGTGGCGGCCGCATCTGTTGTGCGCGCCGAGGCGTGGGAGGGCCTGCGCGATTCGATCGAGCTTCTCCAGGAGGTTGTGGAGTCGGTTCCGATCGCCGCGGACTCTTCGCTGCGACCGGTTATCGCTCGAATCCAACAAGCGACTGCGGCAGGGAGTGACACCCCGCTCGATGCCTACCGGGCGCTGCGAGTGCTGTGCGACGACACGTCTGCCGAACTCGACCACGAACTGCTCGCGTTCCTCGAAACGGGCGCTCCGCGGCATGAGCCCGATCTGCTGCACGCCCTGCGAATGTCGATCGACGGGTTCCACCACCAGCTCCGGCAGATGCGCCAAGAACTCGATGCGCTGCTGCCCTGGCTAGCCTTGAAACGCGAGGCGGCCGACCACGGGATCGATCTGCCGACGGACCTTTGCCTCAATGAGATTCCGGCTGTTGCCCAGCGCCTTGCTGCCAATCTCAATGCGAAGGAGAGCCAGCGGCGAGCGCTCGGAGAGGCATCTCCGCAGCTCGATGCGTCGGCGGAGCGACTCGCAGCTGCGTTTCGCAGCGCGGAAGAGAACGCCACGGCGCTCGTTGCAGAACTCCTAGCAATCTCCGCCCGCGCAGACGATGAAGTGCGGGGGATGGACTTCAAGCTGCTCTACGACGGTGACCGCAAACTGTTTCACATCGGCTACAACGCCACGAGCGACCAGCTTGACGCGCACTACTACGACCTCCTGGCGTCCGAGGCGCGGTTGGCCAGCTATCTGGCGATCGTCAAGCGCGACGTGCCGGAATCGCATTGGTACGCGCTCGGCCGGCCGATGACACGGTTGGACGGCTCTTTCGCGCTCTTGTCGTGGGGCGGAACAATGTTCGAGTACCTCATGCCGAGCCTAATGATGGAGAGCCAGCAAGGCACTCTGCTCGCGCGAAGCAATGCGGCCGCGGTCGACGCACAGATCGCCTATGCCGGGCGGAACGGGGAACCGTGGGGCATTTCCGAGTCGTCTTACGCTCGGGTTGACGCCGGTCAAACCTATCAATATCGATCTTTCGGCGTGCCGGGGCTGGGCTTCAAGCGCGGGCTGGAAGAGGACCGCGTCGTCACTCCGTATGCGTCCCTCCTTGCCGTTTCGCTCCGACCGCATGCGGTTGTCGACAACGTGAACGCCCTCGAAGCGATGGGGATGCTCGGCACCTACGGACTGTTCGAGGCAGTCGATTTTACGCCCGACCGTGCGCATGCGCGTGAGTCAGGAGGGCAGCCGTTCGCCATCGTGCGTTCGTACATGGCGCACCACCAGGGTATGCTGCTCGTCGCGCTCGGCAATGCATTGAATAGCCGCACGATGGTCCAGCGGTTTCACTCCGATACCATGATCGAAACCGGTCAGGTGTTGCTCAACGAGCGCGCGCCTGTCGCGACGCCCAAAGAATGGCCGCTTGCGGAAGGCTTAAAGATTGCCGTCCCCGCCGAGACAGAAGCGTCGCTGCACATCCCCGGCTCATGGTCGTCGGAGGATCAGGCGGTTCCGCAAGCGTGCGTCTTAAGCAATGGTCGGCTGACGAGCATGTTGACGGACTCAGGCGGTGGCGGCCTCCGTTTGCAAGGGCTGGCGCTGACGCGCTACGAGACCGATGCCACGCGCGACGACGACGGAGTCTGGCTCTACTTGCGTGACGAGCAGACGCGACGAGTCTGGCTGGCAACTTGCGCGGAAGGCCGGACGACCTATTCGATGCACAAAGTCGAGTCTCATCGCCGCCACGAGGGGATTTCGGTGCATGTCGACGTCGCGGTTGCGGCGGCCGACGACGTGGAGGTGCGGCAGGTCACCCTGCACAACGAGACGGATCAACCGCGGTGTCTGACGGTGACCAGTGCGGGGAGGCCCGTGCTGCTGGACGCCGCGCGGGCGTCGTCGCATCCGGCATTTGCCAGCATGTTCCTCCAGAGTGAACGGGTCGACGAACTCGACGCCCTGCTCTTTGCTCGCCGACCTCAAACGGAAAAAGAAGAACCGGCTGTTCTCGTGCATCGCCTCGTGAGGGAAGGAACCAACGTCACCTTCGCGGGCTACGAGAGCGATCGAACCGAGTTCTTCGGTCGCGGCGGGAGCCGGCAAGCTCCCCGATCGCTGGTCGCAACGGAACAGAGGCTTCATGATCGCGTCGGCACAATGCTCGATCCCATCATGAGTCTGACGGCGCGCATCGATCTCGCGGCCAACGGCTCGGTGACGTTCGCCTTCGTGACGACAGTCGGCCGGTCGCGCGCCACGGCGATCGAGTTAGCCCGCAAGTACGGTTCGATGCAAGAGGTCCATTGGACGTTTCGCGACGCCGAGCAGGAAAGCCCGCGACGGCTGCAGCGAACGAAGCTCGATCCCGCGCTCTTGCCAACCGTTCAGCGTCTCTTTTCCGCGCTGCTATTTGTTGACCCGTCACTGCGTGCTCCATCCGACGCGCGGGCTGCCACGCGTCCGTGCCAGCGTCACCTTTGGGTTCGAGGGATCTCGGGCGACAACCCGATCGTGCTGGTGCGCGTCAGCGATCCCGACGCCCCACTGCTTCGCGAAACGCTCGCTGCCCAACGTTTCCTTCGATCGTGCGGCGTGCGTCTCGATCTCGTCCTGGTAGACGAACAGACCTCGGGATACGTGGCCAAGGACTCGGGAACGCTGCGCAGTGTGCTCGTCCTGAACGAAGCCGGCGATTGGCTCAATCGGCACGGCGGCGTCTTCGTGATCGCCGCCGATCAAGTCGCCGAAAGCGAGTTGCGTCACCTTGAGGCCTGCGCGCGTGTCCTGCTCGATACGCGCGATGGTTCGCTGGCAGCGCGGTTGGAGCACGTGGTCGAGAGCCTGCCGAATTTGCCGCGATTCGAACCCACTCTCGTCGATGAGGTTACCGAGCAATCACTCCCGCGACTCCAACTGCTCTTCGACAACGGCACCGGCGGCTTCACCGAAGACGGTCGCGAGTACGTCGTGGAAGTCCTTCCCGGAAAATCAACACCCGCGCCATGGTGCAATGTGCTGGCCAACCCGGAGTTTGGCTGCCTCGTGAGCGAGTCGTCCCTGGGCGCGACGTGGTCGCTCAACAGCGGCGAGAACCGACTCACGCCCTGGAGAAACGATCCTGTCTTCGATACGCCCTCCGAAGCCCTGTACTTGAGGGACGAAGAGACGGCTGCGGTCTGGACTCCCACGCCGCTCCCTGCGGGGCAGAGCGGTCGGACGCGTGTCCGCCACGGTGCCGGGTACACAACGTATGAGCGCGAGAGTCATGGACTCAGTCAGGAACTGACGGTCTTCGTTCCGCCCGATGCGGCACTCAAAGTTGTGCGATTGCGAGTGAAGAACAAGCTCGCGCGGCACCGACGGCTGACCGCGACCTACTATGCCGAATGGGTTCTTGGCAGCCGGCGCGAATCGCAACGGCCTTATATCGTGTCCGAGTTCGATCAAGACCAGTCGTGCCTGCTGGCCACGTGCGACTGGAACGAGGAGTTCGCCGGGCGAGTTGCGTTTTTGGCTGCGAAGGACAAGCCACATGGATTCACAGCCGACCGCACCGAGTTTCTCGGCCGTCATGGCGACCTGGCGCATCCCGAAGCCCTGGAGCGCTGGGGCCTGTCCGGCCGCGTCGATCTCGGTGCCGATCCATGCGCCGCGCTTCAGGTGCATCTGGAGCTTGCTCCAGGCGAAGAATTGAAAACGCATTTCATTCTTGGGCAATCGTCGCATCGCGACGAGGCACTGCAGCTCGTGGCGCGCTTTCGCGACGGGACCGCCGTCGAGGCCGCCTGGAACGGACTGCGGGCGTATTGGGATGACATTCTCGGCAGTGTCCGCGTCAAGACCCCCGAGCCGTCGATGGACTTGATGCTCAATCGGTGGCTTCTCTATCAGAGCCTCTCGTCGCGCGTGTTCGGTCGCACGGGCTTTTATCAGTCGAGCGGTGCGTATGGATTTCGAGACCAGCTTCAGGATGTACTGGCGCTGCTGCATGCGGCCCCCGCGCTTGCACGCGCCCACATTCTGGAAGCGGCCCGGCATCAATTCGAGGAAGGGGATGTTCTGCACTGGTGGCACCCGCCTTCTGGCCGTGGCGTGCGGACGCGATGCTCGGATGATCTGGCGTGGCTGGCCTATGTCACGGGCGAGTATGTGGCCGCGACAGGAGACGTTGGGATTCTCGACGAGCCCTTGCCGTTCCTCGCGGGAGAACCCTTGCGGCCAGACGAACACGATCGGTACGCGGAATACGAAGCGTCGGCCAACTCGGCTCCCCTTTTCGAACATTGCCGAAGAGCCGTCGAACACGCCGTGACCCAAGGCGCCCACGGGCTTCCGCTGATGGGCGACGGCGATTGGAACGACGGCATGAGCCGCGTGGGTGCGAAAGGGCGCGGCGAGAGCGTCTGGCTCGGCTGGTTCCTGTGCGCCACCATGGATCGGCTGGCCGCCCTTTGTGCTCGCCAAAACGACAACGTCGAGGCTGCGAATTGGCGGACTCGCGCCGAATCGCTGCGCGTGAAAATCAGAGACGTCGCTTGGGACGGGGCCTGGTATCTGCGGGCCTTCCACGACGACGGCTCACTCGTGGGCTCGTCCAAAAGCCGCGAATGCCGCATCGACTCGATCGCCCAGTCGTGGGCGGTCCTTTCGCAGGAGACGAGCGACGCTGACGAAGATAGGGCGCGTGCGGCGGTCCGTGCGGCCGACGAGCAACTCGTGCGCGAAGCCGATCGGCTCGTACTCTTGTTCTGGCCGCCGTTCGACACCACCCTGCACGACCCCGGGTACATCCGCGCCTACCCGCCAGGCGTTCGCGAAAACGGAGGCCAGTATACACACGCTGCGACGTGGCTCGGTTTCGCCCATGCGGCCGTCGATGACGGAGAAAATGCCGAGCGAATCTTCCGTCTGCTCAATCCGGTTCTCCGTGCTCGCAGCGCCCCGGACTGCGCGCGCTATTGGGTCGAACCCTACGTGCTTGCGGGAGATATCTATAGTGTCCCACCATGGGTAGGTCGCGGCGGATGGACCTGGTACACGGGTTCAGCGTCGTGGATGTGGCGGCTCGGTGTCGAAGCCATTCTTGGACTTCGGAAGGAAGACGGTCACCTGCGCATCGATCCTTGTATTCCGCCAAGTTGGCAAGGTTTCGAAGCCTGGGTTCGACTGGGAGAGCAGCGTTTTCACATCGTCGTCGACAATCCCGGTGGGGTGGCGACCGGAGTCGCTACGATGACATTGGACGATGCCAGAGTCGATTCGAGCCGAATTTGTGTGGAGGATCCCACCGCGGCTGGCACGCACGAGGTCTATGTGCAACTAGGTTCGATCGCTGTCGATCAGCACGCGGCCGCAAAGGGAGCAGAATGACAGCTAAACGACCCATCCTCACGATCAATGGCGGCTCGTCGAGCATTAAGTTCGCGCTAATCGAATCCGGCAAGCCGCTGGAGCGCCGTCTGTCCGGAATGATTGATCGTATCGGACTGAGCGGGACGAATCTGACGTTCAACGAACCAACCAGGAATCCCCCGGAGAGCATCAGCCTCGCCGATTCTACTTATAAATCGGCCGCACATGTCTTGATGGATTGGCTCGACGAGCAGGACAGGCTTACTTCGGTCGAAGGCGTAGGACACCGCGTGGTCCATGGAATGAATCGCACTCAGCCTGCGTTGATCACGCAGGAATTGCTGGAGGAACTTCATCGCATCAGCCCGTACGCCCCGGAACATCTGCCCGGCGAGATCGAATTGATCGAAGCGTTCCGCCAGCGTCATCCGAAGTTGCCCCAGGTGGCCTGTTTCGACACGGCGTTTCACCGCACCATGCCACGTGTCGCCAAGTTGCTGCCAATACCGCGTCGATTCGACGCACAAGAAGTTCAGCGTTACGGTTTCCACGGTTTGTCTTACGCCTATCTGACGGAAGAACTCGCACGCCTCGGCGACCCGGCGGCAACAAAGGGCCGCGTGATCCTCGCACATCTCGGCAACGGTGCCAGTATGGCCGCCGTGCGTGACGGAAAAAGCATTGACACCAGCATGGGCTTCACGCCGACAGCGGGACTGCCGATGAGCACCCGCTCGGGCGATCTGGACCCGGGACTGGTCAGCTACTTGGCTCGCACTGAGCACATGACCGCGACGGATTTTCACGAAATGGTAAACGACGAATCAGGACTGCTGGGCGTTTCGGAGACTAGTTCCGATATGCGGGATTTGCTCGCGCACGAAGCCGACGACGTAAGGGCAGCGGAGGCTGTGGCCCTGTTCTGTTATCAGGCGAAAAAGTGGATTGGCTCCTTCGCCGCCGCACTCGGTGGATTGGACACGCTCGTCTTCGCGGGAGGCATCGGTGAGAACGCGCCACTCGTTCGCACGCGGATCTGTGACGGACTTAACTTCCTCGGCATCGAACTCGATGAGTCGCACAATGCGACGAATGGAGGAGTGATTTCCACAGACGCGAGCCGAGTAAAAGTCCGCGTGATCTGCACCGACGAAGAACGAATGATCGCGCAATCGACCTGCCGCGTTCTTACACTCGACCGACCAGAACAAACGTGAGAAGGGATCAGAGCCAACGTCACTCATTGAACAATCTCAGGTCAGGCGATCCTGACGAAAGGCAATGAAGTGAAGAACAAAGCAGGTGCGGGATTGACCATCGGAAGGCGGTTGTCATTCATCTTTCGGCGACAGTCATTCGGCAAAGGACGCTTTTATGCCAACGGAAACGATGCCCAAGCAGCCGTCGACAAACGCGCCATCCGTTGATGAGCGTGCTACTCCTTCGCAGACAACCGCGTGGCACATGCTCCCGGTGGACGAGGCGGTCCAACGGCAGCAGACCGATTTCGCGGAGGGCCTGACTCAGGCCGAGGCGGCTCGGCGGCTCGAGAAGTTTGGTCCCAATGCTTTGGCTCAGGCGCAGCAGCGTTCGACGCTGGCCATCTTTCTGGCGCAGTTCCAGAGTCTCATTGTGGCCTTGCTAGTTGGGGCCACGGCGATCGCTTTCGCCATGGGCGAAATCCTCGAAGCGGTCGCCATCCTAGTGGTCATTGCCCTGAATGCCGGGATCGGTTTCTTCACCGAATGGAAGGCGGCGCGGGCGTTGTCCGCTCTGCAAAAACAATCGGTACGAGTCGCCCATGTGATTCGCGACGGCGCGGAGAACGAAGTTCCCGCAGCGGAGTTGGTGCCGGGTGATCTGATCGTCCTGGCAGCCGGGGCACGAGTCCCCGCCGACGGCCGCATCGTCGAGTGCGTGCGACTGCAAATTGAAGAGGCGGCTCTGACCGGTGAGTCCAACGCGGTTGCCAAGACCGCCGATCCGCTCCCCGACGAGGATGCGGCACTTGGCGACCGACTTAATATGGCCTTCCTGGGGACGACGATCACGGACGGGCGTGGCCGGTTACTCGTGACGGATACCGGCGTGCAAACCGAGGTCGGCAAGATCGGCGTCCTGATTGATGACGCGACCACCCGCGACACTCCGTTGGAACAAAAACTGGCGCAGCTCGGTCGTTTGCTGATCGTGATTGTGTTATCGCTGTGCGCCGTCATTGTCGTGGCGGGCTGGTTGCGCGGCGTCACCGACTTCTGGCATATGCTGGAGATCGGCGTCGCGCTCGCCATCGCCGCAGTGCCCGAGGGTTTGCCCGCTGTGGCCACCATGACACTGGCGCTGGGGATGCAACGTATGGCTCGGATGAATGCGCTCGTCCGCCGGCTTCCCGCTGTCGAGACACTTGGCTCGACGACCGTCATCTGCACCGACAAGACCGGGACACTGACCAGGAACGAGATGACGGCCTGCGTCTTCATGCTGGACGAACGCCGCGTCGAAGTCACCGGCACGGGATATGCGCCGACCGGCAAGTTTCAAGACGGCGACAAACCCGTGGACCCCCAAGCTGACGAGCACCTCGCTCTGGCGCTGCGCATCGGCATGTTGTGCAACGATGCCAAAGTGGAACGCGCCGATGGCGACGACACCGTGCTGGGCGATCCCACCGAAGCGGCCTTGATTGTCGCGGCGGAAAAGGCGGGGATGAACCCAGTCGATCTGGCCGCCGAATTCCCGCGTCTCAGCGAGCTGCCGTTCGACAGCACCAGCAAGCGCATGGTGACCGTCCATCGCGGGTCGCAAGGTCCGACGCTGGCGTTCGTCAAAGGTGCGCCCGGGACAATGATCGCGTCGAGCAGTTTACAGTTCCGAGCCACGGGAGTGACACCCCTCACGGACGATGACCGTCGGCACTGGGAGGCGACTAACGAAGAGTTAGCCGGCGCGGCGCTGCGCGTCCTCGGCCTGGCGTATCGCGAATTGCCGATGGGTTATACCGAGGCCGACTTCGACCGGGAGTTGACCTTCGTCGGCCTGGTCGGCATGAGCGACCCGCTGCGCGACGAGGCGAAGGCCGCCATCGCCACTTGTCGCGAGGCGGGCATTCGGACCGTGATGATCACCGGCGACCAGCAGAAGACAGCCGCCGAGATCGCGCGGCAACTGGGGCTTGACCGCAATCTTGAGGGAGAGCCATTGACCACCGTTCACGGTCGCGAACTGACTGGCCTGGACGCTGAAGGTTGGCAGCGGATTGTGGCCGACGCCGCCGTGTTTGCCCGCGTTTCGCCGGAGCACAAGCTGCGGATCGTCGAAGCGTTGCAGCAGCGGGGACACATTGTCGCCATGACCGGTGACGGAGTGAACGACGCCCCGGCCATGAAGCAGGCGGACATCGGTATCGCAATGGGCATCAAGGGGACCGAGGTCGCCAAAGAAAACGCCGACATGGTGATCACCGACGATAACTTCGCCAGCATCGTCGGTGCCGTCGAGCAGGGGCGGATCATTTACGGAAACATTCTCAAGTTCCTGCATTACCTGCTCTCGTGCAACATCTCCGAAATCCTCACGGTCTTTATCGCTCTGATGATTGGCTGGCCGCTGCCGCTCGTGGCGCTCCAGATCCTGTGGCTCAATCTGGTGACCGACATCTTCCCCGCCTTCGCCCTGGCGCTGGAGCCGTCGGCACCGGACGCGATGAAGCGCCCGCCACGCGACCCGCGGGAGTCGCTGCTCACTCCCCGTTTTGTCGGCCTGATAGTCTGGCAGGGAGTGCTGCTCAGCGGAGTCACTCTCTTGGCCTTTGCCGTCGGCATGCACTGGCACGGGACCGAAGGCGAGGGCCTGCGACAAGCAACCACGATGGCCTTCATGACGCTGGCCGTCGCTCAGGTGTTCCATGCCTTCAACGCGCGCTCGCAAAAGCGTTCGGCGTTCACCGACCGGTTGTTTACGAACGGCTGGTTGTGGACGGCCGTGGCCGCGTGCCTGATCCTCCAAGCCGCCGCCGTCTATGTGCCGCTCTTGCAGAAGGTATTGCATACCGTCCCGCCGACGTTGTTGGACTGGGGAGTGATCGCCGCGTGTTCTCTGATGCCCGTGGCCGTGGTCGAGTTCGTCAAGGTGATCCAACGAGTCGCGGCCCCAAAACCAGGAACCTCCCATGTCTGAAATGATGAAATGTTTCGTGATGCACGGCATCGGCAAAGT
>CAZNKT010000081.1:0-27136 GCA_964573605.1 uncultured Pirellulales bacterium
CCATCGTTACGACGTTCCGGTGCGGCGCGGTCAATCCCTGATCTGAAACAAACGCTTTAGTGCGTCCACCAACCCGTGCGGGGGTCCATTTCGGGATTCGTCCTTCAGCGATTCCAGCGGCGGATGCAGCAACTTGTTGATGAGCCGGTCGAAGGACATCGCGATTTCTCGACGGCCTTTCTCGTCAACTTGAGGCAGTCGCTTGATCAGGCGTTCGAGTTCTTGATTCTTGGGCTTTTGCCACCCGTCGCGCAGGCGCTGAATGATGGGCGCGTTGGCTCGATGATGGGCTTCGGTCATGAAGCGCGCGGATTCGTCGCTGACGATCTCCACAGCCGCTGGCAATTCTTTCTTGCGGGCGATCCGGTTCTGCTCGCACACTTCCGCAAGATCGTCCATGGAATACAGGTAGACGCCCGCGCACTGGCCGATCTGCGGATCGAAATCGCGCGGCAGGGCCAAATCGAGGATCATCAATGGGCGTTCGTCGCGGAGCGGCTCGATGTGCGTCCGGAAGTCGCGGGCCGTGACGATCGGATGGTCGCCGCCGGTGGTGCTGACCACGAGATCCGCCCCAGCGCACGCGGCGTACAACGTTTCCCAGTCGGCGGTTTCGCCGTGGCATTGCCGTGCTAAACGTTCGGCTCGTCGCGGGCTTCGGTTGAGCACCTTGATTCGCTGGGCGCCTTGTTCGAGCAGGTAGCGGATGGTTTCCTCGGCCATCTTGCCGGCGCCGATCAGGACGACGGCCTTATCGTCCAGGCATTCAAAAATCTGGCTCGCAAAATCCACAATGGCCACGCCAGGAACGCTCAGCCGGCGTTGATTGATGGTTGTTTCGGTGGCTACGCGCCGCGCGACGCGGAGGGCGGCTTGAAACACTTGATGGGTGATCGGGCCGGTGCTTTCCAGTTCGCAGGCCATGCGGTAGGCCCGCCGAACCTGACCCAGGATCTGCGGTTCTCCCAGTACCATGCTGTCCAGTCCCGCCGAGACACGAAACAGGTGGCACACGGCGGATTCGCCGTGTTCTTCGAACAACGCGCCGCTCACTTGCTGCACGGGCAGGCGATGGAAGTCGGCCAGGAACCGGCTGATTGTCCGATACGTTGGCTCAGTGTCGTCGGAATCCGAAGCGGTGTAGAATTCCATGCGGTTACACGTCGACAACAATACAGCTTCGGTATTCGGATACCGGGCGTGCCATTGGGCCAGGGCTTGCGTGGCCTGGCTCGCGCTGAAAGCCAGTCGCTCCCGCACGGCGACCGGGGAGCGATGGTGTGTGCAACCCACCAGGCGAAATCGCATCACATTGTCCCTCGCGCGCCTGCCGCGGGACGGGATGGATCGCCGCCATCCGGCGACTGGCGATCGAATGGCGATGCCGCGCCGTGCCGTGTATCCATAAACAGCAGTACCGTGAGACAGACGGCCAGAAACAGGAACGTCGCCAGGGTCAGGTAGGCGACTTTGCGTCCCCGGCGGGCCGTGCGCGATGTCAAACGGAACAGTTCCGCCGCCAAGACCCACACCAGCATGGCCGCCGAACTGAGCACAATCGGATCGTGCCACGGCAGGGACCCCTGATTGTGAGAGGCCTTAATCCGGTTCAACACGATGCCGGACAAGAAGCCGGCGCTGATAAGCAGCGCGGAAATGGCCAAGGCCCGGCTGTTGGCTTTTTCCAACCATTCCAGGCTAGGCAGCAGGGGTCCGCTCAGCAGTGATCGTGTGCGCTTGAGACGATAACTCTGCACCACATACATCATTCCCGCCGCGAACCCAATCAGGATGGCGACGGTTCCCAACAGAAGAAAGGTGCCATGCAGGTTTCCCCACAACCGCGAAGCGCGGACCGGCGCAAAGGGGTTGCGGTCCGCGATGTAGGCGATGCCGATCAAGCCCAGAACCACGGGCATCAGGAACAGCCCGACGGCGGTTCCCGATCGGCTGGCAACGAGCATGGCGGCCACGAGGGACGACAACCATGCCGCCAGCATGTACCAGTCGTGCGGGCTGGACAACGGCGATACGGTGGCCTGCGTCGCGCGGATCCAGATGTAGCCGGTATGCAGTGCAATGCCGACCAGCAGCAGACCGAGAATGAACCTCTCGGACCGCTCGTCGCGCCGCACGACCTGGATCGATTCCAACCCGAGGACGCCCAGGTAGCAGAGGAAAAAAACCAGGCTCACCACGCCCCGTCCCACAATGGCGAAGGCCGCTTCAAGCATCGAGCTGATATTCTTTCAGTTTTTTGTGCAACGTGTTCCGATTAATGCCCAAGCGGGCCGCCGCCTTGATCTGCACGTTGTCGCACAGACGCATCACCTGAGCGATGACTTCGCGTTCGACGCGATGCACGATCTTGGCGTGCAAACCATCGCCGTCGGGTTCGGCCGAGTTCAGCCCGACTTCGACCAGCTCCGATGCCAGCGTTTCCAGATCCACGCCGGTGTGACGACGATTCCGGGTCGGGTCCGCGCGTTGTTGGACGATGTCCGGCAGTAAGTCCAACGTCAACTCGTCGCCGGTCGCCATGACCACGGTCCGCTCGACATAGTTTTGCAGCTCGCGGACGTTGCCCGGCCAGTGGTACTGGGTGAGGGCATCGAGAGCGGCGGCTTCGATGTGCACCACGTACCGGTCGTTTTCTTCATTGTAGACCGTCAGAAAATGGTCTACCAGTTCGGGGATATCTTCGGGGCGTTCGCGCAGCGGGGGAATGGTCACGGGCACAACGTTGAGGCGGTAGTAAAGATCCTCACGAAAACGACCCGCTTCTGTCTCCTCCAACAGGTCCTGATTACTGGCTGCAATCACGCGCGTATCGACGCGTATGGATTGCGTGTCGCCTACTCGTTCGAATTCGCGCTCCTGGAGGACCCGCAACAACTTCACCTGCAGCTTGGGCGTCGTGGAGTTGATTTCGTCGAGGAAGATCGTGCCCGTGTGTGCGGCTTCAAAACGGCCCGTGCGGTTGCCGATCGCACCGGTGAACGATCCGCGCACATGACCGAACAACTCACTTTCCAACAGGCTCTCGCTTAACGCTCCGCAATTGACGCGCACAAACGGCCCCGTTCGCCGGTGGCTTACTTCGTGGATTGCCCTGGCCACCAGTTCCTTTCCCGTGCCCGTCTCACCCAGCAACAACACCGACGCGTTGCATCGCGCGACCCTTCGCGTGACCTGGGCAATCTGCCGCATGGCCGTGCCGGATCCGATCAGGCCAGGCAACGGGGTAGCACTGATGTCAGGCGATGATTCGGGCATGATGGTCAGGTCACGTGGCATGCGATGCGGTCAACGGCACGCGCCGATTGCACCACCACAAACCGTGGCGTTGCCCTTTACGGGTTCGCCCGGTGAGCGCTTTCCAGAACGTCGAGGATCGATGCCAGTATTTGCTGGTGGGACAGGGGCGACGAGGCGCTGGCATTGTAACGGTCATATTGCTGGAGAATCTGGTCGCTGGTCAGCAAGATTCCAAACTTGCGGACACTCACCTCGAGGGCATCCACGGCCTGGCGGCGTAGCGCCGGATCCATCGTCGAATTGCCGGCGGTTTCCACCAGCGCCGTCTGGCTGCTGGGCAGTCCGGCGAGAGCCAGCACGTCGGAGGCCGCTGGCGGAGGCGCCGGCGAGAACAAAGCCGACTCCACCTGGTCGATCTCTTGCAGCACACCCGGCGGGTCAACAGGCAACCCGCCGGCCAACAGTTGTTGGAGTCGCGTCAGGGCCCATGCCGCCTGTTGCCGGCGCTGGTCGCCGTCAAGCGCGACGGTTTCCGTCCCGCCGGGGAGGCGCTGGACAATCTTTTTCAGGTCGTCCGCATCGGTGGGTTCGGCGGCCGCGACCGTCAGCGGGTCCGCGTCTGCCAACCGCTGGGCCGCCACGAACGTCGTCGTCGAACCAATCAGCAGGATGGGAATGCTGCCGGTGCGCCAATCACGCCTCAGACGGTAGATCAATTCCCGTGCGGGGGGGTGCTGCACGTCGGCCCGCACGATGATCAGCTGTACGTCCGCCGACCCGCGGGCGCGGGCCATGAGCGCGTGTCCCGTCGGCGCGGTGTCGGTGTCGTAGTCCAACGTTTGGAGCAGCTCCGCGATCTGCGTCCCCCCAGCGGGGCGCGAATCGGCGACCAACGCTTGGCGCCGGCCAGTCGTGGCCACGCAGTAAGCCAGCGCCGGCGCCAGACGGCTCGAACCGGCGAACGGCCGGCTCGGTTGCAACTGGAAAATGGCCTCGGCCGCACCCTGACGCAACCGTCGATCCGGATGGATCAACGCATCCACGAGAGGTGAAAACTGTTGCGGACCGGCGTGCAGGACTTGCTCGGCGCCGGTCTGTCCGAGCAGGGCCGTGGCGGCGATGGCCGCCCGGACCAGGTCCAGAGACATCGCGGCCCGCAGCGTATCGTTCAGATCGCCAAGCCGCGTCGGGGGCCGCGCGCGGAGCAATTCCTGCCACGCTTGGTCCGCCTCCGTCCGCCACGGGCGCTGGATCGCCGCGGCCTCCAGCAACACCGCCAGCACGGGGCCCACGCGGGAGATTCCGCGCGGCGTCATTCGAGCCGCCGCCGCCGCCAGCCGACCTCCCAGCACGCGCCGGGCATCGGCGGTGCCATAACGCCGCGCTGTGCATTTGCCCGTGATCGCGTCCCAGTGCCAGAGCGTGGCCTGCCCTTGATGGTCCACGGCGGGCACCGCTCCCGCCGCCAGCCACTGCTCGGAAGCCTGCATGAGGGCATGGCGTGCCGCATCGCCGGTCGGCGGACGTCGTCCCGTCATTTGTACGAACGCCTGGGCCGACTCGCGCAAGATTCCGCCGCGGGATGGATCTTTCGTGCCTGCGGCCAGAACGAACGGCGCCCAGGGCTCGAAGTGGCGGCCCAGACGGCCACACACCGATAACAGACGCGACAAGAAACCCGCGTCGTCAGCCTCCAGCGCTCCGAGCAGCGGGTCGAGCGCCACCGGCCCCATCGCGACCACGGCTTGCTCCAGGTACGGGTGGAGCGATGTCCGGTCGGCATCGGCCAACGCCGCGATACAGGCCGCCGCGCCGTCCGAGCCCGCCTCCATCAAGTCAACCAAGGCCGCATGGCGCACAAATGCGTCGGTGCTGCCGAGCCGCTCGATGCGATCAGCAATCCGAGTCGGGTCTTGCGCGGCGGCATGCGCCGCGGCCAACAGGTCGCGGACCAGACCGAGTCCCTTCTCGGAGAGTCCATCGACGCGCAACTGCCGCAGCAGACGGTCCGACCCGATGCGGCGTGCCAGACGGGCTTGTTCATCGCCAGGCAATTTGGCCAGCCGATCCAACCACTGCTCCGCCGCTTGGGGGTAGCCCAGTTCGCCGAGCGTCAGTACCGCGTCGAGCAGCTGTTCCGGCGAATCGGGGTCGGATGCCAGTACGGCGTTGGCGGCCGGTTCATCGGCCCACGGTTCCGCGGCCTGGCCGGCAGGCGCTGCGCCAACATCCGGCGTTTGACCGTCGGCCGCGCTGGCCGCCAGGCAAGCCAGTACTGTCATGAGCAGACACCGGCCCACGGAGCACCGTCTGGCCTGAACTGCAAATCGTACGGTCATGGCAATCCCAAGGACGCTTTCCATCTTGCCAACTGGTGTTCGACTTGCGACGGAGCCGTCGAACCGAAGCTCACAAACGCACCGACGGCCTTTTCGGCCCCCAGTACATCGTACACGGACGCATCCAGCCGGCTGTCGATGCCCTGCATTTCTTCCAAGGGCACGTCGGCCAGCGCCACGCCCCGCGCCATGGCCTTGCGGACCAGTTCGCCGACCAACTGATGGGCACTCCGCTGGGGAATCCCTTTCTGAATCAGGTATTCCATGAGCGTGGTCGCATCGAGGTAGCCTTCGTCGAGTCGCGCGGCGATGGCTTGGCGATTGAAACGCACGCCCTCGACCACCGGGACCATCATCTCCAAACACGCGCCCACCGTGTCACAGGCATCAAACAGCGGTGGCTTGTCTTCTTGAAGATCGCGGTTGTAAGCCAGCGGCAGGCCCTTGATCAGCACCAGAAGGGTCTGGAGACTGCCGACGACACGCGCGGTCCTGCCGCGGATCAGCTCGAGGACGTCGGGGTTGATTTTCTGCGGCATGATTGACGAGCCGGTGCAGAAGGCTTCCGGCAAAGTCAGAAAGCCAAACTCGGTCGTGGACCACAGGATCCATTCTTCGGCCCAAGAGCCAAGATGTTCGGCGATCAGCGCCAGCACGAAAGTCAGTTCAAGGACGAAATCCCGGTCACTGGACGCGTCCAGGCTGTTGCGCATCAGCCCTTCGAATCCAAGCTGCGCGGCGACGTGGTCGCGGTCGACCGGCAACCCGGTTCCCGCCAGGGCGGCCGTGCCCAGGGGAAGCTGGTTGACCCGCGCGCGGCAATCGGCTAGCCGCGCTGCATCGCGGTCGAACTTTTCGCAGTAAGCCAGCAGGTAATGGGCCGCCAACACCGGTTGGGCCCGGCGCAGGTGGGTGTAGGCCGGCAGAATGATGTCGCGATTGGCATCGGCTCGGGAGACCAGCGCCCGCTGCACGGCCTGAATCTGGCTGGACATCCCGTCGATCGCATCTCGGGCCCATAATCTCAGATCGGTCGACACCTGATCATTTCGGCTGCGACCCGTGTGAAGTTTGCGGCCCACGTCGCCCAGGCGGTCGATCAGCGCCCGTTCGATGTGCATATGAATGTCTTCCAGTTCGGTACAAAACGCAAAGGCACCCCGCTGGATTTCATCGCGGATCGCTTCCAGAGTGTCTTCAATATGATGGCACTCGTCGGCCGAAATCAGCCCGATGTGGGCAAGCATCCGGGCGTGGGCGACAGACGCCCGGACATCCTGGGCGTACAACCGCTGGTCGAAGCTCACGCTTTCGGTGAACTGCTCCACGCGGCTGTCCGTAGCCTGACTGAAAACGCCTGCCCAAGCTTTTTCCGCCACGATGCTGACAAAAACCACATGCTCGGTGTATTCTGAATTGACGCCAACTTTTTTATAGTAAATGGCTTAGGCGCATCTGTCAACGAACGGCCCGGCCAACGTGCCCATAGATTAGGCCGTCTGCTGCTATGAAAAACAGCGTCTTTCCGTTTGACGATTCCCCGTGCAAGAGACGGCGACGCTGGGTGCCTGCCGCGGCGATCCGGCGGCCCTTGTGAGAAAACGCTGGCGGGTGTTACTTTAGGGAAAATTTTGCTCGGTGCTGGTGTTCAGCCCGGTTTGGGCAACCGATTCGACGGGCGGGGGAGGCAACGTGCCGCGACGCGACGATCTGAAAAAGATTCTCCTCATCGGCTCTGGTCCGATTGTGATCGGCCAGGCTTGCGAATTCGACTATTCCGGCACGCAGGCCTGCAAAGCGCTGCGTGAAGACGGCTACACGGTCGTGCTGGTGAATTCCAATCCGGCAACGATCATGACCGATCCGGACATGGCGGACCGCACCTATATCGAACCTTTGACGGCCGGCATCGTGGCCAAAGTGATCGCAGCCGAACGGCCCGATGCGCTGCTGCCGACACTCGGCGGCCAGACGGGTCTCAACATCGCCATGGAGCTGTTTCGAGACGGTACGCTGGCAAAGCACAACGTCGAGCTGATCGGTGCGCGGGCGGACGTGATCGACAAGGCGGAAAGCCGCGATCGATTCAAGGCCGCCATGCAAAGCATCGGCTTGGAAGTGTGTCGCAGCCAGACCGTGGGCACGGTGGCCCAGGCCCGCGAAGTGGCGTCCCGTATTGGGTTGCCCGTCGTCGTGCGTCCAAGCTTCACGTTGGGCGGCTCGGGATCGTCGGTGGCGTACAACCGCCAACAGTTGGATTTGCTCGTGGCGCACGGCCTGGACCTCTCGCCGGTGAGTCAGGTGCTGATCGAAGAGTCGATCATCGGTTGGAAAGAATTTGAAATGGAGGTCATGCGCGACGCCGACGACAATGTCGTGATTGTGTGTTCCATCGAAAACGTCGATCCGATGGGGGTGCACACGGGCGATTCGATTACAGTGGCACCCGCGCAAACGCTCACGGACAAGGAATATCAGCATATGCGCGACGCGTCTCTGGATGTCATCCGCGAAATTGGCGTCGACACGGGGGGGTCGAATATCCAGTTCGCGGTCGATCCCGAAACGGGCCGGATGGTGGTCGTGGAAATGAATCCTCGCGTCAGCCGTTCGAGCGCGTTGGCGTCCAAGGCCACGGGATTTCCCATCGCCAAGATTGCCGCGAAGCTGGCCGTGGGCTACCGGTTGCACGAGCTGCCCAACGATATTACTCGCGAAACAAGAGCGTGTTTCGAACCCACGATCGACTACGTGGTGACCAAGGTACCGCGATTCGCCTTCGAAAAATTCCCGGAAGCCGACGCCACTTTGACGACGCAGATGAAGAGCGTGGGAGAGACAATGGCCATCGGCCGCACGTTCAAGGAGTCACTGCAGAAAGCGCTGCGCGGCCTGGAGGTGGGGCGATTCGGCCTGGGTTGCGACGACCAAGATCTGTGGGGCGCGGCCGACCAGCCGACCGAAGAGGAAATCCGCGCCAAACTGTCGACGCCGCACGATACCCGCGTGTGGTATGTGCGCTACGCGATCAAGGCGGGCATGTCCGTGCACGATATTCATGGGCTCACCGGCATCGACCCGTGGTTTCTGCATCAGATCCATGAACTCGTGGAGTGTGAAGACGCGCTGCGCGCGTGCGGCAGCCTGCAACGGATTGCCGACGCGGAACTGAAGCAGGCCAAGCAGTATGGTTTCTCCGATCGGCAACTGGCATCCCTGCTCGGCGCCAGCGAACTGGACGTTCGCCACCACCGCATCGAGCGCGGTATCGTAGCCACGTACAAGGCGGTCGATACCTGCGCGGCCGAATTCGAAGCGTACACGCCGTATTTCTATTCAACGTACGAAGACGACGACGAAACGCCGTCCAAGCAACCCGGCACGCGGCGGATCATGATTCTGGGTGGCGGACCGAACCGCATTGGGCAGGGGATTGAATTCGACTACTGCTGCTGTCACGCCAGCTTCGCCTTGCGCGAGCTAGGTGTCGAATCCGTTATGGTCAATTCCAACCCCGAGACGGTCAGCACCGATTACGACACCAGTGACCTGTTGTTTTTTGAGCCGTTGACCGTTGAGGATGTTCTGAATATCTGCGATCGCGTGCAACCCGATGGAGTGATCGTTCAATTCGGAGGTCAGACTCCGCTGAACCTGGCCCGCGCGCTGGCCGACGTCGGGGTTCCGGTGATCGGCACCAGCGTGGACACCATCGAGGCCGCTGAAGATCGCGAAAAGTTCCAGCAGCTTTTGCACCGGCTGGACTTGAAGCAGCCGGCCAATGGCATTGCCCGCACCATGGATCAGGCCCGACGCGTGGCGGACCGGATCGGTTTTCCGGTGCTGGTCCGTCCCAGCTTTGTGCTGGGAGGTCGCGCCATGGAGTTGTGCTACGACGCCTCGCAGCTTGAAAAATACGTGCGCGAAGCATTCGCCGTGGCCGCCGGGCAGCCGGTGCTCATCGACCGCTTTCTGGAAGACGCGATCGAAGTCGATGTGGATGCCGTGGGCGACGGAAAACGCGTGCTTGTGGCGGGCGTCATGGAACACATTGAAGAAGCCGGCGTCCACTCCGGCGACTCAGCCTGCGTCATTCCCCCGCACAGCCTGCCCGACGCCGTTCTTAGCGAAATCCGCTCGGCAACCCGGGCCATGGCGTTGAAACTGAACGTCGTGGGATTGATGAACGTGCAGTTCGCCGTCAAGAAGGAAGATGGAAAACACAACGTTTACGTGTTGGAAGTCAATCCGCGAGCCAGCCGCACCGTGCCCTTCGTTTCCAAAGCCACCGGCGTGCCGGTCGCCAAGATTGCGGCCAAGACCATGGCCGGGGTTTCGCTGGACGAGATTGGGTGCCAGGACGATCCTGAACCGCAACGCGTGTCTATTAAGGAGAGCGTCTTTCCGTTCGTCAAGTTTGCGGGAGTGGACATCGTGCTGGGCCCCGAAATGCGAAGCACCGGCGAAGTGATGGGCGTCGCTTCCCAGTTCTCCATTGCGTTTGCCAAGAGCCAGTTGGCTGCGGGCGTTTTGCTGCCGTCGGAAGGGAAGATTTTCGTAAGCGTCACGGACCGTTTCAAACGGCGGATGGTGCCGCTGGCGGCGAGACTGGCTGCCATGGGATACGGGCTGTTGGCCACCGACGGAACCGCCAAGGCACTGGAGCAGGCCGGAGTCGGGGTGCGCCGCGTCAAGAAACTGCAAGAAGGCCATCCCAACCTCATCGACCTGCTTAAGGACGGGGATGTGGCCCTGATCATGAACACGCCGCGCGGCAAAGGCGCGCGGACGGACGAAGGACGGATTCGGGCCGCGGCCGTCGCGCACGGCGTGCCCTGCGTCACGACGATCGACGCCGCGGAATCGGCCGTCCAGGCGATGGAGGCACTTCGGGGTGAGACGATCGGCGTCGAGGCCCTCCAGGACCGGTTCGCTTCCCCGGCGCACGCCGGTTAGATGCCAAAAATCGACCGCCGGGCGGGCGCGAAACCGGCCTTGACCCCTCCAGACAAAGACCGTATTCTCCTCGCCTCACAAGCAGGGCACATTCCGCAACCGAACCGAACGTGTTGCTAGCACACTGGATGCGGCGTGGCCCCATGGAAAATACAACCAAGCATCCACGTGGACGGGTCTGCACTTGGAGCGCTACCCTGCAGTAGCGTCTCTGCGGACCGAGGAGCGGCCTCCGCCAGCATGGAGGCCGGCAGGCCGCTTCGAATCCATCGGCGAAAACGCGGCGGAATTCGGGCCGAACGGCCCTGGGGGGTTACGGCCGATCCCACGATAAGAACCAATCGCTCCCGGAAAAGTTAGGAGTCCTTTGCCCCCCTGGGACCCGACCTTTCCGGGGGCTTTTTTTGCGCGCCGCTGCTCCACGCCGGCACCGGCCGAAACCGACGCTGCCCACTCCGACACCTGACCGGGGTCCGCATCGGTAGCCGCCATCGCGGCCCAAAGCCAGCCGGATCCCGGTGCCCGTCAACCGGCTCCAGAAACGGCGTGCATGGCTTCGTGGAATTGCTCGGGACCGTCCCCCTTGGCGATCACCACGATACCACCCTCGCTGATCGTAAACCCTCGGGCTCGATCGAATTCCGGATCGTAACCGATCTCGGTCCCGGGCGGGATGTGCACCCCTTTGTCGACGATCGCCCGCCGAACCTTCGCGTGGCGGCCTACATCGACGCTGTCGAAAAGAATCGAGTCCTGGACGCGAGCGAAGCTGTTCACGCGCGTATTGGTTCCGAGGATCGAATGCTCGACATGCCCTCCGGATACAATCGATCCCTGGCAGACAATGCTGTCCAATGCTTCCCCACGACGCGCCCCGTCGCCGTGCGCGGCAAAAACAAACTTCGGTGGAGGGTAATTGGGCAAATAGGTCCGAATCGGCCACCGTTCGTCGTACATGTTGAGCTGCGGATCGACCGAGACCAGGTCCATATTCGTCTCGTAGTAGGCGTCCAGCGTGCCGACATCGCGCCAGTAGGCGTCCCCTTTGCGATTTTCATCCCGAAACGGATAGGCGAAGACTTTGTGGCTGTCGATGATGGCCGGAATGATGTTGTGTCCAAAATCGTGATTGCTATCGCGGCGGTTGGCATCGAAACACAGCTGTTCGAACAAGAACCGCGCCGAGAAGACATAGACGCCCATGGATGCCAGGATGTGGCTGCTGTCACCAGGGATCGTCTTCGGGTGCTCGGGTTTCTCCTGGAAACCGATCACGCGTCCCTGGTCATCAATCTGCATCACCCCAAAATGTCTGGATTCAGACGAGGCAACGCGGAGCGCGGCGACGGTGACGTCCACTTGCTTCTCGCAGTGAAAATCCACCAGACGACCGTAGTTCATCTTGTAGATGTGGTCGCCGGCCAGAACGACGACGTACTCAGGATTTTCTTTCTCGATGGCGTAAATATTCTGATAGACGGCATCCGCCGTGCCCTGATACCAGTTTTCGTCGATGCGCTGCTGTGGGGGCACCACATCAATGAATTCTCCCAGCTCCCGGCACAGAAAACGCCGCCAGCCGACATGAATATGCCGGTCCAGGCTCATGGCCTTGTACTGCGTCAGCACGAGCAGTTTGCGGATGCCGCTGTTGAGACAATTCGAAAGCGTAAAGTCAATGATGCGGTAGGAACCGCCGAAGGGGACAGCGGGTTTCGCGCGGTCGCGTGTGAGCGGTTCCAGGCGGGATCCCTTACCCCCTGCCAGAATAACGGCCAAAACGTCGTTCATCAGGCAACCCATCTCCCGGTTTCAAGTGACTAATCATTGCCCGTCCTGCACAACTCATTCATCTTATCGGTTCGGGTCGTCCAGCTGAAGGTGCCAAACCGGCGCGGTTTTGGCGTTGGCACGGTCGTGATGCCGCAAAATTCATTCCGGCCGCGCAACCGGCGATAACCACTGCCGCATCCACAGTTCAAGCACCAGCAGGGCCCAGAGCCTGTAGGCGTGGTCAAAGACGCCCCGGAGGTGCTCATCCAGCAGTCGCTGGATCTCCGCGGGCTGAAAATAGGTGCGGGCCAGCGCGTCGCGGTCGAGCAGAACTTCCCGCGAGAACCCGTGCAATTCGTCGCGAAACCAGTGGTCGATCGGCACTCCGAACCCCATTTTGGGCCGGGCGAATGCGGCCCGGGGAACGAGATCCCCGAAGGCCTGGCGGAGAATCCACTTTCCGCGCCGGCCGCGAATCTTCATGGTGAGCGGCAAGGCGATCGCCAGCTCGACAACTCGATGGTCCAGCATCGGCTGCCGGCATTCCAGACCATGGGCCATCGAGGCAATATCCACCTTGGTCATCAGATCGCAGGGCAAATAAGTCTGCAGATCCGTACAGAGCGTACGGGTCAAGAAGTCACGACGCGATGCGGCCAGGAATCCGGTGCGCAGGAAATCGAGCGGGTCGCTGTCGGGCAGCGACGCCAAAAAATCGTCCCGATACAGCGCCGCGCGTCGCGCGGGTCCGAATATGGAAATCCATTCACCGTATCGGCGGTCCGGAGGCAGGGCGAGCGCTTCGGAAAAGCGTTTCAGCCGTCGCACGAGTCCCTTCTGTACCTGTCGGGCCGGAATCCGCTGCCACAGAGCTGCTGCGGCCAACCGGCGCAGCGGTCCCGGGAGGCGGTCAATCAGGCTGGCCAAACGGACCGCCTGATAACGTGAATATCCTCCGAACAGTTCGTCTCCGCCGTCCCCCGACAAGGCCACGGTCACATGCTCCCGCGTCATTCTGGCCAGATAATACGTGGGAAGGGCCGAACTGTCGGCGAAGGGTTCGTCGTAGTGCCAGACAAGTTTCGGGAGCATGTCCACGGATTGCGGTTCCACTCGCAACTCCTGATGGTCCGTGCCCAAATACTGCGCGACGTGCCGCGCGTAGGGCGTTTCATCGTAGTCCGCAAAAGGAAATCCGATCGAAAAAGTCTTCACCGGTGCCTGAGACACCTGCTGCATCAAAGCCACGATGATGGACGAATCGACGCCGCCGGAGAGAAAGGCCCCCAAGGGGACGTCGGACTGCATGCGCAGCGCAACGGCGCGCTGCAGCTCAAGCCGCAGCATCTCCGCCGCTTCGCCGGCCGTCGACACGGTTTCGCGGTTCCAGTCCGGAGTCCAGTAACGCCGCAGCTGCAGTTCTTCTCGACGATAAATCGCACAGTGCGCCGGGGGCAGTTTGCGGATGCCCCGAAAAATGGTGTTGGGGTGCGGTACGTACTGCAACGTCAAATACTCGTCCAGGGAGCCCGGATCGACCTCCCGCGGCACACCGGGCACGGCCAGAATGCTCTTGAGCTCGCTGGCGAATAGCAGCCGGCCCGGTTCCTGTCGGTATACCAGCGGTTTCTGGCCCAGGCGATCGCGGGCCAGGATCAACTGCTGCCGGCGGGCATCCCACAGCGCAAGGGCGAACATACCGACCAGATGCTGCAGAAACTGCAGTCCTTCGTCCTCATAGAGGTGCAGAACGGTTTCCGCGTCCCCCTCGCTGCACAACGAATGCCCGCTCGCTTCCAGGCGACCGCGCAGCGTGCGGTAGTTGTAGATTTCGCCATTGAATACGAGCCATACGGTCTCGTCTTCATTGGCCATTGGCTCCCGGCTGCCTTCCACATCGATCACGGCCAGTCGACGGTGGCCGAGTGCCACGCCTCTGACGTCTTGCGCGGAAAGAACCTCCGTTCGGTCGCAACGATAATGCCCTTCGTCGTCGGGACCGCGGTGACGGAGTTGGCCCACCATCGACTGCAGCGTGGGCGCATCGACCGCAAGGCGTTGTTCGGTCCAGACGGCGCCGGCAATACCGCACATTGGCTCAGTGGGACCTCCGTTGCCAGGTAGGCCGGCGCGGTTGTTCGCGCCGGGATCGTGACCGGTGGCAAACGTTCGAGTTGGCATCGTACGGGGCGAGCATCTTTGTCAGTCCGACAGAAGCTGTTCGTACAATGCGACGTATTGCTGCACCATCGTGTCCATGCGGAAGTGTTGCAGGACATGCTGGCGGCCGGTGGACCCGAGGCGGAATGCCAACGCGCTGTCCTGCAGGATTCGGTCCGTCAGATGCGTCCGGCGCGTCCGCGCGCCGATGCCCACGAGGTATCCGGTTTGTCCCGGAATGACCAGTTCGCGATGGCCTGGAATATCCGTGGCCACCACCGGAACGGCGGCAGCCATTGCCTCCATGATAGCGTTGGGTAACCCTTCGTATTCGCTGCCCTGCCACAACACGTCCAAATGCGGCATGATCCGTGCCACATCTTCTCTTTCGCCCAGGAAACGGATGTGGGTCTCGGCTTCCAGCAGCCGCGTGAATCGCTCCAGGCTCCGTCGCTGGGGCCCGTCGCCGATGACGAGCAGGCAGGCGTCGGGATGGATCAGATGGACCAGGTCCGCGGCCCAGATCAGATCCTTCACGCGCTTCTGCGGCCACAACCGTCCCACCGCGCCGATCAAGCGGGCCGACGCGGGAAGTTGCAGTTCCCGAAGCAGACCGGTACGCGACGTCGTGGGGTCCGGCGCGGGCGGCACACCGCCGGCGATGACATGAAACAGCTCGGACGGCAAACCTTGCCGCGTGTAAAAATCGACAACGCCCTTGCTGTTGGCGATGATGCGGTGCGTGCGACGAGCCAATGCCCGATCCAGCGAAATCTGAAGCCAGGATTTCCAGGGATCGGCACAACGTTCGGCGGCGACCAACAAAGGTACTCGGGCCATCAGGGCCGCCAGGCGGCCGTACGTGTTCGCGGTAAACATCCACGTGTGAACCAGATCGGGACGCAGCTGGCGGACGTATTGTGTGAGGCGCCAGAGAGCGAAAGGATCCCCTTTCCATCGCTTGCCCAAGACACGCACGGGAATGTCCGCAGCCCGCAATTCTGCGGCGCGCGGGCCGCCGCGGGTGAGGGCACAGACGTTGATGTCGAAGTCGTGCTGGACCAGCCCTCGAGCCAGAAGTACGAGTTGTTTCTCGGCTCCGGCGCGGTCCAGGGACGCAATTACATGCAGGATGCGGCGTGTCAAGCGATTGTCGGCATGTCCAACGATGGGCTATCCAGGGCGGGAACCGGCAGCATCAGCATGTATCATGCCTTGTCGCGACCGCTCCGTCCATGGAAGAATGAGCGAAATGAGCCACGCTACCCAAGGCCATCGGGATCAGAATCAAAGAGCCCTGTGGTCTCATTTCCAGAACCGGCAGCCACAGGTTTTTCAAGCGGCCCGCGCCCGTCTCGATTTTCTAGTCCGAGAAATCGACAAGCGGAACCGCGGCGGCCCCGTTTCCGTCTTGAATATCGGCATCGGCGACGGTTATTTCGAACGCGCCGCGCGGGACAAAGGATGGACCGTTCACACGCTGGACCCGGACGCCGAGAGCTGCCGGCGCCTGGCGGCGTCCGACATCCTGGCATGCGTGGGCTCGGTCGACGCGATTCCGCTGGAGGCAAGCAGCCTGGATGTGGTGGTGGCATCGGAAGTCCTCGAGCATCTTGATAGTCGGCAGCGCGAGAGCGGCTTGAGCGAGATCGCGCGCGTCCTCCGGCCCGGGGGATGGTTTCTCGGCACGGTGCCGTACAAAGAAGACTTGAGCCTGGGACAGACCGTGTGTCCATGTTGCGGGCAATCGTTTCATCGCTGGGGACACCAGCATTCGTTCGACAAGACGGATATCCGCGGCGCGCTGGCGCCGTGGTTCGACGTGGACGCCGTTCTTCGCACGGCGTTCGTGACGTTCCGCTCCGGAACCTGGCGAGGTTGTTTCAAGTCATTGATCCGGTGGGCGCTGGCCAAGTGCGGTGAGCCCATCGCCGTACCGACCCTCTATTGGCGCGCGCGGAGAAAGGCGTCATGACCGACCACGGTGCCAAGGAGGATTCCGCCCACGATTGGAGCGAGACGGAAGTAGCCGGCCACACGTGCCATGTGTACGAACCGCCGGAGCCCCATCCACACGGGTACACGGTTCTCTACCTGCACGGCGTCCACCTGCAGCAGCTCCGCGACCATGAACCGTTCGTTCGCCAATTCCAGCGGCACGGTCTGCGGGTCATCGGTCCGGCGGGGGGCCCCTGCTGGTGGAGCGATCGTGTGACCTCCGTGTTCGACGAACAAATATCAGCGGAGCGCTACCTGTTGCAGCATGTCTTGCCGTACATCGAGCAGCGCTGGGGCGCAGCGCCGCCGAGGATCGCCTTGCTGGGCAACAGCATGGGAGGCCAGGGAGCGTTGCGACTGGCGTTCAAGCATCCGGACACGTTCCCGGTCGTGTCCGCGCTGGCGCCGGCCATCGATGTGCAGATCCGCTGGGAGGATGAAGACGCCGCCCTCCGCGAGATGTACCCCGATGCCGAAGCCGCGCGGCAGGACACGGCCATCCTGCACGTTCACCCCCTGTACTGGCCGCGCAACGTGTGGTTCTGTTGCGATCCGACGGATCACCGCTGGTACCCCTCGGCCGAACGGCTGCACATGAAACTGTCGGCGCTGGGCATCCCTCACGAAACCGATCTTGAAACAGGGGCCGGCGGTCATGGTTTTGCTTACTACAATCATATGGCAGAAGGTGCCGTCGGATTCATCGCGGAGCGCCTCCAGCGCGAACGCCTCCGCGTGGTGTAATGGCGGCGGGCGTCACGCAATGAAGCAACAGCCGCAAATGCACGGCACGCCGTCAGGCAGGGAGAACGTCGCGCCTCGAAACGCTGCGGTTGTCCATATCCGTTGGTCCGGCAACGTTGTTTGCCGGCAGTCGCAAACGACTTCGAGGAGCACGGCTGCGTGACGTATATTTCATTTACGCAACACGCCCCAGGAGCGTTTCCATGATGCGCGATTGGTTTCGAGCGGCCGTGCAGTGGTTGAAGCGGGTCGTCACACAGCCGCGTGACGAACTGGATCGCTGGCAGCGAGCGGCCCGGTTCGCCTACGATCTGGGACGGTACGGAGGCCGGCAGCTAACGCGGGACCGCGCGCCGCAGATGGCCGCCGCGCTGGCCTTCCGCACGCTGTTTGCCCTGTTTCCCGTGCTGGTCGTGGCCCCCATTCTGCTGAAAGCGGTTCGCGGTACCGATGCCTTTCTGGAACTGACCGGTGATCTGCTGGCGTCGACCAGCCTGGCGGATATCCACGTGGTTCCTCCCACCGATGTCTCCGGAGAAGCCGGCGCGGTCTCCATGTCGCTGGCCGAATGGCTTCAAGATCTGGTGAGTCGCGCAGCGAGCGTCAACCTTGCCGGCGTCGGTTGGATCGGGCTCGGCTTGATCATCTACGCGGCGGTGGGCTTGATGGTCACGATCGAAGACAGTTTCAACACGGTGTTCCGCGCGCCGGAAGGGCGGTCGTGGGTCCGCCGGGTGCCGCTGTACTGGTTTATTCTCACGGTGGGACCGGTGGCCATCGGCGCGATGTGGTACGCCAACAGCTGGTTTGAACAATGGATAGAGACGGTGGCTACGTGGCCCGCGTTGCTGCGCATGACGAGCGTCGCGTGGAGGCTGCTAGTCGTATGGCTGTTCATGTTCGCCGTGTACGCGCTGATCCCCAACACGACCGTGTCGCTGCGGCCGGTTATGATGGGCGCCCTGGTCACCTCGGCACTTGTCGAAGTGGGCCGGCGAACGATGGATGTCTATCTGCAGAATGCGTTCGCCATCAGCCAGCTCTACGGTTCGCTGGGCTTGATCCCCCTATTCATGTTCTGGGTGTATATCATGTGGCTCGTGGTCTTGTTCGGCTTGGAAGTCGGAGCGACGCTTCAAATGCTGCATGGCCGCAAGCTGGAGGAACTGCAAAGTACGGCTCCCTCCAAGGGAATCAGCGACCCGGCCTCCGTGGTCACGGCCATGGAAGTCGTGGCGCAGCGTTTCGCGGTCGGGCAGTCCACAACGATGCGCCACATCGCCGAAGAAGCCCATCTTCCCGAAGCCACGGTTTCCGAACTGATCCGCAGCCTCATCGATGCGGGAATCGTGCATCGCGTCGAGGGCCAGGATGGAGCGGTCAGCCTGGCGAGGCCTCCCGAGCAGATCCGCGCCGAGGAATTGATTGAGATCGGCTTTGCATTGGCCGACGCGGGGGGAGCGGGTTACCAGTCCAAGTTGATTTCCAAACTGCGCCAGGCGCAAAAGACGCTCGCCGCCCGCTTCACTCTGGCATCGCTGGTAACCAGCGAATAAAACGGGCGGCCGGCCCGCCACGGGAGATGCGGAAACGCGACGGTCCGATTCTCGGCACCCCGCGTGAAGGCCTGCAACCATGGCCCGCCTGCCCCGGCGCGTCACAACTTCCACAACAAGAGCAGGGCGTAATTCAGGTCGTTGGGTAGGCGGCCGTTGGGCGTACTGTCATAGCGATCGATGATGGATATCTTCAGGTTCGTGTTGGATTGCTCGTCGATCAGGATTTCCCAGCTTGCTGTGGCCACCAGCCGGTAATCGTTGTAATCCATCCAGCTTGGGAAGTATTCCATTTCCAGTATCGACTTTTGGCGCTTGGTCCACTGGTGCTCGAAATCCAAGCTGTAGACGGCTTCGGGAACCGTGTCGTCGTCGGGTCCGCCGAATTCGCGAGAGGCACCACCGCCGAAACGGCCGGTGAGTGTGGTCAATTCGTTTTGGATGAAGTGGTACCCAATGCCTGCGTTTGCCGCCACGCGAATGTCGAAAGCCTGGAATTCGTCGTAGGTCAAGTTGCCGGCGGCAAAGCACAGCCAGGGAGAATCGCTGATGTCCCGGTCGTAACGGCCTTTGAAATAGGCATTGTTCTGTGTTTCCACGTTGTCCGCCGATGCCTTGTTGTACAGCAGGTCCACTGCAGCCTTGTCGTCGTCGGTGGTACGTTTGATGTCGGCACCGGCTTGCAGGCTGAAAGATTCGGAATTGCCGTCGGCGGCATTGATACCAAGCTGCACGCCCGCATCCCAGGGCGTCGGTCCCAGCCAGTAGGTCGGTTCGTACCAGTAGACTTCCACGTCCTCTGTCTCCGGCTGGACTTCCTCGGCCGACTCCTCTTCGGGAAACAGCTCGTCGTCGGCGGGAGCGGGCAGCGGTGGCAGGGCCATGATTTCGGGAGATACCTGCGCCTCGATACGTGAAGGCATCAACAGGAAACAAGTGATAAGCAGCAGGCGAGTGATACGGATGGACATGAAACAACTCCAGAGAAGCTCTTGCATTAGCGTACGTCTGAACGGGGACTCGAACTTAGATCGAGGATTTGACCGCCGTCGACGTTGACCACTCCAGTGTCCAACCAGTAGTAGACTTTGCCCGCCTTGGCCGTCGAGATGGGCCCTCCTGGAAACTCCTGCCGGTGCACGACCGCGTCCGACCAGCGGCTGCTTTCCAGGACAAGCAGCGCCTTGGCCTCGGCGTACCGAAGGCTCTCGGATTGCGCCGTAAACACATGGCGTTCCCGGTCCGTTCCTTCGATATCCACGTTACCTCTGGCTTCCATTTCGACGTGGGACTGAGGAGCGTTGCCGGCGGTGCGAACCTGGCGGACCGTCAATGTGTGAGAACTGAGCAGCATCTCGTTGGGGCGGAGATCGCCCTGGCGGTCGAGTGCCAGCGTATCGCTCCAATCCGTCACTGGACCGAACACCGACTGGATATGTCCCACAAAGGTGATCTCGCGGCGATGCAGGTTTCCCTCCGCGCGGCGTGGATAGCGGACGCAAAGATACTGCAGTTGGTCCCCTGCCCGAAAATCATTCGTCGAACTTACGTCAATGCCTCGGAGTCCAGCGGTATGGCTGCCGCCCCGGCGTACCGACGTAACTTTTCCGGGTCCCATGATTTCAAAATTTCCGGACTGGTAATTTCCGGCAAAACTTTTTCCGGTCATCGTGTCTGACGAGGCCAGCAACCCGTTGCGCAGCGTGCGACTGCTGATGGCGAAACCGCCGCGGGCTTCGACGCTCTCCAGTTGCACGTTGTTTGAATCGGCCGGACCTTCCAGACCAGCCACACCGGACAGGCGTGCTCTTAACTGGGGCGTCTCCATCCGGTGCTGCGACTCGCTGGCGACAACATTTCCGTCAAACGTTGCCGTGTTTCCATCGAATCGCATGCGACGTTGCCAGGACACGAGCAAACCGCGATCTTCGCCCGCCGGATTCCCTTGCAGATCGCGGTCGATGTGGAGCGTCATTTCACCGGGCGTGTCGACCCAGAACCGGTTTTGGTCGCGTTCCAGTCGCATCTTACCACCCTGCAGTGTCATGCCGCGGGCCAGCACGTGCGCGGGCGACCCCACGATCGTGACTTCCGCTTGGGGCTCGTCGGCGTGGTCGACATGCAGCCAGTTGCTTCGCACGGCCAGGGTGGGCGACGATTTGTCGTCAAGGGAAAGCTGCCGAAAATGGACGTCCCCGTCCACGGTCAAGCTCGTCACCTCCGCCGCGCGTTGCCGGTCAACCAGCCGCACGCGCAGTAGGTCGCCCTCGATGAAATAAGCCTCATCCGGCCGGTGGGTTTGCCCGCGGGAAAACCCCGCGGTGGTTGCCGGCGCGGTCGAGTCGCCACCCGGGGGAGCCTTGCTCGCCGGGCGTTCAAACCAGACCTCCAACCGACCGACCGTGCCGGAAAGCTCTCGGGACCGAATACGCACCCGGCGCTCATCGCCGTTAAGAGATTCTACCAGCAGACGATCCGGCACCGTCGTGGTTGCTTCACCGGGCGCAGCGCCGGACTGCTCGCGCAGGTAGATGTGCAGCCGGTCTCCGCCAAGTGCCCCGGCGCCGTCCATTTCTAACCGAGGGTCGCCCCGCATCGACAGTACCGATTCGTCCGCGTGACGGCGCAGGTGGACGTCCGTGTTCCACCGCGCTCGGAACGTCTGTTGCGGGTCGTCGCCCGGTACGGCCGATAAATCACCGGGTCCGCTTGCCCACAGCAACTCGGGAAGTCTGCCCGCACCGCGGGGAGGCTCGTATTCAACCACCGGCGCGTGGACTTCATTGGTGCCCTGCACTAGTGTGACGCGGCGTGGGCTTTCCAGGCGTACTCTTCGCGTCGCGACATCGTAGTCCAGCTTCTGGCAGCGAACGAAACCGGGGGTGGCCGGCGAATTGACCCGCACGGGATTCCCCTCTGCGGTAAACGACCGCACCGCGAGCGGTGACCATCCGGGTATCGGTGCATCGGGTTGCGATGGCTTTGCGGACAGGCCTTCCCTATCGGCAAAACCGAGCGTGAGAAGCTGGCATGTCAGCGTATCCGCGTCGCCGTCTGTCCGCGACCGTTCCACGTCGACATGATCTTCTAGCGTTGCCATGCGCCTCTGCAAATCGAAATGCAGCGGGCCGCGGCAACGGACGCGCACCGGAATCGGCATGGCCGGAACTGTCTCGCCGGGAGAGTCCGCTCCCGGCGTACGTGGCGTCGCTGACAAGGCGGCCAGCGCATCACCGCGACCAGGCGCGTCGTCGAACCTCAGCTGGAGTTGAATATCCTTCTTGAGTTCGATCCAGCGGACAGCCGCCGATGGAACGCTGTCCGAAGCGGCCGTTGCGGCATGCTCGGATACGATCATTCGTATCTCGAGTCCCGTGGCGCGTCCGCGATGCGGACCGACGCGAAAATTCACATCGGCGTCGGAGCGAACCAGATTGTCGGTGATGCGAAGATCGCGCGTCACAATATCCAGGTCGTCGTCCGGAGCCGGATTCTGGCCATCCCCGCGGATCGTCACCGGACCGTCAATGCGGCCGTACATGAGTTTCCCAATTTTGGCCCGCAGCAGGTCGGACTTCTCGTCGAACTGAAGCAAGGCACCCTGAGGCGCCTCGAGGACAACCGCCCCCTTGCCAGACCGGTCGTCCCCGCCGGGAAACAGCACGACGGCGCACGGCACCAGATGCCACAATCCCTTGCCGCGGGGATGCCAGTCCTCGACGACAAGCAGCGCCTGCTCCGTTTCCAGGATCCGCGGCGTGTTGTGCACCCAGTGATCCCGAGGAAACAGCCGGCCGAATAGTGCCTTCTTGTGCTTGGGGAGCACCGCTCGATGGGAACCGGCAGGCCGCCCGGTCGAGGGCGTTCGAATCGCCTCGGTCGGTTCAATCAACGGAACCGCCACCAGCGCATAGACCCCGTACAGGACGACCAGGACACCGAAACTTGTGGCGGTGCGACGGATTCGGGAAGTCACGGGGAAAAAAATCTCTGTACGAGGTCATCCCAGCGCCTCTGGTTCCTGAGGATCAACTCGACGACATCGCGAGCGGCACCTCGGCCCCCGGCTACCTGCGTGGTATAGTCGGCGCTATCGAGCGCCTCGTCGGCGGCGTCCGACACGGCAACACCCAGTCCTGCTGCCCGGATCAGCGGAATGTCCGGCAGATCATCGCCGATGTAGCAGAGCTGCTGCATGTCCAATTGCAGGTGTTCCAGAATCTCCCTGGCCACCGGCAGTTTACTGTCCACGCCTTGCCGCACGATCTCGACGCCCAATTCTTCTGCCCGCATTTTGACAATCTGCGAGTTGCGGCCCGTAATGATTCCGAAGCGGTAACCCGCGCGCTGCCAAAGACGGACTCCGAGCCCGTCCCGTATATGAAATCGCTTGATTTCAATTCCCTGATTGTCGAACGCCAGGGTGCCGTCCGTCAGTACACCGTCCACATCACTCAAAATCAACTCAATGCGGCGACACTTGGCATCCAGATGCATCCCGCGGTTACCTCGACGTTTCTTCGCTGTCACACGCACGCCTTGGACATTCAATCAGGCGGCTTCGGCTGACGCTTCCGGAACGATTCCTACCATGTCGGTAATGTCGATCAGTCCCACTGGCCTTCCCAGGGGATCGACGACGGGAAGTTCGCTGATCTTTCGTTCTGACAGGATGGTTACCACCTCCCTTACGAACGTGCCCTCCTGAACCGTGCACGGATCGCGGGTCATGACGTGCTTGATCGGCGCATCGAGCGTGCTCTCGCGCCGCGCCTCGAACAGCCGCGCCAAGTCGCTGTCCGTAAATATACCGCTCAATCTGCCATCGGCATCGGTCAGTAGAATGGCACCCGCGCGACGGCCAGGACGGCTGCAGCCTACCACGACATCACGCACCGTACTGTTGTCTTGAGCCAGCCGGCATTGATGAAGGGGTCGCATATGGTCCTCGGCTCTGCTCAGTTTGCGCCCCAGGGCTCCCCCAGGATGGAATCGCGCGAAGTCTTCCGCTTTGAAGTTACGCATGCGGCTGGCAACCAACGCCACGGCGTCGCCCAAAGCGAGCATGGCTGTCGTGCTGGCGGTGGGTGCCAAACCCAAGGCGCACGCCTCTTCGATGGACCCCAGTGCGAGCGTTACCGTTGCGGCGCGTCCCAACGAGGTCGTGGGCGTGCCGGTAATCGCGATCAGCGGGACACCGAAACTCGCCAGGGAAGGTAACAACCGCACGATCTCTTCGGTTTCTCCGCTGTGGGACATGGCCAGGATCAAGTCGTCGTGATGGATCCGCCCCAGGTCGCCGTGAATCGCTTCGGCGGGGTGCAAGAAATGGCTCCGCGTGCCTGTCGACGAAAGCGTGGCAGCAATCTTCTGCCCGATCAATCCGGCCTTGCCCATGCCGGTGACAATGACACTGCCTCGGCAGTTGACCACCAGCGCCACGGCCGTGCAGAACCGGCGATCAATGCGGGCCGACAGCCGCTGCACCGCACGAGACTCGATCCTCAGGATCTCGCGCGCATAGCGCATCTGTTCAAATGCGGACAAGGCGATGTCGGAGCCGGTCATCCTGGCGCGCACGTTGATGTCCCCTTTCTGGTCTGGCCACCATCTCCCGCCGACGCGCGGCTGGATGGCCCTGCCTCCCCGGTGGCCGGCGCGGCGCGGGCACGCGCCGCGGCCAGCCAGCACGGTTGGCTGCCTTCAGGTCACCGTGAAAAACTGCACTCCGGAAAAATGGGGAGGGATTCTACCCAGACTTCAGACATCGGGCAACGGGAACCGTTTCGCCGCCGATACGCCGCGCTCGGTGACCCGTCGATCGGTTCTGTCCGCGGCACCCATGGCCGCCTGACCAGGGTCGACGGTCATGCAAACCGGCGACCTCGGTGCGCGATGGGGAATAGAAAGCCGGTTTCAAGCCCTGCTATTGCCATGATCTTTCCCAGTCACCGAGCGACGACAGGGCATTGTGCAACCGCTTCCAGGCTGCCAGCGCCAGCATGCTGACGGTCTGATGGCGATCGACCGCGGGCACGCTCAGCGCTGCCTCGTGCCGCCCGGCGGGAACTACCACAGGCTGCGGACGGCCGGGAAAGAATCCGTCGCGGGGACGCGGCGCGAGGCGCAGAACGTCGGCGCGGGGCGTCGGCCTGTCACACGGTAGCGTAATAGCTCACGAAGCTCTCCGTGCCGACGCATTTGATCTTGCCGGCATTTCCGGCTTGCCCGAAGGCTTTCATGCGGTCGATGCATACCTCTTTCATTGCGGCCCGGGCCGGTTTGAGGTACTGCCGCGGATCAAACTTTTCGGGATCTTCGTGCAGCACTTTGCGGATCGCGCCCGTAATGGCGAGGCGATTATCCGTGTCGACATTGACCTTGCGTACACCGCTCTTGATGCCGCGCTGGATTTCTTCGACCGGCACGCCCCATGTCTGACGTATCTGGCCTCCATGGGCATTGATAATGTCCTGCAATTCCTGCGGTACCGAACTGGACCCATGCATGACGAGGTGGCAGTTGGGGAGTCGGCGATGAATTTCTTCTATCCGGTCCATCGCCAGCACCTCGCCGTCCGGTTTGCGGGTGAACTTATAGGCGCCGTGACTGGTGCCGATGGCCACGGCCAGGGCGTCGACTCCGGTTTCTTGCACGAAACGTTCTGCTTCATCCGGATCGGTAAGCAACTGGTCTCGCGACAAACTGCCCTCGGCGCCGTGCCCGTCTTCCTTATCGCCGGTTCCGGTTTCCAGAGATCCCAGACATCCCAGTTCGCCTTCGACTGTCACGCCGCGGGCATGGGCCGTCTCGACGACCGCCCGGGTTACTTTTACGTTGTAGTCGAAATCCGCAGGTGTCTTCCCGTCTTCCAGCAGCGATCCATCCATCATCACCGAGGTGAACCCGTTTTCGATAGCGCTCTTGCAGGTTTCGGGGCTGTTCCCGTGGTCCTGATGCATGGCGATGGGAATCCTGGGATAGAGCTCGGCCGCTGCCAACATCAGGTGGCGCAGGTAATTGTCCTGCGAGTACTCTCGGGCACCCCGCGACGCCTGCACAATCACCGGGGACTCGGTCTCGTCAGCGGCTTCCATAATGGCCTGGATCTGCTCCATGTTGTTCACGTTAAACGCGGCCAGACCGTAATCGTGCTCGGCGGCGTGGTCCAGCAAGAGTCTCATCGGTACCAGGGGCATCGCATTGTCCTCTCGTGTTTCTCCCGGGGACGGTTCGCGCTCGATCCGGCCGGCCCGGCCAGGCGCTCGACCGCAGCTTCTCGGACAGGCATGTCCGCAGGACGACGTGCCCGAAACGGCTGCCGCCGGTCATCTTAGCACGAGCGTTCGCAATGGGTAAGGAGTCTGCCGTCCCGCGGTGTGGGCGGGGCTACTGGTCGAGCCATCGCGGAGGAGGCGATCGAAGCAGACGCACGATCAAGAGCTGTTGCTGGGGCCCGTCGGACGACGACGTCGAGAAAAAGTGATGCCCCAGGCTTCCCTTCGGCTCGGGAATCATGCCGACGATGAGCAGCTGACCCGTAGCAAGCGGGACCTGGATGGCCAGGGGATCGAAGACCTGTTTCGGCCGGGCGACTTCCATCCGCAGATACCCTTCGGCCGTCGTATAGGTCTGACGGGGTTCTCCATGGCGGATTTCCGGAACGAGCCTAACCTGAACACCGCCGTCGTCGGAGGGCCCTGCTGTCAAGGCAAACATACACTGGGCTTCCTGAAACGTCTCTCCTTCCAAATGTCCGTGGCGATACCAGAGGACCGGCAGCTCGTCGCGGATGCCCGATTGGGCAACCCGCACGTGACGACTCGTCCGCAGCTGTACCCAACGGCGGCGGACCGTCGGTTCCGGCTCGAGTGGCGAGGGCTCCAGATGGTTGGGCGCTTGCGACGGCGTCGTGTTGAGATCCAGCAGCCGGACGAGCGATTCGGGGAAGTTGCCCCCCAGCACACCCGCTCGCAGTCCGTTCTGGCGCAGCAGCGCGCGCGTCTCGGCGGGGATCAATTGTTCGTCGATCTGGTGCCATAGAGGTTCGTTCAGATCCGCTTGGCCGAAAGGAAAGCGGGCAAAGAAAATCTCCAGAGTGTAGCTGTCCGGCGAGGGCCGTGCTGGCTGCAAAATGGCGGCTGTCGAGTGCGGAGATGCCGTCCACGGCGTGCAGGCAGTTGCTGTCAGCAGCAGCATGGCGGACGCGACGAGCGTGCGGTGAATCCCCGACGCCAGACCGGACCGATGGGTCTGGAGAGGACTTCGCGGCAGGCCCTGCGCTCGGCTTGGCATACGACGCCGAATCCCCGCCGACCGGAGGGAACTCGCCTAAAAAGGGGTTGGACGGCA
>CAZNKT010000082.1:0-27088 GCA_964573605.1 uncultured Pirellulales bacterium
GTCTGCCCGGCAATGCGACCCGGCATGCGACGGACGAGTTTCTGCCGGCAGGCCATCACTCCCAGGTAAGGACCGCCGTAGGACATGGGAGTTCCCAGCGATTGGCCTTCCGCTACGACAATGTCCGCCCCATAGTCTCCGGGACGCTTGAGCAGGCCGAGGCTGATGGGGTCGACGCAGACGATCAGCAACGCGCCCACGCCGTGCGCCTGTTCCGCGATCTGCTGCATCTGTTCACAGCACCCGAAAAAATTAGGTTGTTGCACGACCACGCATGCCGTTCGTGTATCGAGCCGCCGGGACAGCTCGACGGGATCGACCACGCCCCGTGGAGCGTCTACGGTGACGAGTTCGGTAGGGAGATTGGCCAGGTACGTGCTGACCGTTTCGCGGTACTCCGGATGTACGCTCCCCAGCACAACGGCCCGATCATGTCTCCGCGAACAGCTCATGGCCATAAGAACGGCTTCGGCAGCCGCGCTGGCGCCGTCGTAGACGCTCGCGTTGGAGACTTCCATCCCTGTCAGCCGGGCTATCAATGACTGGTATTCAAACATGACTTGCAAATTGCCCTGACTGACTTCTGCCTGGTACGGCGTGTACGACGTGTAGAATTCCGAGCGGGAGGCCACCGCATCCACGACGGCCGGCACGAAGTGATCGTAGCTGCCGGCTCCCAGGAAACACACGATCTGCCCGGCGTGCTGATTGCGTCCGGCCAGTTCCATGAATCTCTGCGTGAGTTCCAATTCCGAAAGGGCGGGGGGGATATTCAGCGGACGGCGCAGTCTTGTTTCGTCGGCCAGGCATTCAAACAATTCATCGATCGATTCCACCCCGATCGCGCGCAGCATGGCCTCGCGATCTTCGGACGTTTGGTGCAAAAAGGGCATGGTGCGATCAGCACTCCTCTTCCTGGCACTGTTGCTGATAGCGTGTGTAGTCCATCAGCTTTTCGAGACCGGCGTCGTCATCCATTCGGATGCGGGCGATCCAACCCGCTCCGTAGGGATCCTGGCTGATCGTTTCCACCGCGTCGGCCAAGGCATCATTGACGGACTCAATTTCGCCCGACACAGGTGCGTAGATATCGCTGACCGCCTTCACCGATTCGATCTCACTGATCGATTCGCCCGGCTGGACGCGTCGGCCGACTTGTGGAAGTTCAATGAACACGAGGTCCGTCAAGGCTTCCACGGCGTGGGCGGACAGGCCCATTGTCGCCACAGCGCGTCCCTCTTCGTCAGAACTCACATGGACCCACTCATGCGTTGGACTGAAACGGAGTTCTTCGGGCTTCACATTGATACTCCTATACGCTGCGCTTGTAGAATGGGAGTGGCACGACCGAGGCCGCCTCGCGGCGCCCTCGAACGTCGACATGGATCTGGGTCCCGGCTTCCAGCGGGCCGGCGGCGACGAGTCCCATGGCAATGGGGCACTTCAAGGTTGGCGAAAACGTTCCACTGGTTACCTTGCCCACGGTCTCACCGTCACGCTCGATCGCGTACCCCTGCCGCGGAACACGTCTGCCGGAGAGGCTCAGCCCGACGCGGTGCCGCCGGCCACCTCGCTGTTTTCGGTCGCGCAGTCCATCGCGACCGCAAAAATCGTGCTTGTCCAGATCCACGGCGAATCCCAGGCCTGCTTCCCAAGGGTCGATCGCTTCGGTCAACTCGTGACCGTACAGCGGCATGGCGGCTTCCAGCCGCAACGTATCGCGGCATCCGAGTCCCGCGGCGCAGCCGCCGGCAGATCGCACTTTTTCGGCAAGCGTTTGCCACACCGCCTGGGCGTCGCTCTGCGACATCATCAATTCCACCCCGTCTTCTCCGGTGTAGCCCGTCCGGCTCACCTGGCAGCGGACACCTACCACTTCAGCTTCCATGCCGCGATAATACCGGAGCCCTTGCAGGTTACCCTCGCACTGCTCACCGACCAGCTGCACGGCCTTCGGGCCCTGAACGGCTATCATGGCCGTGCCGGACGTGACATCTTCAACTGTCAGGTCCGTCTTCGGAGGTTGCTGCTGCCGCAGCCATGCCATAACGCGGGCCCGATTTCCGGCGTTGACGACCATCTGAAACCGGGGTGACGTCGTTCCCAGAGCATGGTAGACCAGGACGTCATCCAGAATAGCCCCGCCTCGATCCGCGATCATCCCGTAACGGACCTGCCCCGGTTTCATGTCGGCTACGCGACGCGTAACACACTTGTCCAGCCATGCGGCGGCAGCGTGTCCGTGGATGGATATTCTGCCCATGTGCGATATGTCGAACAGCCCCACCGCCGACCGGGTCGCCAGGTGTTCTTGGACGATTGACGTGTACTGCAACGGCATGGCCCAGCCGGCAAAGTCGACTATCCGCGCCCGCTGCGCGACGTGCCAGGCGTAGAGCGGCGTTGTGGACAATTCCGTGCCCATGACGCTTCAAATTGTACTGCCGGAGAGCGCACCTGTCAGGGGCCCCAGGCAGGGCAGTTCTTATTCGGCACGGCGCACGGTCAGCCCCAGTGCTTCCAGTTTTTCCTTCAGAACGCGTTTTGGTTCGGCTTCACCGTGGACCAGCACCACTTCACCCGGCGGCTCCGGCATGCCGCGGACGAAATCGATGAGATTCTGTTGATCGGCGTGCGCCGAGTAGCCCGACAACGTGTGGACCTTGGCCTGAATCTGATAGCGTTGGCCGTCAAGTTCGACCCAGTCCTGGCGATCCTGTATTTGTCGGCCGGGGGTACCCGCCCCTTGGTATCCTACGAACAGGATGTCGGCCCGTGGTTCCTTGAGAAACGCCTTCAAGTAATTGACAACGCGGCCCCCCGTGCACATCCCGCTTCCCGCGATGACAATCGCAGGAATGCCGCTTTTCCTCAGATAACGCAGCGTGTCCTGATGCTCGCTGTGGCTGCCGACGGTCGTCAAATTGTCAAACACGAGCAGCTGATCGTCGTACTTGAGCTGACGGTGTGCTTCCCGGTCCCAGAACGGCTGGAGGTCACGGTAGATTTCCGTGAACCGCGCTGCCAGCGGCGAATCGACGATGACGTCCACGTCTTTCATCAGGCTGCTGCCCGTCTCTGATTGAATTCGCTCGAAGATAGAATTCATCTCGTATAGCAGTTCCTGCGTTCTTCCGAGGCTGAACGCGGGAATGATGGTCAGCCCCGAATCACTGAGCGTGCGGCGGAGGACTTCTTCCAGACGCTGTTGTCGCTGCTCGCGGCCTTCGTGCAGCCGGTCGCCGTAGGTCGATTCGAGCACCAGCAGGTCAGCCCGTTCGGGCGGCACGGGATCTTTCAACAGGGGCGCGTGGGGAGCGCCCAGATCGCCGGAAAAAACAACCCTCCTGCCTTCAGCATCCAACTCCGCGTATGCCGAGCCCAGGATGTGTCCTGCCGGATGGAGGCGGAGGGCCGCTCCACTTTTCATTTCGTGCCAGGAACCGAATTCCAACGGTGTCACGTAGCGGTCAATGCGCTGCAAAAAAGCCTCGATCAGGCGCTCGTTGCGCGTGAATCCGATTTTCAGCGAATCTTCCAGCATCAACGGCAACAGCCTGGCAGTGGGTCGGCTGCAGTAGATCGGCTGATCAAATCCGGCTGCCATCAAGTACGGCAAGCGTCCCACGTGATCGATGTGAACGTGCGTCAAAATCAGCCCCGCCACGCCGTGCAGAGGAAACTCGATTTCCAACCGAGGGTGCCTGCGCGCGTCGTTTCCCTGAAAGAGTCCACAATCCACGATGAAAGACGTGCCGGAATCGAGCGTCAGTTGATGGCACGACCCGGTTACGCCGTCGTGTCCGCCGTGATGAATCAGACGCATGAGGGGTTACCTTCCAGGAAGTGCTTCGGTTCGAGTGGACCGTTTCGGAGCAGGTTCGTTTCGGAAAGGTGAGGCAACTCGATGCCGTTCGTTTCGCGAACGGTGGAGCTGGGACGCGGAAACCTCGTTGTCGCATCCGCACCGCCGAAAGCCTGGAGCGTGCAGTTAGCGTTTTCTGCGACGTGCCTGGGAATTCGTTTTCTTCTGCCTGCCTTGGCCCGGCCCGGCGCTCTTCTTGGTGGGCAGCCGCGCCTTTTTGGATCGGCGATCGCCTTTCTGGCTGGCCTTGGGAGCTTTGGTGGTGCGGGGTCGAGGCGGTTGTTCGAGACGTCTGACCATGCGGAAATCGAGTTCGCGGCGGAGCACGTCGACGTGAGCGACCGTCACGCGGAGTGCGTCACCGAGCCGAAACTGGTTGCCGGAACGGAATCCGGAAAGCGTGTGGGCGGCCCGATCGAAATGATAAAGATCGTCAGCGAGGCTGCTTACATGAATCAGACCTTCGGCGGGCAGGTCAATACCCTGCACGAACAGCCCGAACGCCTCGACTCCGGTAACCACCGCATCCATCTCCATGCCGATGTGGTCGCTGAGGTAGTTCAGAAGCTTGATCTTGATCAACTCGCGTTCCGCATCCTCCGCGCGCTGTTCCTGCTGGCTGCAGTGTGCGCCGAGTTCATAGAGGGCTTCGACATTCTGCGTGGCACGGTGATCTTCGGTGATTGCCGCCACCAGCCGGTGGACCGACAGGTCCGGATAGCGCCGGATGGGAGATGTGAAGTGGCAGTAGCAGGCACTGGCCAGGGCGTAATGCCCTTCTTCCTCCGGGCTGTAGATGGCTTTTTGCATGCTGCGCAGTACGGCGTAATTAACCGCGTGCTGTTGTGGCTTGCCACTGATGGAGGCCAGAAGTTTTTGCAACGCGAATCGGCTTTGGAGGTCTTCCGTCTGTAAGCCGAGGTCCGAGACAAATTCCTTCAGAGCCATGAGCTTCCGGGGGTCGGGCGAAGCGTGGACGCGTCTCAAAAACGCCAGTTTTTTCTGTTCCAGTGCGTTCGCCACGGCTTCGTTGGCGGCCAGCATGAACTCTTCGATAATCTGGTGACTCTCCGTATGCTCGACCAAATGCGCGCCGATCACTCTTCCGTGACGGTCCAGCTGAACTTTAACTTCAGGCATGGACAACTCCAAAGCGCCCCGTTCGACGCGGCGTCGACGGAGTGTCATTGCCAGCTGGTGCATCCGTCCCAAGAGCGCATGAACGTCGCCGGGGAGTTTCCCGCGCCAGGCCGACGGGCTGGCGAGATAACTGTCGACTTCCGCGTACGTAAATCGACGCTTGCTCTTGACGGCAGCTTTCACGAGTTGCGTGTCGACAAGCATGCCTTCCGGTGTGAACTCCATCAGGGCGGACACGCAGTAGCGCACGCGTCCCGGCTGAAGGCTGGCGAGATTATTGGAAATAACCTCGGGCAGCATGGGGATGACCCGGTCCGGCAAATAAACACTGGTCGCGCGTTGGCGGGCTTCTTGGTCCAAGGCAGTTCCGGTACGCACGAAATGAGTTACGTCGGCGATATGAACACCGAGCCGCAGGTGCCCTTGCGATTGTGCGACCAGGGAGATCGCATCATCGAAATCTCGGGCATCCTCGGGATCGATCGTGATCACGGTTTCGCCGGTGAAGTCGTGTCTGTGGTCGGCAATCGACTCGTCAAAATTCTCCGCTTCCTGACGAGCTTCCTCCAGCACCTCGTCTTCAAAATCACCGGGCAGCCGAAACTCATGGATGATCGACAGCGTATCGACCCCCGGATCTCCGCTGGGCCCCAAGACGTCGATGACGACCGCTTCGCCTTCGTGAGCGTGGGAGGGGAAGCGTACCATTTCCACGACAACCTTGTCGTCGGGTTGGGCGCCCCTGGCGCCGGGGTCACCTACTCCGACCGGCGCCTGGAAAACACGCCCATCGACAATGACCAGGCCTGACCCGCCGCGTTCGACGTAGGTGCCGACGAACTGATGCGTGTCGCGTTCAAGAACTCGTATGATCTTTCCCGACGGTCCGGGCTTGCCGGACGGGGTCTGGGTGCGATGCACGCGGACCAGCACGGTATCGCCCGTGGACGCGTCGCCGGCGTTTTTCCCGGACACGTAGATGTCTTCGGGTTTGCGTCCCAAGGGCCGGCCCGTCTCAGGCCTCACGAAACCATAGCCGGCCGACATGCGGCGAAATACGCCAGTGACGCCTCGCGGAGTGACGTCCCGCGCGGGCCGCACGAGATGATTGGCTCCGTACGACAGCCTGTTTTGTTTAACGAGCTTCTTGATGGTCCGTTTCAAATCCCGCGCGTCGTCGGCGGACAAGCCGAGCGCCTTGGCAATCGCTTTCGGTTTGACCGGGCGATATCCCGGCGCGGATACAAACTCCAGAATTGCCTGTTCCAGCCGGTTCTCGGTCATCGTCTGCTGTTCACCGGGGTTGGTTCCTGTGTGTGCCCGGACCGCATGCCTGATCCGGCCGTTCCCCGGCAGCATGCCCGGGCGGCTTCGATTGTCGCGCGGCGGCCATAAATGGGTCGTACGCGTTGCCGAGGGACCCGACGCCGAGGTGATGCATTGCCGTGTGCCGTGCGGCACCGCCAGGCTTCAGTTCTGGCCATCCTGCGGAATCGTCCGCTTGAAAAGCTTTCTTCCGAGATGCGCAAAATAAGGCGTCCACGAACTGTCCACATTGGCATCGTCGCGGATCAGATGATTGAAGGCAGCGAGCTTGGCGTCGAGGCTATCCAAATAGTGCAATGCCAGCGCTTCGAGCGTCATGGGAAGCTTGGGGCTGCCGAATTCGTACTGTCCGTGGTGGCTGGCCACCAGGTGCTTGACTTCGACTACCAGGCGGTTCGGAATAGGTTGCGGCAAATTGCGGTTGGTTTCGCGCACTTTTTCATCAATGAGTTGCATGGCGATCAGGATATGGCCCAATAGCTGGCCGGCATCGGTGTACGAGATCGCGCGGTCGTAGCATAGCTCGTCCACCTTGCCGATATCGTGAAGCAAGGCACCCATGAGCAACAGGTCTCGGTCGATCTCGGGATAGCAGCCCGCAACGTTCTGGCAAAGTGTCATCACGCTGACAACGTGTTCCAATAATCCGCCTTCGTAGGCATGGTGGTGCTTCATTGCAGCCGGAGCGCGGGAAAATTTTTGCATAAACATATCGTCGTTGAGGAAACAGTCGGCCAGGGCGCGCAGCGGTGCGGACTCGATCGTGTGCACCAGTTCTCTGAGCCGGGAGGTCAATTCGTCGACGCCGTCGGCCGTCAGCATGCGGAAGTCGTCCTCGCAAACTTCCTCGGCCGTCACCCGGCGAATGCGGCTAGCAATCAGTTGAAGCGATCCCTGAAAAAGCTGCGTCGATCCCTCGACGTGAACGTAATCTCCATCACGAAAGCTCTGGTAGATTTCATTACCGGCGTTCCACATGCGCGCATCGATCGAACCACTCCGATCGGACAAGGCGACCTGCAAATACAGGTTCCCGCTGCGATTGGGCCGCAGTTGCTTGTTCGACGCCAGGAACACCTGGTTGATAGCTTCCTGATGATTCAACTGGCTCACAAAACGACGCGTCGAAACGGGCATCAACCGGCTACCTTCACGAAAAACAACGGTCAAGGGTTGGGAATCCGGGCCTGGTTGCGGAATGCGTGACAAAAACCGCGCGGTATCACGCTGCCGCCAAGTTCCCATCCGCAGCAGCCTTCAGATTCTAAATGAATCGTCCAGCCAGGGAAAGCACGAGCGCACATGTTCGTCACGCACGGGACACTGCGCTGTGTCGACGACGGCGATCGGGCAACGCGTGCAGCACTCCCTTCCAGCTCCACTTTTCGGCCGGTCGGGCGGTTCGTAGAATACGCCCCATGGCCAAACAACCGAAAAACGCGATCGCGCCCACGCGGGCCGAGGATTATCCCGAATGGTACCAACAGGTCGTCAAGGCGGCGGACCTGGCGGAAACGTCGGATGTGCGCGGATGTATGGTAATCAAGCCCTGGGGGTACGCGGTGTGGGAGAACATGCAACGGTATCTGGACCGCATGTTTCAAGCGACCGGCCACGAGAACGCCTATTTTCCGTTGTTCATTCCGATGAGCTTCCTGGAAAAGGAAGCCAGGCACGTGGAGGGTTTCGCCAAAGAGTGCGCTGTGGTGACGCATCACCGCCTGGAACCCGCGCCCGATGGCGGCCTCATGCCGTCCGGCCGGCTTGATGAGCCGCTGATCGTCCGGCCCACCAGCGAAACGATTATCGGAGCGACGTACGCGCGGTGGGTCCAGTCCTATCGGGACCTTCCGATCCTGATCAACCAATGGGCCAATGTCGTCCGCTGGGAGTTGCGGACGAGAATGTTTCTGCGGACCACCGAGTTTCTCTGGCAGGAAGGTCACACGGTGCATGCCAGCCGGGAAGAAGCGATCCGTGAGACGCTCCAGATGTTGGACGTGTACTCCCAATTTGCGGAACGGTACATGGCCATGCCAGTCATCAAGGGCGAAAAGACGGTCGGAGAGCGGTTTCCCGGCGCGGTGGCCACGTACAGCATCGAGGCCATGATGCAGGATCACAAGGCCCTGCAAGCCGGCACGTCGCATTTTCTCGGCCAGAACTTCTCGCGGGCCCAGGAAATCAAGTTCCAGGACCAGAATGGTCAGGAAGTCTATGCCTGGACGACGTCGTGGGGCGTGTCCACGCGGTTGGTGGGCGGTCTGGTGATGACCCACGGCGATGACAATGGACTGGTGTTGCCGCCACGATTGGCCCCTAAACATGTCGTGATCCTGCCGATCTACCGCGACAATCAGCAACGCTCGGTCGTGATGGAGGCTTGCCTCCGGCTGCAGAAGCAGCTCGAAGACGAGAAATACGAGGATGAGCCAATCCGCGTGCGCATCGATGATCGCGACCTGCGCGGTGGCGAAAAAGTCTGGCAGCACATCAAGCGGGGCGTGCCGCTGCGGGCCGAGATCGGTCCACGCGATGTTGAAGCTGATCAAATCTTTCTTGCACGTCGCGACGAACCCCCGAACCGGAAAGGCGGCATACCCCGAGGCGAATTCGTCGCTTCGGCTGCCGATGTTCTGCAGGACATGCAGCAAGGACTGTTTGATCGAGCCAGGCAGCTGCGCGAAGCGCACACGCGAACCATCGACAGCCTGGATGAATTTCGGGAATTCTTCACGCCCAACGATCCGCGCAAACCGGAAATCCACGGCGGCATGGCGTGGTGCCATTTCGCCGAGAGTCCTGAAATGGATGAAATCCTCAAAGAGCTGAAAGTGACCATCCGCTGCGTTCCGCTGGATGCAGGCGAGCCACAGGGGCGCTGCGTGTTTACGCAGCAACCCACTCGGCACCGCGCGATCTTCGCCAAAGCCTACTGACAGTCGCATCTCTGAGCCGGGAGGCTGCCTTCGCGCGAACCAAGCGCTGTGTTGGAGACCGGTCCCCGGTCGCGCGGCGGGCCCCGCCAGCGCGTCGATCAGGACGGCCCCGGAGTGTCATGGGCAGCATTACTCAGCCAAGCCCCGCGTTGCTCATCCTGGCTGCCTTCAGCCAGTTCACTGAGGCCTTGGAATGGACGCGCGAAAAGGCGATTCGCACGTGGGGGCCGCTGGCCATGGAGAGCGATCTGTTCTCCTTTACGGAGACGGACTATTACCGGGCTTCGATGGGACCGCGTCTCCGGAAAAAACTCTTTGCCCTCGCCGCGGGGTTCGATCCGTCCCGGCTGTCCGAAATCAAGTCTGTAACCAATGCCTGGGAGTCAGCGTGTCTCGCGGAGCTGGCCGGTATGGCCGGCGACGCATCCCGGGTGCTGAACCTCGATCCCGGCTACCTGACGGACGCAAAACTCATACTTGCGTCGACAAAGAACCACGCCCACCGGATTTACCTCTCCAATGGCATTTACGCAGAGATCACGCTGCAGTACCGTTCCGGCGCGTGGCAGCCGTGCCCCTGGACGTATCCCGACTATCGGCGCGTGGAGTATCTCGAGTTCTTCCAGCGCTGCCGCCAGTATATGCGCAGCGGTCGGCATGGATGACTTGCCTCGCGCAGGGCGAGGCCACTTTGCAGCGTCGCATTGGAACATCGACGTCGACCAGGGAGTTCTGCTTGGACAGTGGAGGCGAGCGTGGTAGTCTGGGCGTGCAAATCGCCTGAACAAACATGTGTCAAGGAACTAGGACTGTCGAGGTCGTCGCGAGTGATTTGGTACCTTGGTGCCACCGTTCTGCCGGCGTTCACGATCTCATGGGTCGGCGGTTGGTGTGTCCGCAAAATTTCCGTGCGATGTGGTTTTGTCGACCGGCCCGGCCTCCACAAGACGCACCAAGAACCGACCGCTCTGGGGGGCGGGCTGGCCATATGGCTGGCGCTGGTCAGCACCTTCGCAACGATGTGGTTCGTGGTGTTATTGGTCCGGTGGGGCTGGCTGACGGCGTCGTCACTTCCCGAAATCGCTCGCGTGCATCTGCCGGGATTTGCAGAACAGTGGCCGCGCCTGGCTATGCTGCTGGGAGCCGCAACCATCGTCATGCTGGTCGGACTGGCGGACGATATGCGTGGACTGCCATGGCAGTGGCGGCTGGGACTTCAGCTTGTCGTGGCGCTAGTGATGGTCTGGCAGGGGTGGCAAGTGACGCTATTTTTACCCGCGCCGATCCTTACCGGATTGCTGTCGGCGCTGTGGTTTGTGGGGCTGTCCAATTCGTTCAACATGCTGGACAACATGGACGGCTTGTCCGCAGGCGTGGCTGCGATCGCTTCGCTGACGCTGGCCGGAGTAATGTTGTTGGCTTCGGATCCCGCCACGCACGCGCCACAATTGTTCGTGGGCGGATTCCTACTCGTACTGTTCGGCGCGCTGGCGGGATTTCTCGTTCACAATCATCCACCCGCCCGGTTGTTCATGGGCGACGCGGGCAGCACCTTGATCGGTTTTTGCCTGGCGGCGGCAACGATTGCCGCCACGTTTGCTGGAGGAACTCTTCCCCGTCACGCGATCCTGGCGCCGCTGTGCGTGATGGCCGTTCCGCTTTACGACACAGTGAGTGTCGTGGCCATCCGAATGCGTGAGGGACGAAGTCCCTTTTACGGAGATCGGTCCCATATGTCTCATCGGCTCGTCGAAATGGGTCTGACGAAAACGCAGACCGTATGGACGATTTATTTGTTGACCGCCACCACGGGACTTGCCGCCCTGTTGCTGCACCAGGTCGATGGGACCGGAGCCGTACTGATTGCGATCCTCGTGGGATGCGTGATCGCGGTGGTCAGTATTCTGGAATTTGCGGGGCGCGGCCGCGAGGGTCGGAAGGGTCAGCTACGTTAGATCCTTTTCATGGTTCAGCCAGTGTTGCAGCCGACCAGGAAGCGGGATAAGAACGGCGTGCCGAAACTCCGGCTCGACGGTTGGCTGTTTGCCGGGACCATCGCGTTGTACGTGGCCCGGCCGCTTGTAACGAGCGACGCAGCCGACTACCGGGGCGATGGCGCTGCGTTTGTCATGCTGTGGCTGTTGCTGACGCTGGGCTGGGCCGTCTCGGCCGCCAGATCGCGCCGAGAATGGCGCGTCGCCTGGATCGACCTGGCGGTCTTCGCGCTGCTCGTCTGGCACACCGCCGCGTCGTTGATGGCGGTCACCGGCGGCCGACCTCGCCCAGCCCTGAACATGCTCTGGGAATGGCTTGCTTTGGGACTCGGCTATTTTCTTGTGCGCCAATTGGCCCGCGGCGCCGTCCAGCGACGTAGTCTGGCGGCGGCGATGATCTGTCTGGCAGCCGGGCTGTCCGCGATGGGATATTTTCAGTTCTTTGTGGGAACTCCGCAGGACCGTGCCGAATACGAACGCATCAAGGACGACGCGGCCACGATGCTGCAGGTCGTGGGCCAGTATTTTCCGCCTGGTTCCGCCGAGCGGCGACGCTTCGAGGACCGGTTGTACAGTGATGAACCGACCGCCACGTTCGCGCTGGCCAATTCACTCGCCGGATTCCTCGCGCCGTGGCTGGTCGTCCTGATCGGTGCCGCCAGTGGCAGCCGGAGCCATAGAGGTCTCCGGCATTTTCTATGGTTCAGTCTCCTGCCGGTGGCCATGATTTCCGGGTGCCTGTTGTTGACCAAGAGCCGCAGTGGCTGGCTGGCCGTCGTGCTGGGAATCGCCGTGCTCGTTGTCAGCGGACGCGTTGGTCGCCGCCGGCACGACCGCCTGCCGGTCCTGTGGACGGCCTTGGCGGCGCTGGTCGTTTCCGCCGCCGCCTGGCTGGGCGGCGTCGATCGGGCCATCTGGACGCAAGCCGCAAAATCCTTCCGTTTCCGGATCGAGTATTGGCGAGCGACCGTGGCGATCATAGACGACCATCCGTGGTTTGGATGCGGGCCGGGCCAGTTTCAAGATGCTTACACACGTTACAAGTTGGCACAGGCGAGTGAAGAGATTCGCGATCCGCACAATTTCCTGCTGGAAGTTTGTGCCACGGCGGGTGCTCCGGCCGGCATCCTGATGATCGGCGTGTTGATACTGTTCGCGATTACGTTATGCAAGGGTCCCGGCAAGGCGCAGCGGGCCAGGTCGGTGGGCCTGGCAGCAAGCCGCTTCAAAAGGATGCCACGGCCTCTTGTTCTGGGCCTCGTTTCTGGGTTCGCGCTGGCCTTTGTCATGGGTCCGTTGGTTGGCTTCGGGCTGCGTCCCGAAACCTTTTTTGTGGGAGCCCTCGGCGCGGCTGCGACCGCGTGGATCGTGCGGCCCTGGATCAGCTGCGGTGGCGGACAAGCGCATTTGGCTCTGGCCGGCGTGACCACGCTTTGCGTGCACCTGCTGGCGGCCGGCGGCATCGCGTATCCCGGTGTGGCCGGGACGCTTTGGTTATTGCTGGCCACCGGCGTTAACGACAAAGGCATCGATCGTCGCTTCCTGCCGCGCCCGGTCGCCGCATGGATGCTCGCGGCCGCCGCCGCGGCCGGCACCGCCGCCTGTTTTGCGACGTTTTATCGCCCTGTGCTGGTGTGCCGAGCCCATCGGATGGCGGCCCTTTCGGGTCCGGGTATCCAGGACGAAACGGTACGCGATCGCGAACTGGTTGCGGCGTTGGAGGCAGACCCCCTGGATGCACGCAGCGCGCAGCTATTGGCGGCGCATCGATACGAACAGTATCTTCGCGGGCCTTCCGCAGCGAACCGAGAAAATCTGGAATCCGCCGTCAACGCGTGGCTCCGCCTGGCTCCCCGCTCAAGCGCGGCGTGGGGGCAGGTGGGTCGTTGGTGGTTGGGCATCCACGCGCGAACGGGCGACGCGGCGGCCTTACAGCACGCAGCATGCTGTCTTGCGACATCGGTGCGGTGGTATCCGTCCAGCGCGGTGCGCCATGCCGACTACGCAATCGCGCTGCACAAATTGGGCCAGCGTGCGTTGGCTCGCGAGCAGGCGGCGATGAGTCTCCATTTGGAACAGACGCTCATCAACGCGGGACACACCGATAAGCAACTGCCCGAACGCGTGCGGCTCCAATTGCAACGGATACTGCCGACGGACTCGAATTGACGCTGTTCGGCGACCGGGCCTACAATAAGCCGCGGGGCAAGATGGCAGGAAATCTCTTTCACACTTGGGTTTATGAACACCATCTGGGTCGGAATTCTTTCGGTGGCGGCTGGCGTGGTTCTCGGATTGGCAGCGACCGCGGTGCAATTGGGGTCCGAAGGCGGCGACCGGGTCGAGGTTTTGCTGTGGGGATCGCGGTCCGAGTTGGACGGTGGTCGGTCCCTGCCGGACGGATTGCAGCCCGAGGTCCACGTGGACGCGGAGCAGTTCGACTTTGGCGTGATGGCTCGCGAGGCGCGAGGTTCGCACGCCTTCAAATTTGAAAATCGAGGCGACGCTCCGCTGAAGGTAAGCGAGGGACCCACGTCGTGCCGTTGCACGCTGAGCGAAGTGCCCGCCGACCCCATCCCGCCCGGCGAATCGGCGTATGTCTCCATTACGTGGAAGGCCCGAGCGGACGAACCTCGATTTCGGGAAACGGCAACGGTTCGGACCAACGATCCTGATCGTGGAAGTGTGGAACTGGCGATCACGGGCCGCATCACGGAGACGCTGGAGTTGCGTCCGCGCGAGCTCGTCTTCAGCAGGGTGGCCGCAGGGGAAACGCAGAGTCAGGACCTTCAATTGCTGAGCTACGACGCGCCGGACCTCGACGTGGTTGGCATCCATCTGAAAGACGCTGAAACGGCGGCCCGCTTCGAAGTGTCGGTTTCCAAACTGTCTCCCGATCAGTTGCCGGACCCCGACGCCGAGTCGGGGCTGACATTGACGGTCACGGTCAAACCAGGTTTGCCTGTGGGGCGTTTTCAGCAGCAGTTGGACATCGTTACGAACACGAGTGAATCGAGTGTGCTGGAAGTGCCTGTCCACGGGCTGATTTCCGGCGACGTGTCACTCGTCGGTCCTGGCTGGATCGCCGATCAAAGCCTGTTGGTATTGGGATCTGTCGACAAGTCAACCGGACAGCGTGGCAAGCTCACGATGTTTATACGCGGGGACGAGGCCGACGAATTTCGTATCACGTCCGTGGAAACGCGACCCGAGTGGCTGGAAATTGAAGTCGGTGAGAAACGTTTGGTCAATCGAGGCAAGGTCGCGACGGTGCCGCTGGAAGTCATCGTTCCAGCCGGCGCGCCGTCGGTCAGTTTCCTGAGTACGTCCAGCAATCAACCGGCAGAAGTGATACTGCATACGTCGCATTCTCGTGCCAAACAGGTAAGGGTGAACATTCAGTTCGTGGTCGAGAATTGATTGGATGCCACCAGGGATTGTCTCAAGAGCCTCTAACAAGACCGCCGGTTCGACTTCAGGCTTGCGTTCTGGGGAATGCAATCCTCGTGTTTTGTTAGACGCTTTACATCGAAGAGGAAACCTTCATGACATACCGAGCACGGATGGCGAACGTTTTTGGAAGGATGGTTCTTACGGCGCTGGTCGCCGGTTGCGCGACGCGGGATGGCGATACGATCGGGACGTCGCCCGCCGCCGGCGATACGCGGACCGCGCGGCATTCGGGGCGCGGCCTCGAACGCGATTTGCCGGTCGTGCGGACGGCCCAATACCGGCGGCGAGCGAACCGCCGTGGGGTGCACGGTGCTCGCGTGGCATACGGCTCCACGCAGCAGGATGCTCTTCCGCTGTTCGAAAACTGGCCGCGACCGGACGTGGCCCTGGTGTTGACGGGCGAGCAGATCGGATTTCTCGAACCGTGCGGGTGCGCGGGACTGGAAAACCAGAAGGGTGGACTCAAGCGGCGCCACGCGCTGATCAAGCAGTTGCGCCGCGATGGTTGGCCAATCGTGGCCGTTGACCTCGGCGGCCAGGTGAAGCGCTTCGGCCAGCAGGCGGTGATCAAGTACCGGCATGCGCTCGAGTCGCTGGTGAGCATCGGTTATGACGCCGTCGGATTCGGTCCTCAGGACCTCCGTTTATCGACGCCCGAAACGGTCGCCGTGATCGCGAACCTGGACCCCCAGCGAAATCCGCTCGTATCGGCCAACGTCGACTTATTCGAACAGGACAGCGGATTCGTCGCACGTTTTCGGCTGGTCCGCGCGGGCAACGTGCGGTTCGGCATTACCGCTGTCGTCGGCGAGTCGCTGCTCGACCAACTGAACAACGACGACCTGGTGTTGCGGGATCCGGTCGAATCACTCACGCGAATCTTACCCCAATTACGCGCGTCGGCCGATTACCTGGTGTTACTCTCGCACGCGCCGGTCGCCGAATCGAAGAAACTGGCAGCCCGCTTTCCGGAATTTCATCTGGTCGTCACGGCGGGAGGCGCGGCCGAGCCGCCACTCCGGCTGGCTCCGATTCCGGGTACAAAAACCCGGCTGGCCGAAGTCGGGCACAAAGGCATGTACGTGGGTGTCGTGGGTTTGTACGGCGGCGAGCGATCTGAAATTCGTTATCAGCGTGTTCCACTGGATGCCCGCTTCGACAAAGAAGGATCCCACGAGATGGAGGCCATGCTCGCGGCCTACCAGCGGGACTTGGAGACGCTCGGGCTCGACGGTCTGGGTGTCCAGGCCGTCCCGCACGCAACAAGCCGCCGCTTCGTGGGTTCCAGAACGTGTGGCGACTGCCACACGCAGGCGTATGAAGTGTGGGAAAATACGCCTCACGCACACGCCACGGAAACGCTGCTGGAACTGAATCCCCAGCGGCACCACGACCCGGAATGCTTGAGCTGCCACGTCACGGGCTGGGACCCCCAGCAATATTTTCCATTCACCTCCGGATATGCGGATGTCGCGACGACGCCGCATCTGAAGGAAAACGGCTGTGAGAACTGCCATGGCCCGGGGGCGGATCACGTGGCCGCCGAACAGGGCGACTTCGACGCGGACGAAGCGACGCTCGCGCGGTTGCGAGCGGGAATGCGGTTGACGCTCGAACCAGGAGAAGCCGAAGGCCAACGCGTCAACGGACGGCTGGGCAAGGTCACGGCGCAGTGTTACGAATGCCACGACCTGGACAACTCCCCCGATTTCGATTTCAAGGAATATTGGCCGGAGGTGGCCCACGAAGGAACGGACTGAAGAGGAGCGTTCGCCTGGTGGCTTGCCGCACACAAGAGGATCCGGCCTCAAACGTGCCAAGCGCCCGGAAGGTCGTTGTGGCGATTGAGGCCTGCCCCCGTTTTCATAACACACCGCGCAGAATCAGCCGGAACGCGCCGGCGTCCGGTTTGGGCGACGCTTCCAGTAACCGTGGGCCAGCGCCCGCCGGCTGACGAATCATCCGGTCTAGCCTTCCAGCTCGGCGAGCGACTCGTCCGGAATATTGAAGTTGGCCGAGACGTTCTGCACGTCGTCGTGGTCGTCGAGCTTTTCCATCAGAGCCAGCACTTTGCGTGCGGTTCCGACGTCCAGGTCCACCGTGTCCTTGGGCAAGCGGGTGATCGTTTCCAGCGAGGGTTTCAGCGAAGCTTCTTCGACGGCGTGACAGACGTCCGCGAACGAGTCCGGATCGCACGTCACGTGAAACTCGCCGTTGTCACGACGGACATCTTCGGCGCCGGCTTCCACCGCCAATTCGATGAGCGACTCTTCGTCGGTCGTCTCCTCGGGCACCGCAACCAATCCCTTGCGATCGAACATCCACGCCACGCAACCCGTCTCCCCCAACTTGCCGCCGCACACTTCAAAGATCTTGCGAATCTCCGACGCGGTCCGGTTGCGATTGTCGGTGAGAATATCGCACAGCACGGCCACGCCTCCGGCGGCGTAACCTTCATAGACGACTTCCTCCAGGTTGCCACCTTCCAGCTCGCCGGTCCCTTTCTTGATCGCTCGTGCGATGTTTTCCTTGGGCACGCTCGCGGCGCGGGCATCGTTGATTGCGTAGCGGAGCTTCAAGTTACTTTCCGGATCCCCTCCGCCGGTCCGTGCCGCCACGATAATTGCCTTGGACAGCTTGCTCCACAATCTGCCGCGTTTGTTATCGACAAGTGCTTTCTTGTGTTTGATCCCTGCCCAGTGAGAATGTCCTGCCATGATCGCCGCCTGAGATTCCTGAGATTGATGGGTGCCGCTCTTCGGTCGGCCATGTGCCGCCCACTTCCGGATGCAGAATCCCGATCAACGGGCGGCAGCCGCAGCATTGGGAAAAGGCCCGCAAAGGCACCACCGCAGAGGTCCTTGCAATGGCCGGTGTGAGGCCGTTTCGTGGTATTATGCGACACGTTACAGACGGCCGTCCAGTCCGTGTTACAATGTCAAAACGGGCGGGTTCCGCGCGCTCCCGGAGCGGGCCGCAGAATCGCCCGAAGACGCTGGCAACGGAGTCAACTCCTTACGGTGGAGTGCAGCCGGCGGTGGTGACGCGATGATGAGAAGACCAATGATGTTTCATGCACTTCATGATGTTTCGTGACTTCATATCGAGCCAGAGCGGCACGGAGTGTGATTTTGCGCTGCTCGGCGAGACGGCCGAGCTGTCGGCGAGCGAAGGGGAGGGTGGTCGTGGATATCGTTGATCCGTACTCCCGAAAGGACGTCGCGTGACCTGGGACCGTTCGTCGCCGCTGCTCGCTCCGGAACCAGGTTGGAGCGAGCTGACGCTGCCCTCGCATCTGGGATTTCGGCCGAATTTTGTCACGGGCCAGAACGATTCCGATCGGCTGCGGGTCCGCTATTTTCTCCGCCGCTCAGACCAGCATGTGGTGGGAAAGGCGTGGTTCGGACCGGGTGCACAAGGACCGCCGGGCCATGCGCACGGTGGGAGCATTTCCGCCCTGCTTGATGAGGCGATGGGTCTGGCGGGATGGGTGGGTGGATATTCGGTCGTTGCCGCGCGGATCACCATCAACTTTCGAGAAATGCTTCCGCTGTGTCGAGAAGTGCAGTTTGAATCGTGGGTGCAAAAAGTGGAGGGAAAAAAGATCTTGACGCGCAGCCGGCTGTTCGGCGCCGACGGAACCTTGTTTGGCGACGGCAGCGGGCTGTTTGTGATTATCGATACCGAACGATTTCGTCACATTGTCGAACAAGAGACCGGTCAGTTGGAGGGGGGAGCATGATGTGCGTGGCGCGCGCGGTAATGGTCTTGATTCTTGTGGCACCGGGACTGCTGTCCGTCCCGAGATCGCCGGCAGCCGATCGGCCGAACATCGTGCTGATCATGGCCGACGATGTCGGTTGCGAAGTATTGGGCAGTTACGGGGGATCGTCCTACGCGACGCCCCACCTGGATGCGCTGGCCCAGCAAGGATTGCGGTTCACGCACTGCTACGCCATGCCGGTGTGCCATCCTACGCGAGTGTGTCTGTTGACCGGTCGGTACCCGCGACGCCTGGGCAACCCCGGCTGGGGGTCATTTCCTGAGGATGCGGAATCGCAGACTTTTGCAAGTCTGCTCAAACAAAAGGGTTATGCCACAGCGATCGCCGGCAAATGGCAACTGGCGCTGCTGCGCGAACAGCCGGACCATCCGCACCGGCTGGGGTTCGAAGAGTCCTGTTTGTTCGGCTGGCACGAGGGCCCGCGCTACTACGATCCCCTGATTTACCAGAATGGCAAACCGCGCGACGACACGGCCGGGCGCTACGGCCCCGACGTATACACGGAGTTTTTGATCGATTTTATCGAGCGGCATCAAGACCGTCCGTTTCTGGCGTTCTATTCGATGGCCCTGTGCCACGACGTCACGGACGACTTGCCGCGTCCGGTGCCCTTCGGGCCTCATGGCCGATACGACTCCTACGAGGAGATGGCACTCGCCATGGACCAGCGCGTGGGACGGCTGACGGCCGCCATCGACCGGCTGGGATTGAGCGGCCGGACGCTCGTGCTGTTCACCTCCGACAACGGCACGGCGCGGGAGAGTATCTATTCGGCGGTGGACGGAGAATTCGTTCGCCGCCCCGTTTTCTCGACGATCGACGGCAAACGCGTGCCCGGGGGCAAAGGTTCGCTGACCGACGGGGGCACGCGGGTACCGCTGATCGCGCGGTGGCCCGGTGTCGTGCCCGAGGACCGCACGGCCGACGATCTGGTCGATTTCAGCGATTTCTTTACCACATTTCTGGACCTGGCCGGCGCGCCGGCGCCTGCCGAAGTGACGATTGACGGAAGGAGCTTCGCCGACCGTCTTCGCGGTGAGGGTCCCGGGCGCCGGGACTGGGTGTATGCGCAGCGCAAGGGTCGCTTCTGGGTGCGTAATCAGCGATGGAAGCTGCTGGACGACGGCCAATTGTTCGACCTGCAGAGCGACCCGTCCGAAACAGCGCCGGTCTCCACCGAGCAGCCGTCTGCCGCGGCGACCGCGGCCCGCCGCGAACTGTCGCGTGCCATGCAGCAGCTCGTGGCGTCTTGGCCTCCTGCCGATTGAGCACGTGTTACGTGTTACGGGGTCAGACCCGTTTTTCGTGTTTTTGTCTGCGTGGCGGTTGGAGTAGGGAGTAGACTGCGTTAGCGAAGTCTTTGCCAGACACGCTGGCCCCGAGTCGTACTCTGACCGTGGCAACACGATGGGGGTCGCAACGGCAGGGGTACATGCAGGCCCAGTATTGAGCCCCGTAAACCACTTCATCCCGTGTGCCGACGTCGTTCAGACTGTGGAAGGCAACATCGATCGTGCGGTATGGCATGGTCATCGTTCCTTGCGAACTGGCGAGCCATACCCTGGCAGAACATCGATCCGAAAGTTTTCCAGCCGATATCAACATCGTCCAACACACCCTTTGCTAGTAACACAACATCTAGCAATTGCTAGCTGACCAACTGAAAAAACTGATCTAGGAATTCAAAAACGAAAAAGTCCAGTTTTTAGACCTATGGTACATCCTGCATCACTTTTATCGGCTGCTGATCAAACCGGATAGGATGACGAATCCACCGATACCGCACGGAGGCCGTACGCATGTCGAAGAAACAAATCCAACCCGATGACACGGTGCCCCTGAAGCTGACCGCCACGGAGCGGAAACTGGTCCTCGAAGACCTGATGTGCCTCGACGAGAATTATGAGCAGATCATTCGGGATACGCCGACGGGCAAGCCTGTGATGATGGCGCTCGACGACCTGGATGACTTTGTCGGGTACGTCGCTGCCGAAGCCAATCACTGCGACGGTCAGAAGAAGCAGAAGAAACTCTTCGCGCTGTTCGATAGGATTCAGCAGTTGCTCGACGAATTCACCGACGAGGACGGCGGCACGATCAGCATTGAGCAGGACCGGGGACAAGATCACGCAGGCGATGGGCGACGTTCTCGCGGGTAAGAATTCCGGTGTTGTTTCCTTCAATTTACCCCGCACTCGAAAGCAGGCAACCGAGAAGTTCCCAATCAAGATCGCGGCACTTCAACGAGAAGCACTCGTCTCCTGCACTCGACTCAAGGCAGCGATGAAACGCATGCTGGAGGAAGCCGAGGAGGGAACGCAAGTCATTGAGTTCACCAACAAAGAGCTTGACCAAACCGAAAATGAACTCAGTCAGGCCGCTGCGTATTCGCGGAACCCGCATCAGAAACTGGCCGACTGGCACGACCACATCCAAGCGGCGTTTGGCTGGTAGAACTGCCACATGCACCTGTTCGAGATCGAAGGAAAGCGTTACGGTCGGTCGTCGCCGGATGACTTTGATTTCGGCATGGAGGTAATTGACGAGACTAACGTGCGGCTCAGCCAACTGCTTCCAAGATCAGGGAAGCGGGCGACGAGGGAGATCAACGGTTTGAGGTTTCGGCCATACGTCATTCAAGCAGGACGTGGATTCACGACACGACCTTTTCGAACACGCGACCATCGTTCTCATCCACGCGTTCGGGTCGGCCATTGTGCACGAAAGTGAGCTTGCGGTGATCAAGGCCCATCAAATAAAGAATTGTCGAGTGCAAATCGTGGACATGCACTCGATCCTCAATTGCGTGCAATCCGATTTCATCGGTAGCGCCAAACGCGTGTCCGGCTCGTACTCCGCCGCCCGCCATCCACATCGTGAACCCAGTGGGATTGTGATCGCGGCCGTCGCCTTTCTCGCTCATGGGCGTCCGGCCGAATTCCCCACCCCATGCGACGAGGGTCTCGTCCAGCAGTCCTCGTCTCGAAAGATCGGTCAGCAGGCCGGCCACAGGCTTATCCATCTGGCGGCACATCTTTGCATGGTTCGCCTCAATGCCGCTATGCGCGTCCCACTTGCTGCCGGCCCCGTGATAGCATTGAACGAAACGGACACCCCGCTCGACCAGTCGCCGGGCCAATAGACAGTTGCGGCCGTAAGCGGCCGTCTCTTTGTCGTCCAATCCGTACAGTGATTTCGTCTCCGCCGACTCCCTCGACAAATCGACGGCTTCCGGAGCATGGCTCTGCATCTCATAGGCGAGTTCATAGCTTCTGATTCGGGCTTCGAGTTCGCTGTTGTCGGGGCGCTGTTCCGCGTGACGCCGGTTGACTTCGGTCAAGTAGTCCAACTTCAGGAGCTGCTGGTCGGGACGGACGTATTCCGGCGTGGCAAGATTGGGGAATGGAGGCCCTTCGACCTGCAAGGCAGCTCCCTGATAGAGCGCTGGCATGAATCCGGCGCTCCAGTTGCGCGGACCATTGACGACAGAATCTCGACCGTCCTGCATTACAACGTAGGCGGGAAGATTCTCGTTTTCGGCGCCGAGTCCGTAAGTAACCCAGCTGCCCAGCGAAGGGCGGCCCGCAAACTGGCTCCCCGTATTCATTTGGCAGACGCCGCCCGAATGGTTGATGCCGTTGGTCCAACACGAGCGAATCACTGCTAGATCGTCGGCGCGCTCGGCGATATGCGGCAACCAATCAGAGACCCATAATCGGGATTCTCCGTGTTGTTTCCACTTACGTTGGGAAGCGAGTATAGGCGAGTCGAATTCGCCCATCGCCGTGATCACGCGCTGGAAACTGTCCGGAATTGGCTTGCCGGCAAGTCTCTGTAGGGTGGGTTTCCGATCGAACGTATCAAGATGGCTGGGGCCTCCCTCCATGAAAAGAAAAATCACACTCTTCGCTTTGGACGGATGTTGAGCCAACTTAGTAGCAAGCGGCGACGGAGCGGCGTTCGGCTCGTCTGCGAACGTCTTTTCGCCCAGCAGCCCAGCCAATGCGACCGCTCCGAATCCGGCGCCAGCCTCCAAAAGCAATCGTCTGCGCGAGGAAAGCCTCTCCTGATTATGTCTCGGCGCACAACTCGCCTGACCTGCTCTCACCTTAGTCAACATGGATCATCTCGTTTGAATTCATGAGTGTGTGGATCAAAGCAATGCGCCCCTTATGTTGCGGAGAGTTGAACGTCTTCTGGTCCACGACCACATTGACGGGATTGGCATGTCCAGTAGAATCCCGCCCTGGTCCGTTCGCCGTGGCGAACTTCACGTCCACAACCGGATCCTTTGATCCCTCCGCATCCATCTCGGTAATCGACGCGTACGCAGCGATGAATTCTCTTGCCATCGCCAACTCAATGCGGTCCGCATCTCGACTGAAGAAGGCACGATAAGTGGATTGAACAAACTGATTGTCGCCGGTAGCTGCCAGTCGTCGAGCTATTGTCCTTGCGCGCTGGTATGCCCATGAACCGTTCGTCAAGAGCAACGCCTGGCTCGGCGTCGTGGTCTGGTACCGTTTGCCACAGCTTCGGATGCGATCCGGCATGTCAAAAGCGGCAAGTAATGGAGGCCTGTGATTACGCCGCACGGTTTGATAGATCGCGCGACCTTTCTCCTTCAGCTCTTCACTGGCGGAAAGGATCGCATCGTGGATTTCTTCGCCGCTTAACCTCCTGGGATTCATCCGCCAGAGCAGGTGGTTGTCGGGATCAAGTGTTGCCAGGCGAGCGTCGATCGGCCGCACGGTCGTCTGCCGATAGGTAGCCGAGGTCAGGATTCGACGATGGAGCTTCTTCAGGCCCCATCCGTCTTCCATGAACCGTGAGGCGAGCCAATCCAGCAATTCTGGATGAGATGGCGGTTCGCCCAGTTGCCCGAAATCATTCGTGGTCTCCACTAGCCCGCGCCCAAAATGCTGCTGCCATAGGCGATTCACGATGACGCGGGCGGTGAGTGGATTAGCAGGATTGACAATCCAGCGTGCCAGCACCGTTCGTCGGCCGGTCGACTGCAGGGCGGCAGGAGGCGGAATGATCCGGGCGGGCTCCGGGTCCAGTATCGTGAAAAACCCCGGCGCGACGGGCGTCCGCCGTGGATCATCCGGGATGAACGTGGGCGGAGCGACGGGGCCAACATCACTGGCGACAAAGCCCAGCGTTGGCAACGGCGCGGGCTTCACTTTCTCAAACTCAGCCAGGCGAGCCTTTAATCGCTGTTGTTCCGCTGCCGCCCGCGGATCCAGCCATTCGGACAACTTGTCATATTGGAGTTCAAACTGCCGAGAGGCTAGCGAAGCGATCTGGTGCTCGTAGGGCGTCCGTTCGCTCCGGTGCTTTGATATCATCGAACGAATTTCGCCGACAAATTTATCGAAGCCCTCGCCCGCCGCGTGCCGCAGCAGCACGGGGTTTTCGATCTCGTGAAGTCGTCGGCGAATATCCGCCGTTGCCTCTTCCCAATCGCGAAGTTTCTTGAAGTATGCAGTTCGCGCGGCCAGGTCCGCAACCGGCATATTCTCACGCGGTTGGTACGCGGAAAAAAACGCCCTAAATCGGAAGAAATCTCGCTGCAGAAGAGAATCGAATTTATGGTCGTGGCAACGCGCGCATTTCAGACCTTGAGCCAGAAAGACATCGGCGGTTGTCTCCGTAATGTCGTTCAGAATCTGCTGCCATTGCAGCTCAACATCGCGCTGGTTGTATTCGTAGATGCCATGGCGCAAATACATCGTTGCGATCAAGGCGTCCCGATTTCCCGGATCGACTTCATCGCCCGCCAACTGCTCAAGGGCAAAGCGGTCGTACGGTTTGTCATTGTTGAACGAACGGATGACATAGTCCCGATAAAGATGGGCATCCGGGCGAGCATGATCCGCCTTGTAGCCGTCAGAATCTGCATAGCGGACGAGGTCCAGCCAAAACCGCGCTTGATTCTCGCCGTAGGCAGGATCGTCGAGCAACGCGTCGACGATCCTTTCGTAGCTCTGACTGGCCTGGTGTTCGGCCGTCAATAGGGACTCATCTGGCGGAAGGCCCGTGACCGCGAAACAAACTCTCCGCCTCAATCGTCGAGGATCGGCTGGAGGCGCCGGACGAATGCCTGCTTGCGCGAGCCGAGCATATATAAAACAGTCGATCTCGTTGCGACACCAACCGTTGTCGTCCACGTTGGGGAGGGGCGGATCGTCAATCGGCTGATACGCCCACCAGGCGCGATCCTCTCTCGTCGACGACCATTCGCCGACTGAGGAACTCGACGCCATAGATACTATGATCACGGCAATTGCGGGAGTCAGCAGCTTTCCAGCCGCTGAACAGACGCTTGCCATGCTGGCTCTGGACATGGCGCTACTTTGCTGACATTACCGCTGGGAACCGCCACATGGGCATCGTTTCTCAGTTTGGAACCTGTATCGCAGTAACTTCAAGCGCGAACGCATCGCCAACGAATCGTTTGCGCGAACTCCCACAGGACCGCGGCAACCGGTCCCTGCTTATCCGAAGTTGGTCGGCAGTTTGTCAGCGGCATTCTTCGGATGCGGCGCTCGAATCGGTACGCGATCCACACCGCTTCAATCTGGTAGATCATACCAGATTTTCACCGCGGGTCCTAACCGCCGGCATGCTGGAGCCTGTGCCAGAAGGGTCACGCCATCATTCTCAATGTTCGTTGCCCTGTTTGCCGAAAATCGAATTCAACCCCGAATCCTCCCCACACCGACAACGTACATCGACTCATCTTGTATGTAGCCTTGTTCTTAGAGCCTCTAACAAAACCGCCGGTTCGCCTGCAAACTCGCGTTTTTGGTACTGCATCCATGATGTTTTGTTAGACGCTAAAAGTGATCCTTTGGAGGACGATCACCGTGTCGTGGATCGGCGCCTGATCCGCGTCTACTCATTCGCTCTGTGCAATGCCAAACGTTGATGGGCACCACTGGGCATATTAGAATTGCTACCAGTCTTCGATTTGCAGATTCCACAGCCCTCAGTTTGATTCCTTAGCATGCACACTCGATTCGGACGAACGCTGTCTATTCTGGTTGTCTTCAACCTTGCGATGCGTGTGTATGCACAACCGTTTGTGACTCCGATTGGGGGAACACCATACGAGGACTGGACAATTGTCAACTATGTCGACCTCCAACCAGGCGAGGGTGCTGTAGACTTTCGCGGAGGGAACTATACGTACGATGGCCACAATGCAATTGATTTCACACTTCCTCACTTCTCGGCCATGGATGCCGGCGTGACAGTGCGTGCCGCCGGGTCCGGTACGGTAGCTCTCGTCCACGATGGTGAGTTTGACCGGTGTTCCCGCGTCAATCCTTGCGGCAACAATCCAAACTATGTGGTGATCGATCACGGAAACGGACTGTCTACGGAGTATTTGCACCTAAAAAGGGATTCGATTCTCGTAAGTGTTGGCGAGAGTGTTGCAGCGGGGTGGCCGATCGCCCAAGTGGGTAGTTCGGGCCTGTCCTCGGACGCACATCTCCACTTTGCCGTCTACGGGAATGGTAACGTCGTCGAGACCTACGCAGAGCCGACGAATTGGTGGATCGATCCAATACCATATGCCGACGATGTCTTCGGCTCATTGGATCACGGGATCGTGAACCACGTCCCATCGACAGCTTAGTTGGTCGATCGACCGGCTGATCACAACCTTTTTCTGCAGTCCGACGGCCCTGGACAGGAGGCAGTGCTGTGGACGCACCTCCACGGGATAGACGCGGGCGACAATCTAGATTTTTTCTTTTATAGACCGGGAGGCGTTGAATACGCCCATTGGCACTGGAGTGCGCCACAGATACGCTACGGTTGGTGGCTTGCCAGTATAGCCCTGCCAAATATTCCAGATCTCGGAATGTGGACAATCGATTTCCAACTCAACGGATCAACGTTGGTTGCGGATTCATTCGCCGTCACCCAACTGGAATCGACGATAGGTGACATGGATTGTGACGGGGACGTGGACTTCGATGACATCACTGGATTCGTGCTGGGACTGACTGACCCGCAGGCGTACGAGAATCTCTTGGGCGTGCCCGCCACGTTGAAGGGCGACACAGACGGGGACGGCGACCTGGATTTCGACGACATCGACGATTTCGTAGCGATCCTCAACAGCCCGCTTTCCGCGGGCACGCGAACTGTCCCCGAGCCGGGCGCTGCGGCACTGCTAGGCGTAGCCATGAGCGTATTGGCCTGGTACGGATGGCGTCGGCGGGGAGCAAGTAGTTTCAAGAAGCGGTAGGTCTTCTGCCATGCTGCCGGATCGACGGCGCCCAACGTGACAACGCAGTTATGAAGGTCAACACCGATAAAGGATTGGAAAGTCCGCAACATCGTACGAGTCTAGGTGTACGGGGCCGAAGGGAACAGGTTTCTACCGGGAAGCGTGCCTGCTTCTCCCGGCCCCCACGCGGTTTTACGCTGGTCGAACTTCTGGTCGTGGTGGCCATCATCGGTATTTTGATCGCTCTGCTGCTGCCGGCCGTGCAGTCTGCTCGCGAGGCGGCTCGCCGGGCAACGTGCCAGAATAATCTCAAACAGATCGGGCTGGCCGTGCAGATGT
>CAZNKT010000083.1:0-9042 GCA_964573605.1 uncultured Pirellulales bacterium
CCAATCTCCGCGCGGCTGGTGACCGATGGCGGCCTCGGCCCACTGCGACTTATCGGTGACCAGCCGCGCGGAGATTGGTCCCCGCGAATCGCCACGGACGGTCGCGGCACCCACTACGTCGTGTGGGACCATTTTGATGGAAACAGTTTTAATGTCCATCTGCATCAATTTGCGCGCGACGCTCCGGGAACCACGCAGATTGTCGCCGCGAGCGATGCGTTCGAGGCGCGGGCCGACATCGCCGTGGACGATCAATCGCGAGTGTGGTTGGCGTGGGAAGAGGGAGCGGCGCGGTGGGGCCGTCCGTTCCGCGGCATCCGCACCGAGAAGATTCGCGAGCACACCGGTACGTTGCACCGGTTTCGCGTGGTGCGGATAGCGGTCATCGAAGGCGACTCGGCGCCGCGGACGTTGGAGCAAGGACTGCCGATGCCGTCCGTGACGGCGGCCCGCGGGCGTTGCCCGCCCGAGGCCGGTCGCGTGGGAGCCTTTTACGAGCGGGTGCGACTTGCCGTGGACGGCGCGGGTCGCCCGTGGATTGCCTACCGCCACTACTACACTCCCTGGCTGGGAGTCGCACACCGGTCGCATGTCGAAGAAGGATGGGGCGTCTATGCCCGGTACCTCCACGCCGCAGGATGGTCGGCACTGCTGCAGATGCGGGTCGGACAAGGGGACGGTATGCAGCGTTTGGAGCTGACAAGAAAAGACGACGGGATAGCAGCCGTCTGGACCACGGGCCGAACCCATCGAAACCCCAACCGCCGGCCGCGCGGAGTTGTGTCGACATCGATGGTCGGGCAGGGTGAAGTTCCCCCCACGCCGCGCCAGGAGACCAAAGCGTCTTCTTCACAAGGCACGTCGTCGCCGCCGGCCCGGCCCGATGCCGAGCCAGCGCAAGTAGGGGGAAAGAGCTATCGCTTGTTCGTCGGCGACCTCCATCGGCACACCGACCTGTCGCTGTGCCGCGTTCCACTTGACGGTACGATAGACGACGCCTATCGCTACGCCGTCGACGTTGCGGAACTGGATTTTCTGGGCATTACGGACCACGCGCGGGACCTGGCCCGTGGCGACGCGCTGAGCCACTTGTGGTGGCGATGCCGCAAGGAGGTGTACCGCCACGAGCTGGACGCGTGCTTTGTTCCGTTCTTCGCTTACGAGCGCAGCCATTCGCGCACGGCCGATCACAACGTAATTTCGCTACGACCCGACATGCTGCGGCCGCACACCTATTCTGTTTTCGATTTCTGGAAAGAACTGGACGACGCGACCATCACAATCCCACATCAGCCCATCCGGCGGGATACGTGGAAACAGCACGACGACGACCGGCGACCGCTGGTGGAGATCTTCCAGGGCTGCCGCGACACGTCGATCGAGGAGGATGTCCATCGCGGTCTGGACAAGGGCTATCATCTCGGGTTCATCGCGAGCAGCGATCACATGTCTACGAGTTCAAGCTATGCCTGCGCGTGGGCCGAGAATGCGTCGCGGGAGTCGATCTTCGAAGCCCTGCGCGCCCGCCGCACGTTCGCCGCCACCACGCCGATGCGACTGGTTGTCCGTGCCGGTGATCACTGGATGGGCCGGATCGTGCCACGGAATGACAAACGCGAATTATCGCTCGACGTAAGCGGCACCGCTCCCATCCGGCGAATCCACCTGGTTGTGGACGGAATTATCCGGGAAACTATTTCGCCGAACCAGCCGCACGTTCAGCTCACGCGCGCCATCGATGACCACCACGCGCGGTACGCCTATTTCTACATCGAACAGGCCGACGGTCACGAGGCGTGGTCATCCCCGTTGTGGTTCGAAGGCGATGCCGATTAGTTCAACTGTGCTGGGTAGCTGACAAAACGGGACTGGCTCGCCGCCACAAGATTGTTGTTTATTTCTAGCCCCAACGGCGGCGCACCTGTCCCCTTTCGGCGACTCCCAACCCGGCACTGCGGCTTCAGATCCTGGTCGATCCACGCCCTCAACGGGTGAGAACCGTGGGGCCTTTCCTCCGAGGGTGAATCACCAAGCTGCTCGGCAGGGCAATCCCCCGGCGAATCTGGGGGCGGACCGCTACTTCTGCAGTTCCGCCAGGGCGTCCAGGAATTGCGCACGGACATGACGACCTCCCGCACGCAGAGCGCATCGAGAATGGCGTTTCACGGCGGTCGTTCCGGGGAACCGCCGTAGCGCGGTCAGTCTACCGGAGGCGCTGGATGGCCGTCAAATCCGCATGTGTAAACATCAAACGCTTTGCGGCACCACAAACGGTTCCCGATAGTCGCGGGTGAGCATGGCGTCGGCTTCCGTGTCGCCCACAAAGCGTTCGGACTGGGGGTCGAACGTCAGTTGCCGGCCCAGGCGGTAGGCTATGTTGCCCAGGTGAGCCAGTCCCGAACTGTAGTGGACAGTTTCCACGGGGCCGTTCAGAATCTCCGGACGCCGGGAGCGCACGGCTTCCACGAAATTATGGACATGCAGCGGCACCTGGTCGCCGTCGTCGCTGCGGCGAGGACCGGGTTCCCGGCCGCGCCCGAAGTAAATCTCATATGTGCCATAACCTTTGACTACCAGGATGCCTTCCGAACCGTAAAAGATGTTGCCCACGGTCACGCCTTCTTCGGTATTTGTGCACCAGTGGCGGACTTCGAACTGCACCAGCTTGTTCTGCTCGGGATACGAATAACAGGTCGTCAGGACTTCAGGCGTTTGTTTATCGTCGTCCCACAAATACTTGCCGCCCATGCCCACAATCTGTTTGGGCAACTGGACATCCAATCCCCACAGACACATGTCTGTTTCGTGGATGCCCTGGTTTCCCACGTCGCCGTTGCCGTAGTCCCAGTGCCAGTGCCAGTTGTAATGCACGAGCTGCCGTGAGAACGGCCGCTGCTGGGCCGGACCTTGCCACATGTTCCAGTCCAGGTATTGGGGAGTTTCCTCTTGAGCAGGCTTGTGTCCGACGGATGGTCGCCAGCGAAAGACAAGGCCCCGGGCCATGTAGACTTCCCCGATCGTGCCTTTGCGCAGGTGTTCGACGCCTTCCTGGATTGCCGGCGAGCTGCGCAGTTGCACTCCGTGCTGCACGATCCGCTGGTGCCGCTGGGCCGCCTCGATCATCTTGCGGCCTTCAAACAAATTGTGCGATCCCGGCTTCTCCACATAAACGTCCTTACCGGCTTGGCACGCCCAAATCGCGGCCAGCGCGTGCCAGTGATTGGGCGTGGCGATGCCGACGATGTCGATGTCTTTTCTGTCGAAGACCTTTCGCAAATCGGTTTCGGTTTCCACCGCCCGTCCATATTTCTTTTCGAATGCTTCGGCCCGTTGTCCCATGATCCTGCGATCCGGATCGCAGAGGACTGCCACGTCCACGCCGTCGACGGCTTCAAAATTCTTGATGTGCGTCCTGCCGCGCCCGTTCAGGCCGAGCACGGCGACGCGCAACGTGCTGTTCTTGTCTGTCCGTGCCGCCCGCGCCAGCCGCGTGGTGGCCACGGCGCCCGCACTGGTGTAGAGAAACGTTCGACGATCAACGGCCATCTGACTTTTCCTCCCGGTACGGAGTCTGATTGTTCACATTCCGCGCTGTTACATGCACTAGCGCGAGGCACTTCCAGAAGTTTCTGACGCAGCGAAATCGGGCCAACTAGAGCATAACTGCAACAGCAACGTGGGGCAACCGAAAGCGCATACGCCACGCAGCAACGCCGCCGCAGCCGACCTGCGGCCCGCTGTTCAGACTGCCGCCGCGTCCGCCTCGGTCCGGTCCCACGTCCACCCATGAACGTGCACAGGACACGGACGTCACTTCGACCGTTAGAAGGGCCATGATGCGCGAAACGCAATGTTAATCGCGGGTCTTGACGTGTTGGTTGATCCACGCCACGGCGGGATCAACATAGTCTGTCGGCAATTTGTGGCCGCTGTCGAAGAACAACAGGCGATGCGTCCGCTGATCGAGCAGCGCGAAGAGTTCCCGCGCCTGTGCCTCGGGACACATCGAATCGGTTCGGCCCATACACATCAACACGGGCCGCTCGTCGATCTGGCCGAGATAGTTCTGGGGCGCGATCAGCGACCATTTCGACGCGTCCGCGGGCAGGGCACAAAGCACGGCGGCCTGCAAACGAGGTTCCGCCGCCAGGAGCAGCACGCCTTGCGTGGCCCCCATGCTGTAGCCCACCACTGCCAATCGGTCGCGATCGATTTCGTTTCGCGTGGCGAGGTAATCGATGGCCCGCCGATAATCGATGACGGTCTGGACATAGATTTCACGCTGCGTGAAGTATCCTCTACGCGGTTGTTCCTGCCGTGGATCGATGTAATGGTTCACCGGTGCAAAATCATTCTGGGCGATCCGATCCCCGTGGCACTGCGCGTCGAGGGCCACGACGGCGTATCCTGCACTCAAAAGCGCTTTTCGCACATCGCCCCCGCTGATGTATCCGCCGTCGCGGTACCAGCTTTCTTTGGACCCGGACCAGCCATGAAGCAACAGCACGCACGGGCCCGGCGATGGCAGGGCAGGGGGAATTTGCAGGTAGGCCGGCACCAGAAAACCCTGTGCGCCGCGGAACACGACTTTTTCGCGAATCGCGCCGTCTTCGTTGCTCTTTTCCACGATGCGTGCCTCAAGCGGAATGCGCACGTCATAGTCAAAGACATGCCTCACCGCGGCCGCGGCTTCGGGCCCCAGACGTTCGGGCGATGTCGTCTCTACGGCCAGGGAATGAGACGCCGGCGCTGTTATTGCCAGCACCGCGAGAGCCAGGCACGAAGAATATGGAAACCTCATCGCAGGTTCCTCTTCCCGTGACAGTCAGACAAAAGTTATTGCGCGATGGCGTCCAGATCTTTCAGCGTCAAACGGACGCACAGAATGTAGGGGGCGGCGCCCTCTTCCCAATGGCCGTACGTCGTGGTAACGATCGTGCCGCCCGGCAGCACCTCGACGCCCGGATAAGCACAGTCGGCGCCCTTGTGGTTGTCCTTGATCCGGACAAGGTATTGGCCGGCACGGCCCGCGGCCAGGTCTTCATACGTGCCCACCCACGCCACCCAATCGCCTTCAAACGCGGCGGTTTTTCCCCGCGGGGATCGGCTGCGGAAGGAAATAAACAATCGGCCGTCGGGTGCATACTTGCCCGTGTGGCGGTCGCCGTTCAAGACGTCGGGCAGTTCGCGCGGTTCGCTCCATGATCGTCCCTCGTCGTTGCTCAACATGATGTGCGCGTTGGCGCGCCGCGAATTTTCGCGAAGCAAAACGGCCAGCTGCGTGCCGTCGGGCGATCGGATCGCACCGGGTTCACACAGGTGAACGGCGCTGTCCTTGACAATCGGCTCGGGGTCGGACCAACTCTGCCCTCCGTCCTGGGAGCGAGTCGAGTACACGGTGAAAACCTTGGGCGTCTCCACCTGCGGGCGGCTGCCAAGAAACCGCCCGTCATCGTGAAACAGCGCCATGTAGTGCCCGGGACCCGTAGTGAGCTCGACGACCGATGCCATGGTGACAACGCCTCCCCACTGGCCGACGGGCCGCAATTCCGACCACGATTCCCCGTCGTCCTGCGAGACCGCCATCCGGCATGGATAGAGTCCCGAGAACATGATGATGCGTTTCGTACCCTCCGCGTCGACGACTCGGTGCAGCGTCGGGACTTCCAGCGACGTGGCCCAGGTGGCCGGTGTCGGCAGCCGGTCGCTCCATGTCCTTCCCCCATCCGTGCTCCTCTTGTATACGATTGCTCCTCGCCCGTGTCCCTTGGGGTAGACGCACAGAATGGTTTTGCCGTCTTCCAGCAATAGCGTCGTCGGATGTCCCAGGTACTGACCCTTCTGCCGATCAACAATTACCTGCCGATCGGGATCGTCGTTCAAATCGACAACATGCAGGCGGGTGCCGTCCGAACGGACCCCAGAAGCGTTCTCCTGGGCGTTCGAGGAGCCGGCACCCAACAGCCAGCAGAACGTCGCTACAAGCATCGTCAATGACGGGAGAATACGGTCGAGCACCCGAGCTGTCCTGGATGAAGTGATGAAGGCAAAATACGGGAGCAAAGGCATTGATAATCCGAACATAGCAGAATATATCAGTCGAGCCGCATTGGTTCCAACCTTTCATCAGGGCCTATTCATCAGGGCCTATTCATCAGGGCCTATTCATCAGGGCTCGGGCGATATGACAGCGCGACGAGCCGGAGCCCGGCGAACTGACCGTTGGTCGCGGGCTTCCGGGTCACGCGGAGAACGCGGACATCAATCCGGCTTTCGAAAGCGTGGCATGGAGCGGAGTGTGAATCTGGTGGCCATGCACGCCGGACGCATATACAATGCCGCTTATGACAAGAATCGTGTCATTCTTGGGGGCGTGCGTGTGCCTGGCGGCGAGCGTCCTGGAGGCCGACGACGCTCCGAGTCGGCCCAATGTCGTTTTGATTATCGCGGACGACATGGGGTACGGCGATCTTGGAATCATGGGCAATCCCGTGATCCAAACCCCTAATCTGGATGCCATGGCACGCCGCAGTGCATGGATGACGCAGTTTTACGTCAGCCCGGTATGCGCTCCCACGCGAGCCTGTTTGATGACGGGCAGATACAACTACCGAACACGGTGCATCGATACCTATATCGGCCGCGCGATGATGGAGCCTGCAGAAGTCACGATTGCGGAGATGCTCCGCGATTCGGGATACGCTACGGCCATCTTCGGTAAATGGCATCTGGGCGATTGCTATCCCATGCGTGCCATCGATCAGGGGTTCGACGAAGCGCTGGTCCATCGAGGTGGCGGTATTGGCCAGCCGTCCGATCCGCCCGAAGGAGAAGACCAATACACGGATCCCGTACTGTTTCGCAACGGTGTCAAAGAGCCGCAGAAAGGGTACTGCACGGACGTGTATTATGATAACGCGTTGGACTTCATCGACAGAATGCACCGGGCGGGCCGCCCTTTCTTTGTTTATCTTCCCGACAATTGCCCGCACAGCCCTTTTCACGACGTGCCGGATGGCCTGTACGCGATGTATCGCAACGAGCCGATGGACAATTCGCGGTTCCCACAAGACAAGGGTCATCCGCTGCCCCGGGAACACGACCAGGACAAGCGGGCTCGCATTTATGCCATGATTTCCAATATCGATCGCAACGTGGGCAGATTGTTCGATCGGCTGGAAGCATTGTCACTGACGGACAACACCATGGTGCTATTCATGGTGGACAACGGTCCGAATACGCGGCGTTACGTGGCTGGGATGAAGGGTGCGAAAGCGCAAGTCTACGAAGGCGGCATCCGTTCTCCATTGTTTGTTCACTGGCCAGGCGTGTTGGATGCCGATCGCCGCTGTCAGACAATTGCCGCGCACATTGATATCGTACCGACACTCGTGGATGCCTGCGATGCGAAGATTCCGGCGCAGGTCAAACTCGACGGACGGAACCTGTTGCCGTTGCTGCAAGGTGGGGACGGTGCATGGCCCGATCGCACGCTGTTCATCCAGGCCCATCGCGGGAACCAGCCCGTGCTCTACCACAACTTTGCCGCTCGTTCACAACGCTGGAAGCTGCTCCACGCCAGCGGCTTCGGACGCGAGTCGTTCCGCGGGCCGGTGGCCCTGGAACTGTACGACATGCGAAATGATCCGTTGGAAACCACCGATGTCGCGGCCCATCATCCGGACGTGGTGCGGCGAATGCGCGAGGCCTACGAAGCGTGGTTCGCGGACGTCGGCGGCACTCGTCCGGATAACTTTGCGCCGCCACGAATCCGGGTTGGGACGTCGCATGAGCCTGTAACCGTGCTGACTCGCCAGGATTGGCGGCACACGGTCGGCCGCCCGTGGAGCCGGCAGTCGCAAGGGCACTGGCTGCTGCACGTGACGACTTCAGACGATTACCGGGTGGCTTGCCGTTTTTCCCCGGCCCGCCGACAAACCGTCGCCGAATTGCGCGTCGATGGCGACACGACACTGCGACTCCAGACGCCGATTTCCCCGGACGCATCCAAGTGCGTCTTTGAAAGCGTGCCGCTCCGCGAGGGCCCCGCGCGACTGGAGGTAACGCTGCGCGAGGCGGGCGACGTGCGGGGAATCCACCAGGCGGATGTTTCGCGCGCGAAGTGACTCCGAAAAAGCACTACGCTCGGTGACGTATCCATGCGCCCAGATCGTGCGGCGTGTCGTCGTCCGGGTTGCCGATGGGAAGGCTGGCCCGCAGCGTCGAAGTCGGGTCGCACAGATCGGCGATCGATGGGACAACGACATCGGGTCGGTAGGCATAGCGTGCCAGGTCGCTGCGGCTTGTTCCGCCCGACAGAACCAGAATCGTGCGGTAGCCAATCTGGACTCCGCTCAGGATGTCGGTCTCCATGGTGTCGCCGATCATGACGGTTTCCGACGTGGACAGCCCCAGTTGTTTGCGAGCGGCACGCATCATCACCGGACTCGCCTTGCCCGATGACGTACGCCGTACCGCCTGGCTTTTGTTCCGCCACGAAGCGGGCCGTGGCCATGGCACAGGTGAAAACATGTTGCTCTTGGACGGCGACGCCCATGCGGTACAAACGCGCCACCACGTCGCGGCGAGTACGCTGGCTGTTGTTGGTAAGGAAAAGAAACGGAATGTCCTCGCGCTCCAGTTCTTGGATGAATTTGTCGGCACCGGAGATGAGTTCGTTTCCGCGATAGATGACACCGTCCATGTCGATCAGAAATCCTCGTCGCATCACAGGGGGGCTCCGGGAGCGGGCGTCCGGCATGGCTTGAAGAGCGCTGGCAGCGGCGGACGAACGCGGTACAGGTGGGAAGACTCGAGCAACACGCGCCGTCGCGTTGTGCAAACCTCGCGCCCTTAACGGTTGAAACTGCGCTGCGGCGGCGCCAGAACGACCGAAACGTCGGGGATTGCGGCGGGCCATGATCGCCGTCCGCCCGCGCCCGGCCCGGGACCGCCCGCCATCACACGTCCTCCGCTGCCCGTATCATGGGCACCGGCGAGTGCTGTCAGCATAGAACGGCAGCAGGCATAGAACGGCAGCAG
>CAZNKT010000083.1:9142-26789 GCA_964573605.1 uncultured Pirellulales bacterium
GCATAGAACGGCAGCAGGCATAGAACGGCAGCAGCAAGAACTCCGGCGTGCCGCGAAGCGCCAGGGCCGCTGCGCTGCCGCCCGGCCGCGAGCAGCGACCGCCCTTCGTCAACCCGGAGAATCCGGCAGCGCTGGATATCCGCCCGGGTTGCCTTTCCGGGCGACAGTCGCGGCGTGCATTTCATTGGCATCGATTCCCGGTCTCGGGCTGTGGCGGGTGTTCTTCCGGGGGATGTTTCGGCAGCAAGATATACTTAGATGAACGAAAAGTAATATCAGGGTTCTTAGAAAAAATCGATTCTCGAGGATCATCGTGGACTGGCTGAACTACCATCATCTGCTTTACTTTTGGACGGTGGCCCGCGAGGGCAGCATCGCGGCCGCGGCCGAACACCTGCACTTGTCGCAGCCCACCATCAGCAGTCAGATTCGAAAACTCGAGCAGTCGCTGGGTGAACAGCTGTTCCGGCGCTCGGGGCGGGGATTGGTGCTCACCGACGTCGGGCAACGGGTGTTCGAATACGCCGAAGAGATATTCACGCTTGGGCGCGAGCTGGTTGATGTGGTGAAGGGACAGCCGGTAGGCAGGCCGGTTCGGCTGGTCGTCGGTATGCCCGATGTGCTTCCCAAGCTCATCGCCTACCGGCTCTTGGAACCGGCATTTGCGATGGCCGAGGAGGTTCGCATCGTGTGTCTGGAAGGCAAGTTGAAAGACTTGCTGGCCGAACTATCGTTGCAGCGGCTGGATCTGGTACTCTCCGATTCGCCGGTAACTCCCGCCATGCACATCCGCGCGTTCAATCATCGTCTGGGCGAGTGCGGTATCACGTTCTTCGGCACGGCTGACCTAACAAGGGCCTTTCGGCGGAGATTTCCGGCGTCGCTGGGCGATGCGCCGTTGCTGTTGCCGACCGTTACCAATGCCATGCGTCGAAGTCTGGATCAATGGTTCGACCATCAGGGCGTGCGGCCGCGGATCGTTGGCGAATTCGAAGACAGCGCACTGCTGAAGGTGTTCGGTCAGGCAGGTCGGGGACTTTTTCCGGGTCCGATGGCCATCGAATCGGAGATCCGCCGACAGTACAACGTACGCGTCGTCGGTCGGCTGGAGGAAGTGAGGGAGCGTTTTTTCGCGGTTTCGATCGAACGGCGATTAAAGCACCCGGCGGTGGTGGCCATTACCAACACGGCCCGCGAAAAGCTGTTTGATACGAGTGTCTAGTGCTCCAGCGCCAGGTTGGGAGCCGCAGCAAGCGGAACGACTCCCAGAGGCTTCGGCGTTGCCTCTTGAAATTCAGCATGGCTTGGCGCCGGTCCCCTGGCGACACACTTTCAATTTTTCTAATTAATTGGTCTGTTAATTCGAATTGTTGATCCAGTCTGAGGGCCCTATAAAAGGGCAGAGCGGCAGTTGACCGCGTGGTCCATGCCGTACGGCCCTTAACGATCAGTGCCACCGGAGCCCCCGTCATGATGGCCACGGACGCCGAGAACCATCGCCCCATGAGCAACGCCACGCACACCGTTTCACCGTCCCCCCCGGAACTCTCCCACTTGCCTCCGGACGTCCGGACCGTCTTGGAAAGTGCCCGGTCCGTGGTGGGCCTGGAGAGCCGCGACGAATTGATTGAGATGGCGGTGGGCGGAGAAGATCGATACGACGTCGAATACGACATGCCGGGCGGTGGCGTCATGGGTGAGGCGACGGTCGTGCGATGTCGCAACGGCGTCGCGGTAAACTACGAGGAACCGTACATGCGCCGGCGGGATCCGGAGTGTATGGTGATTGCCGACGATCTGCCGACCGATAAAACCCATTTCCGAACGCGTTTCGGTCAAGCGTTTGAGCAGGTCCGCGACGATATAATTTGCTGGCTTCGAGAACAGCATCTGCTGGCCATGGCATTCCGGGCCGGCGACGCCGAATTGGGCTACGACGCGCTTCTGGTTGGCCCGCGCAATGCTTCGTTTTTTGCCGCGGCGCTGGCCGATTTGCAGGGCATGATTCCGTGGACCAAGCTGCCAGCCGACTTCCGCCCGCGCGCCGTCATCTACCTCGCGCCGCCGTTCAGGCACACGCACTGCAACGGGAAGCAGGTCGTCATCCATAACCGGCAGCCGGGTTTGCACGAGATCTTCTCGCTCAACCTGTATCCCGGTCCCAGCGCCAAGAAGGGAGTTTACGGGATTCTCCTGAACATCGGGGAAGAAGAAGGGTGGGTAACGATGCACGGGTCGACCGTGCAGGTGGTCACCCCTTATGACAACGTGGTAACGATCTCCCATGAGGCCGCCAGCGGAGGCGGCAAGAGCGAGATGATCGAGTATCCGCACCGCGAAGCCGACGGCCGATTGCGCCTCGGGGAGAACATCCAGACCGGTGAACGTGTTTACCTGCCGTTGGGGCGAGGCTGTACCTTGAGACCGGTGACCGACGACATGGCGCTCTGCCATCCCCAACTGCAAAATGGTTCGCGGAAGCTTGTCGTGACAGACGCGGAAAACGGATGGTTTGTCCGGGTAAACCACATCACACGCTATGGCACGGATCCCCACCTGGAAGGCCTCTGTATTCATCCCAGCCAGCCCCTGCTCTTCCTGAACATCGACGCCGAGCCCAAGAGCACGGCACTTCTGTGGGAGCACATATTCGATGAGGACGGGAAGCCGTGCCCGAACCCGCGCGTCGTCTTGCCGCGGCGGATGGTGCCCGACGTGGTCGATGTGCCGGTGGAAATCGACATCCGAAGTTTCGGCGTACGGACACCGGCGTGTACCCGGCAGCACCCTTCCTATGGAATCATCGGATTCCTGCACAGCCTGCCGCCGGCGTTGGCCTGGCTGTGGAGGCTCGTCTCTCCGCGGGGGCACGCCAATCCGAGCATCACCGAGGCCGGAGTGCTCACCAGCGAAGGTGTGGGTTCGTACTGGCCTTTTGCCACGGGACGACGGGTGGACCAGGCCAACCTGCTGCTCGACCAGATCGCGGCGACGCCGGGAACCCGGTACACGCTCTCCCCGAACCAGCATGTCGGAGCGTGGCGCGTGGGCTTCATGCCGCAGTGGACAGCCAGGGAATACCTCGCGCGACGGGGAGATGCGGGGCTGTCGGCCGATCAGCTGAATCCGGCCCGAAATCCCCTGCTGGGATACGTACCTGCTTCCATGAACGTGGAAGGCACCGTCATTGACCAGCAACTGCTGCGCGTTAAATTGCAGCCAGAGGTGGGGGAGGAAGCGTACGACCAAGGCGCCGCCGTTCTGTACGATTTCTTCCTCCGGGAGTTGGAGCTCTATCGCCACCAGCCCGATCTTACGGCGCTGGGACATGAGATCATTGCATGTTGCTTCGACCGGGGAAATATTGGCGATTTTACCAGATTACTGTAACGCCGTCACCGTTCGAATGTTCTCCTTCGAAGCCAACTCGTGATCACTGTGCCGCAACTCGGTGACGAAAACCGCTGTGTGCCGATCCTGGTGCGCCTCGCTCGTGAGATGCACGTCGAGGCCGAACAGCTCCGGGCCCGTGAGTTGCTGCGGCAGGCCGCTGCAACGTGGGACGGTCCGGGCGGCGGAGGGTGCAACACGAGTTGGTGGAAGGGGCTCGCCGAAGCCGGCGGCAGCCTGGGAATTCGCAGCAAAATAGCCGACTTGACCCTGGCCGAGGCGTTGCATCTCTGTCAGGACGGAGCCTTCGTAATCACGCAGGGCTCGGACGGCGATGATCTGACGTTGATCGTGGGCTTTGATGGGAAAACGGCCAGAATCGCCGTGGGCGACGTCGACGAATGCGAACATGTGTCTGCCCGCCGATTGCAAGAGATGCTCAAGATGGTCGATCAGCGACGCGGCCGGTGGCTGATCGTCGACGCGACTCAGGAGCATCAGGCCGCCGACGACCTCCGTCATCCGGCCGCGCCGCTGCAGAGGCTGTTGGGCATTGTGCGACCGGAGTCGAACGACATCTGGATTGTCGTGGTTTTCGCATTCTTCGTTGGCATCTTGAATCTAGCGACGCCAATCGCCGTCGAGGCGCTCGTCAACACGGTGGCGTTCGGTCGGTTTCTCCAGCCGGTCATCGTCCTTTCCTTGATGCTGATGGCGTTCCTGAGTTTCGCCGCCGCCGTGCTGGGGCTCCAGACGTTTGTCGTGGAAATCATCCAACGCCGTCTGTTTGCCCGCGTGGCGGCCGACCTGGCGTATCGACTGCCCCGAGTACGCCACGACGCGTGGGACAGCAACTATGGTCCGGAGCTTGCCAATCGCTTCTTCGACGTCGTCACGTTGCAGAAAGTCTCCGCGCACTTGTTGCTCGACGGCGTGGCGATTGCGCTGAGCACGCTGGTGGGCATGGCGGTCCTTGGTTTCTATCATCCGTGGCTGCTGGGGTTCGACGTGCTGCTGCTCGCGCTGGTTGTGGCCGGAATCTGGGTGCTGGGACGCGGAGCGATCAGCTCGGGGATTGAGGAATCGAAGTTCAAGTACCGTCTGGCGGGCTGGCTCGAAGACATCGCGCGTTGCCCGCGAACGTTCAAGCTGAACGGCGCCAGCGACTTCGCGGCCGACCGGGCCAACTTCTTTGCGAGTCAGTACCTGTCCGCGCGACGCAGGCATTTCCGCATCCTGTTTCGGCAAGTGCTCTTCGTTTTGGGTTTGCAGGCCGTGGCCGGCACCGTGCTGTTGGGGTTTGGCGGCTGGCTCGTCATCCAGGGACAACTCACGCTCGGCCAACTGGTGGCCGCGGAACTCATTGTTGCTGCCATTCTGGGATCGCTGGCCAAGCTCGGTAAGCATCTGGAAGGCTACTACGATCTGCTGGCTGGTGTGGATAAGCTTGGCAAGCTGTTTGACTTGCCGCTGGAGCGCCACGATGGACTCTTGGAGATGCATCCGGATTCGGATTCCGCCGTGCGGGCCACCGACGTGCAGTACAAGGTGGCCGAGTCCGCGGTACTCGGATCGCCGCTTCATCTGGAACTTGCGCCCGGCGAACGACTGGCCGTGACAGGGCCGCCCGGCGCCGGAAAATCGGGGTTCTTGGAACTGCTGTATGGGCTCCGCCGCCCGTCCCGCGGTCACGTGGAAATCTTCAATGTGGATCCCGCCGATGTTCGTCCGGATGTCTTGAGACGACATGTTTGCCTCGTCGGCAGGCACGAACTCTTCGAAGGCACGGTTGCGGAAAACGTTCACGTCCATCGTCCCGGGGTCGGCCTGCGCGATGTGCGCGACGTATTACGCAGCGTGGGACTTCTCGAGGATATCCTGCGATTGCCCGGAGGCTTGGAAACCGAGATTATCAGCGATGGCAATCCTCTCAGCGAAAATCAAAAGACGACCCTGCTTCTGGCACGAGCGTTCGCGGGAAATCCGCAGATACTGCTCATTGACGGACTGCTTGACCGGTTGCCTGACGAGGCTCTGAATCACGTCTTGGCGACGCTGGAACGGCTGCGCGACCGATGCACGTTGGTCATCGCGACCGGCCGGCGCGCCGTGGAGCATTGGTGCGACCGTTCGCTGGTATTGACCAGAGCGGCGCAGACGCCTTCGGGCAACGGCCGCGCATCGCCGAGGTATGAGACATGACCGACACCGCCGTTCGGATTCGCTCGCGCTTCCCATACGGCCTTGCCGATGCGTCGTACCGGGAGGAGTATTTTCCCGCCTTGCGGCTCGCGCGGGCGTCCCGTGTTGCTCGCCGTGTCGCGCAGGCGCTTTTGTTTTTGTTCGCATTGAGCGTATGCGCGATGCTGTTTGCACCCTGGCAGCAGACCGTCAGCGGTAGCGGCAGCGTCGTGGCTTTCACTCCGCTGGACCGCCGCCAGATCATTGAAGCGCCCATCAAGGGAAGGATCATTCGCTGGGGCGACGGGATTCGAGAGAACTCCTATGTGGAGGAAGGCCAGTTCATTCTTGAAATTCAAGACGTCGATCCGCTGCTGCTGGACCGCCTGAAACAGCAGCTCGCTGCCGGCGAGCGTGAACTGAAGGCATCTCGCCAGCGGCTGGCCGCCGTGCAGACGCAGCTCGACGCTTCCCGTACGGTCGTCGAATCTTACGATGCACAACTCTCCGCGTTTCTGTCGGTCAAGGAGCAGGTCGTGGCCGCGGCTGACGAATACATTGACATGGCCGTCAACAAACTGGAGGCGGAGAAAAACAAACTTGTTGCCGCCCGCGCCGCGCGGGAACAGGCACAGGCCGACTACCAGCGACAGAAACAGCTCCACGAGGAAGGTCTGGCATCGCAGCTGAAGATGCAATTGGCGCAACGAAAGTTCCGCGAGGAAACGGCGAAGCAGGATCAGGCAAATTCCTATGTCGCGGCGGCACGCGATGAGTTGGAAGCCAAGCATCGAGAACGTGACGCCAAAGAGCGCGAAGCCCAGGCCAAAATCGATTCCGCGCGCGCCACGCAGCGCAAGGCCCGCACCGATGTCGCTAAACTGGAGGGCGAACTGGCCAAGGCCGGAGGCGACATCAATAAGGTGGAGAAGGAACTCGTCGACTTGCAGGTCAAACTGGCGCGACAGCAAAGCCAGGTGGTGAACGCTCCGCGCAGCGGTCGTGTCATGCGGCTCATCGCCAATCAGGGGGGCGAATTCGTCAAGGACGGCGATCCCCTCTTCGAACTCGTGCCGGACGCCGCCCAGCATGCCGTGCAGATCTGGGTGGACGGCAACGACGCGCCCTTGATTGAACCGGGTCGACATGTGCGGCTGCAATTCGAAGGCTGGCCGGCCGTGCAGTTCTCCGGCTGGCCGTCCGTCGCCGTCGGTACGTTCGGCGGCAAAGTGGCGCTGGTGGACCCCACCGACGACGGGTTGGGCCGCTTCCGTGTCGTGGTGTTGCCCGCCGCGAACGACCCGCCCTGGCCCCAGGCTCCCTTTCTGCGGCAAGGCGCACGGGCCAACGGTTGGGTCCTGCTCGACCGGGTCCGCCTGGGCTACGAATTGTGGCGACGCATGAATGGTTTCCCGCCGGCTCTGAAGTCGCGTGAAGAAAAATCAAAGGGAAAAACGAGCGTCCCGAAAGTCAAGATAGGGCAGCGTCGGACGGGTCAGAATCGAGGGCCGGCGCTCGCGGGCGTCTCATAATGAAACAGAATGAATATTGATGCCGTTCCGACCGATTGTGAGAGAGTGGCAAACTATGCGGGTTAGACGGAACTTGCTCATTCCCGGAACGTTAGATGCCGAAGCGGTGGTCGGTCGTTGGGGCGCTTGTGCTTCTATTGCTGGCGGGGTGTGCGCGCTCCTCGCGGCAACGGCACGCCCTGCGCCGGCTTCCTGAACCCGGCATGGCCGCGGAACATTCACGGCCACCCATCTCCGTGAGGGCTGCCAACGCACGTGCGGATCCCACGGAGAACGTCCACGCCGCGTTGGCGACGACGGGCACCAGTGCACAGCGAAAGGAGGCCGTCCGGCTGGCCTCCCATCAGGCACCGGGCCTGCTTCCGGCTCCTGACGATAACCGATCGCCGCAAACCGACCGAACGGACGGGGACGCGCAGCGAGCGGAAGACGTGGCGGCGCCCAGTGTGTCACTTGACGACGTCATCGATTCGGTGTGGCAGCACTTTCCCCTGGTGCGAGCAGCGTTTGCGTCGCGTCAGATCGCATCCGGCGCGGCGCTGTCGGCCATGGGCGCGTTCGACAACAAAGTCAAGGCTGAAAGCAGATCGGGACCACTGGGTTTCTACAAGACCTACAGGCACGGATTGGGCCTCGAACGAAGCACCGTGTGGGGCGGCAATGTGTTCGCCGGTTACCGGATCGGTCGCGGGAACTTTCAACCTTGGTATCTCGAGCGCGAGACCAACCGTGGTGGCGAGTTTAAAGCGGGCGTCGTTGTTCCGCTGTCGCAGAATCGTCGAATTGATGCAAGACGCGCGGAATTGTGGCGGGCGCGGATCGTACGAAATCGCGTCGAGCCCGAGATTCAGGCCGAGCTGATTGCGTTTTTGCGCGAAGCCGCCTTTGTGTACTGGCAATGGGTGGCGGCTGCCGAGAATTTTCGCATCGCTGAATCACTTCTTGATATCGCGCGCCAGCGCAACGCCGGTCTGCGGCGTCAAGTAGAAACTGGCGATCGTGCCGAGATCGAGGTGACGGACAATGATCGGCTGATTGTGTCGCGCGAGGCGGCGTTGATCGACGTACAGCGAAAGCAACAGCAGGCGGAAGTCAAGCTCTCATTGTTTCTGCGAAATCCCGATGGATCACCGAGGCTGGCGGGCGTTGCTCCGCAGCAGATATCTTTCCCCGAAATCGGTCAGCTTCGGTTGCGCCCGTTGCAGCAAGATGTGGCCCTGGCAGTGCGGAATCGTCCGGAGACCGCGGTTTTGGACATGACCGCCGAGCAGTTGAATGTCGAACTCGCGCAGGCGCAGAACCTGAGTCTGCCGGAAGTGAACGGGGCGCTGACAGGTTCTCAAGACGTGGGAGCACCGACCAGCGCCAAACGCGACAAGTCGCCGTTCGAGCTGGAAGCAGCGTTGACGTTGTCGATGCCCATTGAACGCAGGAAAGCCGTGGGCCGGGCGCGGTCCATCCGCGGGAAGCTAGCTCAGGTGACCGCCAAACGGCAATTCGTCGCCGATAAAATTTCGGCCGACGTGCAATCCGCGAGGGCAGCTCTGACAGCCGCGCACAGGCGAGTACAGAAGGCGACCGAGAGCGTGCAGTTGGCGCGGCGCATGCGGGCTGCCGAACAACGGGCCTTCGACCTCGGCAACAGCACCCTGTTGAATCTCAACCTGCGTGAGCAGCAGGCTGCCGACGCGGCAAAGACGCTGGTAGACGCTCAGCTTGAATACTACGTTGCCCAGGCCGATTATACGGCGGCGCTGGCGCTTGACTGAAGAAAACTGCTGAAAAGGTGACCCCCTTTTCCTCCCAAGAACGCGGCGGCCATGCCAACAAGCAGCACGAGCGACGACGGTTCGGGAACGATTCGACTGCCACGCAACTGAACGTTGTCGAAATAGAAACTTTCGGCCAGCACGCTCGAATTGTTGCTCGTGTCAATTTGCAGCACGGCGCTGACATATTGGTCGCCGATGCGAATTCCGAACGTTTCCCATCCGGACAGGGGTTCCCCTTCGCCGATGTGGCCGATCATGTTGATATCGCCGCCCAGCGCCTGCGTGTCCAGGATTACCAGTTCATCGACGCTCGATCCGTTGTCGGCCAAAGCGACGATTTTGACGAAGTCCTGTTCTTCCCATGACGTACTGGACACAAACACGTCCATGGTGAGTGCCACTTCCTCGTGACGCGTCAAGTCGACCGCGTCGAACACGACATGCTGTACCGGCTGGCCGGACACGTTGGACCCGGTGGCTTCGAAGACCTGTGAACCTGCCGCGGCAGGAAAGGAATCGATCACGCCGTAAAAACCGCCGGTGTCTTCGTCTCCGAAGTCCCCATCGCCATCGGCGTCAATGGTGCGTGCGAAGCCAAGTTCGCCGCCGGTGCCTGCAAAGCTCCGATCGCCGATGTTCGGTTCTTCGAAACTAGTTCTCGCAAAAACCTCTTCACGGCCCGTCCGCGGCAGCCCCGTTACCTGGACGTTGTCGAAGACGAACCGCTCGCTGCTGGAATCGTTATCCGCGTCGATAACGACGCGAATCGACTGCGCGGTGTCGGCAATACGCCCGACGGGCGACGTAAGAGTGACGAAGGCGCCGTCCAGGCTGCCGACCAGGCCGGCAGCCTCCAGTTCTCCTTTCCCGTCGAATCCCGATCCTTCGCTTTGAAAAAAGAAGACTTCCCTGTAATTCTTTCCGTCTTCGCTGACCAGCATGCTCAAATCAATATCGTCCGATCCTTCAATTCCCAGCGACGTTTGGAACACGCGGGCGTCGACGGAGACTTGAACCTGTTTGTATGCGCTGATATCAATGGGCTCACTCACCAACTCGGTAGACCGGTCATTGACTACAAATTGGTGCCCCGTGATGGGGCCGCCTCCATCCCCGTCGATCGTGTCGCGAACCTCGGCGTATCCGTCTCCATCGACAGAGGTTTGGGACCACTCCAACTCGGTGTCGGCCGCGCCGCGGCTGAACGACGTTGAGCCTACAGGCGCATCTTCGAAACGAGTGGAAACAGGCGGAAATACAACGCCGAAGGTGGGGGCCGGTGTGGCAGTCGAAGTGAGAATGTAGAACATGTCGGTGTTGTCGATTGAACCCTGGACCCGGGCGGCGTCGCTCGTTGGCCCGCTCGCGGTGACCGGCACCGGAGTACTCGTATGCCCTCCCGTGCTCCAGGTAACTGTCGGCAGGTTGCCGATGCCGTTATTGGCGATGGTGTTCAGCCCACCTGTCTCGTGGTCCGCCGTGACGATGATCAGCGTGTCGTTCAAGGCGTTGTTCGTATTGGCCCAGGCCAGAGCGGCGTCGACCGCTTGATCCAATTCAATCACGGCGTTGACGACCCGACCGATGTCATTGGCGTGGCCGGCGCTGTCCGTGTCTTCATGCTCTACCATCAAGAAGAGGCCGTCGGGGCCATTGTCCAGAACGTTCAGGGCCGTAGTTGTCATTTGAGCGAGCGTCGGCGCCGCGGGATCACTGAAATCGAATTGGCCGGAAACAAAGATGGACGTCTCGGTGTCCAGAGAGAACAGACCGGCGCTGTCGGTCAGCACATCGTAGCCGGCCGCGGCGGCCATCGGCGGCGTGACGGCCGAACCAGGTTGCCCGAACAGGACATTGGGCCGCGTTTCATGGAAGAGATCGTCGGCAATGTCGGCGGCATTGCCGCGCCGCTCCGTGTGCGCTGCGAAGCTGGCCGGGGTGGCATCGGTAATTGCCGTGTCGATGGTAACCAGCCCGGTGCGTTTCCCTTGTGTCTGGAAAATTTCAAGTGCCGTTGTCAATTCACTTCTGTCGCCGGGAAGAGCGACGCTGATCACCTGGTTGTCCACTTTGTGGCCGGTTGCCATCGCGGTCGCCGACGCGGCCGAATCGGTAATCCCTCCCAACGCGTTGTTGTGCGTCATCCATCCCGAATAGGACAGCCCTTCCATCGTCAGCGGTTGCGTGTCTCCGTTGGCAAAGTAGCGTCCCGCCTTGATATGCTCGCTGCCCATGCCATCTCCGATAAACAGGATGACATTCATGGGCGAAGCGGCCGCAACATTCGGCAACAGCCACACAGAGAAGAATGGAAACAGCAGCGCCCCAAAAACCCGCGCGGGGGCGATCCGCGGGCGGCAGAGCCGCGCAACGCCGGCGCGCGTCGGTAGGTTTCGGTTTGTTCTACGGAGATGCATCACAGGGAGAATCTTGCAGAAGGGACGGTAGCCACCACAATCGCGCATCAAAAAAGCGTCGGGACTAATTCCGAATCTCGGAATGAATCCGAACGCCTTCGAGGTTGCCGTGGATTTACTAGCGTTGCCTGATGGACGCGGTTATTGATCTCAACGCCGTGCTGGCCCTGCTGGCGACGTCACCTTATTATGATATCCATAACTGCTTTCATTTACAACAAATGGGGAACGGATAACCGTAGTGTATTCCGGCGGCTGCGAGCCACCGCTACGATCCCCCATTCATGATGCAAATTCAAACGCCGGGAGCACCCAATGATCCAACCGAAACTGCGTTCTTGCGTAACGGTCCTGTTTGCACTTGCGGCGGGCCTCACCCTAAGGACACAGGGTCTGTCCCAGACCGATCCGCTGCCCTCGTGGAACGACGGCCCCGCCAAACAGGCCATTCTCCAGTTCGTGAAGGCGACCACCGACAAGTCTGGCGGGAAGTTCGTGTCGCCGGCCGAGCGTATTGTCACCTTCGACCAGGACGGAACGCTGTGGGTCGAGCATCCTATGTACTCGCAGGTCGTCTACTGCCTGAGCCGTGTGCCGGCGGTCGTGAAGGTAAAGCCGGAGCTGGCGCAGGTCGAACCATTCACGACCGTGCTGTCGAGCGACCGCGAGGCCATGGCCAGGCTTTCGAAGGACGATCTCTTTAAGATTCTCGCGGCCACGCTGACCGGCATGAGTGTCGAGGAGTTCCGAGCCGACGCGAAGAAGTGGCTCGCAACCGCCAAAGATCCGCGCTGGAACCGGCCCTACACCGGGCTCACCTACCTACCCATGCAGGAGTTATTGGAGTACCTTCGCACCAATGGTTACAAGACCTACATCGTCACCGCCGGCGGCACGACGTACGGATACGACAAGAATGGCAAGCCGTTTCTCAGCTGGTATTCGCTTTTGACCCGTAGCCGTGGCTTCGGCGGGGGCGTGTTGAGCAAGCCTATGACCGTTCATGACGGAGTCTGGTACATTACGAAACGACCATGGGAGTCGTGAACGACGTATCCCTTTTGAGGCGATTCATGTCGAAACACAAGAACAATCTTCATGACCGGCATCACAAGGACAAACACCGAGGCGGAAACGTCCGACGTCCGACCGATAAAAAAGGAATCCATAAAGATTGGCGAACGTGGGCCGTCCTTGTCCTGATGTTAATTGCCATGATGGCGTATGTTCTGTCGATGGACGAATCGATAGGACCGTCTGGCGGGCAGGACGAAGTCCCGGCAGCCGAAACCGTGGAATGATAAGTTCGGGGCTGCGACGGCGTTCGACAATTCCGAATCGTGCCTTAACTGAAAGTCGCGGACGGTTTGGAATGTCGGGGCACGAACGTCCGCGGTAGCGGAGGAACGACATCGTCGCCATGACGGTGAAGACAAGAGATTGGATGTAGCGCGGGGTTAGGCTGGCCGTCCATGTCGTCCAAAACGGACGCATCCAGATGATCACCGACGTGTCGTTCGACCCGGCCGGCAATGCCTGGATCGCGCACCACTGGTATGAGACCGGAGTCGCGGAAGATGCGTCCCTGCCCAATTCTGCCTGGGGCGGTGGTCCGACCGAGATCAGTGATCCATCCAACAACAGCGTTCCCTGAAGCAGGTCACTAGCGATGAACGACGAGCGGGCAGCAGCAAGTCCCCGGGATGAAACGACCACACAGCAACACCCGGGAAGCGGTAACGCGCAGACCAGCGCGAATGAGGCCACGTCCGTGCGGGGTGGAACCGAACAGCATCGTCAATCCCAGCGGAATCAACTGATCGTATTCTGTGCTCTGCTGATTCTCGCGCTGATTGGGATGGGAGTGACGGAGTCCCGGCAAGATGGTGGCTGGGAATACTGGATCTTCCTGGTGGTGATTTACGGCCTGACAAGTATCGTTTTGACATGGCGGCAAGCCAAACACAGAGGCGAGCCAGTCTGGCGGATGATTCGGGAACAAGTGTTTCATTGGGTCGGTGTATTGATCACCTTGAAGGTCTTGTTTCTTCTCGAAAGGACGGACGTCATGAGCCGCGAAGCGATTTCCGATGTATCGGTCATCATACTGGCCCTGGCGTGTTATCTGGCCGGAGTGCATTTTCAGTGGATATTTCTGATCGTTGGCATCTTTGTGGGAATCATGGCGATAGCACTTGCCTACACCGAGCAATACGTTGTTTGGCTCATCATGATCCCGTTAGCCGCGGGTGCTGTGTGGGTTTTTCTTCAGCGAATGCAAAAGGGCATCCTGCCGTCGCCGCCCTGAAGAGGTAAACACGGACAGCAAACCGCCTGTTACGGACAGGAACCTGTATAGATCCACACGAAACGGATAGTGTCCCGATGCGTTTGACGAGGCCGGTCGCGGAGCACTGACGGGCCCTGTACTATCGATCTTTCAAGGATTTATTTAGAGGCCTGCTTCAGCTGTATGGCAAATCAACCGTCCGAGATCGTTGCAGACATACCCTGGCAGAAACTGCTTATATGGGGGCTGTTCCTATTCAGCATCTACTACCTGCGAGACCTGTTCTTTATCGTCTTTGTGACGTTCCTGATGTCATACATCGTCAGGAGTATTGTCACCACCCTGGTGAACCGCTTTGCCCCGGGTCAAGAGCGTCCCTGGCTTGATCGAGGGCTTACATTGGCCACCTTTGCGGGTCTGCTGATCTGCGTGATCGCCGTCTTTGTGTTTGTCGGCCCGCGATTCTTGCAGCAGAGTCGACTGCTGCTCGTCCAAATCGAAGGGATTCGCCCCCAGGACTCGCTGAACAGCCTGCTGGACCGCACGGTTGGAGTCTATCTGCTGCGACGGACCTACGGCAAACCGGGTGACGAACAGTACGACGCAATGTTTAAGGAATACCAGCAACAAGGGCGTTACGGCGAAGGACTCTTTCATGATTTTCCCTCGCTACAATCGAGACTCGAGTCCGGTTTTGAATTGGCATACGAGCAGACGGAGAAGCAACGCATCCGCGAAGAAATGACGCGGGCAGGCGCGACGAGCCAGCAATTTGATGAATGGTTCCTTAACACAAAAGCTCCGGAATTGTTTGCAAAACATCGCGACACATATCTGGCTCGTTGGTCAGCACAATACGCGACACCCGAAAAAGCCGAGGAGTTAGCCGGGCTCGAGAAGCAAGATGATTTTGATCAAATCAGAAACGAGCAGATCCGTGCCCGGATACTTCAGGATGTCAAGGCGGACCCCGTGACCAAGGCAGAACTGGAAAAGGAGTGGCAGGAGGCCGTGGTTGCCCAGCAATGGGCCCAATTCAAGAAGTCCGCTGAGTTCCAGAATCGATTCAAGACGTACTACGAGAGTCGCCGGAGCGCCGACCCGGCGGCGGTTCCCGTTCCTTACAACGTCTATACATGGCTTCGTGAAGCCTATCCCCAGGGCAAAGCGCAGTTTGCCAAGATACTGCAGGCACACACGAAAAACGCCACGGAGAGTCCCCGGCAAATACAGCAGGATTTTGAACGGGCGACTCGGAGAGAACTTACGCGAAAATGGTGGACGACCGACGCCGCCGCCGCATCCCTGCGCGAGCATGTGCGGCAAGATGCCCTGCAAGTCGCCGAATCCATTGCCTTCCGCATCGAGAAAGCAATGCGCAGCTTTATCGCGTTACCAGCGCAGTTGGTAACCGCTCTGTTGTTGACGATTTTTATTGCGCTGGATTTCAACGAATTGAAACGAGGCTGCCAGAGCCTGCGCGAAACACGCATCCGCGACATGTTTGATGAAATTGCGACGGGTTTGGCCATTCTGGCGCGATTGGTCGGCAAGTCATTTTCGGCACAGGGCGTGATCGCGGTGTTCAACACGCTGTTTACATTCATTCTGCTGTGGTTGCTCGGCATCAAAAATGAGCTGCTTTTTTGCGCGATCGTCTTTATTGCCAGCTTCATACCGGTCGTGGGAGTCTTTCTGTCAGGCATCCCCATCACGATCCAAGCCATTTTGCAGCCGGGAGGATCGATTGGATTGGCCGCCCAGGTGATTGCGGGAATTATTCTCATTCACTTTATTGAAGCGAGCGTGCTGAGTCCAAAGATCGTGGGCAAAGTATTGCACTTGCAACCCGTCATGGTGCTTGCCATTCTGGCGATCGGCGAACATTTGTTCGGCATCTGGGGGCTGCTGCTGGGAGTCCCCGTCGCCGTCTACATCATGCGCGTTGTCGTTTTGAATGAACCCATACCGGGGATCTACGAGCCGGCCCACACGACGATCGCGCGGCACCAGTAACTGACGCAAAAGGGGAGTCTCAAATTGCCGTATATCTGCCAATTCGGCGAAGCCCGTCAGAATGACGCCGACGGAGTTGGCCAGAGCACTTGGATCGATATCCATACGTCGGATGCGGAAAGCCACGATTGGCTCATGAGGCAATCGGATATTGACCAACGCGCCAAGAATCCGTCGTTGGTCGGCGTGAATGTCACTCGACGTGAGAAACTGGACCACGGCCTCTTCGTGGCCCTTTGCGGCATGAAACACCGTAGTCGAGATGATGGAGGTGTTTCCATCTGTATGTTGATCGAGAAGACGCGATTTATCACCGTGCACGCGGGGCCGCTGTCCATCATGAAGGAGCTACGTCGTCAAATCGAAAGCGGCCAGGGTCCACGCACACCGATCGAGTTCTTCGCTCGACTGGCCGTTCGCTCCGCGGAGACGTTGGAAAACTCCATCCTCGAGATTTCCACCGCAACCGATGACGTCGAAGATCGCGTACTGGCGGAAGGAGACGATCCACCGCTGGGCGCATTGAACCACCTACGCTACCAGGCATTCCAAATCCGCAGACAACTCGTGCCTTTGCGCAATCTGCTCGATTTCATTGCCGCCGACCAATCTCTGCACATCGACAGCGACGAAAGCACAGCATTGTCCGCCGCGTCGGAACAAGCAATTCGCTATTTGGAAGGATTGGACGATTGTCGTGAGCGGGCACAATTGTTACACGATCAAATGGAAGGTCAATTTGCCGCCACCATGACGCGCGTGTCGTACAACTTGACCATCGTCGCGACGGTTTTTCTGCCGTTGTCGTTCATTACCGGTCTTCTTGGCATGAACGTTGCTGGCATACCTGATGAACACAACCCCCTGGGGCTTTTTAGAATAGCGGTACTTGGACTGTGAGTTGGCATTCTTAGGACAACCATCCATTTCGCAACGCATCTCGTGCTAACACGTTTGCGCCTGTAGCTCAGGGGATAGAGCAACGGTTTCCTAAACCGTGGGTCGCAGGTTCGAATCCTGCCAGGCGTATTTTTGACACTCCCGCTGAAATGCTCATGACGGTCTCCCGCCAACCGGATGGGGGATGCCGTCGAGCCCGTCCGTCCGCCCGACGTTCGGCGGGGGCTCACCTTCGCGTCGTCTGGCCGTCACCGGCGGCCGCGGACGTGCCTCCCCGCCCCCTTCTCCAGCGCATCCACGGTCTGCGGTCTACCGCGAACCGCCCATCGCGGGTAGAAAAGTATTCGGGAAATTTTGGAGTTATATGCTTGACTTGCCGGCGGCGGGGGGCCATGATAGCCAGCGATTCGTTTCCGGCCACCCGATATCGAATTTGTCGGCGTTCCGCTAATGAAGCTCTTCTAAGCGTCTGTTCGCGCCGGTTCGCCTTTTCTCCGACCGGCCCGTAACGCCTTGTGGTGCCTGCGCGGCCTGCAATCGCTCCTGGATGGATGGTCGGTATTCCGGGACCCCGATGTCGCCACGGACACCGCGTCGTCGCTGCCCGCGGACCGCTTAGCAGCAAGCGCAAGATGTGAGAGGACCCCATGAAACGTTCACGTATGACCACGGCATGGCTGGCTGGCGTTGCCCTGTTTGCATCTGCCATACCGGCTTCCGGCGGTGCCCTGTTGCTGTTCGAGGGAGAGGGGGACGCGATCGGACGCACCATTCAAGGAATGATCGTGCCGTTGGGCAACGGACCCTTCACACTGACGGTACACATCGACAACCTCGACCAGCCCGACGATCCCAACGCGCCGTTTGGCGTCAGTACCTTCCAGGATCCGTTTTCCTCTTTTGAAATGGACGTTCCGTTTCTGGGGCGCACGCTGGGCGGCGGCACCGCGGACAATTTCGTTCAGGGGGCGACCAATGGCCCCGATCCTGACAGCATCACGCTGGGATTTCTGGATTGCATCAACGGCAACTGCGGCTTTTCTCAGGACGAGGTGGGCAATCCCGAAGCGCTGGCCTTTGAAGGCATGTTTGCCGGTATCGACCTGGCCGACAGTGCATTGTCGGGCAGTCTGGACACCATGGGCGACG
>CAZNKT010000084.1:0-26717 GCA_964573605.1 uncultured Pirellulales bacterium
CTCGTCCCTGCCTCGATATGGAACCGTACCTGTTGTCGCAGAGCGTCATAATCGACCTGACCGTCCCGGAACGGTGTCGTCATGGCGACGGACACTCCGGCGAATTCCTCTCCACGGGTCGTCATCGTCGTTCCTTTCGTGACGTGCTGCCGCTTGACTACCTGGGGGCTACGGGCATGCTAGCGAAAACGCGACCGGTGTGCGATACGATCGGGCCCGCTCCCCGGAGCCCCCTTACGTCTGAAGGAGCCTTTTCATTTCGCGGACGGCCTGCTGCATGCCAACCATCACCGCACGGGCCACAATGCTGTGGCCGATATTGAGTTCCTCCATATGTTCCAGACAGGCCACGGGGCGAACGTTTATGTAGTTCAGGCCGTGGCCGGCATGCAGGTGGAAACGGGCATCGACGACACGCCTGGCGGCGTCCTTCAGTTTTTCCGTCTGCGCCTGCCGCTGCTCAGCCGTGGCCGCCAGCGCGTAGGATCCCGTGTGAAGCTCGACGGCATCCACGGGCAGGTCGGCGGCCGCGTCGATCTGCGGTGGACTCGGATCCAGGAACAGACTTACGGCAATTCCCGCTTCGCGCAATCGCTCCGCGCAGTGCCGCACTCGCTCCTTCTGACCCGCCACATCCAGGCCGCCTTCGGTCGTGACTTCTTCCCGCCGCTCGGGGACCAGTGTCGCCTGATCGGGCCGGGTCCGGCACGCGATGTCTACGATCTGGTCATCGCAGGCCAGCTCAAGATTCAGCTTGACCGTTACCGTTTCGCGGAGCACACGAACGTCGCGGTCCTGGATGTGCCGCCGATCTTCACGCAGGTGAATGGTGATCCCATCGGCACCGCCCAGCTGCGCGAGGGCCGCTGCCCATACGGGATCGGGTTCCACGGTTCGCCGCGCTTCGCGCAGCGTTGCCACATGATCGATGTTGACACCAAGTTCGGCCATGAGGGATTAACTCTCCAAGCCCATCCCCGCGCTTCGCCGCCGGTAACGGCGCGGGTATGTCCAAGCCGCAGGGTCCCACGCGTGGGCGTTAGCGGTTCCGCCTGGTTTCCGCGTTCTGGCGAAAGCGGCGCACCGACTCGTAAAGACCATCGGCATCACGGTCTTGTTCCAGAATGACCGCGTTGGCCGTCCGATCGATGCGGAATCGATATCGGACGCCGTCGCGGCCTGGCGGACTGACGAAAGGCCGGTCGATCTGCATCATCGTATCCCAGAGACGGTCGCTCGGTGCTCGGGCCGGCTCGGCACCGCGGAGGTTCCATACGCCCCGACCGGCAAGATACGCCACGGCAACGGCCATTACCATCAGAGCCAGCGGCCGCCAGATCACGGGGAGGGCCGGCGAATCCTCGTCGGCGTCATGCTCCGGATGAGCCAAATCGTCCTCCTTGCCGAGGGCGGCCTGAATGCGGGCCGCCGCCAATTCCGCTTCAGCTTCACGCACCTGAAGCACATACACCGACTCCCACCGACCGTCCACGGCGCTGAAGTCGTGCGCCAACCGCGTCTGGGCCTGAACCCCATGGTCGGCCAGGATATCGGCAAAATAGCCAGCCTCGGCCAGGCTCATCAATCGCGCCACGGAGATCCAGTCGGAATCCGGAGACGACACCAACCCGACGCCGCAATGCGGGCAGATTCCCGGCCCTGATTCGTCGCGGAGAACGACCTGCGTTTCGCATTCGGGGCACCAGGACATAGCTGTTCGTCACCGGCCATGTTGTTTGAGAATTGTCCTCGGCAAGGACCCACCGCACGTTGATTATGCCGCCCCGCTGCCCGAAACGCTACCGCCACCGGGATACCGTGGCGGAGCGGCGGCGGGTTTTTTTATCGATCGAACGCGCCACACGCTGAAAAATAAGCTACGTTTTCAGAAGACATGGCGTGTACTTCGAGGTCCCTGCCGGGTCTCGTTGGGCCAGGTCTTGTCCTTTCGCGTGAAGGCCGCGTTCGCGGCATTTCGATCGACGTTTTCAATATTCTTGCCGCCTTCTGTCATCTGGCAATCCGACACAGTGTCCTTCATGGTTTAGTTCCTATTCAAGACGGCGCTGCTCATGGACCCCGGGCGATCCACGGAAGCCCGGCGAACTGGCCGTTGGAAGCCAGCTCCGGGGTTCATTATCCGCCCAGCCGTTAACAAATTCCCTCACCATTTGCAGGCGAACAGCTTGAGGACCAGCAGGAAGGCGCTGCAGAGCGTCCCACATCCTGTTGCACGACGGATTGGCCGGGCGGCTGCGTGACGCAGGCGCATACCGCGGTAGACACTGCCCGCCAGGCTCGGAACCCTTGCGCGCCGTGAAGCTGATTTTGGAGACAAACGTCGATGACTTGCCGAGATCTGGCCGACCGCATCGAAAGCATTCAGCCCGAAGCCCGGCCACAGGAAGTGGCGCGGCTCTGCCTGTTGCTCGTAAACTCTGTCGAAGAAATTGATGAGCTGGAGGATGAGGACGCGCTGACGGAGGCCTGGAAGGAAATGGGCCTTCGCTTGCAGGCGGTCACCGACCAGCACGCAGCGATGACCGAAGAACTCGACCTGCTCGCCCAATCCGATCCGCGCGATTTTGCTCCCGAGCAAATCTGGGTTCTCATACGAGCTATTAAAGTGCAGAGCCAGATCCTTCAGATGTACGTGGGCCATGCCGTGCTTGACGTTTGATTGTCGCGGGATCATCCGTCGGTACGCGCCGGCGTTCGGTTCCCGCGAATGTGCCGACGAGCGGCATTTTGCGGCCAGCGGCAAATCTCACGTCGTTGCGTACAGTGAATAGACGTCGGTTGGGGCGATGCGCGAACGTTTCGTACGGCGTCTCAGCCGTTTGAGACGAAGCCCGCGCCCAGGACGACCTGTGCCACGCGCATATAGATCACGACACCGGCGATGTCGGCAATTCCGGCGACGAAGGGAGTGCTCATTAATGCCGGATCCAGCCCCAGGCGGCGAAATATCAGCGGCAGCATGGAACCAATCAATGTCCCGAAGACGACGACCAGAATAACGGTGCAGGGAACGATCAGGGCCGCCTCCGCGTCGACCTCGGGAAACAAGATGGTGGCCACACAGGAAATCAGCGCTAAGGCCACTCCGAGACTGAGGCCCATCATGATTTCCCGCCGCACGACGGCCCACCAGTCCCGCAGTTGAACGTTTCCCCGCGCCAAGGCAGTAATAATTAAAGTGGCGGATTGGCTGCCCGCATTCCCGCCACTTGAGATGACCAGCGGGATGAAGAATACCAGCCACGTGATCTTTTGCATCTGCAGCGTATTGTGCTCGAGCGCGGCGGCGGTCAGCAGAGCTGCCAACATCAAGAAGATCAGCCAGGGAGCCCGATTGCAAGTCAACTTGAACCAGTGCGTTTGGAGGTATTCCTCTTCCAGCGGTTCGATGGCCCCCAATCGATAGGCGTCTTCGGCGGCTTCCTCACGCACCACGTCGATGACATCGTCATGCGTAATGATCCCGAGCAGATGGTGTTCCTTGTCCACGACCGGGATCGCCAGCAGGTCGTAGTCGGCAACCTGCTGCGCCACACTTTCCTGGTCATCGGAAGCTCGGACGGAAACGACATCGCTCTCCATCAGAGTGCCGACCGCCGTGTCGGGCCTTCCCAAGCTGGATACAAGCTGCCGCGCCGACACCACGCCCCGCAGGTGGCCCTGGTCGTCGACGACGTACAGATAGTAGATCGTCTCCAACTCCTCGGCCTGCCGCTGCAGCTCGGTCAGCGCTTCACGAACTGTTTTACGTTCGCCGATCTTGGCATACTCGGTGGTCATCAACGCGCCGGCAGTCTCTTCGGGGTGGGCGCCCAGCCGCTGAATATCCCGCCGCTCATCCGCCGGAATCAGCGGCAACAGTTCGGCAACCACGTCCGGTTCGGTCTGGTTCAGCAGATCGACACGGTCATCGGGGGGCATCTCGGCCACCAGGCGGCCTATTTCCACCCGATTGCTGGTCTCGACGATCGCCTTCTGAACTTCCCGATCGAGGAATCCAAAGATCCGCACTCGCGTGGCCAGGTCGGTTGCTTGAAGCACCTGCCAGGTCTCGTCCGCCGTCAGGCCGTCCATGAACTCCGCCGTCCGCGCCGGATGCAACGCGGTACAAAACTCGCCAAGCTGCTGGTGGTCTTGCTCGGCAAGCATTTCGCGAAGTTCGGGTAAGAAGAGCGGGTTGGTCATAATCGTGGCCTGATAGAGGTGCGGAGCCGGTCACGATATCGGCACGCTGCGTGCACCACAAGACCGGCGGACGGGCGCACGTTGGCGCGTCGTGCGCATCGGCGCGGTGTTGCCGCACCCCATCAACGATGTTGCGCGAGATGCCATTCGTTGGAAAGGGACACTTTGGGAAAAACCGTTGCGAACGCCGTCACCGGACATGTCAGCGAGGAATGCTCGCTCAGCTCATCCATGGCCGACGCATGGGATTACGCCGGATAGCCGCAGCAGAAAGCGGCCGCGCAACCGTCCTGTCAGAGTGCCGGCAGCGGTCGCGACGGGCGATGGACGGGAGCGCAAAATCGCCGCAGGAAATCCGGTTGAGCGGCAAGGCTCACCTGGAGGCGGCTGCCGAGTGCGCTTTGCCGGCCCACGAGGTCCATCCCATGTCCCGGTTCGGACGCGTACCGCGTCAGCCTGCCCAACGGTTTGATATGCCATGCCTGGTCGCAGTAACCCCGGATCTTTGCGCCACGGGGAGCAAACCAGTGGTCACGGGCGAGCGTGATTTCCGTCGCTCGCGGAGATGCGCACGGCCCTCGATAGATCGCGCTGGCAGCAAACACGCCGGCCATCGGCACACATTGGCCGTCCGGCAATTCCAGCTGCGCGCATAGGTACGCCAGCCCCCCCGATTCGGCGTACAACCGACGATCGTTGCGGACGTGATCGCGCAAGGCAAGCGTCAGGCATTGATTGGCGGCCAGTGTGTCGGCAAACCGGTGGGGCACGCCGCCACCGATATAAACCACGTCGGTGCCGCGTGGTAGCGATTCGTCTTGCAGGGGGGAAAACGTCGTCACCGTCGCGCCGGCCAACTCAAGCAAATCCAACGAGTCCGGGAAATAGCCGAAGAATGCATCGTCGTATGCCACCGCCACCACCAGACCGTGCAGGTTCGTCGCCGGCGGGCGGAATTCAAACGAGGTCTCTGCAAGTCCATCACCATCCGCAAGACTCAGCAGACGCCGCACTCGCAGCGTCGCGTCCAGTTGCTGTCCCAGCGTCTTGCACAGGCAGTCACCTGGCATTTGACCCTGCGTCATTTCTTGAATGATAGCCCGTTCTCGAGCCAGATCGGGCAACGCACCGAGCACCGGAACTTTCCAGATCGATTCCAGCGTGGTCTGCACCGATGGCACGTCCGCCGGCGCGATTCGATCCAGCAGGATCCCCGCGGCATTTTCAGGACGTGGTGGCAGCCGGCAATCCGTCAGTTGGGACACGTCAACGATGATCAGTCGCGGCAGGCGCAACCATTGGCACAACAGATCGAGATTACCTCCCACCGGGACGCAATCCGATGGTTGTCCGTATAATTCGCCCACGACCACGGACAGGTCCGCTCCGGCCGCGCCATACATGAAATTCGCCCGACAGGCATCGGGCGACATCAACCAGCTATCCAAGTGACGGACCGGTTGGCCACACACCGTTCCCGTGCCAAAGCGACCATCAATGCGGGCGCGCGAATCGAAGACCTGGGCGTCGAGACCATGCCGCTGGAGAACGCTGGCCAGCGCCCACAACATCGGGACGGTATCCGCAGCGGGCTGAATTGTCCCCAAAGCAAGTCTTGGAAACCGGGCCACGTGCATGGATGCCTGCGGGTTCGTTCAAGTATCAAATCAGCGAAAGAGATCGCGGGGGGTGAGGCCCTCGGCCGATTGCATTTTTCGCCGCGTCGTAACGTCGGTCAAGCCATTGGGTGGCCAAAAATTCTCTGAAAAAGGATACTTCCAATCGTCGGGGGGGAGTCCGGCGTAGGATCCGGCGCCGCCGAAGCGGCAGCCCGTCGGAGCTGGCCGAACGACAACCGGCGACTCCGCCAGAGCCGCGCGCGGTCGTCACCAAGGATGACCAAGGATGGCGGTCCGACCCGCATGCCGACAGCGTATGCCGACAGGCGGACCCGCTTCACATTGACAAAAGCCTCTTGCAGTGTTAGAGTTATTGAAAATCGTCCGGTGCATGGACCGCCGCTCCGTGTCGCTGGAATTACCTTTGGAGAAAACACGTCGCGTGACCGTGGCCTTTCGGTTCTTGCCGACTTGGCCGACCCAGGGGTATCGACCCCGCCGCGAGCGACGTGATGACACGTTACGGTCACTGAGACCAGGTTGCTGTTCGTATCAAGGCGAACCTCGCCAGCTTCCTCCTATCAGGTTTCCGGGCCCCACTAAGCCCGTCCCGGTCTTGTGAAAGCTGTTGAGCCTTGAGTTCAAAGACAACATCAAAGACAACATCGGAACCCGATTTCCTGGAATGCCAACATCGCGTGCGGTACCGCTTTCGGGATCGGCGCCATCTGGAAGCAGCCCTGACCCACGCCTCGGGTGCCTCCGATCGATTGGCATCCAATGAGCGGCTCGAATTCTTGGGCGACGCCATTCTGGGGTTCGTCGTCTGCGAACACCTCTACCATCGATATCCCGATTATCTGGAAGGTGAACTGACGCGCGTCAAGTCGATCGTCGTCAGTCGGAGGGCCTGTGCGCGTGTCAGTCGCCGATTGCGCCTGGACGAGTTTTTGATCCTGGGCAAAGGAATGACCACCGGCGCGGCCGTGCCTATGTCCGTGCTGGCGGACGTTTTTGAATCGCTGGTGGCGGCGATGTACCTGGACGGGGGATTCGAGGCTTCCAGGGATTTCATCCAGTGGACCCTCGGTCCGGAGATCGACCGCGCGGCGGCTGGAGAACACGGCGAGAACTACAAGTCCAAATTACAGCATCTTGCCCAGCGGGAACTGTGCCTCACACCCACCTACCAGGTCCTGGACGAAAAGGGGCCCGATCATAGCAAATGTTTTAAAATTTCGGCATTGCTGGGCAACATGCGCTATGTCGGTGCCTGGGGACGTAGCAAAAAAGAAGCCGAGCAGCGGGCCGCGCACAACGCGTTGAGCCAAATCAACGGGGAACCGGTGCCTTATCCCTCGGAATAGGTCACCACGCCGAAATTACACTCCCCCGCCCCGCACGTGAGCTACGTTTGAGGGCCGGTCCCGCGCCGTTGACGCTGAACCGGCGCGGCGAAGGCACTCCACCCCGTACTGCGAAAGCATTGTGTGAGCCCATGAAGACGCGGAATTTTCCCAAAGGCTTTGCGGTGGCCGAATGGCTGATTGTCCTTGCGGCGATCGGTATCATCGCGGTGATCCTCACACCGAGTCTGCCGGATTCATCTGGAGCCGACGCCCGGCAGCTCGACAAGGAAAACAAAAACTACATCAACGCCGTAGTGGCCCGGTACTACCAGGACAATGGCGTCTGGCCGGCACCTGATCTGAGCGACATCGGGGCGAATCCGACATACTTCCCCGACGGCATCCCACCCAATCCGGCCGAACCGTCGCGGCCCTACACGATCAGCCCCATGACACACCGCGTCGACACGCCCTGACATGCCGCGCGCGTTGGCCCCGCCGCCGTGTGCGGCCCGCCGCCGGCGACCCTCAGACAGCGGCATGACTTTCCGGCGCTTTGCTGGCTTGTCGAGCCGTGTGACTCAACGCCGCTGTTCGGCGGCTTCCTTGTCTGCCAACGCCCGGTCGACTCGCTGTTGCTGACGGGCGATTTGTTTGTCGAGCTCGTTGATCCGCTTTTGTATATCAGGCTTTTCCTCTTGTCGGCTCTTCTTTTCCGATGCAATGGTTTGCTCGATGTCCTGGAGTTTCTGCTTCTGCAAGGCGTCCAATTGGTTCGCTTCCTGCTCGCTCGTCGCGCCGTCCAGGTCACCGAGCGTCTCGATCAACTCGCTTTGCAGTTCGGCGGACTGTCCCAGAACTTCCTCAACAAGTTCCAGCGACGGATCCGCTTCGAGGGACTTCTGCAATTCGGACCGTTCGGCTTTCAGGCGGTCCAATACGCGGAGTTCCTCGTTGTAGATGGTCAACGCTTCGGCATAACTGATCGGCGGATCTTCAGCGGACGGCTTCTGCTGAGGCTCACCGCAACCTGAAACAAAGGCGAGAAGCAGCCCGGCGGCGGCGATGATTCGGGTCGGCATGCGGGATTCCTCCGGAAACCTGTGACCCGATCAAGATAGCCTTCGCCGCCTCTGAAGGCAACGGGCGACGGTCAGATGAACAGGACCGCCGGATGCTCCAGAAATTCCTTCAGATGCTGGATCATGGCCGCACCGTCGGCGCCGTCGATCACGCGGTGATCGAACGAGGCAGACACATTTACCATGTGTCGGACCACGATCTGGCCGTCGATGACGACGGGACGGTCCTGAGCGCGGTGAATGCCCAGAATGGCCACCTCGGGATGATTGATAATGGGCGTCGCCGCCAATCCTCCCAGCGAGCCGAGGCTCGTCAACGTAATCGTCGATCCGGTCAATTCCTCGCGCTGTATCGTATTATTGTGGGTGGCCTGTGTAACGCGCTGCATGTGACGAGCGATTTCCCAGAGATCCTTGGCTTCGACGTGCCGGACCACGGGCACGTACAAGCCGCGTTCGGTCTGGGTGGCGATTCCGACATGCACCGCCTCGAACTGCGTCAGAACCTCTCTCTGGTCGTCGTAATGGGCATTCGATTCGGGATGCGCGCGCAAGGCTTTCACCAGCGCGAGCATGATGAACGGCAGGTAGCTCAATTTAGGCTCATGCGCGGGCCGTTTTTCATTCAAGTAGGTGCGCAGGCGGACGAGTTCCGTAATGTCCACTTCCTCAATGTATGAGAAATGCGGAATGTTGGTGTGGCTGATGGCCATCTTTTCGGCGATCCGCCGTCGGAGGCCGGCCAGGTGGACTTCGGTTGTGCCGCTGCGCTCCTGTGGCGATCCGTTGTTCGCCGCGGCGGTTCCGTTCCCACCGCCTTGAATGAAGGCGTCCAAGTCCGCGTCCGTGATCCGCCCACCCTGCCCGCTGCCTTGGACTTCGTCCAGGCGCACGCCGTGGTCCCGCGCGCGGCGCCGCACGGCGGGACTGGCGGCAGGTCGTTTCGCCGGATCTATTCGCGTTCCGTCGGCGATGCCCAGCGCGGGGCGGGGCCCGTGCAGAGTCTCTGCCGTCGGTTTGCGGCAATCCGCTTTGGACTGGCCATTCGCCGCCGGGCACGGGACGGCAGCCGTTTCCATGACCACCAGGTCGCTCCCCACGGGAACGGCGTCTCCCAGTTCCCCGTGCGTGCGGACAATTTTCCCCGCCACGGGACTGGGTATCGTCACGGTCGCCTTGTCGGTCATTACATCGAGCAACGGCTGATCTTCCTCGACGCGGTCGCCCGGCCGAATGTGCCAGGCCACAATCTCCCCTTCCACAACACCCTCCCCGAGATCAGGGAGTTTAAAAACATATCGATCCATCGTGCTGGCCCGTGTGTTGAAAAGCGGTTCAAGCGGCCTTGTTGAGTGGAGCAACTCGGGTTTCGCCCGCCATGACGTCGTGCAGCGCCTGCAGGATTCGCTGCTGGCCCGGCATGTATTCCCGTTCCAGGATATAGGGAAACGGAGTGTCCCAGCCGGTCACGCGCAGGATGGGAGCTTCCAGCGACCAAAAACACCACTCCTGCACCAAAGCCACGACTTCCGCGCCGAAGCCGCTGGTGCGCGGAGCCTCGTGGACAACGACGCAGCGTCCCGTCTTCTGGACCGACGTAGCTACTGTCTCCAAATCCATGGGGATCAGTGTTCTCAGGTCAATCAATTCGACATCGACCGACGATGCTTCGGCAGCCCGCCGCGCCACATGTACCATCGTTCCCCACGCTACGAGCGTCAGGTCCTTGCCTTCTTTGAGCACCTTGGCTTTGCCCAGCGATACGCGATAATGCCCGTCTGGCACGTTGGCGTCGGGGTGGCCGTTCCAGCTGGGAACCAGTTTCGGATCGCCGTCGTAGGGTCCGCGATAGAGGCGTTTGGGTTCGAAGAACAGCACGGGATCTTCCGTCTCGATGCTGGAAATCAACAGGCCTTTCGCGTCGTACGGATTGGAGGGCATAACAACGGTCAATCCGGCCGTATGCGTAAAGTAGGCCTCCGGCGACTGGCTGTGATACAATCCTCCGCCAATGCCGCCGCCGCATGGAGCGCGGACCGTTACCGGAGAGGACCACTCGCCTCCGCTGCGAAAGCGGATCTTGGCCAGCTCATTGGTAATCTGGTCGAAGGCAGGAAAAATATAATCGGCGAACTGGATCTCCGGAACGGGTCGCATGCCGTTGATTCCCATGCCGATGGCGGTGGCAATGATGCCTCCTTCTGCCAGCGGAGTATCGAAAACCCGATTCGTTCCGAACTTCTTCTGAAGCCCCTCCGTGGCGCGGAACACGCCGCCGAAATATCCGCAGTCCTCCCCGAACACGCACACCGTCTCGTCGCGCTCCAACATGACGTGAAGCGCCGAGTTCACCGCCTGGATCATATTCATGTTCGGCATGGCTTCCCTGCCTTCATGCAAATCGATGGTGCCACCCGCGGCAACGCCGTGAAGCATCCCTGCAGCCGAAATCGCCAGAGTCGGGTCGAATCCGCGTTCGTCGAACATTAGCCGAGGTCGGCTGCCGCGAGAACGTGCGTTGGTATTGGCGAAAACTCCTTCACGGCGTTGCAATTCTGGGCCGTTCGTTACGCGCTTCGCATTTGGTTCTGCTGTTCCGCAAGATGCCAGGGCTGCTGGCGATAAACGTCGTCCATCAGGCTTTGCGGCGGCTCAAACGGGCCCTCAGCAAGCGATCCGATCCGCTCGGCTTCCTTATAGGCAGTCACGACCTGCTGCCGCGCGGATTCCTGAAGCTGGCGTTGTTCGCTTACCGTCCACACGCCCTTGCGGATCATGTGGCCGGCCAGGCGATCGATAGGGTCGCCTCCCGGCCACAGACGAGCTTCGTCGTTGGGGCGGTACTGGCTGGGATCGTCACTCGACGAATGCGCCCCGGCCCGGTAAGTCAACAATTCGATCAGTGTCGGCCCCCCTCCACGGCGTGCCCGTTCGGCGGCCCACGCGGTCACCGCGTACACGGCCAGAAAGTCATTGCCATCGACGCGAATACCCGGCAATCCGAAGGCTTCCGCGCGGGACGCAAATGTGCGGCCGCCCGTAGCCAGGCTGCAGTGGGTACTGATGGCCCACTGGTTGTTGACCACGTGGAGAACCACCGGGGGGCGAAAGACCGAAGCGAAATTCAGTCCATAGTGGAAATCGCCCTGGGCCGTCGTGCCGTCGCCAATCCACGTGGCGACGACATGGTCCGCTTCGCCACGTTGCGCGTACGCCATCGCGGCGCCGACGGCTTGCGAGAACTGCGTTCCCACCGGGCTGGAAATTGAAACCAGACGCCCTTTCTTCCAGCTGTAATGGACGGGCATCTGACGGCCCTTGGACACGTCCCGCCGGTTGCCGATGCAGTGGCAAATCATGTCCACGACGGACATTCCTCGGATCAGAAACAGCGTCGGCTGCCGGTAGGAAGGAAACAATAGGTCGTCCGTACGCAGGGCCATCCCGGCAGCCGTGCCAACGGCCTCTTCCCCCCTGCTCTCCACATAGAAAGACAAGCGGCCCTGTCGCTGCATGGTGATCAGGCGCGTATCGAAGTGCCGCGTCAATACCATCCACCGCAGCCCGTCGCGGAGCGTCGACGCGGACAACTTGGGATCCCACGGGCCGCGGGCGTCGCCGTCGTCATTGAGCACTCGCACCAGCCCCAGCGCGTGCGCATCGCATTCGGCCGGCTTGGCCAGCGGATCCGGCCGCACCAGGTCGCCCGGTTGCTGCCGGAATGTGCTGTACCGCGGCTCGTCCCCGGGTCGAAAAGGTGCGTCCGGTACCCACAAACGAAGTTCCGCGCCCGCCGGGCAAGGCCACTTCGGCTGTGCATGCTGGATATGATCAACGTGCAGAGGTCGTTTGGACATAGAGATTCGTTGCGGTCACCCGCACTCCCTTGCTGTAACGCACAGACCGTTCCGTGCGTTCCGCTATGCCGGCTCCGCCGGCGTCCCGCGAAGCGGCCCGTGCTGATCCCTGTCGCCGCTCGCTTTTTTAGGATGTCTCAACTCCGCATGGGCCACGCGACGTGCTTCTTGCAACAGCCGCCCGGCTCGATACGACGACCGCACCATCGGGCCGCACGCCGCAGCCTTGAACCCCAGCCTCAGGGCTTCGGCCCGCCACGTCTGAAATTGGTCCGGAGTCACGTACCGGGCCACCGGCATCTGCTGACGTCCAGGAGCAATGTACTGGCCCAGCGTAATCATGTCGACATGGACATCACGGAGTTGACGCATCGATTGGAACACTTCGGCCTCCGATTCCCCCAGGCCAACCATGATGCTGCTTTTTGTGAATACATCGGCTCGAAGTCTCTTGCTACTTTCCAGCACCTTGAGACTTTGGTCGAACGAAGCACGAGGATCCCTCACCAGGGCGTCCAGCCGCGGGACACATTCGACATTGTGCGCGAATACCTGCAATGGCAGGCCGTCAAGCAAGCATGCTAGTGCGTCATTGCTGCCGCCCAGGTCGCTGCACAATAGTTCGAGCCCGACGCGTGGTACGCGATCGTGTACGGCATCCACGCATCGGCGATAGTGCCCCGCGCCGCCGTCGGGAAGATCGTCGCGATTGACGACCGTGATGACGACGTGCTTCAGTCGCATCCGGGCGACAGCGCTGGCCAGCCGTTTGGGCTCGTCTGGATCCGGAGGCGCGGGCGTTCGGGCCGTCTGGACGGCGCAAAAACGACATCCTCGCGTGCATTCCTTGCCGGCGATCATGAAGGTTGCCGTGCCCCGCGCCCAGCAATCGTGGATGTTCGGGCACCGGGCCTCCTGGCAGACGGTATGCAGTTCAAGCGACGAGACTGCCGTGGCCGTTCCGGCGTAAATCCGGCCGGCATCGCCGGCTGGCAGATTCACCCGCAGCCATTTTGGCAGTCGACGTCCCGCGGCCGGCGAATCCGAGGGGGATGGTAGGCTCACGGCGGCCCTCAACGCTGCGGTGTCTCGTGGTGTGCATCTGCGGCGCGCGGTTGGCCCCCCAAAGCGGAACGGCACTAACTCGCCGTTGGCCTCGCGTCACTCGCCCCGTCCAGTGGTAGTCTATCGGCAAACACCGGACGTCCCAATGCCAGAAGACGCGAAACGAACACTATGTCATTGTTGTGGAAAGCTTTACATTCATGGCCCGCCGGCGCGAAAGTCCGTTGGAATCGTCCGACGTCAGTTACGGCGTGCGCGGAGATAAGCCGGCATTTGCGCGGCGTGCGGCTGCAGTCCAGGGGCCGCGCTCCGAACGCGTTTCCCTGCTCCGGCCGATCTCGGGAATGATCGGCAGCCCCCCGTCGCGTGGGTACTGTCGAGCGACGCGGGCTTGCTGTCGTTTTATCGTCGGCGCCATTCTCCCGGACCGGCGGGGGCATTCCGGCAAGCGCCGCGCGGTGGCCCAACCCGTATTCCCGGCGGTTCGGGGAACGTGCGAGGGCCGGGCCGAACGGAGCCGCCGCCTCAGCCCGTGTAGCCTTCGAACAGCGGCGTCGACAGATAGCGCTCGCCGAGGCTGCACATGATGGTCACAATCCGCTTGCCCTTGAATTCGGGGCGGCCCGCGACCTGGACCGCCGCACACGCGTTCGCGCCACTGCTGATCCCGGCCATGATGCCTTCTTCCCTGGCCAACCGTCGCGCCCACGCGAAGGCTTCCTCGTTGGTGACTTTGACAACGTCGTCCACCAGTGATGTATCGAGGTTCTGAGGTATGAAGCCCGCGCCGATACCTTGGATCTTATGCGGTCCAGGCTGGCCGCCGCTGATGACAGGTGAATCCACCGGTTCCACGGCGATGGCTTTGAACGCTGGATTCTTGGGCTTGATATGCCGAGCGACGCCGGTGATCGTGCCTCCCGTACCAACTCCGGCGACGATGGCGTCGATGTCGTGGCCCGCGTCTTCCCAGACCTCGGGACCGGTGGTCTTTTCGTGAATTTCGGGATTGGCTGGGTTGTCAAACTGCTGAGGCATCCAGGCATTGTCCAAGGTCTCTACCAGTTCGTGCGCCTTGGCAATCGCTTCCTTCATGCCGCCGGCGGCGGGCGTCAAGACAAGTTCCGCTCCCATGGCCCTCAGCAAAGCGCGGCGTTCCACCGACATCGATTCGGGCATGGTGAGTGTCAGCCGGTAGCCTTTGGCGGCACACACGAACGCCAGCGCGATACCGGTATTGCCGCTGGTCGGTTCGATAATGTGGGTGTCGGCTTTGACCTTTCCATCCCGCTCTCCTGCTTCGATCATCGCCACGCCAATACGATCCTTGACGCTGTTCAGTGGCTGGAAAAACTCGCATTTGGCAAAAACCGTCGCGTGGCCGTCAGGTACGATCCGCTGGAGCCGAATCATGGGTGTCGCGCCAATCGTTTCGGTGACCGAGTTGTAGGCTTGTTTTCGAAACATAACGAACCTTCCTACGTAAGTGGTGCGAACCAAAATCGCTGATTATTCAAGACGGCGTTGCCAATGGGCCCAGGGCAATCGACGGACGCCCGGTGAACAGTCCGTCGGACGCGACGTCCAGGGTTCGACGTCCAGGGTTCACTGTCCGCGGAGCCGTGAATAAATACTCCGATGCGGCTCCGCCTAACGATGCGTATGCGAATTATGCCCATTCAGCAGCACATCGCAAGAGCAGGCGCGTGTGATTGTGAACGGTTTCACACGGTTGATTCTCGGTTAGCGCGTGCCAGCCGGCGCTTCCGGATCCTCGCGCGGCGCCGCCGCATTTCGCGCCGCTGAAGATCGCGGCCGTTGTCATCCAGCGCCGTCGCCGGGCGTCCCATCCGCCGCACCCCAGCCGCCACCGCCGGGTGTCTCTATGGTCAGCACGTCCCCGACGCCCACACGCTGGTGAACGATTCCCGGCAGGTGTTGGATCTGACCGTCGGCCGTATCCAGCCTGTTGTTCCCGCATGCGCCGGGTTGTCCTCCGTGCAGTCCATAGGGCGGATATTTACCGCGTCGCTGGCTGACGATGCTCATGGACAGCTCGCGCAAAAATTCAATGCGCCGGCGGATCCCGTCGCCGCCCCGATGCTTGCCCGCGCCGCCCGAGCCGCGTCGGACGGAGAATTCCCACAATCTGACGGGGAAACGTCGCTCGAGTACTTCCGGGTCGGTAATTCGCGTGTTGGTCATGTGCGAGTGCACGGCGTCGGCGCCGGCGGCGTCCCGCGTGGCGCCGGCGCCGCCACCGATCGTCTCGTAATAGCCAAACGTGTCGTCCCCAAACAACAGATTGTTCATCGTGCCCTGGCTGGCCGCGGCGATCTGCAGCGCGCCGAGCAGCACGTCGACCACTCGTTGCGACGTTTCCACGTTGCCGGCCGCGACGGCGGGACATTCCGCCGGAGACGCGCCGGCGGGTGGAGCGAGCAGGCACGGCGGCAGGACCCGTTCCACCGCCCGCAGCATCCCCTCGTTCAACGGGATCGCTTCGTCGATCAACAATCGCAGGCAGTACATCAGCCCGGCGGTAACGATGGCCGGATTGGCATTCAGGTTACCCGGCACCACCGGCCCCGTCCCGGTGAAATCAAACGTCGCCCGATCCCCCTTGATCCGAACGGACACGGTAATCGGGCTGCCGTCATCCAGGTGATCGGTGAAGCAACGCGTGCCTTGGTCCAGCCGTTCGAGCGCGCGCCGCAATTTTTCTTCCGCGGCTGCTTGAACGTGCTCCATGTAGGCTTCCAATACCGTCAGCTCCAGTTCATCCACCAAATCGAGCAGCCGCGTGGCGCCGAGTTGGTTGGCGGCTATCTGGCCGCGAATGTCCGCCAGATTGTCGTCGATGCTTCGCGTGGGAAATTCCGCGTTCAGAAGTACGTCACGGAGTTCGGATTCGTTCAGCGCCCCTTCGGACACGAGTTTCATGTTGCGGATCAACACGCCTTCCTGGGCCAGGTTTTTGGAGTGGGCGGGCATCGACCCTGGATCCATTCCACCTATCTCCGCGTGATGCGCGCGGCTGGCGGTAAGAAAAACACGCCGCCCTGACGCACGGTCGAACACGGGCGTGATGACGGTCACGTCCGGCAGATGCGATCCCCCGTGGTAGGGATCGTTGGAAACGAAGACATCCCCCCGCACCATGCCGGGATGCCGCGCAATCGTATACCGGACTGTTTCGGCCATGGAGCCCAAATGTACCGGTATATGGGGTGCATTGACGACCAGATCGCCGTCAGAGTTGAACAAGGCGCAACTGAAGTCGAGCCGTTCTTTGATGTTCACGCTGGAAGCGGTCTGTTGCAGCACAGTCCCCATTTCTTCCGCGATGCTCGTCAATCGGTTATTGACAATCTCCAGATGAACCGGGTCCGAAGCGGCCGTGATTTCTTTATCCTGGCACTTTCCCGCCTGGTCGACCAGCAACAATTCGCCTTGGCTGAGCACCTCGGCGGTCCAGCCCAGTTCCACGACCGTCGTGGAGTTTGATTCGCAGACAATCGCGGGCCCCGCGACGATATTTCCCGGCTGAAGCCTGTCGCGCAGATAAAGGTCCGTCGGTTGTAGGTCCCCATGGAAGTAGGCAACCGTGGAAGTGTATGGTTGCGCCGGGCGCGGCGCGCGGCGCGCGGAGCGAGGCAACGCACGATCCGACCGGCCGGTGACTTCGACCCGTGCTGCTACGATTTCCAACGGCCGCCCGGGTTGGGCATAGCCGAAGCGCCGCACGTGCTCCCGCTGGTAGGCTCCCGCGATATCTCGGTCCTCCGGCATGGAGATGGTCAGGAAGGCGTCCAGTCCGCGGTACCGCACGTCAACAAAGCGGGCCGTCTCCATGCGTGCCTCGGGCACCCCTTCGCCACGCAGCTCCTCCCGGGCATGTCGGTCCAGTTCAAGCATCACGTGTTCGGCGCGTTGGCGCGTGTTCTCTTCGAGGGGCAGGTAGATGCCGCGGGCTTCATGCCGTGCCGCGTCCGCCATCCCGATGCCCACGGCGCTGAGAACGCCGGCGTCAGGATGGTTAAGGATCTTGGGCATGCCCAGTTCACGGGCCACCGCGCAGGCGTGCTGCGGCGCGGCGCCTCCGAACGCCACCAGCAGGTACTCCCGCGGGCTCATCCCCTTGGCCACGGAAATGGACCGCACGGCCTCGGCCATGTTCGCGTTGGCGATGGCCAGCAAGCCTTCGGCAAGCGAATAGGGTTCGTAGCGTTGCCCCGTGGCGGCGGAGACGTCAGCGCACAGCGCGGTCAGGCGGCGTTGCACGGCATCACGGTCCAAGCGAAACGGAAAGCGGAGCTGGGGGATACGGCCGAGAAAAAAATTCAAATCGGTTACGGCCAGCGGGCCGCCGCGGGCGTAGCACGCCGGTCCCGGATCGGCCCCCGCACTGTCCGGACCGACCGAGAGCTTGACGCCGTCGAAGTGACAGACCGACCCGCCGCCGGCCGCCACGGTTTCGATGGCCAGCATCGGCGCCACGACGCGAACGCCCGCTTTTTCCGTTTCGTATTCCCTGTCAAAATGACCGTCGTAGCGCGAGACATCGGTGCTGGTGCCTCCCATATCCAGTCCAATGGCCCGCGAGATTCCGATGGCCAGCGCCGCCCGCGCGAACCCCACCACGCCGCCCGCGGGACCGGACAGAATGCTGTCCTTGCCCGTGAACGCTCCATGTTGCACCAATGCTCCGGCGGATGTGAGCACGCGCAGCCGGCTTCGCGAAGCGGGTGTTTGCCCAGCCGTCCGCGCCGCCGACGCTCCCATCGCTGGTGAAGTTGCGCCGCGAAGCGTGAGGTAAAGTCGGTCGAGGTAGCCGCGGAGAATGGGATTCAAGTACGCATCCACGGTCGTGGTGTCAGCTCGCGGCACAATCTTCATCATCGGCGCGACGCGGCTGGAAACGCTAATGTGGTCGAAACCAAGATCGCGCGCGATCGTCGCGACCTGTTCTTCGTGGCGTGGAAAAGCGTGTCCGTGCAACAGGCAAATCGCCAGGGATTCGATCTGGCCATCGCGCAGCGCGGCAAGCTGTCGGCGCACCGTATCGGAGTCCGGCGAGCGGAGCACCAGGCCATCGGATGTCATCCGCTCGTCGATTTCCACGACCACCGCGGCCAACGGCGACGGCTTGCGGATCGACGCTACAAAGAGGTGCGGACGGTTCTGGTAGCCGATCAAGGGCAGGTCGCCGAAACCGCGAGTGATGGCCAGCGCCGTGCGCGCCCCGCGGCGGGTGACCAGGGCATTGGTGCCGCGGGTTGTCCCCAGGCTGACGTCGACGGACGGAATGGGGTCCTCCAGACACAGGCCGAGCAGGTAGCGAATCGCCAGAATCGGCGCGTCCTCTCCGGCGTGGACTTCATAGGGCAGGTCGGGTTGGGGGTCGAGCCCGAGAGGCGGATCCAGATGCAGGGTGCCTGTGCTCCGATCAAATTGCACGACCCGCGAGCGGGCCAGCGACTGCCCACGCGCATCGAACATCTCGAAATCGTAACCGCGCCAGAAACCGTCCGGGTCCGCGCACCGGGACGGATCCACGATCGCCGTTGGGTGCGATTCAGCACCCACCGCGGAGCGCGTCCGCCCCGAACTGAGGATCTTGCGGCGGCGAATGGTGCCGTCGGACATCTGGACGATACAGTCGGTGAAGGTGCCGCCTGCATCAATCCAGAACTGAGGGACGGAAGCCTGTTGCGATTCAGTCACGCTGCCACGGATCCTGCGTTCCATTCCGTTGCCAAACCGTTCGATCGAGAATCTAGCCACCGCACGGTACCGCGACTATATTGCACGGCTCTACCGTTTCACGCAAGCGACACGCCCTCCCACCGGGTCTTGCCATGGCATCGAACATGGACGCATCGGCGAAACGTGTTGTGATCACCGGTACCAGCCGGGGGCTGGGGCGGGCGATGGTGGAGCAGTTCATTGACTTGGGCCACATCGTGGTCGGATGCGCGCGAACCGAACGTGCCATTCATGAGGCGCGCCGGAGATATTCCGCGCCGCATCAGTTCGACACGGTGGACGTCGCGGATGAAAGTCAGGTGGCGGCATGGGCCGCGCGCGTGCTGTCGGAAGACTCCGGCGGTCCGCCGGACTTGCTGATCAACAATGCCGCCGTGATCAATGGCAATGCTCCGTTGTGGGACGTGCCGGCGGACGAATTTTCCCGCGTCGTCGATGTCAATGTAAAAGGCACGACGCATGTGATTCGTCACTTCGTCCCCGCGATGCTGAAACGAAACGCCGGAGTGATTGTCAACTTCAGTTCCGGCTGGGGAAGATCCGTCTCCCCCGAGGTGGCCCCCTATTGTGCCACCAAATGGGCGGTCGAAGGTTTGACCCGCGCGTTGGCCGAAGAATTGCCTGACGGGATGGCGGCCGTGCCCTTCAATCCGGGCGTGATCGACACGTCCATGCTGCGCAGCTGTTTCGGGTCGTCGGCGGCCGCCTATGATCAGCCCGCCGCCTGGGCACGTCGCACCGTCCCTTTCCTGCTTTCGTTGGGGCCGCGCGAAAACGGGCGGCCGGTCACCGCACCGCATGGGTAACGTGGTGTTTGCGCGCCCGTGACGACACCACCGCTTGAGCCCATCGAATTGTCTCCTTTCAGCGACGACGATAGGCGCCGCTTTTCACTAGGCGGGATCCGGTCACGGGACGCGCCGTGGGGTTCAGGCAGCACGTGGAACTTTTTTGATGCATTGTTCTGGCGAGATCCACGGCACTTCCACGATATCCGTGAACTTCCATCTGCCGGCCCACATGCTACGGCCGCACGTTCGTTCGCAACCGTTGCACTGCCTGAGCAAATTCGGCTTGCCGCGCCTTCAGACCATCCAACGTGACGCGGTCCGCGCCCTGGACGTAGTCGAGGATAATTTTTTCGGCAGCCACGAATTCCTCCGCCGCGTCGGCAACGTCCGCGGCGATTTCCCGTGGAATTTGCGTCACGCCGTTTTCATCCCCGTGCAGCAAGTCGCCTGTTGTGACGACCAGGCCACCGACGCGGACAGGTTGTCCGACGTGGAGCAGATGACAATAGGAGTGCGAGACGATTGTCGCACCGGTAAAAACGGGAAAGTCCAGCCTGCGGACCTGGGCCAGATCCCGCCCGCCTCCGCTGGTAATCAGCCCCACAGCCCTGAATGCCTTGTACGTGGAGCACATCACTTCGCCGAACGTCGCGCCCACGGCCGGGTCGTCCAGATCCTGAAACACAACCACGGCGGGACCGGCCAACGCCGAGAATTGGTCGATCTGCTCGTTGATCGAACCGTACGCATCGGCGGAAGGCGGCGCGGCGTCGGAACGAAACGAGGCGGTCGCGGCATAGCCGACCATCGGTGGCATCTCGGGAAAACACGCGCGAATGCGGCCGTCCATGAAACCCCGATTGCGCGGGCGCACGTCAAAAAGCTCGATGACGTTCGCCACCGTCGGTGAATCGTACCTGGCCAGCTTTTTCAGCACGTCGCAATGCATGGGAGGGGAAACCTCGAAATTAGAGTCTCGAACAAAGTCGCCGGTTCGTCTGCAAACTCGCGTTTTGGGTAATGCAACCCCTGAAGTTTTGTAAGACCCGATTAGAAACTGGATTTTCCAAGAACGAGCTGGAGCCGAGGTCGCCTCCAGAGAAGCTTCAAACGGTCCACGGGAGAGACCTTGCCGCGATCAATTCCCAGGCGAGTCAGCTTGGGGAACCAGCGTGCCACCTGCAGCGCACCGAGTTGCACGGCAGTGTTGCGAATGTCCAATTCCGACACGATGCTGTACACCCGCAACGAGGCCAGGCCCCTATTCGAAACTCGGGTGCCGTTCAGATCGAGGCGTCGCAACTGGTAAAACGTGCTGCACTCTTCAGCCAGCGAGTGCGCCAGGCTGTCATCGGCCAGCGTCTCGGACAGATCGATGGAAGTCACTGTTTCCGTGACCTGAGCGAAATCGTCTCCAAATGCTCGTTGGAGCCAGGCGATGTGCTGAAGCGTCACGCGCCCGCCAATCGCTTCGATCTTTTCAACAATTTCTGATTGGGCAATGTACCGGTCCATCTGCGATGCGAGCCACCGCATCCTGCTGGCTCGAAACTCGACATAATCCTTCGCTTGCTCAAATGCCTCCTGAAGTAAGAGAAATTCTCCCTGATTGCCACCCACGTCGGGATGGACGGTCCGAACCTTTTCGAGGTACGCGTACTTCACGTCCTGGAGCGTGTAGGGCGGCAGAATGCCGAGAATCTGCATGCACTCGGGGCGATCGGCTTCGGTCCCCGAACGCGGCGCCGTGCCTATCGCGTTGTCCGGCGCGCTCGGCTGCTCCGCCCGCGAACGCACCTGCCGCGCCGTTACGTTTTCCTGGCCGCTGGACACACTGAAGAACCCCGATTTCATTGATCTTCTGGCGTTGTCCGCCTATGTTATCTGCTCGGGCCATTCGGGGACAGGGACCGCCGGGGCGATTTCTGTCCCGCTTGGTGCAGCGGCGTCCCGCCAGTCCGCAGAGAGACTTCCGGTGCCTTTGATCGTCGACTCCCATTTGGATCTGGCCTGGAATGCCCTGTCCTGGAAGCGCGACTTGACGCTTTCGCTGGCTGAAGTGAACCGCCGCGAACAGGGAATGGATGATCGTAGGGGGCGCGGAGCCGCCACGACGACGCTTCCCGAGATGCGGCGCGCGGGCGTGGCTGTCTGCCTGGCGACCTTGATGGCCCGCGTGCCGACGGGCAAGGCGGCGAACGTGCATGACGACCTGTTGGACTATCCGTCTCAAGAGATCGCCCACGGCGTCGCCCGCGGCCAACTGGCTTACTACCGGCAACTGGAACGCAGTGGTCAGGTCGCAGTCCTGGAAAGTGCGGAAGATCTGGAAGCGCACTGGTCCGCGTGGCATTCGGCGGCCGAGACCGACCGGCCCAGCATGCCTCTGGGCCTGATCGTCGCCATGGAAGGTTGCGACGCCGTCGTCACGCCCCATGACCTCTCCGAATGGCGACAGCTCGGACTGCGCTGCATCAGCCTCGTGCATTACGGGCGCGGTATCTACGCCGTGGGCACGGGCGACGACGGGCCGCTGACGAACGCCGGCCGGTCGATGCTGCACGCGATGCAGCGGTTGTCTCTGGTGCTGGATGTGACCCATCTTTCGGACCAAAGCTTCTGGGAAGCGATCGACGTCTATACGGGGCCGCTCATCGCCAGCCACCAGAACTGCCGGAGCCTGGTCCCCGGTCAGAGGCAGTTTTCCGACGAGCAGATTCGCGTCGTCATACAACGCGATGGCGTCGTCGGAGCGGCCCTCGACGCCTGGATGCTTTATCCGGGATGGGTCCGCGGCCCGACTGACGAGGAGTCGACCTCACGCAGCGTTGTATCCATGGACGCTGTGGCAGACCACATTGATCATGTGTGTCAATTGGCCGGCAATTGTCGTCACGTGGCGATCGGCAGTGATCTGGACGGCGGCTTCGGCACCGAACAAACGCCGATGGGACTGGATTCCATTCGCGACCTCGGCAAACTGGAACAGATCCTTGCCGGACGAGGTTTTTCCGACAGCGATGTCGCGGCGGTCATGCACGGAAACTGGCTGCGGTTCTTTCGAGAACACCTGCCGCCGAAAGCACAAACAACCCCGGCTTGGCGCGACTGACGCGTTACGCCTGTTTTTTCTCGACGACTGGACCATACATTTCGGGACGGCGGTCGGCAAAACGGTCGATGACGTGCTTGCCCGGGATGCGTGTAATCCGCTTGGCGCGTGCCCGTGCAACGTCGATTTCGGCGTACAGCGTCGTGGGCACGGGGTCGGGCGCCATGGCGAGCGTTGCTCCGTCGGGACCGCAGATCTGACTTTTGCCGATGAACTCGAATCCCCGCTCCTTGCCGACGCGGTTGGTGGCGGCGTAATAGATGTTATTTTCCAGCGCACGAGCGTGAATAACATGCTCGGCAGTCAGTTCCGCGCCGGGCGGCCAGTTGGTCGGCAGGGCGACCAGATCCGCGCCACGCAGCGCCAACACGCGGGCAGCCTCGGGAAACGACGCGTCATAGCAGATATTCATGCCGACTCGCATCGGACCCGCCTCGTAGACCTCAAAAGCACCGTCGCCCGGTGTCGCAAACCGATCGACTCCCAAATAGGGCAAATGAATTTTCCGATAACGACCGACCACGCCGTTGGGCCCGGCGAGCACACATGCATTGAACAGATCCTCGCCAACGCGTTCGAGCATTCCGAATACGGCGTACGCCTGTATCTGCCGGCACGTTTCCATGATTCGATCGGTCGAAGGGCCCGGAATCGATTCGGCCACGTTTCTGGCTTCGTCCAGCCCCTCGAAGCAATAACCGGTCAGACAACATTCGGGAAAAATGGTCAGCGTGCAGCCGGCTTCCGTTGTCTGCCCCAACGCCGTTTGGACGGCGGCCAGGTTGTCGGCGACGTGGCCCATCCGAACATCCATTTGCACGCAGGCGACTCTGCATTTCATAGTGCGCACCCCTTTGCTGCATTCTGGCATCTTGGCGCCAGCGATTCCGCGGCGCACCGGTGTCCCCCGGTCCTGGATCACCATCGTAACGCCACGGAACAACAAAATCATCGTCGCCGGGTGAAACAGGCCGCCTCGGAACAACCGTCCGCCGTGTTGCCCGAGAGGCCCGTCGAAGAGCCCCCATGGAAAGAACGATGCTCCCCAAGGAGAAGATTCTCGGGGGCGCGTCGCGGGAGGGCTGAAGAAAAACGTGCCATATTCAACAAGGCCCCGCCGAAGGCCATCCGGAAAGGCACGGTTTTCGGCCAAATGGCAGGATCGCGTCGCGGCTGTTCGAATTGCTCGTTTGTGCAGCGTGCGCTGCGTGGTGCGCAAAGTGGACCGGAGGTGCCGAGGCACCTGGCAACACAGTCGGCACGTCCGGAGCATTCCGCAGGGGCGGCGTGCCTGGAAATATCGGCGTCATGCGATATCCTGGAAAAAAGCCCCAAAGTTTCCATCTTTACGATCGAATGAACACATAGGCTCGCATCGACGGCAGCGTTGCGACATTCTTCGCGATGAGCGACCAGGAGGTTTTCCATGGCCATCCGCCACCATGACGACGGTGGTTTCCGAATGGCGATCGACCGTTCCGGTTGGGTCCAGTTGGCCCGCGGCATCCCCGTATTTTTCCTGCTGGCCGTCGCGGCCTACGCGGTCTGGTCGGGTGTGTACACGGTTTCGGCGCACGAGCAGGCAGTGGTGCTGCGTTTCGGACGATACCAATCGACGCAAGGTCCTGGCCTGCATTTCAAAATCCCCTTTGTTGACGAAGCCGTCCTCGTTGATACTTCCGAGCACAGCATGCGTCTTCCTTCGGAAGCGTCTCGAGGCGATGAAGGTCGCGGTGGCCAGCAGCGGGTGCCTCGTCCCGGACAGGAACAGGCCATGATTCTGACGGGCGATCTGTATGCCGCCGTCGTGGAGTGGAATGTCATCTGGCGCGTGGCCGACCCGAAGGACTATTTGTTCAGCATCCAGGCGGAACAGGTCCAGGAAACCATCACGGCGGTAGCCCGCAGCACGATGAATCGGATCGTAGGAGATTATTCGGCGGACGAGATCCTCACCGGCAAGCGAGAAGAGATTGGGCTGGCGGCGTTGGAAGAAATGCAAAGGATTCTGGCCCAATTCGACTGCGGTGTGGAAATCGCTGACTTACAGATGCAACGCGTGACGCCGCCGGAACGCGTCAAGCCCGCGTTCGACGAAGTCAACGCCTCGATCCAGACCCGCGACCAGCTTGTCAACGAAGCCAACCAGGAGCGCAACCGGTTGATTCCGATGGCCGAGGCCGCCGCGGACCGCTCGATCCGAGAGGCCGAAGGGTACGCAGACCGGCAGCTGGCGGAAGCCCTGGGCGAGATCGCCGCGCTGCTGGCCAAGTACGACGCCTATCGCCTGGCTCCCGAGATCACGCGGGAGCGTCTGTATCTCGACGCCATGCAGGAGATCTTGTCCAACAGTGGGCCGAAGATCATTCTCGACCAGCAACTCAAGAGTCCACTGCCACTGCTGAACCTGGGCGAGGGCGCATCCCCGTTCGATTCGGCGGCTGGCGGCGAATCGGGAGGCTCGATGGGGAGAGGGCTGCGCGGGTCTTCGTCGTCGGGGCGGGGGCAGAGCCGTAACACGCTTCGTGCGGGCCCGGAAATAGAGAGGCGGCCATGAAAAGCAATCGTCTAGCCACCCTCGCGATCCTTGCCGGCGTGCTGCTGCTTGTGGTGCTCCTGGCGGCGCGGTCGATGCTCTATGTCGTCGACACCCGCGAACTGGCCGTCGTGCTGCGGTTCGGCAACCCGGTCCGGGAGAACACGCAGCCAGGTCTCGGTTTGAAATATCCTTTCGTCGAGGAAGTACGCAAGCTGCCCAGCACACGCCAGTTTTGGGGAGATCACGTCGACTTCGTGCTTCCCGATCTACCGACGAAGGACGACAAGAAGATCGAAGTCATTCCCTGGGCCATATGGCGCATCCAGAACCCCACGGTGTTCGTGCAGCGGATGGTCACCATGGATAACGCCGTGCAGCGCGTAGCGCAGTTCACGCGGGGGGCGATCCGGGATGTGATCACCCAATACGATCTGGCCGAACTGGTCCGCAGCTCGGACCGGGTCCTGGACACGACGGCCGACAATGTCGGCCAGGAAACTTCCCCGCCCGAGGACGACGACGGTACGCGGCGGGTTCGCATGGATATCCAGATCGGCCGACTGGCGATTCTGGAAAAAATCAAACAGGAGGCGCAGCGCCGGTTGGCGGACGCGGGAGTTGGCGGCGAAGCGGCGCAGCGGGGTCGCGGTATCGAATTGGTGGATTTGGGGATCTCGCACATCGAATTTGTGTCGAGTGTGCGTGAAAAGACCTTCGACCGGTGGATCGCGCAGCGTCAAGCCATCTCCACAAGGAATGTAAATGAGGGTGAACGGCGCAAGCAGGAGATCATCAACCGCGCCGAGGCGGACGTGCAGCGCATTCAAGGGGAAGGCCAGCAGAAAGCCAACGAGATTCGCGGCCGCGTCGATGCGGAAATCATTGAGAAGTATGCCAACGCCATCGAGAAGGTGGGCGACTTCTACACGTTCGCCCGGACGCTGGAAGCCTACGAAAACGCCATCGACGGCAACACGCGCTTGATCCTCACCACCGACAACCGATTCCTGAAGCTGTTTCAGGATTACGAACGAGGGCCGGCGGAGGAATCACCGGCGGAAAAATGAGCGGTGAACGTCACGTTGCGCATCATGCGTTCCGTGATTCAGCGACGTCGCATGTTGTTGCTAAACCGGGGGGCAGCGACTCGGCGGTGGCCTCGCCCTCCCCTTGCACGCGGCAATCCACGAGCGCCGTCGGCTGGGACAGCTTGGCGACGCCGTCGGCATCTGGATCGACCGATCGTCTCACGTAATGTGCGCACCTCGGGTTTCCACGTAGACCGCGTACAGCGACTGGCTGGCGGTCATGAACAGCCGGTTGCGTTT
>CAZNKT010000085.1:0-26304 GCA_964573605.1 uncultured Pirellulales bacterium
CGCAACCGCGGCAAGGCCGAGGCGGTGCGCGCCGGCCTGCGCCTGGCGTTCGAGCGCGAGCCCGCCTTCGCGGGCTACTGGGACGCCGACCTCGCGACGCCGCTCTCGGAGATCCCGCGCTTCCGCGCGCTGCTGGCGGCGCGCCCCGAGCTCGAGCTGGTGCTGGGGGCGCGGGTCGTCCTGCTCGGCCGTCACATCGAGCGGCGCCCGCTGCGCCACTACCTGGGGCGCGTCGCCGCCACGGCCATCGCCCTGGTCCTGGGTCTGCGGGTCTACGACACGCAGTGCGGCGCCAAGCTCTTCCGCAATACCGAGGTCGTGCGGCGCGTCTTCGAGGCTCCGTTCACGACCCGCTGGCTCTTCGACGTCGAGATCCTGGCGCGCTTCCTGCGCGAGCGCGGACCGGGGGCGGAGGGCGTGATCTGCGAGGTCCCCCTGCACCGCTGGGTCGACGTGGCGGGCTCGAAGCTGCGCCCGTCCGACTACCTGCGCGCCGCCGTGGACCTGGTCAGGGTGTACGGCTCGCGACGTCGCGCGCAAGGTCCGCGATCAGGAATTCTGGCCTCCGGCCGAACCGCCGCCCTTATACAGCGAAGAGTATGCCGCCGTCTGTTTGGACGGTGTTTTCGGCAAACATCATCCGTCATGACCGTTCAGCCGCTAAATCACGAACTGATCCGGGCATCGGCCGGTACCGGGAAGACGTTCGCTCTGACCAGCCGTTACTTGCGCCTGCTGCACATGGGCCAGCAGCCGGACGACATTCTGGCGGCAACATTCACGCGTAAAGCGGCCGGCGAAATTCTGGGACGCGTACTGCTGCGGCTGGCGCAGGCGGCGACGGACGACGATAAACTTGGCCAATTGCAGGACGCTCTGGGTGACACGTCGCTCACTCGGCAGAAATGCTTGACCCTGCTGGTCAATACGGCCCGCCGCCTGCACCGGCTGCGGATCGGCACGCTGGACAGTTTTTTCGCAAAACTGGCGGGAAGTTTTGCACTGGAAATCGGCCTGCCGCCGGGTTGGCGCATCGTTGACGAACACGAAGACGCGGCGCTGCGCGCGCGGGCGATCGAGACGATGCTGGACGAGGAGGACGCCGGTCGGCTCCTGACACTGGTCCACGCACTGACGCGCGGTGAAACGACGCGGAGTCTGGATCGCGAAGTCCGCGACAAGGTCGACACGCTGTACACGGTTTATCGCGAAAGCAGCCGCGACGCCTGGTATCGCGTGCCACGGCGGCGCGAATTGTCCAACGGGCAACTCGATGGAGCCATTGAGACACTTCGCACGGCGCCGATTCCCGCTGATAAGAGATGGGAGCAGGCGCACGACCGGGACATCGAGCTGGCGGAAGCGGGCGACTGGTCCGGCTTCATCGGAAGTGGAATCGCCGCCAAAGTGGCGGCTGGGAACAACAGCTACTACGGCAAACCGATCGACGCTGCGGTCGCCGCGGCCTATGAAATGTTGATCGACCACACGAAGGCGGTGTTGCTGAACCAATTGGCCAATCAGACCGAGGCCACGCACCAACTTCTGGATGCTTTCCATCACCGTTATCAGCAGATAAAACTGCAAACGCACGCCTTGCGCTTCGAAGACATCACGTTCCAACTCGCCCAGCGATCCCCGGCGGTTTCTGCTGATCGGGAAACCGATACCGACCCGCTCGCCTTTCGGCTTGATGCCCACCTGCGGCACCTGCTCTTGGACGAATTCCAGGACACGTCGCTCGCGCAATGGTCGGTCATCCGGCCGTTGGCACAACGGATCACCCGCGCAAAGACGGGCCAATCCTTTTTCTGCGTGGGCGACGCAAAGCAGGCCATCTACGGTTGGCGTGGCGGTGTGGCGGAAATCTTCGACGCAGTAACGCAAGAACTTGACGACATCCAGCAACAGCCGCGAGATACAAACTGGCGATCGTCACCGCGCGTCATTGAGACGGTGAATCAGATATTCCCGAATCTTCATCATCACGGCAATCTCGGGGATCTGGCTGGTGCGGTGGCCTCCTGGCAACGGCAATTCAACAAGCATCACACGGCCGATCCGAAACAAGGACTCAATGGATATGTCTGCTTGCAGGCGGCCCGATCTGCCGGAGAGGACGAACACGATTCCCAGACAGACGTTACGCTGCGATTCGCTGCCGAGCAGGTTGCCGAATGGAAAGAGCAGGCCCCGGGCTTCAGCATCGGCGTGCTGGTCCGGCGGAACGCCGCCGTGCGACGCCTGATTTACGAGCTGCGCGAGTTGGATATCGAAGCCAGCGAAGAGGGCGGCAGTTCGCTCGATGATTCCGCCGCCGTCCGGCTGATCATGTCCCTGTTGCAATTGGCCGACCATCCGGGCGATTTGGTCGCGCGGTTTCACATCGCCACGTCGCCGCTCGCGAAGGCGATCGGCCTGTTCGATGAGAAGGACAACGTCGGTTCGGCCGACGGTGGATCCGGCGGCGGAGCGGACGTTGCCAGGTGGTTCGCCAGCACGCGAGGCGCGGCGGAAGCGGGGCGGCTGGCCCGGGGAATCCGCCGCCGACTTGTCGACGGCGGTTACGGCCCCACCGTGTACGCGCTGGCTTGCCAACTGGCATCCTCATGCAACCGGCGTGAATTACGACGTTTGGAAAAGCTGGTCGGGCTGGCGTACCGGTACGCCGACGCAGCCACGTCGCGCCCTGGCGATTTTGTTACGTATGTCGATGCGTCGAAGGTCCGCGACCCGGTCGCGTCGGATGTCCGCGTGATGACCGTCCACCAGGCCAAGGGCCTGGAATTCGACATCGTCGTTTTGGCGGATCTGGAAGCGTATCTGGTCGGTCAGCGCGACGATCTTGTTGTGGGAAGGCCGTCACCTGCCGAGCCCGTGAGTCGTGTCTGCCGGCGGTGCAGTACACAATTGCAGCAACTGATGCCCGAATCGTGGCGGAAGTTGTTCCGCGCTGCCGACGAAAAGGACGTCGCCGAATCGCTGTGCGTGCTGTACGTGTCCGTAACCCGCGCGGTCCATGCCTTGCACATGATCGTCGCGCCGTCGGCTGGCAACGAACGATCACTGCACAAAACGTTCGGCGGTTTGCTGCGTGCTGCGCTGAAAGGCGACGAGCGACTCGCCCCCGGTCAGATCGCCTACGAAACGGGCGATCGCGAGTGGTTCAGGAATCCCGGCGTCGATCTTAAGCCTTCGGCGGCCCAGGTTGCGGCCCGGGCTCAGTTGCTCTCGCCGTTGAAAGTGAAGCTGGCCTCGCCGGCGAAGCGGCGGGCACGGGGTCTGCATCGTGTCAGTCCCTCGGAACTGGAAGGCGGAACTTGTGTGCGGCTTTCCGAGCATGGGAGCAGCGGCGAGACCGGCCGGGATGCGGCGCTGGCCCGAGGCACCCTTGTGCACGCCTGGTTCGAGCAGATCGAGTGGCTCGAAGACGGGCCACCCGCCGAGGACCGTCTGCGCGAAGTGGCCGCCACGTTGCCCGATTTGGGCTTCACATCGGTGGAAATGGATCGCATGCTCGCGGAGTTCCGCAGGATGCTTGCCCGTCCCGCCGTCGCGTCGTGCCTGCAGCGCTGCGCGTACAATCACTTTGCGGGTGCCGCACTCAAAGTGGAAACGGAACGTCCCATTGCGGTCCGGAGCGGCGATCGCCTGCTGGTGGGCAACATCGACCGGCTGGTCACCGTTTACCAAGGCGACCGCCCCATCGCCGCCGACATTCTCGACTTCAAAACGGACACGATACCCGCCGATGATTCCCGGGCCTTGCAGACAAAGGTCGAATTCTATCGGCCCCAAGTGGAGGCCTATTGTTGCGCCGTATGTGGTATGATGGGAGTTTCCAGGGAGGATGTGAAAGCACGCCTGGTGTTCGTTCATGGCGGGAAGACGGTGCGAATCTGAGGTGCTTGCGTGTTCAAATTCATTCATACTGCCGACATTCATCTCGATAGTCCGCTCAGAGGACTCGAGCGCTACGAGGGCGCACCGGTCGATGAGGTCCGCGGAGCGACGCGGCGGGCCCTGGAAAATCTGATCGACCTGGCAGGCGAACAAGAGGTCGATTTCGTTGTGATCGCCGGCGATTTGTACGACGGTGACTGGAAAGACCACAACACGGGCCTATTCTTCGTGTCGCAGATGAGCCGGCTCCGCGAAGCGGGGATACCGGTCATTGTTATTAGTGGCAACCACGATGCGGCCAACAAGATGACCAAATCGTTGCCCCTGCCCGACAATGTCGCATGGTTGTCCCACAAGCGGCCGCAAACCGCCAACATAAAGAAGCTCCACGAGTTGGGCGTGGCGGTGCACGGACGATCCTTCGGCAGGGCGGCCGAATACGATAATCTGGCACGCGACTATCCTGAGCGGCAGAGTGGGTTGTTCAACATCGGTCTTCTGCATACGTCGCTGTCCGGCGCGGAGGGTCACGAGCCCTATGCACCGTGTGACATCGACGAACTGCGGCGAAAGCAATACGACTATTGGGCGCTGGGCCACATCCACAACCGCTATGTCAAGAACAATGATCCTCCCATCGCTTATTGCGGCAACATCCAAGGTCGACACATCCGTGAGACGGATGCCAAAGGTTGCTACGTGGTGACGGTTGACGACGGGGGCGATATCGAAATGCATTTCCACGCCCTTGATGTCTTCCGCTGGGGCGTGTGCCAGGTGGGCGTAGGCGGCGCCCAGCGCACCGAAGACGTGCTCGAACGTTTTTCCTCCGAGTTGTCGAAGCTGACCAGGAAGCACGCCGACATGCCTCTGGCGGTGCGCGTCGTAGTGACCGGCCGCAGTCGCGTTCACGAGCGGCTGGTTGCAAACCCCGTTGCCTGGACCAGCGATATCCGGGCCACCGCGTTGGACATAACCAACGGCAGCGTGTGGATCGAAAAGGTCAAGTTTCAGACTTCGCCGACGCGTGACCTGGACAGCGCGACGTGGACGGATGGCCCGATTGGCGAATTACTTCGTTACGTTCGGGAACTCCGCGACAACGAGGCGCTACTACTCGAGGTTTCGGAAGATATTGGCGACCTGAGCCGCAAATTGCCTGTTGAATTGACGACGGGCGCAGACGCACTCGTGCTGGACGATCCGGACCGGCTGCGCGAATGGCTTGACGAAGTGCAACCGCTTCTGCTCAGCCGGCTTGTTGAGGCCATTGATAGATGAAGATCTTGCGTTTGGACCTGTTGGCCTTCGGGCCGTTTGCCGGAAAATCCCTCGTTCTGGAACGGGGACACCACGGACTGCACGTGGTGTATGGGTCGAACGAAGCCGGGAAGAGTTCATCGCTGCGGGCACTGAGGCAGTGGTTGTACGGCATTCCACACAATACCAATGACAACTTCTTCCATTCTCACCAGAACCTGCGCATCGGTGGAGCGCTGGAAAGCGCCGAAGGCCAGCAACTGGAGTGCGTCCGGCGCAAGGGTCGGACCAACACACTCCGCGGGCCGGACGATGCCGAGACGGTGGACCCTGCCTGCCTGAGCGACATGCTCGGCGGCGTCGACGAAGCCATGTTTGTACAGAAGTTCGGCATCGATTACCCGGAGCTGCGCAGGGGCGGCGAAGCGGTGGCGCGAGGCGCGGGCGATCTCGGCGAAGTCCTGTTCGCTGCCGGTGCGGGGATCGCCGACGTACACCAGGTGCAATCGCAAATTGAATCGGAAATGCGGCAGCTCTTCAAACCGGGTGGCTCCAAACCTTCCATCAACAGCGCCCTCAGGAAGCTGAAGGCAGCGCGTGACGAAACCAGACAAAGGGTGGTGCCTACTTCCGAATGGGTCAAGCACGAAAAGGCGCTGCGGGCTGCCGAACAGCGGCAGACGGACATCGACGAACAGCTGCGGGACAGAAGAGCGACAAAGAGCAAGTTGGAACGGATCGACAAAGCGTTGCCGCTGATCGGCCGGCGGAAGGGGCTCAACGAGCAGTTTGTCGGGGTGGCCGATGCTCGGCTGCTGCCCGATGATTTCTCCCGCAACCGCCTGAAGGCGATCACAGAAATCGCAAGCACGCGGCAAATCGAAGTCGACGCGTGCAGAATGATGGAAAAACTGCGAGCGGACATCGCGAAGACCGACGTTCCGCACCGATTGCTGGAAGACCGCGCAGCAATTACACGGCTGCATACCGACCTGGGCAGTTATCGAAAAGCCGCGAAAGACCGGCCCGGGTTGGTCGCCAGGCTGGAAAACGCCGAAAAACGGGCGCGCGAGATCCTTCTCGGACTGAGTTGCGGTTTAGAACTCCAGCACGCGGAGAAGTTGCGGATAAGCCGCGCGCAACGCCAACGGATCCAGTCATTGGCCGGCGATTGCAAAGCTCGCCTTGACCAGCAGCGCTTTGCCGATCAGGCCGTTCACAGATTGCGCGATGATGTCCAACGCGTGGAGCGTGAGAAGGCTTCACTACCCGCGGCAAGGGGATCCGAAGAACTCACACGATCGATCCGCCGAGCTCAAAAACATGGTGACTTGGACCGGCAACTTTCCCAGTCCCGCGCGAAGTTGGACGAGCTGGAAACACAGGCTGAAGTCGACCTCAAAAAATTGCAGCTCTGGTGCGGCACGCTGGAAGAACTCGAACAATTGCCAGTGCCGGCGCTGGAAACAATCGACCGATTTGAAAACGAGTTGGCCGATGCGAAATCGCAGTACAAGACAATCGCGGAAATCGTCAACGAGATGACGCAACGGGCGCACCAGCTCGGACGGAGTCTGGAGAAGCTCTGTCGCGAACAGGACGTGCCCACGGAAGAAGATTTGACGCAGGCCCGGCAGTGGCGGGACACCGCTTGGCAATTGGTGCGACGAACGTGGCGCGAAGGTTGGTCCGGTGACGATCGGGCAGCAGACGAGTTTGTGGGTAAGTATGCTCCCGGCGGAGACCTGGCGCAAGCGTTTCAAGCCAGTATCGACGCAGCGGATGCCATCGCCGACCGACTCCGTCGCGAGGCGGACCGGGTTGCGGAAAAGGCCAGGCTGACGATCGATCGGCAAGATGTGCAATGCCGCCTTGAAGAGCAAAAGCAAAGCCTTGCTTCGGCAGCGGAGGCACTGAGGCAGGTGCAAGCACAATGGCGCGACCAATGGAAAGCCGTCAAGATCGATCTGCTTTCGCCCCGTGAAATGCGATCGTGGCTTACCCAGCAACGAAGCTTGGCACATACCGCGGAGGCAATCCGAAAACAACGCAGCGCCGTGGAAGAAGTCGAAGCTCATATGCAGTCGCTGCAACAAGACGTCTACGATCGCCTGGAGTCACTCGGTGAACCGGTCCCGAAGGAATGCGATACGCTGGCACGGAAGTTGGAACATTGCGAAAATGTCGTCGACGCCATCAAATCGGAAAATCAGCGACGTCATGAATGTGAAACGAATCTACGCAAGCTGTGCGATGATTTGTCGGCGGCTGTACGCGACGCACAGATTGCCAAGAGCGAGTTGGACCAGTGGCGCATTGACTGGGAGCGGGCGGTGGCACGGCTTGGTCTGGGTCGGGACGCGTCGCCGAATGACGCGAATTCGGTGATCGAATCGGTGGACGAATTGTTTGGCGTCGTCAAGGAGTCGGACGAGCTCCGAAGTCGCATCGACGGTATTGACCGTGACGCCGACGAATTCCATCAATCCGTCCGCGCGGTGCTCGCCCAAGTCGCCGAAGATCTCGTTGAACGGCCCGTCGATCAGGCCGTCGCGGCCGTGTACGACCGCCTGGAGGCCGGCGGCACGGCGCAGACCAAACTGAATAGCTGGAATGCTCATTTGGAATCCGAGGAAGTGAAACGCAACCAAGCCCGCGCGAAGATCGCACAATTGGAAGCGACGATTGAGGCCATGTGCCAGCAGGCGGGCTGTACGTCAGCGGATGACTTGCCTGTTGCTGAAGAGCGTTCTGGTCGACGACGGGATATCGAGAGGGAACTCAAGACGGTCAATGAACAATTGAATCACCTGGCCGCTGGTGCGCCATTGGATGAGTGGATTGTGGAAGCCCAGAAGTTTAATCCGGACACGTTGCGAGCCGATTTACCACGGTTGGAGGAAGAAATTTCGGAACTCGATCGCAGGAAAACGGAGGTAGCGGAAGCGATCGGTAGCCATCGGAATGAATTTGGGAGAATCGACGGCAGTGCACGAGCGGCCGTAGTGCACGAAGACGCCGAACATTTTTTGGCCGGTATCCGTAGTGATGCGGAGCAATACGTCCGCTTGCGGCTGGCGTCAGCGGTGCTACGTCGATCGATCGACCGTTTTCGCGAAGCGAGCCAGGGACCGGTGCTCGCACGTGCCGCCGAACTGTTTTCCGAATTGACCCTCGGGTCATTTTCGGGCTTGCGGGCCGAATACGACGACAAGGACAGCGCCGTGCTGGTGGGCGTTCGCGCCGACGGCCGGCAGACCGTGGGCGTCGACGGGATGAGCGCCGGGACTTGCGACCAATTGTATCTTTCCCTGCGTCTGGCGTTTTTGGAATCGACCCTTGCCGATCGGGAGCCCTTGCCGTTCATCGTCGATGACATTCTGATCATGTTTGACGATGACCGCGCGGTGGCGGCGCTCAAAGCTCTGTCGCACTTGTCGGAAAAGACACAAGTGATTTTCTTCACGCACCACCAGCACCTGGTCCGCCTGGCCCGCGAGAATCTGGACGACGACGTGCTGTTCACGCACAAACTGTGCGGTCGCCAAGAACCGGCGCTTCACGCCGGCAGCACCGTAAGGAGCATGTAACGGTTTCCGCGTGTGCCGTACGGCCACTCGGCGCCGAGTGGGTCGCAAAATTGAGGGGTCAGACCCGTTTTTCGTGTTTTCTTGTGGGGACGCGTGTGATAGAGTGCCATGATGGCACGTCCTCTACGACTTCAATTCCCGGGTGCAATCTATCATGCCATGTCTCGCGGCAATGGGCGGCAGAAGATCTTCTTCGACGAGCGGGATTACCACCGGTTCCTGGAAGGACTCGAAATAACGGCCGACAAGTTCGGTTTTGAGATCTTCAGTTTCCTCTGCATGCCGAATCACGTCCACCTGTTTTTCCGCACGCCCGAAGCAAATCTTTCCCAAGGCATGCAGTATCTGCTCTCGGGCTACGCCAATTGGTTCAGCACGCGCCATCGCCGACCCGGGCATCTGTTTCAAGGCCGATTCAAAGGAGAACTCATTGAGGATGAGCAGTATTTTTGGAATGTCAGCCGATACGTACACCTAAATCCGGTTCGCGGCAAGAGACCACTGGTGACGCGGTTGGAAGACTGGCCCTGGTCGAGCTACCCAGGATATCGTTGGAAAAGAAGGCAGTTGGGATGGGTTTGCTATGACGAAGTTTATCGCGCCTGGCAAGGAGATCGCGGAGGCCGCAACCCACAGGCCGCCTATCGACGTTTCGTCGATGCCGGCATCGATCGTCCTCCGGAAAACCCGTTCGCTACCGCCGTTGGGGGATGGGTCGTCGGCAGTCAGAAATTCGTCGAGCGGATCAAATGGCTGGTGAAGTTCCCGAAATATGACGACGAGGTTCCTTCGGCTCGCCGACTGGCAGGCGTATCGTTGGAGGATGTCCTTGAGCGAACGGCCGACCACTACGGTACTACCGTGGCCAGTTTTGCCCACAAACACGGCAAACAGACCAGCCGGGACGTGGCTGCCTGGCTGGCTCGGCGCTTGACCGTCGCCACGCTCCGCGAACTGGCCAAACCGTTTGGACTGACCCATCCGGACAGCGTGCGGAATCTGCTGGGCCGCGCTGAAGCGGCCCTGAAACAGTCGCCCCCGTTGCGCACAGAGGTCGAACAATTACAGGCGAACATCCGGCAGGTATCCAGAGAGTGACCTCCCTGCGGATAAAAAACGAAAAACGGGTCTGACCCCAATGATCGGGCATAAGACGAAGGTCGTCGCCACGGTCGGACCCGCTTGCGGGTCGCCAGATCGATTGCGGCGGATGGCGGCCGCCGGCGTGGACATCTTCCGCCTGAACTTCGCGCACGGCCAGCATGAGCAGATGGCTGAGCACGTGGCAGCGATTCGACGGATCGCCGACGAACTGGACCGGCCCGTGGGAATTCTCGGGGACTTGGGCGGACCAAAGATCCGCCTCGGCGCTTTGACCGACGGGGCCCTGCAGGTCGACCGGGGCCGGAAATACGCGTTCGTTTCCGAGGCAGATCCCAATGATCCGACCGCGCTCACCACGACCTACGACGGACTGATCGACGACCTCGACGTCGATGATCCGGTGCTGCTTGCCGATGGAACCGTTGCGCTGCGCGTCGTTGAGAAACTTCCCGATCGCGCGGTATGCGTCGTCGAGCAACCGGGACTGCTTCGCAGCGGCCAGGGAGTCAATCTGCCGGGGATCGGCCTGCGTGTACCGAGCATCACCGAAAAGGATCGTACGGACCTGGCATGGGCAGTCGCGCACGGGCTCGACTTCATCGGGCTCAGTTTCGTGCGGCGGGCGAGTGATATCCAACATCTGCGACGTCTTATTGAGGAACTCAAACCGCAGCAGTCTCCCTACATCGTGGCGAAGATCGAGAAGCCGGAGGCGGTCGCGGAACTGGAAGGCATTCTGGCCGAAACGGATGCGGTTATGGTGGCCCGCGGCGATCTAGGCGTGGAGGTCGACATCGTCCGTGTGCCGGCGCTTCAGAAGCGGATTATTCGGGCCTGCAACCGCCGTCGCGTCCCGGTCATCACCGCGACACAGATGCTCGACAGCATGCACCGTAACACGCTGCCCACGCGGGCCGAAGCCAGCGACGTGGCCAATGCGGTCCTGGACGGCACCGACGCCGTCATGTTGTCCGGCGAGACGGCGATCGGCAACTACCCCCTGCGTTCGGTGACGATGATGATCCGCATTGTTCGGGAAGCGGAACCGCTGATGGTTGCCAATCGGGAATTGCCGATTGGCGTGTCTTCGCGAAACGTCGCCACGGAGACGACCCGCGCCGTCGCCCTCAGCGCGATGCACGCCGCGGAGCAACTCGCGGCCAACCTGATCGTCGTCCTCACCCGCAGCGGCAAGACGGCACTGGCTGTGTCCGAGCTTCGCAGTCCCATTTCCATCCTGGCACTGACAGACAGTCCGCACACGGCTCGACGCCTGTGTATCGCGTGGGGAGTGCGCTGCGTTGTGACGGACGTGTGCCGGGGCACGCCGCAGCAGATGATGGAATTCGTGGTGGACTGGGGCCGGCGGCAAGAGGTTCTGGAGGCCGGGCAGTATGTCGTTCTGGTCGGAACAACCGACTGGGCCCGTCCCGGCAAGGACCTGATGCTGGTGCACACGGTGACGTAAGGGGCAAGTCGCGGACTGCGGGAGTCCAGCGCCAGTGGACCACGGGCGGCCCGTCGAAGGACAATAGAAGCCCCCGTACGTCGACGACGTGCCTGTCGTTCAGCTGTCCATCGGTTAGAATCGAGCGAACTTTCCGCAAGCTTCTGAAACCCACACCACACGAAATCGCTTCCAGCGAGGGAGCACGCATTGGCGATTCGGAACCTGAACAGGATCTTTCGGCCTCGCAGCGTCGCAGTGATCGGGGCCAGTGAAAAACCCGACAGCGTCGGGACGACCGTATTCCGAAATCTCATCGATGGCGGTTTCGAAGGATCGGTCATACCCGTGAATCCTAGGTACGACCGTGTCTTTAAGCATACGGCCTTTGCGAGTGTCGATGACTTTGGCGAACCGACCGATCTGGCCGTGGTCTGCTCGCCGGCCCGCACGGTTCCCGAAATCATTCGGCAGTGTGGCCGAGCGGGGATCATGGGGGTGGTCGTCATCTCTGCGGGCTTCAGCGAAGCCGGCGAAAAGGGCAAGAAATTGGAATCGCAAATCGACGACGCGCGGCGCGAGTTCGAAGCCATGCGGATTGTCGGCCCGAATTGCCTGGGCGTGATGGCCCCTCATGCAAAACTAAACGCCAGTTTCGCGGACGGTACGCCCCGGGCGGGGCGAATTGCCTTCCTCTCGCAATCGGGTGCCCTGTGTACCTCGGTGCTCGATTGGGCATTGCGCGAAAACGTGGGATTTTCGTACTTCGTGTCGATCGGCAACATGCTCGACGTTTCCTTCGGCGACCTCATCGACTATTTCGCACAAGACCAGATAACCGACGCCATCATCCTGTATGTGGAATCGATTCACGGGGCCCGGCAGTTCATGTCCGCGGCACGCGCTTTTGCGCGTGAAAAACCCATTGTCGTGTACAAAGCAGGGCGCTTCGAACAATCTGCGAAAGCCGCGGCCTCCCACACGGGCGCGATGGCCGGCGTCGATGACGTTTACCAGGCTGCCTTTGATCGGGCCGGCATGGTGCGCGTATTTGAGCTGGATGATATGTTCGACTGCGCGGAACTGCTGGCGCGACATCCCTCACCCGCAGGTGCACGACTGGCCATCATCACGAATGCTGGTGGACCGGGTGTGATGGCGACCGACATTCTGATCGAAAGGCATGGAGAACTTGCCAGCCTGCGTGACGATACACTGCAGGCGTTGAGTGACGTTCTGCCGGAAGCATGGTCGCGGGGAAATCCGATCGACGTACTGGGTGACGCTCAGCCAGAACGGTTCGCGGACGCCCTGCGCATTGTGCTGGCGGACGGCGGCGTGGACGCGGCCCTTGTCATCCTGTCGCCACAAGCGATGACGGATCCTACCGAGGTGGCCAAAGCCGTCGTGAATGCGGCCGGGAAATCACACAAGCCCGTGCTGACCGCCTGGATGGGCGCGGACCTGGTCGCCAAAGGCGTCGAGAAGTTGAACGAGGCGGCGATTCCCACGTATTCGTCGCCCGAACAGGCCGTGCGCGCGTTCATGTATCTTGTGTCGTATGCCCGCAATCGGCAGGTACTGTACGAAACACCACGCGAGATTCCCGTTGAGTTTTCGCTGGACCGCAATAAACTGCGGGCCGTTTTCGACACGATCCTGAGCGAGGGCCACGAGGTGCTGAGCGAGGGGATGTCCAAGGCGCTTCTTGAGGCGTACGAGATTCCAGTGACAAAACCGCATGCTGCGCACTCGCCCGAAGATGCCGTGCGCCTGGCACAGCGGATCGGCTTCCCCGTCGCGATCAAAATTCTGTCCCCCGATATCACCCACAAGACCGATGTCGGCGGCGTAGAACTGAATATTCCCAACGACCATGAAGTAAAGGCGGCCTACGAGCGCATCGTCCGTGCGGCCAAACAGAACGATAGCGATGCCAGAATTGAAGGCGTCACCGTGCAACGGATGGTCTCGGCGCCCCGCAGTTGTGAGATGATCGTCGGCGCCAAACGCGATCCCGTGTTCGGCACGGTCTTGATGGCCGGAGCAGGAGGCACACTGGCCGAACTGTTCAGCGACCGGGCGTTGGAGCTACCGCCCCTTAGCGAGCGGCTGGCACGACGGATGCTCCAGTCGCTCCGTTCCTGGCCGCTGTTGGTCGGCTACCGCGGCCGTCCGGCGATGAATATCGACCGGCTGTTGGAAATCTTGATGCGGTTCTCCTACCTTGCGGCAGACTATCCCGAAATCAAGGAACTGGACGTCAATCCGCTGCTGGTGACGCCCCACGAGGTGATTGCCCTTGATGCCCGTATCGTGCTGGATCACGAGACTTTGGTCCAACCCGCGAGAGCCTATTCCCATCTGGCGATTCGTCCCTATCCGGAAGAGTTCACGCGAAAGGCAAAGCTGAAGGACGGCCGCCCGGTGCTCTTGCGGCCTATCAAACCCGAAGACGAACCGATGTGGCACGATCTGCTCGCCGCGTGTTCCCGCGAATCGCTCTGGTTCCGGTTTCGCTACATATTCAAAGAGACCACCCACAAGATGGCCACGCGGTTCTGCTTCATCGACTACGACCGCGAAATCGCCATCGTGGCTGAAATCGAGGAGGGCGATGCGCGCAAATTGATCGGCGTAGGGCGGCTGGTCGCCGGCGCAGACCGCCGAGACGCGGAATACGCCGTGTTGGTCGGTGATGCCTGGCAGCAGCTCGGACTAGGCTCGGCGTTGACCGACTATTGCATCGAAATCGCGCAGCAGTGGGGCGTCCACCGCGTCTGGGCGGAAACCACCACCAGTAATCGACGCATGATGACTATCTTCAAACACCGAGATTTCACGCTCGGCACGCCGGAAGGCGATGAAGTCCTGGTGAAGAAGCTCCTGCCATGAATACGCTATCGGTTGAAAAAGATCCTGCGTCCCAGGGAGTTCACTCCGCGGGCAGCCGGATCACATAAAAAGCCGAGCGGTCTTGTTCATCCTGTTTCGTTGCCGCCTGCCAACCGTGATGCCGACCCACCCCAACAGTGACCAGACAACGAGAGAACACGGTTCGTCGCAGCAGTGGTTGTTCGCGCGAAGATGAGTGTCCATTTACCGGATCGCTCCGATACCGTAGCATTGATGGCGCTGATGCAACAGCACCTTCGACGTTCCACCAGCGCCGGAGTTAGACGCATTCGGTAAATTGGTCTCGGAAAAGGCGACCAAACTGGAGTTGAAGAGTCAGCAAGTCGGCTCGCCGCACAAGGAAAAGAGCAACCGCCATGTTCACGAAACGCATCAAACTATTCAACCTGCTTGGATTCCCAATCTACATTGACTTGAGCTGGTTCATCATTGTCGTGTTGATCACGTGGTCGCTGGCTACCAACGTATTTCCCGGCTTCTACGAAGGACTATCCAGCGGCACGTACTGGTGGATGGGCCTGGCCGGAGCGCTGGGGCTGTTTGTGTCGATATTGGCCCACGAATTGGGCCACAGTGTCGTGGCCCGGCATTACGAAGTGCCGATGCGCGGCATCACGCTGTTCATCTTCGGCGGCGTCGCGGAAATGAGTCGGGAACCGCCGAGCGCGAAAGCCGAGTTTTTCGTGGCCATTGCCGGGCCGATCGTCAGTGTGGCCATCGCGGTTGTCTGCTATGCGACATTCTTCTTGGGCGAGGCGGCCTTTGCGACACCCATTGTCGGTGTGCTGTGGTACCTGGGAGTTATCAATGCCGTCGTCGTTGCGTTTAACATGATTCCGGCATTTCCGCTGGATGGTGGCAGAGTTCTGCGGTCGGTGCTTTGGCACGTTAACGGTAGTCTCCGCTGGGCGACCCGCATCACTTCCAGCATTGGTTCAGGATTCGGCATCATGTTGATTTTGCTGGGAGTCTTCAGCTTTATAGGCGGAAACTTCATAGGCGGGATGTGGCAATTCCTGATTGGCATGTTTTTGCGCGGTGCGGCACAAATGTCCTACCAGCAGGTATTGATTCGCCGGGCGCTGGAAGGCGAATTCGTCGAGCGTTTTATGCGTGCCGACGTCGTGACTGTGCCCCCTTCGACGACGGTCCATCAACTTGTGGAAGACTACATCTACAAACATCACCACAAGATGTTTCCCGTTACCGAAAACGGCCGGCTTCTGGGATGCGTTACGACACGTGAGGTCCAGCAGGTGCCGCGTGGCGAATGGGACCAGCGAACCGTGGGAGAAATCATGCAGCAGTGCGCCGATGAAAACACGATCCGGCGCGATGCCGACGCCATGCAGGCCCTATCGAGTATGAATCGCAACGGCGCGTCGCGATTGATGGTCGTTCGCGACGGTCAGCTCGAAGGGATTCTTTCGCTGAAGGACATGCTGAAATTCATCTCGCTGAAGGTGGAGGTGGAAGAGGGAGACAGTGGATTCGCACAGGCCTCGCTGGTCCGCGGAGAATAATGATCGGGCTACGCTACGTGGCGAAGGCCGATGGTTCAAGGCCACCGGCGCGTTCTGGCGCGATGCAGCAACCCAAAGGATGATCCGAGCACGCATTTTACTGTTTGAAGGTCGATAAGGCGGAGTTTCATGCATTGCACGAAGCGCAGTGTTGCCGTTACGGTTCTGTTGCTGCTGGCGGCGGGATCGGTTTCGGCGCAACAACCCGGCGCGGAGCGCCAGCCCCGGCAGAGCGAACCGGCCGCGCAACAACAATCTGCCGGATCGGCCGACGACCATCGTATCGCAAACGAGCCGGGGTTGGAGTCCCCTCGAAAATACTGGTCGCGTTTCTTGGACACGGCAGGAGGCTACTGGGCGCGGGAGCTGTTTGTTATCGACGACCGGGCGTTGCGGCTGGGGGACTTGATTCGGGCGGTGGTTGTTTTTTGCCTGGTCATGCTCGGCGCCAGCGTGGGGCGGATGGTACTTCGGCGCACGCTGCTGCGCCGCGCGCCGGCGCATGAGGATGCTTCCGGTACTCTCGTCCACGATTCGCTGTTCGCAGTGGTCCAGCGGACGAAGCAGGTGTTTGTCGTCGTGATCGCCGCCTATCTCGCTCTGATCACGCTGCCGCTGTCCGACACCTGGCTGGATGTACTGCATTCGATTGCGATCGTCATTGTGACCACGCAGGTAGCCATGTGGGCCAATGCGGTGGTCAGAGAGATGGTCGACAAGGAGAAGCAACGCCGCGTGGAAGAAGACCCGTCGGCGGCTTCCGCCTTCGGTCTGCTGGGTTTCTTCTCGCGGGTGGCGGTTTGGTCCGCGGCGCTGCTGTTGATACTTACGAATCTGGGATACGAAATCGGGCCGCTCCTGGCAGGTTTGGGCGTCGGCGGCGTGGCCGTGGCATTTGCACTCCAGAATATTCTGGGCGACATCTTCTGCTCAATCGCCATCGTACTTGACAAGCCGTTCGTGGTGGGCGATTTCATCATTGTCGACAATTTGCTGGGGACCGTCGAGAACATCGGCATCAAGACGACGCGCATTCGCAGCCTGAGTGGAGAACAGATCGTTTTTTCGAACGCGGACCTCATCGGGAGCCGGGTGCGCAACTACAAGCGGATGTTCCAACGGCGGATTGTCTTCGCGTTCGGCGTTGTCTACGAGACGCCGATCGACAAGCTGCAACAGATTCCCATCACGGTGCAAACCATTATCGAAGGTTTCGAACAGGTGAGGTTCGATCGGGCGCATTTCAAGGAGTATGGCGATTTTTCGCTGAATTTTGAGGTTGTCTATTACGTTTTGGTGCCCGACTACAATGTGTATATGGACATCCAGCAGGAAATTAACCTGCGTCTGTTCAAGGACTTCCAGGAGCAAGGGATCGCGTTCGCCTATCCGACCCGCGAAATCATCGTACGGCCGGACGGCCACGCGAAAATCTCGACGCAGCCGCAAACTTGATAACGCGGAGCAGGCATGATGGGCGGCTCATTTGCACCTGCAACCGCGAAGGAGCGGAAATATGCCGATTGATGCATCGCAGCATGAACAACTTCTCGACTGGTTGCGCGCCAAGGGTGTTCGCCAGGACTGCCTGGCGTGCGGAACCAGTGCCTGGGATCCGGGGGACATCATTGCACCGCCGGCGGCACCCAGCGGCGGAGGGACCGTTATCGGTGGCCCCAGCTTCGCTCTGGTGCAACTGGTGTGTCGCAACTGCGCCTACGTGATGCATTTTGCCTGCACACCCATTGGACTGCATCCCTAGCCCGCGATACAACCGTCACGCCGTGGAAACGCGAAAGACGGCCAGCGAATGCGAGTGCAGAAGATACGAGTCGCCACCGGAAACCGGCCGCGAAGCCAGTTCATCGTCGAACGTATCGAAAGCCAATTCCCAGGGCCGGTTGTCGTGGACCAGCGGCAGCATGAACGGTATATCTTCCCGGCCCGCGTTCAGCATCAGCATGAGCGTGTCGCCCACGATGCGGTTTCCTTGCTCGTCCACTTCGTCCACGAGATCGCCCGCGAAGCGCACGCCAAGCGAATAGCATTCGCATTGCCACGCTTCGTCCGTCATCTGTTGCCCCGTCGGATCAAACCAGCTCACATCCTCGATTCCCAATCCACGAATGGGGCGACCCTGGAAGAAACTGCGCCGATGCAGCGCCGGCTGCAGATCGCGGAAGCGGATAAGCCGGCGGACAAACTCCAGGAACTGCTGTTGGTTATCGTCCAGGTTCCAATTCAACCAGCTTATTTCGTTGTCCTGGCAATAGGCGTTATTGTTGCCGTCTTGACTATGTCCCAGCTCATCACCGGCCCGGATCATCGGCACGCCCAGCGACAGCAGCAGGGTGGACATGATGTTCTTCTTTTGCCGCTCGCGAATTCGCACGGTGTTCGGATCGTCCGCGGCCCCCTCGACCCCGCAATTCCAGCTTAAATTGTGGTTTTCACCGTCTTCGTTGTTATGGCCGTTGTCGTCGTTGCGTTTTTTTTCGTAGCTGACCAGATCCTGAAGCGTGAAGCCGTCGTGGGCGGTGACGAAGTTAACGCTGGCGTGCGGCCGCCGTCCGCTGTGCGCGTAAAGATCACTGCTGCCGCACAGTCGCGTGGCCAGTTCCGAAACGACGCTGCCGTCACCTCGCCAATAACGCCGGATCGTATCGCGATACTTGCCGTTCCACTCCGCCCAGCCTACGGGAAAATTTCCGACCTGGTAGCCTCCTTGCCCCAGATCCCACGGTTCGGCGATCAGGATCACCTGCGAGAGAAGCGGGTCTTGCAGGATGATGTCGAAAAAGGCACTCAGCTTATTCACTTCGTGCAGCTCGCGAGCCAGGGCGCTCGCCAGGTCAAATCGGAAGCCATCGACGTGCATTTCCAGCACCCAGTAGCGCAGACTGTCCATGATCAATTGCAGTACACGCGGATGTTGCATGTTCAGCGTGTTGCCGCAGCCCGTGAAGTCCATATAGTACCGCGAATCGTCCGCGGACAGTCGATAGTAGCTGGCGTTGTCGATGCCGCGCAACGACAGTGTCGGACCCAACTGGTTGCCTTCGCCCGTGTGATTGTAGACCACGTCTAAAATGACCTCGATGCCGGCGTCATGGAGCGCGCGCACCATTCGTTTGAATTCCTGAACGCCTTTTCGAGGCGACGAACTGGCGCAGTAGCGCAGGTCAGGCGAGAAAAACGACAGTGTATTGTACCCCCAGTAGTTACTAAGGTTCTGATCCACGAGGTGACGGTCGTCCACGCGATGATGCACCGGCATCAGCTCGACGGCGGTCACGCCGAGTTCCTTCAAGTAGGTAATGGCGGGTTTGGATGCCAGCCCCGCGAACGTGCCGCGCTGCCGCTTGGGAATCCGCTTGTGGAGCTGCGTGAATCCTTTGACATGCAACTCGTAGATGATCGTCTTGTGCCACGGCAGCTTTGGCGGGCGATCTCTGCGCCAGGAAAAGCTCGGGTTATGCACGGCCGCCAGAGCTGCATGGGTCGCGTTGTTCCGTTCATCAAAAGACAAATCACCATCGGGATCTCCGAGCGTGTAGCCAAACAGTTCATCGCACCAGCGAAGGTCCCGGCCGATGAGCTTGGCGTAGGGGTCCAGCACGATCTTGTTGGGGTTGAAACGATGGCCGTGTTGCGGCTCGTAGGGACCGTGCACGCGATATCCGTACAGCTGGCCCGGCTCCAGGTCGGGCACGTACGCGTGCCAGACCAGGTCCGTCTGCTCATAGAAGGAAATGCGCCGCGATTCGACCGTGGCCTCCACCGAATCAAACAGACACAATTCGACCTTGGTCGCATGCTCCGAAAAGATCGCGAAGTTGACACCGGCACCATCCCAAAATGCGCCGAGCGGAAAAGGATTGCCGGGCTGAGTTTTCATTCTCCATGCGTCTCCAAAGGAACTTGAAACCGCGTATTCTTTCCAATCGTCGGCGGCGCGTCAACCAGCACCGGCGGACCATCAGGCACACCACGACGATGAAACCACCCGGCATACGGCATTCATCCCGCGGCTATCCCTGAGTAGCTCCACACGAAAGGGATTCATCAGGGCGTTGTTTGGGCGGGTGGCTGCGTGCTGTTGTGGAGATACGCAAACAGGTCGCGCACTTGCTGCGGTGTGAGAGGCTTCAACAGATCTTCAGGCATCAGGGAGGTCGGCGATGGACGCATCTCGTCAATTTCATCGCGGCGGACTTCAACGCGCTCGTTCTTTTCGTTCACCAGAATGATCCCAGCGGCGTTTTCCTCGGCGAGCAGACCCGACAAGATCCGCCCGTCGCGGGTACGAACCACGTAGCTCAAAAACTCCTTCCGCACCTGAACGCTGGGATCCACGAGACTGATCAACAGAAATTCCCGGTCCTGGCGATTGGCCGTCGTCAATTCGGGACCAATCGAGTTCCCTTTGCCATCCATCTTGTGGCAAGTCGAACACAACTTTTCGAAGAGCTGTCTCCCTTGCCCCAGGTCTCCGGACGCGGCACGCAAATCATTCTGCAGCCGGCGGACTTCGGCCAGTTTTTCCTCCGGTGTACCCGCGCGGACTTCGCCCCAATGCTTGCGAACCAGCGCGTCGATACGCCGGTCGCCGTGCCGTGACAAGCGCCGCACTTCGTCGAGTGATACTTCGTCGGCCGAAAACATCGCCTTGTCGATCGCCTCCAACAATGCACGAGCCCAAGGCGTCCTGTCGAACAACAACCGGCGCGCGTGCCGGCGAACCGGTGCGGACATCCCGCCGTAGCGGTCCAGCACGACTCGGGCGATGCGTGGGCCATCAAAACCGCGAAGTGCGTTAAGAGTTGCCAGACGGATACGGTCCGGTTGCTCTGCGTCGAGCAAGGTCAAAAGCTGCTTGGCACAATCCGGACCTCCCAGCTCCTGCAGAACCTCCAGCATTGCCTCGCGCAATTCCACAGGTTGGGCGTCGTCGCAGGCCAGCGCGATGGCACGGCTCTCCGCCCGTTCGCTACCCAGCCGCATGGCTACCCGGATGAAGAGCGGATCAATAGTGTCCTGAACCTCAAATCGCCGCATCCAGTTCGCCAGCTCGTCTGACACGGATTCGAGCCTGGTTGCGCGGTTCGGCCGCCCGGCCGACACGACGGCGAATCGTGTAAACGCGGTTCCCATGGGCAGTCCGTCGGGCTCGGGGCGCCCGATCATTTTCAACCCGGCATCCAGGTTCACCAGCAGGTTTCTCTGGTCCGCCGGCGTCGGCGCAGCGCGCAGCAACTGTGCACACGCCGTCAAGGTCTCGCGGCTGCCTTCGCCAGCGTAGCGTCGCACCAGCCGGCCCACGATCGCGTCCCGCACCATCGGCTGTTGCCACGCGCGGGGCGAACAGCACCAGTCGACCAGTTCATCGATGGCCGACAGCGCGTGTTGCTCGACCGCCCACCAGACAAGCAGCGGGATGTAGGGATCGTCGACCCAATCGTCTTGCACAGCAATGGCCCGAAGGATGGGTAACGCTTGAGCCGGTGGTAATCGTCGCGCCGTGCACGCCAGTTGACTCACGACCACCGGATTCCGCTCGCGGGCCCCCATTTCGGCAAACCGGGATGCCAGTTCGCTTGGTACGCGACGCGCGTCTCCCATCAGCCGGACAGTCCAACTGCGGACCCAGGGGCTGCGATGCTCTATGAGGCGTTGGGCCAGCGATGCGTCCATACCGCCACACCCATACAGTGCCCAGAGTGCCTCGAGCCCGAACGTTTCATTGTCGCCCTGCAGTACCCGCCGTTGGAGCATTGGCAATACACTTGGATCCTGGCGCTCGGCCAGGATCCGCCGTGCCCGGCGCCTGTGCCAGCCGCTGTCACGCGTCAGCCATTTCACGAGTTGTTGGCTCGACAGCGCGTGGGCGTCGGCTGGCTTTCCGCGTTGCGCTGCGCTGGATCGGATACGAAAGATTCTGCCGTTGGACCGATCCCAGTCGGCATCCGGATCGGGATGCGCCGTCCGCTTGTCGTGCCAGTCCGCGACGTACACCCCGCCGTCCGGGCCCACCAGGACGTCGCTCGGAGCGAACCACGTATCGTTGGCCATTACGAGCGTACCACCGTTTTCCGACCGGAACGTCGACCCCGTGGGGTGGACCCGATGCCATCGCACGGCGTGGTCGAGCAGGTCAGCGGCAATGTATTTATCACGATAGCGGGCTGGAAGGGCGTTGCCCTGGTAGAACAATCCGCCCACGGTCACGTGTCCCCCGCGAAAGTCGTCGTGCGGTACGTGGTCGAAATAGCCAAAGGCAAACGGGTTGTGCAATTCTCCATGTTTGCTGAACGACTTTCCAAGGTACGCGCCTTGTACGCCGTGATGCATCAGGTAGCCGCCGTGGTTGGTGCTGTAGAAGAGGTTGCCGTAACGATCGAAATCCAGACCCCAGGAGTTGCCGCCACCCTCGCAAAACAATTCAAATTCTCGAGTCACGGGATGGTAGCGCCACACGCCCTGTTCGAATTCAATTCCGCGAATATCGGCGGTAATGTTTGTTCCCTGGGTTCCGTACAACCAGCCGTCCGGGCCCCACGTCAGCGAGTTGGCAAGCGAGCTGGAATCTTCCATGCCAAACCCTTCGAGCAGTACCTCCGGATCGGTATCCGGAACGTCGTCCCGGTCCTTGTCCGGATAAAACAACAGGTACGGCACGTTAAGAACAAAAACGCCTCCATGCCCCAGGGCGATGCCCGTGGTAAGATTCAATCCACTTACGAAGTCTTTCGACCGATCGATGCGGCCGTCCCCATCCTCGTCGAGCAGTATCGAAATCCTATCGGCGCCTGGGGGTCCATGCGGGGGTGGCTCCGGTACACGATCGTAGGTCGTGCGCGAGTAGCGGTCGACCTCGACGCGCTTCAGTCCGGCGGGATTCGGATACTGAAGGTATTGCACCACCCACAGGCGGCCCCGGTCATCAAATTCGATGGCCACCGGCTGGCGGACATGGGGTTCACTGGCCACCAGTTCGACGACCAACCCATCGGCCGGGGTCATCTTCTGAGCTGCTTCCTGGGGTGCATACCCTTGCGCGGCAAGCCGGTTCGTGATGAGCATCAAAGGCAGCAGACAATACACGACCTGGCAGACAACCGATTGCCCTTCGTCGGACACGCCCGCTTCGGTGTGCCGAAGACTCCCCGGCCGATGCCGAGTTCGGGGGAAAAAACACCATCGGAAGCGTCTACTACACATGCTCGGTCGAAGAAACGGGCGTGTTGCCGATTGCTGGCGACTGTGTTCAAGTTCAGCGACTTGACAGCACAATGATGCGAAACTCGAATTTAGAGAGCCTATTATAGTGGATCGGGAGCTCACATGCGCATGCGTCTTGCGATAGCTATGGCGGTGGTAACGGTATGCCACGACGCGCCCATGGCCGCGGAATCCCCACCGCCCAACTTTGTTGTGATTCTGTGCGACAATCTGGGCTATGGCGACGTGGGGTGCTACGGCAACCGGAAACACCGCACGCCCCAACTGGATCGGATGGCTGCTGAAGGGCGAAGATTTACACATTTCTATGTTACCAGCGGAGTTTGCACGCCGTCGCGGGCCAGCATCATGACGGGCTGCTACCCGCGGCGGGTGAACATGCATGTCAGCGACCAAGGTGGATCGGTGCTCAGGCCCGTGTCTCCCAAGGGATTGCATCCCGATGAAGTAACGATTGCTGAACTTGTGAAGCCGCGCGGCTACGCAACGGCGTTGATTGGCAAATGGCACCTGGGCGATCAGCTGCCGTTTCTGCCCACGCGGCAGGGATTTGACTACTACTTGGGAATTCCGTACAGCGACGATATGACGCAGCGGCCGCAGCGGCCATGGCCGCCGCTGCCTTTGATGGAGAACGAGACGGTCATCGAAGCGCCGGTAGATTGCCGAGACCTCGCCCGCCGCTACACATCCAAGACGCTGCAGTTCATTGAGCAAAACCGGGATCGACCGTTCTTGATTGTTCTCGCGCACGCCACGCCGGGCAGTACGGCGGCACCCCCGGCAAGCGCGTCGTTTCAAGGTCACTCGGCAAATGGTCCCTACGGAGATGCCGTGGAAGAGATCGACTGGAGTACGGGACAAGTTCTGGATGCACTTCGACAATGGAATTTGCAGAAGCGGACCTGCGTATTGTTCCTGTCCGACAACGGAGCCCCGCGCCGCCGGCCGCCGCAAGGAAGCAACTTACCGCTGGGCGGCTGGGGATACACCACCGCCGAAGGCGGGCAGCGCGTACCGTTTATTGCCTGGTGGCCCGGCACGATACCGCCCGGCACGGTCTGCGACGAATTGGCCACCAGCATGGACCTGCTGCCTACCGTGGCGGACCGTGCCGGGGCGTCGCTGCCGGAAGGGCGACCGATCGACGGGCTCACGATCTGGCCGTTGCTGGCGGGTCGTCCCGATGCTCGCTCACCCCACGAAGCGTTTTACTACTATTTCAAGGATCGACTGCAAGCCGTTCGCGTGGGACCATGGAAACTTTATGTGGCCGCGGATCATCCACGGCGCCGGTCGCCCAGTTCATCGGTCGCGACGAGCGAAGGTTCCGCGCTCCTGTATGACGTGGTGACCGACCCGGGCGAAACCAACAACGTGTCGCGGATGCGCCCGGAGATTGTCGCCCAGTTGGTGTCCACGGCCGCCCGGGCGCGAAGGGCATTGGGAGACGGCGATCGTGAAGGGTCCGTTCAGCGACCGGCTGGCTGGATTGACGATCCCACGCCGCGGCGCGTGGACCCCCGTCGGAAGGGCGGAGCCGGCGACCAATAAAGTCGCCCCATTCCCTCCCAGCGGTGACCGGTTGCTGTGGTTTCCACCGGGTCGCCCGGAGAATTGCTTGACACCCGTCAGGCTATCGTCCATATATTCTTCTAATAGCCAATCCTCGCGAGATCTATCATGGCTGCACCTGCACTTCCGCGCCCGCTGCGCGGTATCGTACCCCCGATGGTCACCCCGCTCTCGGACCAGGACCAGCTGGACCTGGACGGCCTGCAGAAGCTGATCGAACGATTATTGGGCGGCGGCGTCCATGCGTTGTTCGCTTTGGGGACCACCGGCGAAGGGCCTCACCTGGCGTACACCGTGCGGCACCAGGTAGTCGAGCGCGTGTGCGATCAGGTAGCGGGACGCGTGCCGGTGTTGATCGGCATTACGGACACGGCGTTTGATGCGTCGGTCGAGCTGGCCGGCAGGGCCTATGCGGCAGGCGCGGCCGGGCTCGTCGCGGCGCCTCCGTACTATTTTCCGGTGAGCCAGCCGGAGCTCGCCGATTATTTCATGTCACTTGCAGAGTCCATCCCGTTGCCGTTGTTTCTTTACAACATGCCCGGCTGTACCAAAACCGCCATTGAACCAGAGACCGTGGCCAAGCTGAGCGGGGTGGATAATATTGTCGGGCTCAAGGACAGCTCGCGGGACCTCGACTATCTGCGAGATGTCCGCAAACGCATCGCCCATCTGCCCGATTTCAGTCTGCTTGTCGGCCCCGAGGAATTGCTGGCCAGCGTCGTCGGTATGGGCATCCATGGCGGCGTCAACGGCGGCGCCAACATGTTTCCCGAGCTGTATGTTGCCTTGTATGAAGCTGCCGTGGCCGGTGACACCAGCGAAGTCAACCGGCTGCACGGCCTCGTGATGCGCATCGCGGGCTCGATCTATACCATCGGCGACTGGGCATCGCGTCATGTCAGGGGCACCAAGTGCGCGCTCAAATGCCTGGACGTCTGCGATGATTACGTGAATCTGCCTTTCCGGCGACTGGAAGGCGAGGATCGCACCACCATCCGCCGGGCGGTCCGCGGCCTGGAGGCCATTCTGGGACCACGAGAACGGGCCGGCGCGGTCGAGCAGACCTAGATCTCCCCATTGATGGCGGTGCGGACAGCGATCCGTGCAGCCCACGTCCAGCGCCCGACCAGCCGGGCTTCCGGTGGTCCACCGCGTCCTGGAGTGGATCCGTGATGGATAAGGACCGCCGGCGGCGTGGCAAACGCTTCGCGCTGCGGTCGACATTTTTGTTTGGGCCTTACTGGTTCCCCCGCGCAAACCGAACCGCGACGTGATACCATACCAGGGGCCATGCTCGACGTCATTTTAAAGCTCTGGAAAACGCCCCTGCACGTATGTCTCGCGGCGGTCTGGTTGGCGCTTCCCACCGCCTGCGCCGCGAATTTCAAGATAGGCCGGTTCTCGGCCGACGTCACCATTCCGCTGGGGCACCGGTGCATGGGCATTCTGCCCGCCAAGGCCCAGCGCATCGTCGATCCGCTGGGTGCACACGGCTTTGTGCTGCTCGGCGCGGAAGAACCGATTGTGCTGGTGGCCATCGACTGGTGCGAGATTCGCAACGATGCCTATGATCGGTGGCGGGACGTCTTAGCCGAGGCTGCCGGCACGTCGCCGAACCGCGTGCTGGTCTGCAGTCTGCACCAGCACGACGCACCCATAGCGGACTTAAGCGCCGAGGCCCTGCTGGCGGGTGCCGGACTGGCTGGCGAATTGCATGATGTGCCGTTTCACGAACAGACGGTCC
>CAZNKT010000086.1:0-26264 GCA_964573605.1 uncultured Pirellulales bacterium
CGTGGTCATGGAACGCACCATGCACCAGTCGTCGGCGCGGCTGCCCAGATGGGGCACATAATCGGAGAACGGCATGCCCGCCTGGCCGTATCTGCGAAACGTACGCGGACTGGCCATCACGGTCGCGCTGCCCTTGATCAGCGGATCGTTCAAGTCCCGCAGGAAAGACGCGGGAAGCGGCTCGCCGTGCAGTCGCCGCAGGTCGGACTTGGGCTCGAAAAGATCGAGCTGACTGGGGCCACCCGCCATGAAAATAAAGATCACATTCCGCGCCCGGGGCGTGAAATGCGGCCCGGTCCCGCGAGGCCTCCGCGCGGAGGGAGAGGTCGGTGCGGCGAAGCCCTCGGCCGCCAGCAATTCGGCCAGCGCGACCATCCCCAAACCGCACGCCGAATCGCGCAGAAATCGCCGCCGCGCGATGGACAGCAAATCCGGGTCGCTCATGGTTCAGTCCCGCGTAATAAACTCATGCAGGTTCAGACATACGCTGCACACGGCCGTCCACGCCGCCAATTTCATGTTGTCCACATCCGGAATTGGCAGCGACACCATACCCCGCGCCTGCTGCGGATCGCCGCGCAGTTCCAAACGGACATCGTCAAGCAGCTCGCGCATTCGGTCGGCCTCCTGGCGGTTAGGACTGCGGGCCAGGGCCAGCCGAAATGCGAAACCAATGCGTTGGCTGTCGTCCCCGGAAGCGCTCGCCAGCACTCGTCGCGCCATGACCTCCGCCGCTTCGAAGAAGACCGGATCATTTAACAGCGACAGTGCCTGAAGCGGCGTGTTGGATCGTTCGCGCCGCGGACAAATATGGCTCGGATCGGCGCCGTCAAAAACGGTATTCATGGCGAACGGCGACGTTCGCTGGGAAAACGTATACAACCCGCGCCGATAACGATCGGCTCCTTCGCTCGCGTCCCAACGGTTGTCAAAGCCTTCGTCCGCGACGCTGCTCGGTTGCGGAGGACGCACGCTGGGGCCGCCGATTCGCCGGTAGAGCAGGCCCGACACCAGGAGTGTGGAGTCGCGGATCTGTTCGGCCGTCAGCCGCAGGGCGTTCTGCCGTGCCAGCAGCCTATTGTCCGGATCGCGATCGAACGGTTCTTCGCGCTCCGCAGAGCTCTGCTGATACGTCGCCGAGCTGACGATCCGGCGGTGCATCCGTTTGACGCTCCAACCGCCCCGAAGAAAATCGCGGGACAGCCAGTCCAGCAGTTCCGGATGGGTGGGCGGGGCGCCGCGACGACCGAAATTGGCGGGCGACGACACGAGCCCGCGATCGAACAATGCCTGCCAGATCCGGTTGACGGCGACGCGTGCCGTCAACGGATGGGCCGGAGATACGAGCCACCGGGCCAGGCCCAGGCGGCTCCGCGAAACGCCCGGAGCAAGCCCGGGAAGTATGGCCGGCGTGTCCGGGATCACCGGTCGGCCCGGCGCGCGAAAGTCGCCCCGCACATGGACGTGCGTTTGTCGAGGAATCAGCGAGCGGCACATGACCGGCGCCCGCGTGACCTGCGGCAGTGCCGTCTTGAGTTCCGTGAGTTTTTCGTTCAATGCGGCGATGCCGAGCGTCTTGAAGGCGGCCGGGTCGATGATCTCGCCGTGTGCCAGGAAGTAGTCGAGCAGACGATCGCGCTGCCGGTCGGTTCGCCGCGACGGCTCCAACTGGATGATTTGAATTCCTTCGAGTTGCCCTTCTCCAAGACCGCCTCCCCACACCAGCCCCAGCAACTCCCATTGCCTGTCCCAGCGATGATCGTTTCCCGGGTGGTCCCGGGCGTCCAACATCCGTTTTTCCCAACGCGCCTGCAGCCGAGCAATCGCGTCCCCGACGGGTTCCAGCAACGCCTGGCGCTGCCTTTGATACTCGGGTAGGACCTTTTCCCGTGCCCCATGTTCTCCGGGAAGTGGCGCGTCGATGTTCAGCTCGTCCGCGTTATTGAAGAACGCATACAGTTGATAATACTCCCGCTGGCTTACCGGATCGTACTTGTGGTCGTGACATTGCGCGCACTGCACCGTCAGCCCCAGCCAGATGGCTCCCAGCATTGCCGTGCGGTCGACCACCTGGAGCGTGCGAAACTCCTCCAGATCCGCACCTCCTTCGCGGTTGCTGAGCGTTTGCCTCAGCAGACCTGTCGCTACTTTCTGCCGTATCGTCGATCCGGGAAGCAGATCGCCGGCCAGTTGGTCGATCGTAAACCGGTCGAAAGGCACATCCGCGTTGAGCGCACCAATCAGCCAGTCCCGATAGCGCCACGCGTAGGGCCGAAATTGATCCGTCAGATAGCCGTCCGTGTCGGCGTAGTGGCACAGATCGAGCCAGTCGCGGGCCCAGCGTTCGCCGTAGTGCGGCGAAGCCAAAAGCCGATCGACAAGCCGCATAAAGGCATCGTCGCGGGTGTCTTCAAGAAAATACGCGACCGCCTCGGGGGTGGGAGGCAGGCCTGTCAAGTCCAGCGAGGCCCGTCGAATCAACACGTTGCGGTCCGCTCGTTCGGACAACGTCAGGCCGGACGTGTGCAACTTTCTTCGAATAAAAGCGTCGATCGGGTGGGCGGCGCCCGTGGCGGCGACACCGCGCGGTACGGGGGCTTGGCCGAGCGGTTGAAACGCCCAGTGGGGATCGTCTGCCGCCGCGGCTGTCACGGCAATTGCCAACGCCCAACTTGGACAATACCGGGCCAGGCGAGCCAGAATACTCATCGATCGAGCTTGCACGTGCCGTTGTTATTGTGCGGCCGATTCGAGCCGGAATGCCAAATCCGAGCATCCTTGCGCTTGCAGCCAGGCGGCGATGACCTTCGCGCTGGCACGCAATTGCCCGTCGGCCTTCCACCGCAGTGTCAGCATCCTGCCGCTTCGCTGGACTTCCCCCCATGTTACCGAAAACCGCTTTGCAAGCGATCCATTTCCTTGCCGCGCGGCCTCCGACCAGGGAGCGTCTCGTGACTGCCGATCGTCGGCCGCAAAATAGTTCGAGGCCTCCGTTTCGATCGATGCCGCCACGCGCTGGTCGGGCGCCAGGCATTTTATGAGCAGACGGGCCGGACGCATGGGATCTTTGTCGGCGTGAGGAAGCACGTCGGGGAGAATCTTCACGGCCGTTGTGAACGTGGCCGGAACGGGGGCTCCCACATCGTAGACCAGTTCGATGAAAAACGCGGTCCATCCCTGCTGCGGGGCCGGGACGCGGGTCTCATAAACGCCTCCTCCCGACGGCTGCAGCAGGGTGGCTTCATAGGCAGGGCCCAGTTCTTCCATGCGAAAATCCCGGGCTTCGGGATTCGTGGCCTGCCAAAGCGTGACCTTGCGCGGTTGGTCTTGCGTTGTCACGCGAATACCATCCTCCAACATCTCCCAAGTAAATTGCGGCCGCTTCCGGCCGGATACAACCGTGTCGTAGAAGGCCACGATGCTCTCGAGGGCGTCGGTGTTCTTCAGCGAATGATCGGCGTTGGGAACATAGCGCAGGTAGTTCTCGCCTTCCAGCTCGTCGAAGTAAAACTGCGACGAGTCGGGAAGAAAGAACTGGTCGCCGGAAGCGTTGACGATAAACTTCGGCATCGTCAGACGATGGCGGTAGTAATGCGGATCGACGAGCTGGTAGAGCGCCTCCATCCGTGGATGATCCATGCGTTCCATGATCCGGTGGGCCACGTAGTCCCCCACGGCCGGGGCCCAAAAACCGTAAGCCGCAAAGTGATGAAGCATCGATGGGCGGACGTTGACCACGTCGATGACAATCGGCACGATGGCGACGACGCGTTTGTCAACAGCGCCGGTCAGCCAGGTCGTCCATCCTCGCTTGGAACCTCCGGCCACGACAAACTTCTCCACCGGCTGGCCGCCGTCGGACGGTGTCGTGGTGAGCTGACTGACCGCATCCATCGCGCGCACGGCACTCTTGACCATCGGGTTGCGCGCCGGCCAGGAGGTGTCTCCCGTCTCGAGGAACTGGTCCCACGTGTATCCGATCAGGTCGTCTTCAGTGCGCGGCTGGCCGTCCTGGTGAAAGATGAGCGGCTGATTGGGCACCATGTACAATTCGGCCACGACGGTCCCGGTCGCCTGGGCGATCCGCTTGACGCGGTCGGAGGGCCCGTCCGGCGGATCGCCCCCGTTCCGGCCTCCTCCGATCCACAAGAAACCGATATTGGATCGCGTCTTTTCGGGTCGAGCCACCGTGACCCAGTGCCGCCATTCCGTCCGGTCGACGTCTTTCTCTGTACGCCACCGCTGCGAGACCATATCAATGACGTAAGTCTTCAGCCCCGCTTCTTCATTCTGCGTAACGATTTCCCATCGGAAACTCGAATCGGCCTGGTTCACGTAGCGATCCAGATCGGTTTGGCCGACCAGCCGCTCCTGTCCAACTGCCGCGCTGCCTCTCAGTTGTCCGGCCGCAATGGCCGTCAAGGCAAACACGGCAAGGAGCGTTCCCACGGACTTCATTCGTGTCGGTCGAATCGTCATCGGTCGTATCTCCCCCGCAAATTTCATGTGCCCAGGCTCAAACAATTAGCTGGTACGACAGCGCTGGGTACCTGACAAAAAGGGGACTGGCTCACCGCCACAAGTCAAGGTTATCCATTTCTTTGGGCCCAAAGGGCGGCATGCCTCTCCCCTTTTGTCTCCTGTTGGTTAGTCAATCAGTCAAACGTGCGGCACAGCAGTCCGCCATCGGCAAGAATCATGGTTCCGCTGATGTAGGCACCGGCATCGCTGGCCAGCAGCAAGGCGGGGCCAGCCATTTCTGCGGGTTCGCCCCATCGCTTCAGCGCCGTGCGTTGGGCGAAGATCTCCTTCTGCTCGTCGCTTAACAGGCTCATCGGCAGATCGGTCATGATCGGGCCGGGGCCGATGCAGTTGACCGTGATACCGTGCGGACCGAGTTCCAGCGCCTGGCTGCGCGTCATGCCGCACAACCCGGCCTTGGTGGCTGAATAGACGCCACGTGCCAGGTTGGACGCCACGGCCATGATGGAAGACATATAAATGATACGTCCCCATTTCCTTTCGATCATCTGAGGCGCCAACGCGCGCGATAGAATCATGCAACTGGTGAGGTTCAACTCCACGATCCGGTCCCAGACCTCGTCGGTCGTATCGACCAGGGCCTGGGGCTGGTTGCTGCCGGCGTTGTTGACCAGCACGTCGACTTTGCCGAACTTGGCCACAACGTCTGCGGCCAGTCGCGACACCTGGGAACGGTCGGTCATGTCCGCGACAAAGGGCGCCACATGCCGGTCCACGCCGCCGCGAATCTCTTCAGCCGCATCTTGCAGTTCGTTCCCATGACGCGCGCTGATCGCCACGTCCGCCCCTGCTTCGACATACGCACGCGCAATGGCCTTACCGATCCCTTTACTGCCACCGGTGACAAGCGCCACTCGGCCGTCCAGTCGAAATGCATCCTGTATCACAACCGGTCCTTTAGGTACACATTTTGGAGCCTATTTGAACGTCAACGTATCTTCCAGCCCCCGGCTCCGCCGGGAGATCGCGCTGCCGGGTTGCACAGTATTCTATCCCCGGGGAACACCCCGCAGCGCGACAGGCGCCATCTCGACTCCAGCACCGCACCAGCACGATCTCGACAACGCCTTGATTATATCTTTATTGTCCGCCGCTCGAAAGCGAGAGGAAACGGCAAGACCGAGGCAGCTTCGTTGTTCGCTTGCTTGGGAATTGATAGAATCCGGTCCGGTTCCGACTGCCAGAATCCGGACATGACCGAAAAAACGGTGGAATCTTCCAACGGGATCGGACGCGCGCGACTTGGATATCATCACCGCGGAACATCTTACGCGATCCTACGGCACGCGACGCGGGATCGAATCCCTGAAACTGTCCGTTTCCGAGGGCGTTCTGTTTGGGTTTTTGGGTCCGAATGGAGCCGGTAAGAGCACGCTGATCCGCGTGCTGTTGGGCTTGCTACGGCCCACGCGCGGCGCGGCGTGCGTGTTCGGTCTCGATTGCTGGAAACAGACCCGGGCGATCAAGAAGGATGTCGGATATTTACCCGGTGATCTGAGACTCTACTCCTGGATGACCGCTTCGGACGCACTTCGGTTTGCCGGACGTGTTCGTCGCAGGGATTTGACGCGGCCGGGCCGCGAACTTGCCGAACAGTTCGAATTGGAAATGGATGTCCCCGTGCGGAAGATGTCGCGCGGAAATCGCCAGAAACTGGGGCTCGTTCTGGCCATGGCACACGAGCCGCGGTTGTTGATTCTGGACGAACCGACGTCGGGACTGGACCCGTTGATGCAGGCGACCGCGCATCAGCTGCTGCGCCAATCGGCCCGGGCGGGCCGGACCGTCTTCCTGTCGAGCCACAGTCTCGGCGAAGTGGAACAGATCTGTGATCGGGTGGCGATTGTCCGCGCTGGCCGGCTGGTGGCCAACAATACGCTGGCCGAGCTTCAGAAACAGGCCGGACATCGGGTCGTGATTCACTGGCCCGACGAGTCCGCCGCGCGCGGTCTTTCGTGCCCGGACTTCTTCCGCGAAGTGCAGCGCGAGGGGCGGACCTGGTCGGCCATCATGACAGGCGATATCAACGATCTTTTCTCGTGGCTCGCGCACCATTCGGTTGATGATCTGAGTGTCGGTCGTCCCGATTTGGAAACACTCTTTCATCAATATTACGAATCGGAACAACCTTGACGATCAACCGCGGCCTGGTCCTGAAATCCGCACGGGAAATCCTGCCGCTGACGCTGGCCTGTGCCTTGCTCGTATTGGCGTTCGAAACGCTGCTGGCCTACGTGCTTCCGGCGTTTCAGGAAGAATTGATGCAGGGTTTCCTGCAGATCGGATTCGTGGAACACATCCTGCGGTCGATGCTCGGAGCGGACCGCGCCGATCGCATCGGCCCGGAGATTTTTTCCGCCATTCCCTGGGCGCATCCGGTGGTGTTGGCCATCCTGTGGACGCATGCCGTGATGTGCGCGACCCGCATTCCGGCAGGAGAAATTGACCGGGGCACCGTCGACGTTCTGTTGGGTATGCCCGTCACGCGGTGGCAGGTGCTATGCAGCGAAACGGTCGTGTGGATGGTCGCCGGATGCCTCGTGCTGGCAGGCGTGCTGGCGGGAAACCTGATCGGCACGGCCCTGCTGCCGGACGACCCGTCGCCGAATCTGTCTCGCAAACTGACGATTCTCTCCAATCTGGCGTGTCTATACCTCGCCTCGGGCGGATTCGGCTGGATGGCATCAGCATGGAGTAATCATCGTGGTCGCGCGGCGACGTTTGTATTCGCGTTTCTGTTGGGTTCGTTTCTGATGGACTACCTGGTGGCGTTCTGGGAGCCTGCCGGCCGCTGGTCGTTTTTGAGTGTGATGGCCTACTACCGTCCTTTTGTTGTGCTGCGCGATGGCACTTGGCCGCTGGCGGACTTGGCCGTACTGCTGGCCGTGTTCGGCACCGGTTGGCTGGTGGCGGCGTACGTCTTCGGCCGCCGCGACATCAGCACCGTGTGATGGCCGCCTCCACGGGGCACGCAGCGCCACGCTGGGTGTTCCCTACCGCCCTATGATCGTCGGCCTGCAACAGAAACCGATGCAGGTCGCCACCTCGGTACGGCACGCCGTCGCTGTTATTCCGTGAACCTGCCGGAGGGATGGGAACCTGGGGCACTACCGTTGCCGGCCATGTACCCACAACGGAACCCGCCGCGGGGCGCCACCCCGGTAGGGAACGCCGTCTCTGGCGTTCCGCGAACCCGCACGCCGAGTTGGTCCTTTGGGCAGGCAGCGCCACGGAGAGCGTTCCCTACGAAGGATTGTGTCAATTACGACGGGATCTCGTACCTCGCGCGTTGCCTTTGGCGAGCCACGAGGTACGTTACGACTGCCGCGGTCCCCAGCAATAAGAGGACCCTGGACGATGGCTCGGGGATGAAGAAAACGTAGACGGCGCCTTAATTCTGGACCACGCCATCAACGCCCGTGGCCCCAATGATCACGCGATTGCCGCTGATGGCCAGCGGCGCGCCAAAATCGTCAGCCGGAGCCCCATCCGACGCCCTTAGCTTGAAGACTTCCGCTCCGTTATTCGCGTCAAACAGGTAGGCGGCGCCGGCACCGAAAGGAGGGGCGTCACCTGCACCCACAACGATCCGTTCGTCGCCTATTGCAACTGTTCCGAAGCTGTCGTCCCGCGTCGCATCCGGTGCCGTCAACTTCTGAAGTTGCTGTCCGGTCATGGCATCAAACACATATGCCGCGCCTGCATCGACGCCTCCATCGTTATCAAATAGCGCCCCCACGACTGCCAGGTTTTCGTTAATCGCGACATCGATTCCGAACCCGTCGTCGAGGGGTGCCGCGACGCTGAGCTTGAGAAGCTCCTGTCCATCGCGGATGTCGAAAATGTAGGCCGTGCCCGGCTGGGTAAGGCCTGAGCGCGATGTGCCAACTATGGCACGCGCCCCGCTAATCGCCACCGAGCTGCTGAACACGTCGTCGACCATCGCGTCGGAGGCGGTCAGTTTGAACAGCTCCTCCCCTGTACTCACGTCGAAGACGTACGCGGCGCCTCGCCGGTTGACATCATCCCAGGCCCCGACAATCGCTAGATCACCGTCCATCGCAAGCGAAAAACCGAGCCTGTCGCCCTCCTCTGCATCCGTCGCTGTCAACTTGCGGACCTGCTGTCCACTGGCCACGTCGAATACATAGGCCGCACCTGTCTTCGTGCCCTCTTCATCATCATGCGGGGCTCCAACCACGGCCCAATCGCCGCTGATCGCCACGGTTTGGCCAAATTTTTCCGCAGAACCGGGCCCCGACGGCTGCAGCTCCAAGAGTTGATTGCCGGTAGCAATGTCAAACAGGTACGCCGTCCCGCTTCCGCCCGCAGGTCCCGCCCGTGAGAACGATCCCACGATCGCCGTATCTCCGATCAGATCGACGCTTCTGCCAAACGCGAGGGATTCGGCCGCATCGGGCGCCGTCAACTTCAACCGTTCCACCCGACCGGCATGGGCCACCACAGCAAAAAGCAGAAGTGACAGCAGGGACAGCGGCGCGACACAAGCCAGCTGCTTCGCTAGGCTGCTACCACCACGCCGATCGCCCGTTCGACGGATGATTGGTTCTCGAATTGCCAACATCACGCACCTCGTTTGCAAGCCTGTGGACAATTTCACGTTTCCGCACCTGGCAATTCAAAGGTCACTGGGAACGCCCCGACGTGCTGTGTGCCCCGAGTGGTGCGCGGAGAGATCAGAAGGTGAAGCCGCGGTCGGTGTTTTCCTTGCGCTTGCGTCCTGCCAGATACGCCGCAAGACATGTAATCCCAAGTACCGAGAGCATCCCACACGACGGCTCCGGGATGTAGAACACGTACACGGCTCCTGAATTCTGGGCAACGCCATCAACGCCTGATGCCCCAATAATCACGCGATTGCCGCTGATGGCCAGCGCTCCGCCAAAGAAGTCTGCTGCAGCGCCGTCCGACGCCCGGAGCTTTAGTAGTTCCGTCCCGTTGCTCCCGTCAAAGAGATACGCGGCCCCAGTGCCGCCAGGAGGAGCACCTGCTGCACTTACTAGGATGGAATCGTCGTCAATTGCGACCCCTCCGAAGTTGGCACCCGGCATGGCATCTGATGCCGTGAGCTTATAGAGTTCGTCTCCGGTTGCGGCATCAAACACGTAGACCGCGCCGGCGTTCATGCCTCGCTCGCTATCGCCAAATGCGCCTACGGTTGCGAGCTTTCCATTGATCGCGACAAGTTCTCCAAATGCGTCGCTAGTTCCCGGACTATTTAGTTTAAAGACCTCCTGTCCTGTATCTGTGTCGAAGACGTACGCCGTGCCTTGGATGAATCCCGAACGAAACGTCCCGACGATTGCACGCTTCCCATTTATTGCGACTGAACTGCTGAATCGGTCATCGGCCATCGCATCCGAAGCGCTCAATTTGAACAATTCTTCTCCCGTTTTGACGTCGAAGACATACGCAGCACCCGACTCGTCGGCACCGTCGTCATCGCCCCATGCCCCGATGATCGCCAGATCGCCGTCCATCGCGAGCGAAAAACCCAACCTGTCGCCCGCCTCCCCATCGGAGGCCTTGAGCTTTCGCACCTGCTGTCCATTTGCCACGTCGAACACATACGCCGCGCCTGATTTGCTGCCCATTTCGTCATCGTAGGGTGCCCCGACCACCGCCCATTGGTCGCTAACCGCGACCGTTTGGCCAAACCTTTCCGCAGAGCCAGGCCCCGACGGCCGAAGCTCCAAAAGCTGATCGCCCGACGCGATGTCAAACAGATATGCTGTCCCGATCACACCCGGGGGAAATGCCCCGGAGTACGACCCGACGATCGCCGTGTTTCCAAATAGGTCGACACTCGTTCCAAATCCGAGCGGTTCCGCTGCGTCCGGCGCGGTCAGCTTCAACCTTTCCACGCGGCCTGCATCTGCGACCACAGCAAAAAGTAGAAGTGACACCAGGGACAGCGACGCGACAAAAGCCAGTTGCTTCGCTGGATTGGCACCACCACGCCGATCGCCTGTTCGACGGATGATTGGTGCTCGAATTGCCAACATCACGCACCTCGTTTGCAAGCCTGTGGACAAATTCACGTTGCCGCACCTGGCAAATCAAAGGTCACTGGGAAAGAAATTGTCGAGTCCTCCCTGTAGCAGCCTTATAAAGTTGAACTCAACTGCTGGATTAATGTCATCAAAGTCCAGGTCTCCATCGTCGTCAACATCAGCCAGTGCCTCCTGAACGATCAGCGCGATGATCTCGTCCGACACGGTGTGACCATCGAATGTGAACTCGGCGCGGTGAGATTCGATGTATTGATCAACTAAATCATTTAACGCCTCTACCAAATCGTCGATATCGTCAAAGTCGACATCCAAGTCGATGTCCATGTCGCCCACGAACAGCGGTCTTCCCCACATAACGAAAATCGTATGAGCATATTGCTTAAAGCCATACTGACCTTTGTAGTCCAAGTCATTCGTGACTTTTCCGTCGCCGTCGAAATCTCCGTCCTCAAATCGAAATCCGCCCAACATTTCGCTCGGTTCGTGTCGTCTACGCATGGTCTTGAAGTCGGCAGCGCCAACCACATTGTCTCGATTCGCATCCCCCGGCAGAATCGTGAATCGGAATACAAAGTCTCCGCCTTCCGTGTTATCCCCCGACGGGAACTGGGCAGCGTTCTCGTCGAAGATCGTGTAGGGGTTGCCAAATTCGTCAGGTCCGCCGAAATTGTCAGTCCAGTTGCCGTCCAGTTTGTGGGCCGTCTGCCCAACTGGCACGACCTCGGTCACCGTGTCCTTCAACGTCAGCTCCATCATGTCGCCGGGAAGCGGGTCATCGAACTGCCACGTTGCCCAGTTCGTTCCACTGCTGAAATTCGCCGGGTTCGGCGTGAACTGGCCGGTTAGATATCCCGCCAACATCAAATCATCATTCTCAACGACGACCTCCCGGTCAAACCAGACCGTGATGGAATCCGCACTGCCAACGGGTACAGTTCTGAGTTGTTCTCCGGCTACAGCAGGTATGCTGTAATGCGCATGCGAAGAACCCGAGCCACTCACAATAACGGCCGTCACCCGGGGGTAATCACCGGGGTCTCCCGGGCCGCCCGGATAGTAGGGATCTCCGCCGCCCGTCAGCTCATAGGCACCGATGTCGACATGCGAACCTTCAACACGGTCAAAGGGGACGCCTCGCTGGTCCGTATCAGGAGGCGATGTAAAACCGGGATTTCCAGCATCAATGGCCAGGCTGTCAAAGAAAAGAGCGTGGGTCAGTGTTGGACCGCCGTTACTGGCCAGCGGAAAAAGCTTGGGATCGTCCTCGCCAACGATATTGCCAAGCGGACCACCATCGGTGAGCCCGCCACTTCCACCCGAACCGATGAGATTGTAGGCGCTAGACGCCAAGACGTCCTCGCCTCCAATGTCACTTGGGCTTCCCCCAACATCTCTATTTCCCGATATGATCGTATTGTCAAGCTTTAGGTCGACCCATTCAGGTTCATCCTCATACGTCCAAACTCCACCTCCCCTGACTTTTCCATTATCAGGTAGACCGCTGACATTCTCCGCGATCGTAACGTTCGTTATTGTGACGGACAGTGCCGGGTTAGGATTGCCGGGATCCGTCGCGGCCAAATACAGGCCACCGCCTTTCAAGACACCCATTCCGCCTCCCCCATCGTGATTTCCTGAGATGGTGCTGTTCTCAATTGTCAGACTGGCGGAGTCCTTTGTGCAGAAGAACATGCCCGCACCTTCGGTAAGGGCCTGATTGCCTGAGATCGTGGTGTTGGATATCGTCGCCCTTGCCGGCGTCTCATTGCCCTTCAATGAAAAGCCGTAAACCCCTCCCCCTTCGTTTGGCGGAAGGGTCACCTCGTTGCCAGTGATCGTGCTAGACCTGACCTCAACGTCGGCACCGCCAGTTGCTTGGAAGAACAATCCCCCTCCTTTGAATAGTGCCATGTTTTCAGCGATTGTGCTTTCGATCAACCGGAACTCTGTGTCTGTCTCAAGCGCTGGATCCGGTAACTCGCCGGCAAGTCTCACTATCAGGCCGCCACCGGCAGATGCTCCGTAATTGTTGCCGATGGTCGGGCCGCCATTGTTGCTGATGGTTGTGCCACGTATCTCCACCAGTGAGTTGTTTACCGAAATGAAGGCGCCTCCACCTCCTTCCTTTTGATAGTCATTGATAGTGTTTCCGGAAAGGGTGCTGTCAATAATCTTAATTTCCGCCCCAGGTTCAGTTCCCAAATGTTTGGCGTAAATACCACCACCGACCGCGGCCACGTTGCCTGTAATCACAGAATCGCGCACTGTGAGGCTGGCCAGATCGGAGTGGATAGCGCCACCATTGCCACTCCGCGCATCGCCGCCGGTTAATATCAATCCCTTCAGTTCGACGCTGATCAGGTTGGTTTGATTTCCGACGTTAAAGATTCACGACTTATTGGAGGGGTGCGTCGCGTCGATCGTGATATTCGTGGTGCCGCCGTCAATCACCAGCGATTCGGTAATGTCCATGTCGCCTGATTCGCCATCCCCGAACTCAAGGTTGATCGTCGCACCGTCGAGCGTCGGATCGAACTTGATCGTGTCGGCTCCGTTTCCGACTTCTGAACCGTCTACAGACGTGTTGGTGTTCGCTGCCTGAATGGCTTCACGAAGCGTTACCGAGCCGTCCTGGCCCATGTTGTCCTCGTAGCTGTCCACCATGATGACGGCAAGCAGACGGCGGCATTCGAGGGGCTCGAAGTGAAGCCAGCGGCGTTTCCGACGCCGCTGTTTGGGCACCAGGCCGGAATTATGTGTGTGTGTGTGTGTGTGTGTGTGCGACCGGTCAGAAGCGATCCGAAGAGGTGAGCTGCCATGGATCCGTCCCCACCTACAAAAGGCAACGGGCACGAACGGGCTTGGCCTTTACGCAGCCCCATATGCGTCAACGTCTGAGCAAATACCGGACCGTTCAGGTGTTGCCTCGCCAGCGCGGATCCCGAATGCGGTACAGCTGCGGCACGCCACATTGGCTGGCCGCCGGTCGACAAAGGCCCCTTTTTTGGCCCAAAACACGGTTCGACGCCAGCTTCCCGCGCTGAAACCCGTTCCGGAGGGCTCACGCGAGCCCTCCCAGCGCGGGCTGGAAGATGTGGGCTGGTTGTGCCGAATAGCTCGATTGTGCGTGCGAATACGCACACATCAGGGTGGGTAGCACAGAGAACTTCTCGCCGTAGTGTCACGCCCTGCGATCCGCGCGTGGCAACTACGGTAGCGCGTCGGGAGCCGGACTCTCGTCAACAAGCTGCAGCGCTTGCTCCATGAATATCTCGCCGGTTTGTTCGCCGAGCGACGTGCGCGATACGTAGTCGTAGCGCGGGAAGCTGTTGAAATCCTCCTTGGTGAGAATGTACCCGAAGGCGTCATTGGTCAATCCGAACAGAAGCTGATGCTGGCCGCGCATCTTTCGCTTCAAATAAAAACCGATGTTGGGCAGCGCTTCTCCGGGAATGGTCAGGACCTGGGCCGTGCCAAGATTGACCAGGTTGATCCGCGTCGTGATGGTTTGATCGTCACTGTGGGGATAATTGAGGGGCGATTGCTGGATGATCGCCCACATGATCTCCGAATCGACCGGAAACCGCACGTCACGGGACTCGCAGACAAGTACCGGGTCGCGCTCGAGCGGCGCGTCGGCGATCAGCCGCAGCGCCTCTTCGGCCATCGTATGACCGATGCGGATGCATTCCTCCCACGTATTGGCGTCCTCCCAATAGCCACGAACCGGGTCCCGCGGTTTGTCCAGCTCGCGGTTGTCGGCCGTGATCATCCCGCCCTGCGCGCCGTTGATGAACAGCCCCATCCCGCCGCCCTTGGCTTCAAGCCGTTCGTACAAGGGCCCCACCAGATCGGGACTCAGGATCCCCTGCCCCGCGCCGAGCACTTCCGGGTGCACCGCGTAGTTGACCAGCGTCACCAGCGTGCGACCCTCCGGCGATACGGCCTGTACGACACTCATCCGCCGATCGTACAGATCCGGAGCATAATAGTTGTAGGCGATGCGGCCTTCGGCTTCGCCCGTGGCGATACGAATCGACGCCGGTTCGAGATGGTTCCAGGCGTCTTGAATCGCGTCGGCCGTCCTGGCACAAACCATTTCCATGAATTCCAGATCGCCCGTGTGCCCTCCACGGCCGTCGGGAAACGCGTAGCAGTCCGGAGCGCTGTGCGTGTGCGTCGACCCGATCAGGATGTTCTCGGCGGGAATCTGGCTCACCCGCTCGCGTACGCGATCGCACAACACGGAGGGAAATCCCAACAGGTCGAGGCTCACGATCGCAACGGCCACGTCGTCCTTGCGAAACACAACGGCCCGCGCATTCAGGTCGCCTCGCTTCTGACGGGTCGGCGCCGCCGGTCCCAGGCCACCCGAAACCGGCAGCAGCGGATCGGGCGTGATGACGCGTACGCCGGTCCCCACTTCGATGCCTGCCCACGCCATGGCTTGGCCGCAACCGCACAGTGCCGCGCCCAGAACGAAACAGAAAAGCCGTCTGCCCATGATTGGTTCTCCGGATGCCGGTGCGCCGGGCTCTGTCTCCCAGCGCGACGATGATTCTCCATGAATTAGTACAGTATCCGGCGCACATCCAAGCGCCGTCAAGTTGATCGCCATGCGTTTGGCCGACCGCGAAAAAAACCGGTGGGCCCCGGTCCTGCGAAGAGCGTCAACCTGCCAAGGTCGCGGCCAATTCCGAGCGGATGGCAATGCCAACGTGGGGATCAACCATGGGCGACGTGGCCAAATGGACTGCCCGCGCACCGGCACGAAGGTAATCGCGAACATGCTCGGCCGTTGAGATTCCTCCCACGCCCACGAGGTCGAGATGGTCGTCGCGCCCGCGTATGACATTCGCAAACATCTTCGTCTGCTCAAGCGAAGCCATCCGCGTCGCACCGCCGCAGATCCCGCGCGGCTGGCCGTCGAACAAAGCGAGCCCGGACGCGTCGCGTACCGTGGCCGCCACGCTGTTCGTCATCGCCAGTGCGTCGGCCAGAGGCGCCAGCGCTTCGACGAGTCGGCGCGCTTCCTCCTCTTGGCGTACATGGCCGATCTTAATGATGTATTTTTCCGCGCCGATCGACTGCCTCACCTGAACAGCGACTTCCCGCGCCGCACACGTTTCCTGATACAATTGTCCGTCCCTGGTACTGACGTTCGGACAGGAGAAATTGGTTTCAATGCAGTCGGCACCGCTGTCCAGGGCCCAGCGGGCGCACCGCGCGTAATCGGCCGCCAGTTCGTCCAGCGAAGCACCTTCGCCAACGGTTCCCACAACCGAAACGCTCAACAGCTTCCCGCGTGAAAGCTTTTTCCGCGTCGCCTCGATATCGCGCCGCCACGTTGCGGGATCCTTCGACGGCATGCCGAACGACACGGCCCAGCTTCCCCGCATGCGCTCCGCCGCGGGCAGTTCCCGCTCACCGCCGTGTAACGGACCGCAGTCGACCGGTTGCAGATTGGGCAGCGGATAGCACGGCCGCTCGGCGCTTCGGACCGTCTTGTACGTCAGTACGTCGAATCCGAGACTGGCGTAGTACAGGCACCACTTGCCGTTGAGCAACGGTCCGGCCGGGATGCCCAGCGGCGAGGCGACGCGCAGGCCGCAAAACCGCCAGTCTCCAGGAACCTCCGGTATTTCCAGGTCGACCGGATCGGGAGCGTGGTCGTAGTTCCATTGGTACGAGCGGGTGGTGTCGTAGCGAGTGAGCACGGTTGTTTCACGATGCATGGTTCGTGCTCCGGCCGGCGGGTGGCCGATTCCTCCGACGGTTGGCTGGGCTCGACGGGTCGCCCGGTTCACCGAGCCGGGTCCGGACGGGATGACGGGGGATCCGGTCAGTGGGTCATGGCATAGACGGCGACGTTCACGGCCAGCTTCTTGCCCGTTTCGGTATCGATGCCGCGGCCCGGATTGCAACGGTTATCCGCGCTGAATGCACAGCACAGACCGTCTTCGCAGAGCACGGCGACGAGCCATCCGTCCAGGTAAAGCCCCTCCAGGTACACGTTCACGTTGCGGTGGCGGCTCCGGACGCGTTCGATCCGATAAAACGTCCGGTAAATGGGGTGTTCGTAAGGCAGTTTGTCGACGTGCACTTGAGGAAACAGACGTCCCATTTCGCGCCGCCAGGCCTCGGGAAACGCCGGATTCGTGCAACATCCGGAAGAGAACAGGAATCCACCGTGTTCCAGGTAGACGCGCAGACTGGCCAGTTCGGATTCTTCCAACACGAAATCATGATGTCCGTTCATGAAAACAAACGGCGTTTCAAACAGGAGATCGTCGGTCAGGGGGAATTGTTTTTCGTCATCGACGGGCACCGTCGATACCTGGGCCACGAGCCTCGCCATGTTCTTGCCCACACCCGCGCAGTCGGTCCTGCGATTCGACTTGACCGTGATCCTTCCCATGAAGAACGAGGACTGCGGATCCTGTGTCGGTTGTGCCGTCGCGGGCATGGCTGCCAGGACCACGATCAATAAAGATCCGAAAACGCTTTTCATTTGTTTTTCCGCTGCAATCATTACGTCATTCCCCACCGTTTGCGGAGCAGCCATTCGCCGCTTACGAAGGCCAGCAGCAATGCAAGCGTCCAGCCGTTGATTCCCGCCGGCCGCCGTGTTGTGCGGACTTGTTTCTGGGACTGTTGCTTCTGGCGAATGCTGTTCACCAGCGATGCGCCGCCTTCGCAATCTTCGGCCCGCACGGCCAATCCGTTGCTGAGCCGCGCCCATTGCTGCAGGACACTCATGTCGCGCGCCGTATGCCACAGTTCCCGGGCCGTCTCGCACAGTTCAATCGAGCGGCTGGCCACTTCCTTTCCACCGCCGTCCAGAACGCGCACTTGATAAACGCCCCCGTGCTCCGGACGGAAGACAAACTCCGACGGCCGGTCGTCGGTGAGCCTCATCCGCTGGCGGGTCACCACGCGTTTCCGGTCGTCCGTAATCTCGACGTCGTAACGCTGCCCCTCGGAGCCGGCCCCTGCGGGCTCCGCTTGCTTGTCCAACAACAACCGAATGTCGGCCTTCGGCTCGAGTTGTTGATCGGGCACGGTGATGCGGACCGCCCGCGGATCTCCCCTTCCCAGATAGCGAAGGAGCTGACGCCAGAAACGGTCGTAGTGCTCGACGTCCGTATCCTTGGCCAGCCGCCATCGCCAGAAGTTCTGCACGCAGATGATCGCCGACTGCCCGGTACCGTACCGCTGCACGGCCATCAGCACGTCGCGAGTCTGCCCGCCGCCGTGCCCTCCCCGAACCAGCCACAGTACCGCTCCGGGCTTCACCGAGTCGACGGCCGCGAAATGCGAGAAGGTTGGCACCTCGGCCCACGCACGATGGTTGTCATCGGCGTCGCCGATGTCAAACACAGGATTTTGTCTGGCGGCATTCGTCAACCGCACGCGGAACGGCGGGCTCGTGCGGCCGGCGGAGGCAGACGCAGCCAGCCGGACCGGCAACATGGCTTCCAAACGGCTCTGCTTCCACGACCGGTTGAAGGTGCTCGCGCCGCCGATCATCAAAACACCCCCTCCGTACCGACCGCAGAAATCCGACAGCAGTTCCTGCTGCTCGGCCGACAGGTCCCGCGGTTGGATATTGGAGAGCACCACCGCATGGAACTTTGCCAGTTTCTCCATCGTCGTCGGAAAGCCTTCTGAAAGGTCGATGTCGTTATCCACGTGTTGCATGAACGCGGAACTTCGCGCCGTACGCATCAATCCCGACAACTTCACCGTCTGATCCTGTTTCAGCGCCAAGCGCATGAACTTGTAATCCCAGGTCAGCCCGCCCTGGAGAAACAAGACGTTCAACCGCCCTTCTTCGGCAATCCGCACATGGACCGTCTTTTTCGTAGCCGGGAAGGCGATGCCGTCTTCCGTGGATGGAAGAAGTTGTGCCGTATAGGTTGCCACGCCTTCACTTTCTTCGACCGTCTGAAAACTCTCCTGCCATGTGCGCGGTGCTTCAATTGCTGGCAGCCGCTTTCGGTTCACCAGTTTGCCGTCTCGCAGCAGCAGCAATTCACACGGCGGAAGCCGGCCGGCTCCGGTCGCCCGCATCTGAACCGCCACGCGGAACGATTCTCTCGGCACGGCCGTCGCCGGAGCGGCCATCTGCTGAAGCGCCAACGTCCGTATCTCCGTTTCCGTACCGAAGCCGATGCCGATAAAAGGGACGTGGTCTTCGACCAGCGCTATCGAGGCGCGATCGTTGTACTCCGTGCGCGTCACGGCGCCGTCGGTCAGGGCGATGACGGCTAACGGCGGGTCTTCTGTATCCGTAATCGATTGCAAGACGGCCCCTGCCAGATCCGTTTCTTCGCCGTCCACGGCCGCCCCCGCGATTTGCTCGCCGTCCGCGCCGCGGACCTCATCCGCGAACAGCATCGCCCGGATCTGCAATCCGGATCGATGGACGGCCGGTACCAGTTCGTCGCGCAAAAAAGACAAGGCCTCTCGATACCGCGATTCCCCGCGATCTTCGACGGCCATGCTCGCACTGCGATCCACCAACAAGGCGACATGCGTCCGTGAGGTCGTCGACCTGTCCCAGGACTCCCAGGCCGGACGGGCCATCAACAGCAGCAATGTGGCGATTGTGGCAGCACGCAAACCGGTCAAGGCGGCCACGCGCTGGTAAGAGACGCCCCGCTTTATCGACAACCAGGCGAACAGACCGAGAAGAAGGATCGCGGGCCCGGCCAGGCTCCCGACGAGCGGATTCTGAAAGACCAGCGGGCTCATGGACGTTCAGAAAGTTTTTGAAAGTAGCGTTGGATCGCGTCGCGGTAAGGGGCGGGGAAATCGGCGGGATCGACATTGACCAGCGGCTTCTGCTCCGCCGAGTCTTTTTGGTCCATGCCGTTCGCACTGACCTGTCGGACATGCTCAAGCAGTGCGGCGAGCGTCGCCATATCGATGCGGTAGTCGGGTTGGCGCAAATCTCTTCGAAGCTGTTCGACTATCGGCATGACGTTTTCGTTGGATCCATACGTTCCGCGAATCCCTTCGATCAGATTGTCGAAGGCGTCGAACTGCAGGAGCATATTCTCTTCCGCATCAAGTTCTCGTCCCGTGGCTCGCCGCAAGGTGCCGCTTCGAAATTGCTGCAGCGCTCGCATGACTGCCTGACTATTGCCGGCTCTGGACGGTGCGGACCGCGAACGGCGGGCGAGCGTTTGCGGCACGCTGTCATCGAAGGCCCGCTGCACGGTTTCCAGCTCTTGCCGAAGGTCCTGGGCAGCCTGTTTTATCGCGTCCGGCGACGGGGCGCCGGCCAGTTTATCGCACTGAGCGGAAATTCGATCGGCGTTTTCGTCCCGCAACGTCTCGTGGAGAGCCGGTCCCAGTCTGCCGTCCGACGCGCCGCGGGCCGCCACATTCTTGAGCTGATTGACGATGGATTTGCACCTGCCCCCCGTCTTGCGGCATTGTCCAGGCGGCGCCTGGTCCGGTCGCTGCTCGAGCTGCTTGAGCTGCTGTATTTCATTCTCGAGCATCCTTTTGAGTGTATAGGCTTCCGGCAGGTCGCTGGCCCGCTGTTCTTTTTCCAGGGCGTTGTCGAGTGCCTGCAGCGTGTCCGCGGCGTTGCCCGCCCGCTCCCTTGCTTCTTTCCGTCCGTTTTTCAGTGCCTGTTCCGTCGCTCGCATGGCGGACGTGGCGCGCGAACACAGGGACGGCAAGTGCCGAAAAATCGGCTTTTCATCCAGGAAATTCTCCACCGAGCGAGTCAATTGGTGTTGTTCGTCGGCTAGCTGCCGCAGGTTCTTCTGGTTGCGGGGGTTGGCCTCGCGTTCGATGTTCCGCTCTTTGCCCAAGGCATCCCGAATAAACTCCCGGGCATCCTCCAGTTCCTGCCGGCGTGACTGCATGTTTGCGAGCCGTTCCGCGTTCCGGCGAGCGCGCGTCCGCGCAAGCTGGGCCGCGTCGTCTTCTGGCAATCCGCGGTCGGTATTTAGACGGTCGAGAACGTCTTCCATCTCCCGTGTCAATGCATCCATCCGTTCCGCCGCCCGCGACGTCTCCTCTGGAGCGTGGGACTTCTTTAGTTGGAGCGCGCGCGAAGCCGTCTGCATCTGCCTCCTCGCAGCGTCCGTGCGAGGTTGAACCGCATCGAGCGTCTCGGGCCACTTTTCCATGGCGTCATCCAGAGCTTGCACAAGGCGGTCCTGATCCTGGGCCACCTCGGGAAATCCACTCGGCGAATGCGTGTGTGCCAGGTGCTCAACGCGCTGCTGCTCACGTGCAATGTCGCGCAGCGCCTGCCGGGCGTGCTCGGCAACTTCAAGGCGCTGCTGAATCTTTTCGAGCATTCGTCCATCGCGCGGTGCCTGTTGCGGCGCGCGGACGGCGTCCGACACCTTTCCGGACTGCTGCAACGGCCGCTGTTGGTCGAGGAACTCGTGCGGATGGTCCCGTATCAAGGCGTACACCTGCTTGCGAGCGGCAATCAGATGTCCCAGTGCCGTCCAGCATTGGTGCATCGTGGCATCCCGGCGACGCTCTCGCAGCGGGGCTTCACTTTTCAGAAGCGCGGCGCGGGCCTGTTCCAGACTCTGGACGATCCTCTCGACGCGCGCCGGGGCGAAGGCAGCGCTGAATTGCGCGGTCAAGTGCCGGATCGTTGCCTCCACCTGTGCGATGTCCTCGGCGAGCGTATTCCATATGCCGCGTTCGTCACCGGATACTCGCTCCATGTCGTCAGAAAGTCGGTGCACTTTTCGGAGGACGTCCTGCTGCCACTGGATGACACTCGAGACGTGGCCCAGCACGCGCGAGGCGATTCCGTTCCTGCCTCCGGGCATATGATCGATCTCTGCTCGCAGTGGTATCACGTCGACAAAGAACAAGTCGGATGCGTAGACCTTCGAATCGGATTTCGCTTCCGCATAGTAAGCGATGACATCCGCGCGACCCGCCTGATGATCTTCTGGAACGATGAGGGGCTCATAGAGTGCATAGCTCTGCTCGTCCGGTGGTGGAAGTTCATGCACGACCTGTGGCAGTGCGTTACGTCCGGAGATCCAACGTACCTGGCTTAAGGTTTTATTTGCTGCCACTTCGATTTCCAGCGGCACCACTTCCAGGCGAGTCGCACCCACGTCGTGTCCGGGCTGTGTGATCCGCACCTCCCCCCAGGCCGCGGGCTGCTCGCTTTCCCGATCGTCCGTCGCTTTGGTCAGATCGGGAATTTCCAGAAGCGTGTTCTCGAAGCCGCTCCCATCGTGCGCAGCGCCGGAACGCGCCGACGCCGCTGCCAGTACGTGAGTCCACGGTCGCATCCACAAATAGAACGCCACGGTCGCCGCGAGAATGGCGGTGGAAATGCCGACATGGGCAAGCGTGCGACGCCAGGAAAATGGACACCTGGCGGGAGCACGCGCCAGTATGTCGATCGTCTGGTGTTCAATCACATCCGCGTACTGCCTGTTTTTCCCAGACACTTCTTTGCGAAGATAGACGAGCGCGTTCAGACGATCCATTAACGGGTTGTAGGACTTCTCCAGGACCGCGGCCAGCCATGAAACGTCTTGGGAAGATTCGGCAATCAAAACTCCCACGACCATCCATGCAAACAGCGACACCAGGACGACCAACGCGATCCACGCGCCGGCCCACACAAGGCTGTCAAACCAGCCCAGCGTCATGCCGCCGCCGACCAGCAACAAGGCACCACACGACAGGGATGCCAGCGTGGCTGTGCGACGGATGAAGATCTGCCACTTCCACCAAGCCGCAGTCCGCTTCAGATGTTCCTCAACACGTCCTTCGCGTACGTTCATGCCGGTGACCTTTGCAAGGAAACCCACAACGTTTCCACCAATACGACCATTGTGCCCGCCGCGAGCAGCCACCACCAGATACGCTGGCGGAGAATATCGCTGCGCGACAGGTCCGTGATGGCGGCGGGAGTTGCCTGAACAAATGTACGTTTCCTATTCTCAACCTGCCAGTCCTGCACGATCGGCGGAGAGTCGGCAAACGTCAGACGCGACTCCTCCGGTGGCGGATTGACGCTGATAAGACGCTGCATTGCGTCGCTGCCGTCGCATTGCAGGACATAATTTCCCGGCCGATCAGGCACGACGATACGCGCCGTGCCGTCGGCAACCGTACTGCTGCCAAGAGTGGTCTTCCCGTCGGAGGTGGCATCGCGGAGAACGACGTTTTCCCCCGTGTGGCCCGGCGGGAGTTGCCACGTCGCGATGGACGACGGTCGATACGCGGATTGCGGCGCGTCACTCACGTGTTTCACATAGGTCAATGCACGATCCAGGAACGGAACAAATGTCGGTTCCAGAGGCCAATTCGTTTCGCGGCGGTCCAGCCCGAAGGCCAGCACGACCATCCGGCCGCTGTTGGTGTCCGAAGCGAAGATCAGCGGATCGCCTGTAGACGAGTAGGCCAGTGGCAAGGCATCGTCGACATTCAGACGGCGGTAACGACCGACTTTGATTCCAGCAAGGTCGCCAAAGTCGGGCGATCGGAAGGACCGGAATATAGGGTGGTCGAGGAATAGATAACGAAAGGGTTCGGGCGGCCCCCGGCGCGTGCTGCCTGGCTGCAGTTCAATCCCCAATTCATCCAAATGCCTCGAAATGAAATCAGAAGCCGCATCGACGATCAGCAGCACGCCAACTCCCTGCTCGAAGGAGTCCTGCACCCATTTCAGAACAGGTTGCGATCGGAGATAATGGGCCTCCAGACACACCGCGTCGACCGGGTCCGAGGGCAACGTCGCCGAACCGTCGGCGGTGGAATGCACGTCGTGCACCGTCCACCGGTCGGGCATGATGTCTTGCGCCAGCGCGGTCCGCAGATAGCGGGAATCGGCCAGCACGGCGACACGTCCCGGGGCGGAGGGAGGAAGCGAGAAATACACGCGATCGTCGGCCTCCAAGGCATCCGATGATTGTTCGAGCCGAACTTCGCCCTCCAGCCATCCATCACTCTCGTCATTCCAGACTGCACTGGTTTGAATGCTATCCGAGCCTTCAGGGAACGACACTTCCTCGCGCGATACCTGGACGCCGTTGGCCCAGTAGGTAAGCGTGGCATCGGAAAAGTCACCTACGCGAACCACCGTCACGGCACATTCAATGAACGACTCGGTCGCACGGCTGGTCCGCGCCACGCGAGGCTGCATGAGACCTAAATTGTCAAGCGTCGGCGTTTGCACGTCTGGCAGTTCGAGGTCGACGCCACTGAGAAACGGCACGGAAGTTGTCTCGCCGCTCCATTGATTCGCCTGGCTATCGCCCAGCAGCACGATTCGCCGATGGTCGCCGCGTGCCTGCTCGAGTATCCGGCTCGCCATGCGAAAGGCGTTCAAGTACGAGCCTCGTTGGTGGGACGGTTGCAGATTGGCCGTCGCGCTGATCGCAGTCGGCCTGTCGTCGGTCAACGCAACGAGCGTATTGGGTGTCGCCCTGAGTTCGACGACGGCGATTTGCACGTCCGGCCCGGCCGCCTCTAGTTCGTCGAGCAGGTGTTGCCGGGATGCCGACCATCGCTGGGAAGCCTGGTTGCTCATCGTGTTGTCCACAATATAGACGCGGCTCTCGCGAATCACCGTTTTCCGGTCATTCCGCAAGTACGGCCAGGAAAACGCGCTGGCCACAAGCAACACGAGCAACATGCGGAGCAGCAACAACGGCCATTGACGCGGCAACAACGGACTCTGCCTGGCGAGAGGCTGATCATCCAGGAACTGCATGGCGGAAAACCGGACAATGTTGGACGGCTCTTTGCGCCGCAGATGCAGCCAGATGGGCACGCCGATGGCCGCCGCGCCCAGCCAGGCAAGAGGATAGAGCAGCGCAAAGTTCATAGCATTTGCTTACGTTTTACCAGGAACATCGACAGCGCCTCCCACGGATCCTGGTGCGTGACCACCACGCTGTGTGGTATTTCCAGTTCCCGAAACAGTTGCCGGTGGGCTTCCATGAACGCTTCAAAACGCCGCAGGTATCGCTCTTTTACTGCGGCGGGCCGCACTTTTCGACGCGTGCCCGTTTCCAGGTCCTCGAAAACAGCATCTTCGCTGAACGGGAATTCCGTTTCATCCCGGTCCAGCACCTGGAACAGCAAACACTCATGCCCCTGGAAGTTAAGCTGCCGCAACGGCCGTGCCATGCTTTCCGCGTCTTCCAGCAGATCCGTGAACAGCAAGACCATGCTGCGGCGGTGAACCAGCCGCAAAATCCTCTCCAGCAAGCTGGGGAGGCGCGGTCCGCCGCCCGGCATCAAACGCTGGAGATGCTGCAATATCAGGCCGAACTGGCGGGGCTTCTGAGAGGGGCGAATCAATTGCGCCCCCGCTTCGCCGTCTTGAAGCGAAATCAGTCCCACGGCATCGTTTTGCCGGAGCATCAGGCAGGCGAGTGCCGCCGCCATCGTGCGGGCCACGTCGATTTTTGAGCCCCATGCATCTCTTCCCCGGTAGCCCATCGATGCGCTGGTGTCCACGACGACGTACACGCGGACATTTGTTTCCTGTTCGTACTTCTTGACGCACAGCCGATCGCTCCTGGCGAAGAGTCGCCAGTCCAGGTGGCGTAAGTCATCGCCGGGTTGATAATCGCGGTATTCACTGAACTCGACGCTCATCCCATGAAACGGGCTCTGGTGCAGGCCGTGCAGAAAGCCTTCAACCAGGTAGCGCGCTTTAAGATCCAAAGATCCCAGCGCGGCTATCGCTTGCGGGTCGAACCAGCCGGTCGGGTGGGCGGAAACATCTGCAGCTGCCATCTCACGCCCTGACTCTCAGCGGATCGAGGCAGGCGGCGAATTGACGGCATGGGAACGATGGCGTGCCGTTGGGACCGACCGGCCCCGCCCTGCCGGCCCGTGGCCGTTGTTTTGCTTGGCCAGGTTTCATGACGAATATTCATCCCGGTCGGCGGGGACCTCGGCCAGGATCTTCGCAATGATGTCGTCGGCCGACAGGCCTTCGGCGTCCGCGTGGAAGCTGCGGATGATCCGGTGCCGCAGTACCAACGGCGCAACGGCCATCACGTCCTCGCAAGCCACATTGAACCGGCCCTGGCAGGCAGCACGGGCACGACCCGCCAGGATCAAGTTCAACGTTCCTCGCGGACTCGCTCCCCAGCGGATCAGATTCTCCACGGAAGAAGCCGTGTCCGAAGTGTCGGGACGCGTCGCTCGAACCAGGCGCGCGGCATAGTTCACGACGTTCGGTGGAGCCGGAATGTCTTCGACGACCCGCCGGTAGACGAGTATTTCAGTGCGCCCCACGACCCGCTCCAATCGATCCAGCGGCGTAAATGAATGCCGTTCGACGATTTCACATTCGTCCTCGAGCGACGGATAGTCCACGCGAATTTGAAAAAGGAAGCGATCCAGTTGTGCCTCGGGAAGAGGATATGTTCCCTCCTGCTCGATCGGATTCTGTGTCGCCAGCACGAAGAAGGGATCGGAAAGCGGGTGCCGCACGCGACCCACCGTCACCTGACGTTCCTGCATCGCCTCCAACAGCGCCGCCTGAGTCTTGGGCGGCGTGCGGTTGATTTCATCAGCCAGCAAGATGTGCGCGAAGATCGGACCGCGTAGGAATTCGAATCGCCGCCGCCCGTCCTCGTCCACTTGCAGGATCACCGATCCCGTGATGTCGGCGGGCATCAAATCGGGCGTGAATTGCACTCGGCTGAATGT
>CAZNKT010000087.1:0-6391 GCA_964573605.1 uncultured Pirellulales bacterium
GTTCGCTTCGCCGGTTGATCTAGGGGGGTTCGACATCGTCGGCGGATTGCGCGACCCGGTGCAGAACGCGTGGTTTCACCCCACCGGAGTTCCTGTTCGCGGTTATGTGGGCGTTTCATCACCGACTGCTGGCGACCCGCATTACGGTTGGATCGAACTCACCGTAGAATATGACCCGGCCACGAATATTTTTGGCGGCACGCTGCACGGGTTTGCGTACGAAGACGTTGCCGGCGAGCCTATCAGTGCCGGTGCAATTCCCGAACCCTCGACGCTCACCCTGCTGGCCATGGCCGCGATCTTGGGTTTCGCTGGCCTGGGGCGAAACCGCGTTTGACTGGCGAACGCCCCGCCTTGGGAAATCCGGAGGAACGTGCAAGAATCGAGATCAACTCCCTGGCATTTCGCGCCGAAGTACTGCCAGCAGCGCGACAAAACCGGCCCCCACGAGCAACGCCAACGTCCCCGGCTCGGGTACGAGCGTACACGTGTGCAACGCAGCCCATCCTTCGAAAGAGTCGTTCGCCTCGTTGGCGATCGCTGCGTTGATTATGTCCACGACCCGTGGATCCCGCGTCTCGATGGAAGAGCCCACTGTTGATGTTCCACGGCGGGTGTCGAAGTCGCCCTCGGCGCCGTCGTAGGTCCAATCCCAGCCCGCCAGTGCGCAGAACCGCTTGTCATCAAACTGCCGCTTGTCCGCATCGCGAATGTCGCGGGCGACGAGAAAGGCCATGAATTCAATGGTTCGCGTTTCCGGCTGATTCGGAAAATCGATGAACTGCGAAAACTTCCCTTCTTCGTGGATCGTCTCATCCGCGAACGTGTTTCGATCCCATTCGCCACGATTGTAGTAGTACGGCTCGTCGTCCTCGTTGTTATTCTGGGGAGGCGCCTGGGGATCGACCGCCGGATATTCGGGCCACAAGCCACTTGCCTCGCGGGGTTCGTCGGTAACGATGTTGACCCAGTCGAACTGGTAATACTTGTCCAGATAGGCGTACCTGTCTGCAAACGTGAAGTGGCCGTTCATCCCGCTGGGATGGCCGTCGAAATTGTTATTGGCGACCAGCGTTCCAATGGTCGGTCGTCCGGACGCGCCAGGGAGATCCGCGCGAACCAGAATGGTCAGCGCTCGTCCGTCGCGGCAAGGCGCGATGATGAAAAACGCAACCGCCAAGCATCGGGCGGCATGGGCGGCGTATCGCCGCGTCTTGACCGTGGACGTCACCATTCCCACCTCCCGGCAGCCAATCTGCTGCCTCCGGAACGCATGTCCTGGGGCCAATTTCGGCAGCAAAATGCCTCCACGGCCCCGTTCTTGTTTCGTCACGCTCTCAACATGCCATGTAGCGTAGCCGTTGCGGGTGCCCTGTCAAGAAATTTGTTGGTCGAAAGGAAACAGGAGTTTGACAGGCTTCGAATTATGAGGCCACTCGTCCGATGCTCGTCACGTACCATTTTGGCAGGGAATGAATGGGGATTGACGCTCCTTCGATTCTCGGCGCGGCAGTTGATCACCACGCGCGAGCGGTTATGATGCAAGGCACTTGTCTAGGCGCGCAGTGAGGATGACCGGAACAGCCTCAGCAACCACAAAGTCACGCTTTGGGATTGGAAACATTAGCCGCGGGGCGCTAGCCTCCGCTTGTATCGCACGTTAGCCCCAGTTGCCGTTGACTGGCAACCCTGCGCGAACCGGACGTTAGCGCGTGGCGGCTGTTGTCGGTGCCCCACAATCGCGCGCGTTGGTTTTTCCAAAGACGCCGCTGGGGCATTCATGGAACAGATTGGAGTGCGCCCATGCATTCTCAATGCATGTATCTTCAATGCATGGCATCCTCAATGTTGGACTGCCTGGGTCGTCGTGCTTGCCGCATGGTGCGTCGGTCTTCTGCTCCTCGTACCGGCCTCCCAAATCAGCGCCATCAACATTTTATTGGACTACCGGTACGATACGAATAACTCTTTTGACACCCAGCTGAAAAAGGATACCTTGCAGGCGGTCGCGGACCGATACAGTCACATCATCACGACGTCATTGCTTGGTGTGACGTTGACCGACGGACCGGTCGATCCTCGGATCGGGTTCACGCATCCCGGCACGGGCGATCCGTGGGATGTGAGCCCAGCCGCGAGTGCGGACAGCGATGCCTTGTCCGAGTCGGCCGAAGCAGAAACGTATCGGGGCCCGTGGTCCATAGCCGCTGATGACTGGATGCTGTATGCCGGCGGCCGATCCATGGTCGCCGCGGGCAGCGGAGGCACCGGCAGCGGGTTAAACTTTTCCAGCGTCTTCGCAGACGGGACGTCGGTCCTCAACCGCGGGTTTCGCGCGTCGGGCAGCGTCTCCCGGCTGCCCGTTTGGGGAGGTGCGATTTCGTTCGATAACGACGCCGAGAGGCTGTGGCACTTTGACCTCGCGACGACGGCTCCCTTTGGGTACGTCGACCTTTACTCGGTTGCCTTACACGAAATCGGGCACGCCTTGGGCCTGAGCATCAGTTGGGAGGATTGGACGCAGTGGTCGTCTGGCGGCATGTTTTCAGGCCCGCAGGCCGTGGACGTATACAATGCAGATCATGGGACTTCCCTGGCCGCGCTTGATGAGCAGAGTGCTACGAATCATCACTGGGAAGATGGCGCGTACGATTCGCGCATCTTTTCGCCGGCCGACCCCCATCACGGTCGGAACGGTCGGGCTGGATGGCCTGCAGGACGTCTTGATGGAATCGGCTGCCAATTTCGGCTTCCTGAACGGGCCGCCGATTTGCGGCTTGCAGCCCGCGGCGGAACCGCCAGGTATCGTGATCGCACTTCTGGGCCTGATCGTATGCCGGTGCGCGGAATTTTGGCAGGGCAAGAAGCGTGGCTCGTAAAGACGCTCAAGAATGAAGTCCACGCGGTTTCAAGAGGCCCTGTAATCGCTCCATGGCCGGGACATGTCACAGCAAGATCAGGTATTGAAACTGACTCTGGGAGGCAAAGGCGCGAGATGGCTGCCGTTTTCACGCTTCTGTTTGTGCTGGTACTGTCGCTGGTGATCATCCGAATTGCCACCGTCGGTTTGACGATGACCGGCCTTTCTCGCGACCTGGCACAATTCCAGGCGCTGTCTGCCTTTACCGGTTCCGGCTTTACGACTCGCGAGGCAGAACAAATCGTCAATCATCCGGTACGGCGCCGTATCGTCATGCACCTCATGTTGATGGGCAATGCCGGCATCGTGATCGCCATCCCTTCGGTGTTGCTCTCCTTCCTGAACACGGGCGACGCCAGGACATGGTCGGATACGTGGTGGTTCCGCCTGGAAGTGCTGGGGGCCGGCGTTGTTGTGCTGGGGATTGTCGCCAGCAGCAAACAGATCGAAAGAGTGATGTGGCGTATCAATCGCTGGGCGCTGAGCCGCTGGACGCAAATTGAAGTCCGCGATTACACGGGACTGCTGCGAGTATCTCAGGACTATACCGTGTCCGAACTGCAGGTACATCCAGGCGATTGGCTCAGCGGCCATTCGCTGGCCGATTTGCAGTTGGCGAGCGAAGGCGTGCTGGTATTGGGTATCCAACGAGCCGGAGGAAACTATGTGGGAGCTCCCCGTGGGCAGACGCGCGTCGAGCCTGATGATCGACTCGTCATTTACGGGCGCCAGGCGACATTGTTGGATCTGGATTCGAGGCAAGAGGGGCTGGAGGGAAATATGCACCACGTTATTTCCGTGACCGAACAGATCGACGTCGCCGAAGCCGAAGGCGAACCGGTAATGGAAATCCCACCGACCCGGGAGAAGGAGTAACCTGGGCGAGCGGCTGCCGGAAACTGCGGGGACGGGACCGTCAAGGAGGGCGCTCCAGGAACGACCGTCGCCGGCCATCAGTGGACCGCCGGACAACCGGCGGCAAGCGAAGACTACACGCCGGTACCGACGCGGCGCTGCGAATACACTCGTCTGTGTGCCAGATACTCGACGTCGCTGTGAGCGAATCGCTTGGCGAATGTCAAATCAACACGAAACGATGGTCCACAAACAGCAATCTCGATCCGACCGCCTAATAGGGCTACCAGTTTGTGGACCATGGAAAGGCCGAGTCCGCAATGAGCGCCGGACCCGGATCGCGAAACTTCACCACGCCAGAAACGATCGAATACATGGGCAACCTGATCGGCGCTCAACTGATTTCCCGAATTCTCGATTGACAAGCTCACGGAACCGTTTTGCGTTGCCGTAACAATGGTGATGGTTCCCCCCATATCCGAGTGGCAAACGGCGTTCTGGATCAAATTATTCACAATGATCCGCAATTTGTCGCGATCCGTCTCCAGCGTAGTTGGTCTGTGGCTGAGTCCACGGACGCCCAATCGTCTTTCGTCGGCTGTGGCCTCATGGTCCTTCCAGCATTCATTGATCAGTTGGACTAAGTCCACCGCGGTAACGCGTAAAGCAGCCTGCCCACGCTCCACGCGGGACATTTCCAGCAGGGTTTCGACCATCTCCTGCGATTGCTTGCAGATTCCAAGGCAACTCCGGATCGCCGCGCGATATTCCTCCTGACTTCGTCGCCGCAGCGTGCACACCTCCATTGTCGAGCGGATGCCGGCGAGCGGAGTCCGAAGTTCATGCGCCACGTCGGACGAAAAGGATCGTTCACGCTCGAACGCGTGTTTCAGGCGGTCGAGCAACCCGTTGAGCTGCCCGACAATGGGGATCAGCTCGCGGGGTGCGTCCTGTGCATTGAAGCGTTCTGTCAGATTGTCGACATCAATCCGGTCGATTTCCGTTGCCAATCGTCGCAACGGAAAGAGACCGCGGCCCACAACGGCAAACAACAGGCCCACCGAAATTGCGAGGGTTGTGGTGCCGGCGGTGATCAATATCCAGCGAAGACGAGCCAGAACGGCATCGACGAAAACACTGCCCTGCGCGACACTGACCGTCACGGCGATCTGCTCGGGACGAATCTCATCTGCGACGAATTCCTCATCGATTTTTGGTATGAATGTGAGCGCGACCTGACGACCTCTACGGCCATCAGCCAGTCGAACCGCTTCGTAACGCGGCTTTCCGGAGGTGCCTTGGGGACAGGTTAGTTGCCCGGCGCCCAAGCTTTGCGACTTGGCCAAAACGGTTCCGTCAGCCCGCCACAACTGGAAGTACTCGGGCTGCTCTCCGCTCCGGAACTCCTCAAAATCGGCCGCCTCCCAGTCAAACTCCAGGCCGTCGTCGTCGAATTCCGTCAGTGCCGTCAGTGTGCGGCACTTGTGCAGTAATGCGGTGTCCCATTCGGCGTACAGGGCCGCCCGAAACTTCATGTACACAATGTTGCCGGCCACCCCCAGTCCAACGGCGATCACCAGACAGGCGCCCATCACCAGTCGATTGCGAAGCGACGGCATCACGTGATGTCTCCCAGCACATAACCCTGGCCTCGCCGCGTGTGAATCAGCCTGGTCAATCCAGGACGTTCGATCTTCTTGCGCAAATAGCCGATATACACGTCGACGACATTACTTTGAGCATCGTCGTAGAAGTGATACACGTGGTCCCAGACGTCCGTCCGGGTGACAACCTGCCCGGCACGCAGTGCCAGATATTCAAGCAGCGCGTATTCGCGAGAGGTGAGTTCCACTCGACCGCCCGCTCTGCGGACTTCGCGACGCAAGGTGTCGATCACAAGGTCGCCGACGGTTAACGTGGGATTCTTTTCGCCATATCTGCGGCGGGTCAGGGCGCGTACGCGAGCCAGCAATTCCGTGAATGCGAAGGGTTTGATCAGGTAATCGTCGGCTCCCAGATTCAATCCATGGACGCGATCCGCGATGGCGTCCTTGGCAGTCAAAATGAGAACGTGGACGCCGTTGTCGGCGTCTCGCAATTGCCTCAGAATCGTAAATCCGTCTACGTGAGGCAGCATCAGGTCGAGCACGATGACATCGAATTTGCACGAAGTGGCGAGCCATAGCCCGTCCTTGCCGTTGTTGGCAATCTCCACTTCGTAGCTCGCTTCGCTCAGGCCCTTGGCAAGCGCACTGCGAACTGGTTCGTAATCCTCAATAATCAACACACGCATCGCATAGGTCCCGAAGTACCGGCAAAACATCTTCGGACGCAAGCCTCGTCAGAAGGCAAGACACGGCGCCCGTTTCACCCTCCACAATCCGTCGCAACGTGGACTTTGTCCATCCTGCTCTAATTCTTTACCCAACAGCACGCCGTCGTGGCGAACCACGACTTCGTATTGCCGGGTGGCAAATCCAGTTTCAGCTTCGCAAACGCCATCTTCGCGCGTTCGTTCAATTACTTCGATGTCCGCTCCTGCAGCTTCTCGTAGGAGCGTGTTGCGCACGCCCGCTGGACAGTCGCCCGGGCGTATTCTCTGCTAGTCGTCATCCC
>CAZNKT010000087.1:6491-20348 GCA_964573605.1 uncultured Pirellulales bacterium
CGTCGTCGTCATCCCCGTCGTCGTCATCCCCGTCGTCGTCATCCCCGTCGTCGTCATCCCCGTCGTCGTCGCCCTTCAGCACTCTTCCAGTGGGGGACACAAGAAGCTCGACCTCTTTCCCTTCGATTTTAGCCTCAGCTTCGTATTGGAAAGTCTGCTTCCGCTCGAATGTAACGGAGACACCGGTGGGCAGATGCCGAGCCACGGCATTGCTTACGTCCTCGGGCACCGCTTCGGGAGCGAGGGACCGCACGGTTTCCACGAGCACGCCGCCGGCAGTGACAACCACTTCGTGCTTGCTGCCTTCCGCCTCCCATTCTACTTCGTAGACAACGACATGATCCCTTGTCTGCTTCTCAACGGCGTCCATCATCGCATCGCCGGCAATTTTCCGAATGGCCTTCCGGGCTCCGGCAGCGATCTGGTTCACGCCGACCGATTCCTTTTCGATGTCGTCGGTCGACGCAAGTCTATAAACGAAAAACGTAAACGCAACAGCCGGCAGCAGCCCGGCGCAGACACATCGTTTCATCTCTAATCTCCTATTGTATTTGGACTTCGGCACGTCACTCCACCGGCGCATCTTAACCGTAACAAAGGAGGATGAGAATTCGATGAGAAGGCAATCAGAAGTGGGCCCAGAAGCGGGCATTGTCGGCACTGCGTGTGCGATCCGGAGCCCGGTTGCTCCCGGTACGGCGGATTGCCGCACCGGGAGCGACGGTGGCGTTCACGGCCCCGTTGCCGAGCGTCATTGGAGACAGTCATTGGAGACAGTCGTCAGTCCCGTGATTTTGCGAAAAGCCAGGCGGCTGCTCGTCGCGGGCCCCTTAGCAGCCCCAGCGACAGGCCCGAAAGCAGCATCAGGATGGCGGTCGGCTCAGGAACGATGGACACCAGTTCCACGGTTCCCACGTGGGCCCCCGTCGCCCCATCGAACTCCAATTCCCGTACGGTGCCTACGCCGGGTGCGTACGATTTGTGGGCGAAGGCGTCGTCCAGGGCGCTCGAATCACGGGTCCTGATCGTGTTTTCAAACGTACCGGCCGCAATCGTGATCGTTTCATTCAGCGCGAGCACCTTTCCTTCATCTTCGGCAATGCCGCTGTAAAACTCCTGGTAGTAGTGATCATCAACCTGCGGGTTCGCTTTCATGATTTGCCCCGGCAGCGCGCCGTCGACTCCGGCTTCCCACTGGCCCGGATGGCTGGTCCCGATCAGGTTTCCCTCGTCGTCGTACTCAAAATCAGTGACATCTTCGCCCATGTACCACACGTTGCCGTCGTTGTCCTGGGCGTACCAGTCGAAAGTGTCTTCAATGAGCAACCCCTCCAGAAAGACACGGTCGTGAACGACGCGCGTTTCAATTCCCATAACGGTCCGCGTTGCGTGCAGGATGTCGATGATGATCGTCTCCGACTCGGTTTCGTCCGTCTCCGAGTCCACAATCGTGCCCTCGTAGATGTACGTTCGTCCGGGAACCAGGGGCCAATACGGGTTGTCGATCTGCAAGCTGCTGTCAAAGACGGCTGCCGAGAAGTCCGGAACCTCGGGTTGCGCAGTCAGCGAGTCGGCAAACAACAACAGAATCGATGCAAAGACCGGAAAAATTGCCTGTAAACGCATGGCTTTCTCCAATAAATCAAATGACTGGATGCAATAATCGGAGTTCGATGCGTCATTGGCGTTCCTCAGACCGGAGCGACTTGTCATATCGCTTACGGTAACAGGTCGACGGTTAGAGGATGATGAGAGGTTATGGCGTCGGAACGTCTGGAAAAATACTTTTCGGGCTTGCCCGGGTGAATTATCCTGTCATGTTGCGAAGCGGCGCGCCACAATGCATTTGTGCGGGGGCCAGGACAATCTGCCCGGATGCAGCCACAGAACCCGGTGCCCGGCAACCGGCCGTCCGTGCATCGCGTTAACGATTGTCCGCGCTCAAGAGGCGCCGGATACACGCACAAATCAAGAAAACCTCAAAACATCGAATCACACCCGGCGAAAACGACAAACTAGGCCTTCGCTCCACCGACCTCACTGCTGTGAATATCCCGACGGCTTTCCCGCTCGTTCTGCTGACAGGGATGATCTTGTCACCCTCGCACGCCTCGGAGATGTCGCGGGCGTTTCCGCGATCGTTCCTGGTGGGGGAAATGCTTCACCGTTGGGATTTCGCCGAGGGGACCGAGGGGTGGGCGGCCCACAACCAATGCCGCCTGACGACCGTGGAGGGCGTGCTTCGCATTCACTCGACGGGCGGAGATCCCTTCCTCAGCGCTCCGGTTCGCCTCGATGGCAGCGAACTGGCCGTGCGGATTCGCATGCGATTGAAAACGGGCGGCGACGGGCAGTTCTTCTGGTCCAGCAACAAGCATCAGGGGACGGACCCGCGGCGCCAGTCATCGTTTGCATTGCGTCACGATGGCGCGTGGCACGAATACACGGTGCCGCTGCCGATCGACGGCAACCTCACCGAGTTGCGACTGGACCCGGGCACGGCCGCAGGCCAGATTGACGTGGACTGGATTGCCGTGCATCGCGGCGGCCTGCACCCGTTGGAATTGCTGAAGCTGCAGCAGCGTGACGGGTCCGCCGCGGTCCACCTCCGCAATCACGCGCCGGACCCGATCGACGTACGCGTCAATGGTCGGCCGCACCGCTTGCCCGGCAGCGACACCACAGCGGTACCGGTGCCCTGGCCGACGGGCACGGCGCTGGCATCACAGAGAGTCGTGGTCGAGTCCCGATCCTTGCCGCCGATCGAGCGACGGTTCTGGGTGTATCGTCCGGACGCGGCCCTGGATAGCATCCGGCACCAGCTGGGCCGTGTCTCGCTACAGGCGGCACGCAACGGTTCACTGGTCCGCCTTCTGCGCGACGAACGGGAAGTGGCCGCGCTGGCGCCGTTGGTGCACATCGGTGGACAAGTCCCCGAACTCGAGCTGGTGGACGATCGAACCTGGCCGCTGGAGTTCGTGGGCGATCACGTGCGCGTGACGCTGGCGGACACGCCGGACGGCGATCTTGTCGTGCGGATCGACAGCGACCGCATGGCCGAAGGCCCCGTTGTGCGTGTCCCGGGTTTGCTGGAGCAGGGATTGCTGGCCGGCGTCGAATACTTGGGAAAGGATGAGTGTTCGAGTTCGCGATTGGATATCGAAACGGACGAACATCTTCGATTCGAACCCGATCCGATGGATGTTACGATGCCGTTGATGGCTGTGGTGACGGATCGTGCCGGCGTGGCGATGACTTGGGACACGAATGATCTACAGCCGATTTTTGCGGCGCCGGACGTTCTCGACTTCTTGGACGGCCATCGCATGTCGCTTAAGGGAAAAAAGATACGGGCCGCGCTTCGGGTCGGCGACGGCTGGTCGGATGGCGATCGTCTGGAAAACGCGATCCTGTGGTGTGTTCAACGCCACGGGCTGCCGGCGCTCCCGCAGCCGCCGCGTTCGGAGAGCGCGCAGATGCAACTGTCCCTGGCCGCGTATCGGGGACTGATTCTCGACCAGGAAAATCGTGGCTGGTTCCATGCGGTCGTGCCGGGCGGGCGTCGCATGCCTGCCCGCGGGGCACCTTTTGCCGATTGCGCATCGGCGATCTTCCGCATCACGGGCCGCATGCCCGAAGTATCGCAGCTGCAACTGGGTGGCGTGCATGTGCCGAATTCGGCGAGCTTCTTTCTCAGCGGGCACGCGGCCGATTGGCTGCGGATTGTCGACGCACGCGCCGCGCAGTTCCGCGGGCGCCAGCAGCCGGACGGTTCCTTTCGATACAACGGCAAATTCCGCCGCGGGCACTTCGAAGATACGGCCAGCGGCGTCTGCGGCCATGCCGCGCGTTTGCTGCTCGAGCACGCTTACTACACCGGTCACCAGGAATCGTTGGCCGCCGGGCTCGAAACGCTGGTCTACAGCCAGCGATTCCGCACGCCGCGCGGCGCCCAGACATGGGAAGTGCCGCTGCACACACCGGACATCCTGGCGTCGGCACACCTGGTCTGGGCCCACGTCCGTGCTTATGAACTGACCGGAGACCGCGATCACCTGGCGGAAGCCAGCCGCTGGGCCATCCGCGGCCTGCCGTTCGTCTACCAGTGGTCCAACCAGCCGATCATGCTCTACGCCACGACACCCGTTTTCGGTGCCACGAACTGGGTCGCGCCGAACTGGATCGGATTGCCGGTGCAGTGGTGCGGCACCGTTTACGCCTACGCCCTGTTGTTGCTGTCCGCTTACGAGCAGACGCTGGACTGGCGACACGTGGCCGAGGGCATCCTGATCTGCGGCGAACAGATGCAGTATCCCGACGGCCCATCCCAGGGGTGCCTCCCCGACGCCTTCGATCTGCGCACGCAGCAGCGGCGACCGGCCGACATCAACCCCGGAGCACTGGTCAGCTTGCGGCTCCATCTTTCGGGCCGGCTGGACAACCTGGCCGTGGCGACCAACGGTAATCACCGGCTGGTCGCGCCGTTCCCCGTCACGATCCGCGATGGCCGCGCGCACATCCAAGCCCCGCGCGGCGCGCGCTACCAACTGCTGATCGACGGCCGGCGGATCGTGGACATCGATTCATCAGGGAAGGATGGCGTGCCACTCGACCGTCGTGGGGTCAGACCCGTTTTTCGTTATTTTTGGTCTCATCGGGTCGGGATCAAGCAGAAGAAGTGAGAAACAGGCACATCGGACCGGCGGCCGGCCGTAGTCGGTTGTCCGCGTGCTTCGTCGCGCCCGCGGATGCCTCACCGGCGCCGGTATTCACGTCGCAGGGCACGGGACTGGCGAGGCAACACACGAGTCAAACTGGCCTGCGGCGTGGCACACCGTGCTGAACCGGCGCATCGTGGCGTGTGCATCTCGGCTTGCTGTCAAGCAAGATCCGTGCGGTGGCAGGGGGCCCGTGGATTATCAGGTCGCGTCGTTCGCCGACACAGATGTCCGCAGCCTGTCTGCCGCAACGGGCGAACGGTGTCCCGGCATGAATCAACTTGACATGGAATGACATCATAATGATATGTTCTGTTCGCTCGATCGAATCGATGTGAGTACATCTCCGGCGGCATGCTGACGCCGCTTTTTTCACTGTTAATCGCATTGAGCACTTGAGCTATAGCATTTTCTCCCGGCTCCGGCGGCACTCGACGGAGAATTCTGGCACGGCACTCGCATAGCAGCGGGTTGGTAACGGAAATCCACTAGAATTCGACCCAGGAGACCGACCATGCTCCACGTCCCGACTACGAAATCGAGACTCGCCATTACCGTCGCCGCGTTCATCGGTTCCCTTGTCTTAGTCGAAGCGGCACGGGCTTCCCACGACGGATGGCGAAGGGGGGGCCACCCCGCGGCGGAGGCCCACATGAACGCGGCCATCCGACTGATGACGCTTGCCTGCGACAAGACAATCCACGTGAGCAGGCATCTTGCCGGCGTTGCTGTGAAGCATGTTTCGCGTGCCCGTCGACTGGTACGGAGTCCAGACGCTCGCGCCGAACTGTCCAGTGCGAAAAGAACGCTGGACCGATTCATTTACGGCCACTGCCGGCCCCCGTTTCACGGTGCGATCCAGCGCACTCGGCTGGCCCTGGACCTGGAACGTGACCTGTGTGTCTGCGGTCGACCGACGTGCAATGGCCGATGTCACGGGCCGCTGCCGCAGCGACCCCACGTCAACCGTGAAGGGTACCTGCCACCGCCCCGCGATCGTCTCCGGGATTTCGACGCCAGCAACAGCCGCAACCACCGCGGACGCGGTTTGGATCACGAGTTCGACCGCGTCACTCTGGAAAGCAACTTCCGGCAAACGGCGGTCAACCACGGCGGTCGATTGAATTCGTTCCACGGTTTGTGGAACGAGGTGGCACCTTGGTTCCATTAGTTTTTTTCACGCCGGGTAGAACTTGATCCTGACCGCGGCGGCACGTTCGCTTCGCATCAGCCTGGCTCCTCGAGCCGGGCTTTTTTTGCATGAGCACGCGACGAAGCGCGTTCGTGCCCGGCGCGGAGAGCCGGGCTACCCGTCTTGCGGGCTGCCGGCCTCGCGATCGATCCCTAGAAGCGGTTTCAATACGCCCTGGAATTGCTTCATGGCCGGGAAATGTCGCAGCAAAATCAGGTTTTGAAACCGGCTCTAGAATACCTCCTGACACCAGGGCAAGGGATCCCACGCGAACATGGCGTCAGCACGCTCGAGTGCTTTCGTCGTTCCCGTGATGGCGCCGGACCTTGCCAGATCGCGAAAGCGATGGCCACCGAGATAGACCGCCCCGAGAGCCTCGGGCGTCATCGCAATCTGCGTGTCGCCACGTACCGGATGGCACTGCGCCGTCCCGTTCCGGGCGACCTCAAGGCCATAGACTCCATCGTTCCAGGGACACAAGTGGTCGTGCACGCGAATCGCAACTGATCCCGGGCTGGAATATCTCCGCCCGCCGAGTGCCGTCGCCACATCGACCGGTCGCAACCAGAGGGCGTCTTCGATCCTTCGCTCCATTCGTCTCGGCTGTGCTAGCCACCACCGTACGGGATTGTCTACTGGTTGGTTCCAGTACGTGATTGAAGACACCAGGTCGATCCCGAAAACGTACTGCCAGAGTGCCTTTTCTGCCTCGGCATCGATGCCAACAAATTCGACAAGCTGCAGCGTATTCGTATTGTCTGCCGAATCGGTTCTCGTTCGATACAACACATAGCCCGCCGGTTTGCCGGAGCGAATGTGGAGCACTCGGCGCTGCGCCGTCGCTCCCCGCCGCATCGGCTCCGGATCGGAAAGCACGCGGTGTTCCCACCAATCTCGACTGCGCAGAAACGTCCCAGGACGTTGACGTGCCGCGTTTTCGTAGATTTCGGGGAAGACATTCAACGCCTCGTCCTGATCTATCAACCGCATCGTGCCGTGTATGGAGATGGATTCCAGCATTTGGGCGTATGATTTGTCCAACTTCATTACGGCTCGCTCACTGGCGGGTCCGTACCCGAACCGACCGTAGATGGAGCTCTCGGACGCCCACAGCGCTGCCAGCGGTTCGCTATTTCTGCGGACTTCCGCCAGATGTTCGGTCATCAGAGATCGCAGAATTCCTTGTCGGCGGTGCGTGGGCAGAACCGCGACGACCGTGGTTCCAGCCACGGGCAGCGCACCACCGGGAACCGCCATCGTGAGGCTGAATGCACCGAAGGTTGCGACCATGTGATCGCCGTCAAAGGCAGCTCGCAGGCGCTGAAGTTCAAACACTTTCTGGAAACGAGCGGCGAGCTCCGGAGTCGGATCGAACCCCATCGGCACGGCCAAGGTCCGCTGAAATGCTTCAACTTCGTCGGCGGAAATTGGTCGGATATGAATGTTCATCGAGTTCCCCGCGGGGCAGTTCGCTGAGTGGCACCATCGCCTCAAGGTTATCCGATCCCGGTCCGCACGACATCCGTGTGCGTGGTTCGCCGAACAGGCGCGACACGAAGGGTCTGCGGAACCGCGTGTCGCCATGAGTCCCGACCTGCCCTAGCGGCAAAGATGGAGGGCATTCTTCAGGTTGATGTCCCCAAGGACACGCCGAGGCGGGAACAGGTTCGCAATTCGGGATCACCAAAAAGCCTCCTGCCAGACGGCTGTAGCCGGGTGATCGGTCCGGGCCCGGCGGACTTATCGGAAGCTCGTCCGTTCTTGCATTGGATCGGGGTGTCTTGATTGGCAATCCCATGCGTCCTATGCTAGACGGCTCGACGGTAGGGTTAGAAACGGCACGTTCACAATTAGATCTGCTCACGAACAACACGCCATCCTGTCTCTGTGCAACTCACAGGGCGACGGCGTGTTTTTTTTGGGCGCGAATCGAAAGTCCACATGTCATTTGACACCAAAGCACTACGATTGACGTTGGTGGCGAGCACCATTGTTGCCTATCTGTCGTCCAATTCAATCGCCGGTCTCGTCGGATTCTGGGACTTCGAAGGGACCGTAGCGGACCAATCCAGAAAGCACCTTGATGGCACGCTTGTGGGTGACGCCTCGTACGATGATGACGTGCCAGCAGACATCGCGAGCACCAAGTCCATTCTATTGGACGGGGACGGTGACTGGATTGGACTGGGCAATCCGAGCACATTGAATTTTACTTCCAACGATTGGACCGTGGCCGGCTGGTCGAAGACGACGCGAACGGGTCTTGGTGACGAGAATGAGGGAACTATCTTCGGCAACGGAGGTGATTGGCAGGGGGGCATCCGATACACGCTCGTGTTGAGCGAAGGAAATCGCGAGGGCGTGCCCACGCTTGTTATTGACGATAACGCTGCGCCTCCCGGTACGAGTTTCAATAAGCAGGTCCTGGTTGCCAAAACGGCCGTAAATGACGGGGTCTGGCATCACGTCGCCGGCGTCCGGGATGCCGGCGAATTGCGGATTTACGTGGATGGTAAGTTTGAAGGCAGAATACAATTCAATCCATCCTATGATCTGACGGGAATCGATCAGCACCCGGCATACATTGGCGCAATCGTCGACAATCGAGATAGCACCGTCTTCAAGAACTTCGATGGAAGGTTGGACGACGTTGCCGTGTGGGATTACGCCTTGAAACCCCACCTGATTGAGAGACTGGCGGCCGGAGCGCTATCACCTCTTGCGATACCAGAGCCGTCGTCGTTCGCTCTGACCTTCACGGCCGCGGCGCTTGTCGCGCTGTTGGGAATGGGCATGGGTCAGAAACGATCGTCCCGGACGGGGTTGAACCACCTCCTCGGCCGACCGGAGACCGAGAAGACAACGAGAAGCGGTTCTAAAACGCCCTGTCATCACTCCACGGCCGGGATACGTCGCAGCAAAATCAGGTTTTGAAACCGGCTCGAAAACGTTGCTGACTCCACGGTGATCCCGGGGGCTCAAATGTGCGAGTTGCCTATCCGGTGGCTGTATTTCGTCGCGAAGAAATTGGCGGACAGGCCGTGGGCCAGGATGCTGACGAGAACCGTCCAGGCAGTGGTGGCAACCAGCGTGTCCCCCCCCGGAAGATGCTCGCTGGCGACCATCACTGCAAACACGATGCTTGCCAGTCCACGAGGACCGAACCAGCCCATGAACAACTTGGTGTCGGTCCGCAGCCCCAGGCCGACGACGCAGAGTAGGACCGACGACATACGGATCACCGTCAAGCTGAGCACCGCGTAGGCCAACATGCGCCAATCGACAATGTTGAAGGGGGGGATGGACAACAACGTACCGAAGGCAAACCAGGTAAGCATTGCCAACGCATCGCCCGTCCCATCCGCGGCCTCCAACACGGCTTGCTTGTGTTCCCGCGTCAGTGCCCCGAATGTCATGCCACCCACGAAAGCAGCAATAAAGCCGCTGCCGCCGAGCCATTGTGCCAAGGCGAAGCACAGCATGGAGAGTGCGATGACGGGGATTTGCAGCCACGCACCCTGCGTCCAGCCGCGCTGAGCGCAAACGCGCAGCGCTATGCTGCCCGCCAGGCCCAGCGCCAGGCCGACCAAGGCGCCGATTCCAATCGCCCGGAGTGGCAGCATTGCGGCCAGGCTAGCCGCCTCCCAGCCGCTTGCATGGTCTCCAGCCAATGCCAAGAAGAGCAACAATACCGGCACACAGATGCCGTCGTTGAGTCCGCTTTCGACATTCAGGCTTTCGCGAACCGAATCGGGTACGGCGTCGTTCGTGACGACCGCCTTGCCCAGCGCGGCATCGGTGGGAGCGAGCATGGTGGCTAGCAGTGCAACTTCGAACAAACTGAGATTGCGGAACAGCAAGACTCCAATGCCAAATCCAAGAAGGATTGTGAACGGCAATCCGATCAGCAGCAGGCGTAAGGGAACTGCCTCAAATCGCCGTAGCACTTTCAGATTGGCGTTTGCCGAGTCCGTAAACAGCACAACAGCCAGCGTAAGCTCGGCCAGCCAACGGATTGTTTCCCCATCGATTTGGAGATCGATCAGTCCTAGACCCGCTGGCCCACCAAGGAGGCCTGCGGCGACGTATACAAGAGCCCCACTGACCGGGGTTCGTTCCAGCCGGGACGCGACAAGACTATACAGGAAGGCGAACGCGGCCAGGATCGTGAGTGTTTTATATTCGGGCATGCTTTATAGCGTCCAACAAAATATCAGGGACGCTTTACCAAGAACGCGAGTTTGCAGGCGAACCGGCGATCGTGTTAGAAGCTCTGAGAAGTAATGTCGTGCTACGCTCTCGACGTCCGTTGCACGGGAAGATCGCCGGGCGTGGTTGACCAGATATTCGTGCTGCAAGGCAGTCTCCGGGTCACTCAGGATCCCTTGGCGGCTACTCCAGGACGCGTTCTCACCAACATGATCGCCGTCTATCGTCCGCTGGTCGGCGAATGGCAGATACGTTCGCGGCAACGATCAAGGAACGTTTACACGGCGGGAAAAAATCATCAACAATCGCGTGAGGGCCCAGGAAACCAGCGGCGACGGGACCCCGCAAAGTTGCGCACGCTGCCGGCACGCCGGCCAATCATTCTTCAATGGTGAAAACCGGCGGCCTCCTGCGCGGTCATGCGTGTGTGGACAGGATGCTTCTGAAAATGGTTGATTGCTCGCTTCATGTCCTCTACCAGCAGGGAACCGAGATCCCTGCTGACGCCGTGACGCACGAGAATCCTCTGGATGACGAGGTCCTGCCGGTTGGCGGGCAATGAGTAGGCGGGTACCTGCCAACCACGCGACCGCAAGCGATCCGCCAGATCGTAAAGGCTGAACCCTGGGGCAGCGCCGTCCTCGAGCTTCCAGCACAACGCGGGAATGCCAGCGTTCATATCGCCGCCATAGATCATCTCAAACGGCCCCAGCTTTTCTATTTCAGCGGCGATGAATTGGGCTGTTTCGTAACAGATTGTGTGGATCTTGCGATATCCTTCCTTGCCAAGTCGGAGAAAGTTGTAGTATTGGCAAACAACTTGGCCTCCGGGTCGCGAGAAATTCAGCGCGAGGTCGCGCATGTTGCCGCCCAGATAATTCACCCAAAAGATCAAGTCTTCCGGGAGGTCCGTCGCTTCCCGCCAGATAATCCAGCCAACGCCAAGTGGCGCCAAGCCGAATTTGTGCCCGGAGCTGTTGATGGACTTGACTCGTGGAAGGCAGAAATCCCACTCCAGTTCGGGTGCGCAGAACGGAGCCAGAAATCCACCGCTGGCGCCATCCACGTGCATCGGAACGTCCACACCCGTATCTCGCTCCAGTTTGTCCAGCGCGTCCGCGACCGCTTTCACCGGTTCGAACTGACACGTGAACGTTACACCCAGCGTGGGCACTACTCCCATGGTGTGATCATCGCACCGCTTGAGGACTTCTTCCGGTGTCATGATGAGCCGGTCGTGTTCCATCGGAATCTCGCGCAGCTCGACATCCCAGTACCGCGCGAACTTGTGCCAGCAAACCTGAACTGGGCCAGTTACCAGGTTAGGCTTTTCCGTTGGCAGGCCCGCGGCTTTCCGCCTCGCTTCCCAACGGCGCCGCATCGCCATGCCGCCCAGCATCGCTGCCTCGCTGGATCCGGTCGTCGAACAACCAATCGTGTTCGCTTCGGCTGGCGAGTTCCACAGGTCGGCCAGCATGTGGACGCAGCGGGCTTCGATTTCCGCAGTCTGTGGGTATTCATCTTTGTCAACCATGTTCTTATCGAGGCACTCGTCCATGAGTTTATGGACCTCAGGCTCAACCCAGGTCTGACAAAACGTCGCCAGATTCTGGCGGGAGCTTCCGTCGAGCATCAATTCGTCATGCACCACCGAATAGACATCGCGCGGATTGTGCTCTGAGGCAGGAATCCTGTACTTCGGCATACTCTTAGAGAGATCTATTGAAGCGTAGACGTCGTCATCCAGGTTTTCTCGCACCGAGTGTTTGTCATGTAGAGCCATTGAGAGTTTCCCTGCAAGTATGGACCGACGAAGATTCCGGTTGCTCCACCGTGGCTGGAGGTTGCCTTTCACGTTTTTGGGGCAATAAAGGTTCCTGACACCTTTTCTGCTCTGCTCTCTGCGCCGATGGGATTCATGGCACGATCAATCTAGCGGTCTGGCGCGAGGCGTCAATGCAGCCGTTGATTCATTCGATTCATTCATCCTCGCACTGGTAGTGCCGCGTCGCGAAAATGGCCGTTTTCCGGAACGATCGTGGAACAGCCATGACGCCTTGGTCGTATCGTCCGACGTTCCTCGGCGAGTCGAGTGACACGACATCACACCACGTGCTTCGTCCCGATCCTTTGCGCATAGGGTCCCGTAGCGGCATAATACCCGCGGTGGCAACCTGCGCCTTGGCGACACTTCATCAAACGTTCGGCGAGTGAATTAACGTGATTCGCAAGACTCTAGCCGTTTTGACTGGTATCGTGGCCGGCGGTGTATTCAACATGGCGGTTGTGACCCTTTCCCACGCCGTGTATCCGCTGCCTGAAAGACTTGACCCCAACGATTTCGATGCGTTCAGAGCCCATGTAGAGGCTAACGGAATACCAACTGGAGCAATGATCATGGTGCTTGTGGCGCATGCAGGTGGCAGCTTTGTTAGTGGTCTTGTGTGCGGGCTAATCGTATCGCGGTCATGGTACGCCGCCGCCGTCGTGATTGGACTTCTGTGGACTTGTGGGGGCATTGCCATGCTGACGATGCTTCGCGCCCCAACCTGGTTTGCCGTGGCGGACGTTGTTCTGTACGTGCCGGCTGCTCTGTTGGGAGTCAGGCTGGGTGGCGCGTTTACAGGTAGAAGCTCGCCGCCTGCCGCCGCTCAATAGATCGGCGCGATGCTGGCCGAGACCGAGTTGGGGGCGGCGTGTGCACGATGGCTTGCGGCGGGCGACGGCGACGATTACGGGCAGACACGCGCTGACTGGCAACGCAATGGCCGAGGACCCGCCGTCAGCGCGTGAAAGATTGAGAGATCACTCGCGGCGAGCATTTTTTGCCCGTCCTCATACCCACCTTGCTGCTACTGGGCGTGTCCACAACCACGACCGCAGCCCTGAGCGGAGTCATGGTAGTGGCCGCAGACGTCCTGTTGATCGCTGGCGCGGCCATCGTGGGCAAGGGGGGCTTCGCTTTCATCAAGGCGACCGTGTTCGGCTTCCTGACTTCTCATACGGCTCGCCGCACGAAATGAGCCGCCCTCGCTACGCGAACGGCCGGGTAATGTTTGCAACGCCGCTGTTGTTCGGTTGGGCATCACCCTACTTTGAACATCACCTGCTAGGCTTCACGGCCGGCCGGTTCATCTACGCCGTTGTATCCGACGTGTTGCTATTGGTGAACCTGTTCGTACTTGGCGGCGGCTCCTGGGACAAGTTGCGTTCACTGCTTAAGCACGATGCCTACGCCGTCCTCCCGGACGGGGCGGCCGCGCAGGGCGAGTCGGAATGATCGGAACGCCGCCTAATGACAGAGGCAAGCGTGCCATTTGACCACGCCGGGCAGACACAGTTTAATGTCCAGAGTTGAAACGCGCATTCGAGTCTGGTGCGGCGCGGCGAGTGACGTACGCGAGGCACGATAGATGCAACAACCTGGTGGTCGGGTCGGGAAGTTTCGATTTGGCATGGCCCTGCTGTTGGTTTGCGTTGCGCGCGTTGTCATCGGGGACGATAACGGGCCTTCAGCGCAGTGGTGGCTGACAACGCATGATCTTGAGTCCAAGCTGGCCCCGCAGTCACCGCTAATGTTCATTCCGATCGAATCACCTGTTGCTGCCAATCGCGACGTGATCGTGATTGACGACAGCCGCACATATCAGACAATTTTGGGGTTGGGGTCGTCGCTTGAGCACAGTACCTGTTTCAACATCTCACGGCTTCCGCCCAAACAACGGGCCGAAGTGATCC
>CAZNKT010000087.1:20358-25983 GCA_964573605.1 uncultured Pirellulales bacterium
CTCTTTCATTCCGAACTTGGAATCGGAATCAATCTCGCGCGGATCTGCATCGGTACGCCAGACTTCACCGGTGAGCATTGGTACACGTACGACGACATTCCACCGGGAGAGAGCGATCCAGGGCTGGAACACTTCTCAATCGAAAAGGACCGCCGTTACGTACTGCCGACGCTCGAGCAGGCCCGCACGGTGAATCCCGATCTGTTGTTCTTTGCTTCACCATGGAGTCCGCCAGGTTGGATGACGAGCACGGGCGACATGATCGGGGGGCAGCTGATGCCCGACTTCTATGGAGCATACGCACAATACCTGGTGAGATTCATTAAGGCGTATCACGACGAAGGGATTCCGATCCACGCGATCACAATACAAAATGAACCGGGCGTCGACCGTAGCCAGGACCCACCTGACTGGCACTACCCCTCCTGCCAATATACTGGTGCACAGGAACGCGATTTCATCAAGCATCACCTCGGGCCGGCGTTCACTACGGCTGGGCTGGCAACCGAGATCTGGACCTATGACCATAACTTCAACGTCGAACCAACCCCCGACGGTGACGACCCGGGTATTGCCTATCCTCGCGCCGTCCTGAGCGATCCGGAAGCAGCTCGTTTCGTGGCGGGCGTCGCGTTCCACGGATACGCTGGCGACCCGAGCGGAATGAGCGTGTTTCACCGGGAGTTCCCGCTTGTACCGCTGCATTTCACAGAGGGTTCGGTCTTTGGTCCCGGGGGCGGTCGGCGAGTGATCGAGTACCTGCAGAATTGGGCCAGCAGCTACAACGGCTGGGTGACGCTTCTAACACGGCAGGGCAAGCCCAACAACGGGCCCTTTCGGGCGAGTCGCACGTGCGTGACACTCGACGAACATACCGGCGATGTGACGTACCACTACGACTACTATCAGTACGGACACTTCTTTCGGTTCATTCATCGAGGAGGCGTTCGGATTCGATCCAGCGGCGGCGATGAACGACTTGGGAGTGTCGCAGTCCGCAATCCGGACGGTAAGATCGCGATGGTGATTGTCAATTCGGACCGTTCAAACCGTGAAGTCACGGTCTTGTGGCGGCAACTTGGACTCAAGGTCACGTTGCCGTCGCAAAGCATATCGACGCTAACCTGGCCGGCCGACGTCTGAACCATTGCGTGGCAGTTGGGCCTGGAGGAAGACAATTTTCGCATCCACCAACGAAATGTGATGAGCTGCGTGGGCATCGACAGATTCCGTTGGCACCGCCAATCGCGACGTGTGCAATCGGTGAGGTTGATGACGGCGTTCGCCGTGGTTGCCTTCCTGCAGTGTATCGCGATGCCGCTGTGGGCCGACAGCACTATCGAGTTGGCAGGGGTTGCGGTTACTCCGCACGTGATTGCTCCGCAGATGCGCTATCGCCGCGATCCGGATCCTGAGTTGGGGGCCCGCGTGCAACTCTTCGTGCACAATCGCGGGCGGGACAAGCTGAAATTCACACCCGAATCGGTGATTCGTCTCCGCGACACGTCGCCCGATGATCTCGTAGCGCGGGACGACTGGACCTGGCACGACTTTCCCGGCGCGTGGCCCAACGTTTCGCTGGAACTGCCGCCGGATTGTCTGACGGTCTGGAGCTTTAACGGCAAGCGTGCCGCTTGGGGTGTTGGCACTAAAGCCAAGCTGGAAATCGATTCGGCGTCTGATCAAGTGGCGACAGAGTGCACGGTCCAGATTGCGGCGCCCTCTACGTGGATCTCGGCCGTCACGTTCTTGGGCGACGCGGCTGAGACGCACCCAGATAAAATGGTTGTGCACGTGGCCAACGAGCGCGACGTGCCGCTGCGAATCCTGTCATGTCGCCTGTGGTTTCCCGAAAATAATCAGACGTACCGAACGCTCCACCGTGGGGCAGAATATCGCCAATTCGAGTCTTGGCCCACCGATGGCGTGCTCCCACCGAAGGACCGCGGTGTGATATGCGTGCGGACCGGGCCACTGCCACTCACGTACACAGCCATCCAGGTGCAACTTGAGGACGGAGATGGAGTCGTCTCGACGCTGTGGGCCCACCTGCGCGTGAAGCGCGAAACGTTCGACATCAGTGGGGGTTGGGTCCAGGGGGGCAGCCACGGTCCGCAAGCGATGACCTTTGAGCCATGGCTCAAGACATTGCGGCGGATGCACGTCAACACGGCGCATTTGGCCGATCAGTTTCCCGGCTACACCGACCAGACCGAACCGGGCGGACTCTACGCCCGCTATCCCCTGAAGTTTTTCAATCGGCTCTCACCTCCAGAAAAGTATGAGTCGGCGGAGATGTTGCCCAGAATTCACGCGGTCGAGTTCCTGGGCGAGCCGCAGTATGGCGGCGGTCGCCCCGTGCCACCCATGGAGGTCTGGCGCAAGCTGGCGCCCTATCAGGCATCGAAGCTGCCAACGAGCGTGACGCACAGCGAGGAACGAATCTGGCGTTACTATTCAGGGCTTTCCGACTTCCCTCATTACGATGCCTACCGTGTCTGCGCCCCTTCGGCAGATGCCTGGTTCAAGTACGACCGCTGGGCGGATGCGAAGATTGGCTGGGGGGCACCACTCGAGACGATCGGCGACATGTGCCGCTCGCTACGCGAATTGAATCGGCCGATGCCCACGGCGTACTGGTCTCAAGGTCCCCACTCAGGCTGGGGCCCGTCGAGGGGGCGCCTCCGGGCTTCGCCTACACCGGACGAATTGCGGCTGCAAGCCTACCATGCCCTTTCCAGCCGGATTACGTCGTTGTACTGGTTCAACCTCAGCATGGACTCGGTCGTCAAGTATCGCGATACTATCGAAGAATTAACACGCGTTGGCCGCGAGATACGAATGCTGTCGGAATTCTATCTATCGGGCGACGCTTATCGACACACGCGAGTGGACCGTGACGGTCGACCGGATTGGGATCTCGCTTCGATAGCCAGTCCCTCGGCGACGCTGCTGTTCGCACTCGATCTCGACTATAAACCCGACCGGGCGGAAAAGGTCTTTCGGTTCGGACCGCCACGCGAGGTACGGCTGACGTTTTCACTTCCCCCTTGGAATCACACGCCGGTGGACGTATTCCGTGCAGACGCCGACGGCACCCATAACGTCGAATACGTAGTCGAAGAAGGTGAGATTACGATTTCGGATACGCTTAGCAAGGTTGGCATCTACGTTGCCGCCGCAAGCGCGGATATTCGCGAAAAGCTGGAAACTCGTCGGCAGGCGCTTTTCGAATATGAAGCTGCGTTTGAATTTGACCCGGCCGGCAACGATCAGGACTTTGCGGTGCTGAAGGGATTTGTCGATTCATCACGGTGAACTGCCGCTGCCAGAGCCTGTTGCAACGACACCAGGTCCGCGCCGCCGTCAATAGAATGTAGAATGTCCCGCATTTTCCGCACACGGTCATTTCGATTTCTCCGAATATTTTGGCGGCGTCCGAATCCTCCGTTTCTAACCGCAGGCGTGAACCCGTGGAATCGCCCGCCTTAAGAAAAGGGGACGATGCGAAGTGCGTTCGGCGGGTACTACGAACGACGTCTGTGCGCGCAACTATCTGCTGTTTACGCGGCTGGGAACGCCCCGGCCCGCCGGGTGGACGGACAGGAGAGCGCGCGGTTTCCCAGCCGTGTGCCGCCCGCGCACCGCGCCGCGGACCTGCCGCTTCTGCTGCTCACTGCAGCTTTTGCCGCGCTTCGGGTGTCCGCATCCTCTGCAATGCCGACCGGGCCCGCTGTTGAACGGCCGAGTTGCCGCTTTGCAGAAAATCCCCGAGCACGCGGGCGGCCTCGGGAGTGTCCTGACGCTGCAGCGCGTAGACCGCGGCGTACTGCAGCGATTCGTCCTGGCCGGTGATCTGCTGGATGGCCTGGGTGGCCGCCGCATCTTTGTAGTTGCCCATGGCCTTGAGCAATTGCGATCGGACGTCTCGATCGGGATCGTCAACCAATTCCAATAATACGGCCAGCGTTTCATCGGCGCCGTATCGGCCGAGTCCCGACACGGCCAGCCTTCGGTGCTCACGACGCTTGCTCCGCGCCGCAGCGCGTAGTTCGGGCAGCGCCTCGTCGTCCCGCCGTTGCGCGAGGCCGCACGCGGCTTGCAGTCGTACGCCATCCGATGCATCTTTCAACGCGGAACGAAGCATGTCTAATGCCGCGTTGCCGCGGCAGGACGCGAGCACGCGGACCCCACTTTCGCGCACCGACGGCTGATCATGGCGGGCCAGGGCCATCGCTGCTTCCGACGAATCGTCTCGCATTGCCCGGAGGATGTTCTCGTAGCCCGTGCGGGTCGATTGCCCGAGACTCGGATCGGCCAGCCGCTCCGCCACGGTCGGAATCACACCCGTGTCGTTCAGCCGCCCGATAATCGTCGACAGTTCCAGCTGGCTCTGTGCCGTCGCCTGTTCCATGCGTTCCAGCAGCAACGGTGCAACCGCCGGACCGAGTTCCAACAATTCGGTCTGGGCCCGGCGCCGCGCTGCAAAGTCCCGCCCGGCGAGTTGCCCCCACAGGTTCTCGACTTCCCGAGACAGGCTCTTCTTTAATGCCTCAACTGCCCGCGGCTCCGGGTTGTCGCGCAGCGCGTCACGTGCCATTCGGAAAACATCCCGGTCCGAATCGTCGAGTGCCTTGATATACAAGTCCGTCGCGTCGAAATCCTTCAAGTCAATCAGCGCGCGCATGGCGGCCTTGCGTGCCGTTTCATCCCGCTCTTGCAGGAATGCTTCAAACCGCCTCTGCGTCGCGTCGTCCCCGGATTGGTGCAGCGCCACGGCAATCCAGATCCGCGCGGGAAACGCCGCGTCGGAAGCAATCTCGCGGAGCAAGGCAACGCTCCCCGGCGTGCGAAATTCACCCAGCGCGGCAATCGCCCGCCGTGCTGTTTGCGGGTCGGGATCGCGAGCCCGCTGGGCCACGGCGGGCAATCCGTCTTCGAGCTTCAGCTGGCCGATCGCCGCCATGGCCGCGTATTGCACCTCGCTGTTGCCGTCCTCCAGCGCGGACAGGACCAAGGCGGCGGATGCCTGATCATCGGCGTCGGCGAGAATCCGAAGCGCGGCCACGCGCACTTCTGGATCTTCATCCCGAACGGCCTGACGCACGAGTTCCAGCAACGGCTCGACAGGCTCTCCCAGACGGACCAGACCCACGGCCGTTCGAACACGAACCAGTTCTGCTTCGTCGTCCAGCAGCGATTTGAGTTGCTCGATGGCATCCGCAGCCTGGTACTTGCCCAGGAGAAACGCAGCCCGGCCCCGGTCCGCGGGCTCCCCTTCCCGCAGCTGTTCCGCGATTCCTTCGATGGTCTCTTTGACCAGCTCGTCAACCGCCGCGTCCATCGCCGCGCCGCGAACGTTCTTGTAGCGGATCTTTCCGTCGGCATCGAGAACGTAGATGGTTGGCCAGCCTCGTACCCCCCATGTTTTGGCGATCGGTCCTCCGGTCGACCCTCCATCAAAGAAAGAAGGCCAACTGATGCCGTTTTCCTGAACGGCCTTCTCGACACGCTCGCGCTTGTCGCTGTTGACTCCAATCAACGCAAACGGCCTGTTTGTCATTCTCTTGACGAGCGACCGCTCGTGCGGGTACATGGCCCGGCACGGCGGTCACCAATCGCCCC
>CAZNKT010000088.1:0-25615 GCA_964573605.1 uncultured Pirellulales bacterium
GGCCGGTCGTGGTCCTACCGAGCAGCATCAAAGTCGCGTGGGGGCCGTCCCGGTCCACTTCCAGTTCCTGCAACGGGGGGCTCTGAGGCCACGTCGCATCGTCCGGGCCATCGCACGACTGGAGCAGCGCCAGGCTGTGGTCGTGGGTCACGAGCCGCACAAAGTGCGCATAGCGGTCGCCCTGCCGGCAAAACTCCAGACGCAAAATCCCGTGCGGGCCGCTGTCCAGATCCAGGCGCACCGACGGCTGTCCCATTACGATTTGTGGTCCCGGCCGACTTTCCAGCGGAGAAACGCCTCCAGGAACTCCTGGATATTGCCGTCGAGCACGTCCTGAAAGTTGGTCTTCAGGTGTCCGGTACGCGCGTCTTTAACCCGTTGGTCCGGATGCAGGAAATAGTTTCGGATCTGCGCCCCGAAACCGGTCTTCGCGCGAGTCTGGTGCTTTTTGGCCTGCTCGGCCTCTCGCTTTTCTTCTTCCAATCGGGCCAGGCGTGCGTGCAGCATCTTGCGGGCGGTGGCCCGATTCTTGTGCTGGCTCCGTTCATTCTGGCACTGGACGACGATTCCGGTCGGCACGTGCGTCAATCGGATCGCGCTGTCCGTCTTGTTTACGTGCTGTCCGCCCGCGCCGCTCGCCCGAAATGTATCTTCTCGCACGTCCTCGGGACGAATCTCAATTTCGTCGACGTCGCTGATTTCCGGGGTCACGTCCACGGCCGCGAAGCTCGTTTGCCGCTTGCCTTCGGAATTGAATGGACTGATCCGCACCAGCCGGTGCATGCCAGTCTCGCCTTTCAGATAGCCGTAGGCCATGGGACCTCGGATGGCGACGGTCGCGCTGTTGATGCCGGCTTCATCGTTCTCCTGCTGGTCGAGCAGTTCCAGGCTGTAGCCGTTCTTCTGGGCCCACAGCGTGTACATGCGGAGCAGCATCTCGGCCCAATCGTTGGCGTCCGTGCCTCCATCGCGCGCATTGAGCGTAACAATCGCGCCGGCGGGGTCGTGTGGACCGTCAAGCAGCGATTTGATTTCCATCGCCTCGACAAGCTGCTCGGTGCGGCAGACCTCCGTCGAGAGTTCCGCGGCCAGCTGCTCGTCTTCCTCGGCCAATTCCTGCATCGCGTGCAGATCATCGCCGACAACGATCAATTCGTCGAGCGGCTTCAGGATGGACTGCAGGGATTTGACTTCCGCGACCGTCTGCTGAGTCTTGTCCGGCTGTTCCCAGAAGCCGGCCTGAGCCATCTCTTTTTCGAACCCTTCGAGCTGCTTTTTTTTGCCCGCGTAGTCAAAGAGAGTCCCTCAGTTGAAGGATACGCTGACGGATGGCGGTGGCCCGGTCGGATATCTCTTTGTCCATCGCGAGGTTTCCCTGGAATCCGTGGAAGGTTGGTAGCTGCAGGCGGCACGGGCCGCTGCACGGACTTCGTAGAATGGTAAAAGTATAGACGGGTCAATCGATACGGGGGAGACCCGTTGCCAACGTGCCGGATCGATGGTGGGGGGGTCGGGATGCCCGCCTTGTCCGCGCTCGTCCGGTCGGATTAGACTTAAGTGCCCCCTTGCGATACCGTCCGGGCCCCGCGCCGCGGGGACTCGCACTCTGCCGGCACGTGCGGGGCATACTGCCAGTACTGCAGCGTTAGATAGCTGATAGAAGGGGACTGGCTCGCCCACAATCGATAGCGGGAGATGGGTAATCGCCATGGCGCGAGTCGTGCTGGCAATGTCTGGGGGAGTGGACAGTTCCGTGGCGGCGTGGCTGCTGCGGCAACAGGGTCATGAAGTCATCGGCCTGTTTATGCGCCACGGGGAGCCCGAGCCGCAGACGTGTTTTGGCCCGTCGGCGGACGACGCCCGGTCGCTGCCCATCGTCACGGCCCCCCAGGCTCGCAAGCAAGGATGCTGTTCCGCCACGGATGCGGCGGACGCCAGCAGGGTGGCCGACCAGCTCCGCATCCCCTTTTACGCGATTGATTTCCAGAAAGAATTTCACCAGATCATCGACTACTTCGTGGAACAATACATGGCCGCCCGCACGCCCAATCCCTGCATTGTGTGCAATAACTGGCTGAAATTCGGCCGTCTGTTCGACTTTGCCGACGGCGTCGGTGCCGATTACGTGGCGACGGGACACTACGCGCGGATCGAAGCGCCTGCGTCGGAGGGGTCGGCCCGGGCCATTCTGCGAGGCGTTGATGGGGGCAAGGATCAATCCTATGTGCTGTTCGGGATCGACCGTCGGCGGCTGGATCGACTGATGTTTCCCGTCGGAGCCTACCGCAAGGAAGCCATTCGCCACATCGCCGCACGCTGCGGGATGCCCGTCGCGGAGAAGAAGGACAGCCAGGAAATCTGCTTTGTCCGCCGCGGCAGCTACGACCAGTTCGTCCGAGCGCGGACGCCCGGCCGCGAGTCCGCTGGCCTGATCGTGGACAGTCAGGGAACCGTGCTGGGTCGTCACGCGGGGATCGAACGCTTTACCATCGGCCAGCGCAAGGGGCTGGGCGTCGCGGTCGGCCAACCGCGTTACGTCGTGCGGATTGAAGCCGACACCCGTCGCGTCGTCGTCGGCGCCCGTGACGAACTCGAGCGGCACCACCTGGAAGCGACCAATACGAATTGGCTGGTCGCTCCGCCTCAAAAGCCGATGCGGTGCTCGGTGCAGATCCGCTACAACGGCGCGCCGGAATCGGCCACGATCGAAGTGGTAGGGGACCGACGGTTGCGCGTGGAGTTCGACTCGCCGTGCGTTGGCGTCGCGCCGGGACAGGCGGCCGTCTGCTATGCCGGCGATCGATTGTTGGGAGGCGGATGGATCGATTAGGGCTCCGCGCCGGTTGCCCCACGACGGATGCTCCGCCCACACGACGGTCCGGTTGCACGAGGGAGGCGCCATGGCTTGGCTTGGTTGCAGAGTGCCTTACGGCGCGGCCTTTGAAAGCCTGGGCGTGCAATTCGCCTTTCCCACTCAGACCCTGTACCTGGCCGGCGATCCCAACCGCGAGCCGACCGTCAAGACGTCCTGAATCACCGTGCGAGCTTGTGCGACAAACGCATCAGCCGGCACGCCCGTTCTTCGCGGACCCGCCCACCACCATTTACCGCCGCCCGCGCCCGGCCGCCAATGCACCAGCATCTCGAGTCGTCAATTTGGGACTGTCAGATTCCGCCTAGGCCACGGCTATGGGCAACGCCGAAGATGAGCTACACTAGCCGTGTTCTGAAGGTGTCGCGTTGTCGGCAACGTGAGCTTCGCCGTCCCAGTGACGGCCAGTGGCGGGCTGCGGGTGGCGAACCTTGCGGCCCAGCGCTGCGGTCCACCGTCCGGTTCGGATCGATGAGGCGCCGCACGTGCGCAACGCGCTGAGCGGGCCAGGCAGTCGCGCATGAGGAGGATGTGGGTGATGGCTGTGGATGGTGTGATTTGGCTTGTGGAAAGGGGCCTCCCGTTGGCCCAACTGGAAGCGGCGTGGCCGTATCTGGTCTTCGGGGCGGTCGTATTGTTGTGTTTCTTTGTCGCCGCGATCGTCGTCTTCAGCTACGGCAAGTTATGGATTCAGGCGTACGTATCCAATGCCCGCGTGAGCATGTTCAGCCTGGTCGGTATGAGTTTCCGCCAAGTGAAGGCCCCTGTCATCGTCCGCGCCAAAATCATGGCCATGCAGGCCGGCGTGGGCACCGATCCGTCAACGGGCATTACCACGGGCAGACTGGAGGCCCATTATCTGGCGGGAGGGGACGTGGACCGCGTCATCCGGGCCATCATCGCCGCGCACCGGGCCGATATCGCCTTGGAATTTGACCAGGCCGCGGCAATCGACCTGGCCGGACGTGATGTGCTTGATGCCGTTCGCACCAGCGTCTACCCCAAAGTCATCGATTGCCCGGACCCGGAGAAATCGCCCAAGGCGTTTCTCAGCGCCGTGGCCAGAAATGGAGTGGAACTGAAAATCCGAGCCCGCGTGACCGTGCGCACGAATCTGCCGCAGTTGATTGGCGGCGCCACGGAAGACACGATCATCGCGCGCGTCGGAGAAGGCATCATTACCGCTATCGGGTCGTCGGAAAGCCATTTGGAGGTCATGGAGAACCCGGATCGCATCTCCAAGGCCGTATTGGGCAGGGGGCTCGACGCGCAGACCGCGTTCGAAATCGTTTCGATCGACATCGCGGACATTGACGTGGGTGAAAACATCGGCGCGCGGCTCCAGGCCGATCAGGCGGAAGCCGACACGCGCGTGGCACGGGCCAGGGCCGAGCAGAAGCGCGCCAATGCCGTGGCCAGGGAACAGGAGATGAAGGCCAAGGTGGTGGAAAACCGATCCCAGGTCATCCTGGCCGAAGCGCGGGTTCCGCGGGCAATGGCCCACGCGTTCAGCCAAGGCCTATTGCACGTTGACAACCGAACTCGTCCGCCCGTCGAATAAGCCGCTTCGGGCGCGGTGCCCCTGCCCCTGCGGACTGGGCTCCGACGGCGGTACTTCTGCGGCGGCTCAGAGATTTGTCTGCGAACCCAGCGCCAGATCCACCGCGGTTTTGATGTCTGGGTCCAGGTCGTCTTGCGGGGTCAGCTTCCAGCGGCCGTCGTGATAAGCAAACGCGACTTTGTGGACCTGTTCGCGGTTCCGGCTATTGAGAAACTCGTCGGCGGGAGGCCCCAATGGTGCGCGACGCGGTGCGTTGGCGCTCTTCGATGGACCGTTGGCCAGCTCGGGCGTGCCGCCGCCAACTCCTTCCGACGCTTCGTCTGTGCTATCCGGATCGGGTTCAGCGTCAAGCAGGGCGAATTGCGTGCGGATCCGTACGGTCATCTCGGCCGTCATTGTGGCCTCGTCTCCCGGCTGGTCGTCGATGGTGTGCGAAACTTGCTCCACCATGAATTGAACCTTCAGCTGGCGCGCACCACTATCCGCCAAACGTGTCGGCATCAGGAAGTCGACACTGCGGTAGTACTCCTTGAATTCTTCGACGATATGTTCGAATGCGGCCCTGGGATCGGGTTTTGGGGGAGTGGCGTCGGCCCGCGCGGAGTCGGCGGACCGATTCGAGCACGCGTTGCAGATCGCCAGCAACGACGCCACCAGCCACACGGTGGCCGCGCCCGGCGATCGAACGGATCGTCGGTCAAACGGCCGCCGCAGGGTTGTGTCGTCGCGAGTGGACGGCGGCATCGAGCGCGCGGCGGTACCACCGGGGCCGAGGTGGTGCGGACGGAATCTTCCTGTTTGCATCGCCATGGAAGTGATGTCCCAGGCAGGCCGCGGGCTAGGGATTCGAGAACAGTTCGTCCAGATCGCTCGGTTCGTCGGCGGCCGGCGGCGCGTCCTCGGCTGGCTTGGGAGACTCCGGATCGTCCAGGAACGGGTTGTCGTCGCTTTTAGACTCGCCTTCGATTTCCTCGCTGAATCCCTCCGCCGGATCGTCGGCCGGCTGTTCCGCCTCCGGCGTCTTGTCGAACAACGCGTCCAGCGAGTCCTCGGGAGTTTCCGCCGGAGCGGTTTTGGGCGGCGCTGGCATCGGCATCGCAGGCGGTGGCCCCGGGACTCGGTCCGGCGTGTCGGCCGGCTGGGTGTCGTCCGAAACGGCGCGGGAGAAGATCCGCATCAGAGTCGAGCCCAGCTCGGACGCTTCGAGTTTCTCGTCGGCGGGGACGGCCACGATATCTTCTTCGTCGTCGGCCGCGGTCGGCGCCGTCGGCTGCGGCTGCTCAGAAAGGGGGCTTTCGGGCGCCGCTCCCGGGACCGGCTGCCTGGGAGAGACCGCCGGCGCGCTGACCGCCGGCGCATCTCCCGTTTTGCCCACTTGTTCGAGGGGTACGGTGATTTGCCGCCGCAGCACATCCTCCTCACGTCGCTGCAAGCTCTCGTATCGCAGCCGCGAACGTTGCTGCCGTTGCCGAAATGCCACGGTCTGTGCGCGCCGCCGATGCGATTCAATGATCAACCGCTGTTGTCCTTGAATCCGCTCCAGGGACCGGCCCACGGGATAGAGCCCTTGGGTGTCTCGCACTTCCAGGTCGGCTCCGAGTGACAGATCCGCCGCGGCATCAGCACGCCGCCCCTGCCGCAGCCGCGCCATGGCCCGAAAGTAGTAAACGCGCGGATCCTGGGTCCCCGCGTCGACGGCCCGGGACAGCATCTGTTCGGCCACACGGAGATTACCTGCAAAGTACGCATGCACGCCCTGGGAATACCACTGATTCAACACCTCGACGTCTTGACCGATCGCCTGCGATCCGGCCGACGTGATGGTGACCGTCAACAGCGTTAGAAACGCTTGCCAGAAACGGTTCATTCGCTGTAACTCCGACAACCTGCGATAACACGCGCAAGGACCACGGCCGAAAGCGTCCGCTCGGTCGCAATCGCCTACCGCGCTATTCTAGTTAGACCTCCCGCGAGCTTCAAGAATATGGAAGGGTTGCACCCTGCGGCCGTGGACCGGGAAAATGGCTGCGGAAGGACAGTTGGCCTCTTTATTTCGCGTTGCGGGAGAAGGTCGTCATGCCGGCGAGACTGATTTCGGTAAACATTGGGACCATCCAGCAGCTGGACGGCACCAAAGGCGTCGTTCTCAGTGGTATCTTTAAGACGCCGGTTCCGGGCAGCATCAACCTGGCTTGGAGCGGAGTGACCGGCGACCATCAGGCCGACCGGCGGCACCACGGCGGCCGCGACAAAGCGGTGAATGTTTACGCCGATGAACACTATGCCTATTGGCGGCAACAGACCGGCGGGCCGCTGGGACCGGGAGCCTTTGGCGAGAATTTCACGACCGAGGGCTTGTTGGAGGATGCGGTTTGTATCGGAGATACGTTCCACATCGGTGTAGCGCGCGTGCAGGTGACCCAACCGCGGCAGCCGTGTTTCAAATTGGCAGCCAAAATGCGGCAGCCTCAATTCGTTCGCTGGGTGCAGCAGTCCGGTCGCACGGGTTTCTATCTGCGCGTGTTGCAGCCGGGTGCACTCCAGGCCGGTGATGAGGTCGTGCTCTCACACCGCGTCGAGCCAGCCGTCAGCGTGGCAGAAGCCAATCACACGATGTATGCCCCTCCGCAACGCGATGCCGTCGAACGACTGTTGGCCGTGGCCGAACTGTCCGACTCCTGGCGCGCCGAACTGCAGGGCAAGCTCATGGCCGCGCGCGACGGAGTGGCCGACTAACGGAGTGGCCAACTAACAGGGGCTGACAGAACATCACGGAAGCACAACGGAAACGCGAATCTGCGAACGAACCGGCAGTTTAAGGAGAGGCTCTGGAAGCCTTCCGCGGTCTCAGCCGGGACCCATGATCGCCCCACCACCGTCGTCCGCGGAAAGTCTCTTGTACAACCCTTTGGCCCACAGAGCGATGTCGTTTTTGTAGTATTTGGAGAACCGACTTTCTCTGGGTCCTCCGGGCAGATTCGTCCACGCTTCATGCGTCCCCATATCGGTCACGAAGTGATAGGAAGGGGCAAAACTGGTGGTGCGGGTCGCCGTCTTGAGTAAATGGCCCTGAAATGGCGTGGCATGACATCCGGGCATGGCCATCCGCGAAGTGTGAAAACCAAGCAGCCGCCCCCCGCGGCGTCCCTCAAAGAACCGGTTGACGAAACTGAAGGTGTTGATCGCCGACCAGGGCTCGTCTTTCTCGTTTTCCAACCGCTCCGTCGCGCGCCGAATCAACGCAGCCTTGCCGCGCCGTTTCCACCAACTCGATTCCTTCCGGGCAAGCAGCCGATCGATGCAGGTGAGCACCATGGTGGAATAGCCAACGCGCGTGCAGAGGTACAGCATGCGTCGCCAGCCGATGCCTTTTTGATGGCCAAACACTTCCAACAGCACGTTGCGATACAAGTGCTGAAACAGCGTGGCCTCCCGGCTCCCCGGCGTGTACCGAAAGTCCCATGCTTCGAGCCGTTGTTTGACTTGCCCGTCTGGCATGTGGGGCAGAAATGCCGCCAGCAGATCCTTGGCGTGCAGGCTGACGACGTCGTACTGCAGCGCTTGCATGTCGTCGATGGTGGCCTTATCCAGGGACCGTAACTGTTCATCGATACGTCGTTTGCGGTAGTCTGGCAAAGCCAGCGAGATCCACTGCGGCCCGTCCGGGGGATTGATGTTCTCGTTGGCCGCGCTGACGAACCCGGTGGATGGGTCAAATTCGCATGGCAAACAAGAGCTTTCCCAACGTCCCTGCCAGTGGAAGGACGTGTCCCACGCCGGCAGCGGCAGCAAACCGGAGTTCGGTTTCGGTCGTTTCGGGAACCAACCGCACGCTTGTTTGCCGATATGTCCGTCCGCGTCGGCAAACACCCACACCAGCGATGGCAACGGACAGGAACGCACGACGCGCATGGCATCCTCGGTTGTCGGTTGCGACACCACCTCGATCCACGTGCCGATAGCTCGACCGGCTCCCTCACGGCTGCCGGTCCACGCCACCGACAGATAGTACCCGTCGTCGGCGGCGTCCATGTCGGACTCCAGAGTTCCCACGTCGTTCTCGTAGACGCGGAGCGTTTCTTGCTGGCCGTCTTTTTTCAGAATGGGCTCTTCCCGCAATCGAAAGTCATACCATCGATCGCCTCGCCGATACTGCCACCCGGTGCTCCCTCCCTTTCGGCAATCTTCGATGAAATAATCACTCGTGTCGCCCTTCATGTAAGTGACGCCCCACGATAATCGTGCCGTTCGCGCCACGGCGAACAGCGGGCAACCCGGCAACGTGGCCCCCATCACGTATGCCGGGGCGGGCATGCCGTCGCGGGCGGTCTTCCAATGCAAAACGATTTCGTACCAAATCGCGGGCAGGCGATTGACTTCCAGGTGCGGATCGGCTGCCAGCAATGCATGTCGCGATTGGCTGCGCGTCGGGGCAATTGCCCAGGCGTTGCTGCCGGCCAGCCGCGGCAGATCCGCGATCAGTTCCAACGCTTCATCGGAAAGCTGATTGGACATGTTGACCCGCTGCAGCAGATCGAATTCCGCATCATCAAGACTTGGTGTGAACAGCTCCTTCAGCAGCTCCGGAGCAATACCCAGTTGGATCAACTCCAGCAGCAGCAGCTCGTTCTGTTGCTGGCTGACCGCCAATCCTGCAAAGCTCAGCAACCGGCCGATCATGAGCACGGCTTCGTGATTCCAGGGCTGCGGACGAAAGCCCGTGGCCCACATGGGCAGGGAGCGTCCGGCGTCTTTCATGCCGTCGTTGACGCCTTCGCAGTAGAACGTCAGTTCGTCGAACAGGGGGTCGTCGAGAATCCGCACCTCGCGGTCCAGATGACGCTGCAATCCCGCCCGGCGAAAGAAGCGATCCGTATCGAGCAAATCCTCCGTGGCCCCGATCATTTCGGCCGCCCGGCCGCTGGCGACGGTGCGACCAAACAGCATCTGCGTCGGTCGATCCAGCGCGTGGAGATAGCCCAGCGCGTAAAGGGCCTCTCGCCACGACGGAGCCTCGACGTGCGGAACACCGTGGGCGTCCCGCACGGCAAGAAAACGCCGCCGCGCGTACCTGAGCTGAATCGGTTGCATCACCGATACTATCGGCGCCGACCGTGCGAGCGAACCACCGCGGTGCCAGAAGCAACGTTTATGCAGGCAATGCGGGCCGTCGGACGGCGTGCGTGAAGAGGACCGTGAACCGTATGCCCGGAACGTCCCAACGCGGCTGCGCGACGGCATCCAGAAGGCGGGGCCGAAGCCGCGGCGGCACGTCTCGACGAGCAGGCGACGGGATCACTTCTTGCGGTGACGGATCTTGGAACGCATGCGACGTTTCTTGCGCCCGATCTTCCGACGACCTTTTCCGGTTTTCTTCGTTCCCAAGCTCTGCTCCGTTGTGCGCTACACGTGAATGGATGACGGTGAAACAGGGATGCTGGTCCGCCGATTCGGACCTCCCCCGCCCGTGGCCCAGCAGCCCGCGTGCGTCAAACAATGGAGGCCGCGGCCGTGGGGACGTTCGGCGAGGCCTGCCGAGACCCCGCGAACCCGACAGCATACTGCCTTAGGGTTCGACCGGCAAGCCGCGCGGAAAGGGGGCAAGGGGATCGGCCGGCCGGTCCGCACCGCAACGATGCGCTGTCATCAAAACGGGGCCGTCCCGCCATGTTGCCCGAGAGCCTGCTGGATCAGGACCAGCAACGCATTGGGATCATAGGGCTTGCGGACAAAATACTGGCCGCCGGCGGCCCGTGATCGGCGGATAATGTCCGGCCGTTCCATAGCGCTGAGCAGGATCACCGGGATGCTGCACGTTTGGGGATCGTCGACCAGCCGCTGGCATACCGTGAATCCATCGACGTCCGGAAGACGGAGATCCAGGATCACCAGATCCGGGTGGATCTGCCGAGCCAGCGTCAGTCCTTCGTGGCCGCTGGCGGCCGTGCGGGTCTGAAATCCCTGGCGGTCCAACGCCACGGAAAGGCCGTCGGAGATCGTCGCATCGTCGTCGACGATCAGGATCGAGCGGTTACGAAATTCAACGTCCGAGGCCGGTTCAAGCTGGGGGGCCGATGGCGGCATGGCGGGGCTCTGCGGATCGGGCGGGAGGTCGGACCAAGGGCGATACAACCCTACTCTGCCGTGGGAGCAAGTCAAATCGCCGGAGGACCAAAGGAAACATCTGGCGACGGCCCGCCCTATCGGCCCATCCCGCGCCTTCGGGAGATAGCGATTCTGAGGGGCGGACGGTCACGAAACGGATCGGCAACGCTTCTGCCAATGCGAAGACACATCGACGTGGAGGCGGACCTAACGCGTCGTCCAATCGATCCCCGACAACCGTGCCAGCGCTATTTGCAGCGCGTGTGTGCCGTCCTTGGCGTGCCCCTGCGCAGCCAATCCGACGTACAGCTGATGAGCCAGTGCCAGTCCGGGCAGGGCAATCCCCATGCGCCTCGATTCTTCCAGCGCGATGCCCATGTCCTTGACGAAATGCTCCACAAAGAATCCCGGATCGAAGTTGCCGGCGATGATTCGCGGCCCCAGGTTCGACAGTGACCAGCTTCCGGCCGCGCCGGACGCGACCGATTCCATCACTTTTTCCAAATCGAGACCTGCCCGATAGGCATACAACAATGCTTCGCACACGCCGATCATATTGGTGGCGATCAGCGTCTGGTTGACCATCTTGGCGTGCTGGCCGGAGCCGGGCCCTCCGTGATACACAATCGTCTTGCCCAGTGCCTGGAAACAGGGCTGCAGGGCCGAAACGGTCTCCGCATCGCCGCCGACCATAATCGACAGTGCTGCGTTGCGTGCGCCGACATCGCCGCCCGACACCGGAGCATCGACGCAGGAGACTCCCTTGGGGTGCGCTACGTCGGCGATCCGGCAGGCCAGCGACGGGCGGCTGGTGGTCATGTCGACCAGGACGCTGCCGGCCCGGCAGCCGGACAACGCGCCGTCCGAGCCCAGGATGACCTGCTCGACATCCGACGGGAATCCCACAATGCTGAACACGACGTCCGAGGCCTCGGCGACCGCGCGCGGCGTATCGGCCCATTGCGCTCCGCGCTGCAGCAGTGGCGAGGCTTTCTCGCGGGTGCGCGTGTGAACCGTGGCGGAATAGCCGGCATCGATTAGATGGCCGCACATGCTGCGACCCATGACGCCGGTGCCAATCCAGCCGATCCGGGACTTGCCCGGTTCGATGTGTGGTGCGTCCATGGCCAATTACCAGCGGTGCGCCGGTGGGGTGAGAATTTCGCTGAGAATAATCGCCTGGCGAAGGCCGGCGTCGCTTTGCAGCATGCGGCGGATGGCCTCGGCCGGTTGTGCCGAGGCCATCACCTCGAGGTCGAAGTCGGTGACGTCACCCATGCGGGATCCCGCCAGGCTGCCGATCTGGTGGTCGAACTTGCCGTGGATCCGCGAATCCATCCGCTCGTCCGCCGTTCCGGCCAACTCGCCGAGATGGGACGTGTGATCGGCGAATCGGCGGCTCGGCAAGTGCCTCTCCACGAGATCGCCGATGAAATGTCGTTCCCGCAAGTCCGTGCGGGGCTTTTCCAGACTGGACTTGGGCAACACGGTGGCGACGCGGGGGGCAGCTGGTTTTGTCGCGACGGCCTTTCGCGGTGAGGGCTTGTCGCGCCCCACAGCCTGGGGCTCGAGCACCTCGACGTCCCCGGCGGGCTTGCCGCCACGCTTTTGCGCCGCTCGCTTGAGAAACGCTTCGATCTCCTGCGACAGTTCGCCAGCTCGCGGCCGAGGTTGCGGTTTGCCGGCATTCTTGCGCGGCGGTTTTCGCTTGGGTCGATCCTGACCGGCAAACTGGCCAATCGCCCACAGAATCACGAACAAAATCGGGATCGCCACCTTGAGCACATCGCCGATGTCCAATGCCAGCAGCACATTCACGCGTTTTCCCCTTTGGTCTTCAGCGCAGGTGGGCGGACGCCACGCTGCGCGGCGACGGCGCACTAGTCGGTGGGCGTCGGTTGCCGGGTCACCGAGTCGCCCGTGCCGGCGATGGAACGCCGCATGTCCGTATCGGCCTGCACGTTTCGCAGCCGATAGTAATCCAGAATGCCCAGCCGCCCGGATTCGAAGGCGGAGGCCATGGCCTTGGGAACTTCGGCCTCGGCTTCGACCAGTTCCGCGCGATTCTCTTCGATCTTGGATCGATTTTCCTGCTCTTGAGCCACGGCCATCGCCCGACGCCCCTCAGCGCGAGCACGCGCCACGCGCGTATCGGCTTCGGCCTGGTCGGCTTGCAGCCGGGCGCCAATGTTGTCACCCACATCGATATCGGCGATATCGATCGAGACGATCTCAAAGGCGGTTTGCGAATCGAGCCGGCGCGCCAGCACCGCGCGGCTGATCCGGTCAGGATTCTCCAGGACATCCGCGTGCGTATCGGCCGAACCGATCGCGCTGACGATTCCTTCACCAACCCGTGCGATGATGGTCTCTTCCGTGGCCCCGCCGATGAGCTGATCCAGATTGGCGCGGACCGTGACCCGGGCCTTGACCTTGAGCTGGATACCATTCTTGGCGACGGCGTCCAGCGAGGGCCGCGAGTAGCCTTTGGCGGGACAATCGATGACTTTGGGATACACGCTGGTCTGAACCGCTTCCAGGACGTTGCGGCCGGCCAGGTCGATCGCCGTGGCACGCTTGAAGCTCAAGTCGATCGTCTTGGCCTTGTGTGCCGCAATGATCGAGCGGATGACCATCGGCACGTTGCCGCCAGCCAGGTAGTGCGCTTCCATGGCCTTCGTCGTGATCCCGGCATCGCGGTCGAATCCCGCCTGCACGGCCATGATCTTGCTGCGCACGATCACGGCGGGATTCACTTTTCGAAACGTCATTCTCAGCAGATCAAAAATGCCGATACCGGCGCCGGTCGTTACCGATTGGATCCACAGCCGGAAGTAACGGGCAAACACGGCGAACACGATAAGCAGGAAGACGAATACGCCGAAGATCACCACGATCGTGATGACCTGCATTATGTCCGCGGCCAGAATCATGCGTCCGCCTCCCGTTGCGTGAAAAGACGCCCATCCACTTGTACTGTTTCATCGATTGGTGTCAAGACAGCGGCTCGTCGAGCGAATCAAGTCCCAACGCGTCGAGCGGTTGCCGCAGCATGTCGTCACCGCCGGCCCGTGTCGATTCGTCGCGCTCCGCGGGACGCACGACCACCCGGTTGGCTTTGACCTCGACGATCACGACGGGCACGTTGGCCTCGATGGGCATGCCCTGACTGACGGCATCGATCGTCTTGTCGTCGATCACGATCGCTCCACTCGGCAGCATGGGAGTCTTGGCCCAGCCGACCTTGCCGATCAATTTCTTCAGGCCGCGCTGTCGTTCGTCCTCGGGGGAAACCTCGTCTTCGGTCGGAAGCCCCAGCAGAAATCGCCGCCCCATCGGCGTTTGCGGCCAATATTTGAAGGCCAGCGCGGCGACGACCGGCACGCCCACCACTGCCAGCGCCAGGAATGTCAAACCGACCATCGGACCGCGATGGTAAAACGACAGCACGATGGCCGCGAAGATCGCCGTGGCGGCCAGAAAGCCCAGAATGCCGGCCGACGGAATGAACACTTCCATGACCACCAGCGCGCAGCCGACGAGCATCAGCAGCATTGACCACGCCAAGGGATCCAACGAATCCATAGCCTACTCCGCGGGGCAAGGACCGACTCCATTGTAACGTGTTGCCACGGGGAAAGCGGCCACCGCGGCCCGCCTTCAGGAAGGACGGAGTGGCCGTACCACCACACGATTTCCTCGGACTTCCACCACTTCGACCGGCGACCCGCAGTCAACAACCTCACCGTCGGTGATGACATCGAGCAATGTTCCGTCGATGGTCGCCTTGCCCGACGGGGTCAGTTGGGTGGTCGCCGTGCCCCGCCGACCCAGCAGCTCGTCCCGTTCGGACACCGACTCGCGGCGCCCCAGGTTTTCCCGTTCGCCCGACTGCATTGGCAACAGCATCAACCGATTGAACATGGGTGTGTGGGGCAGATACCTGCGGAGCACGGCCGTCGCCGCCAGGATGCCGAGTCCCGCCCCGGCCACCATCATCATGGAATTTCGCAGCTCGATAAGCTGCGGGCCCGTCTGCGGCAAGACGAACGTCTGGCTGGCCAGCACCAGGGAGCTGATCACCATCAATCCCCCTCCCAGCCCAAAGACGCCGAAACCGGGCAGCACGAAGACTTCCAGCAACAGAAAGCAGACGCCCGCCAGGAACAGCAGCACCTCCAGCCACGCCGCCGTCCCGTACAGAAACTTGCTCCAGAAGAACAATAGGAATGCCACGCTGGCTACAAAACCCCCGATACCGATGCCCGGCATCTGGATTTCCGCGTACAGCGCCGCCCCGCCGATGACCAGCAGGAACATGGCCACGGCCGGGTGGGCCAGGGCGTCGATCAGATAGTCGGCCCAGTCGGGTTCCACAAGCCGCGGGTCGTCCTGCAGCCCGTAGGCCTGTTTCAGTTCTTCGAAATTCTCCACGACCTGCCACGCCAGATTCATTTCGCGGGCTTCGGCACCGGTCACCTGCAAGACTTCGTCGGCGTTGGAGATGATTTCACGACGTTGCCATTGGTCGGCATCTTCCCGCTCTTCGAGTTCCTGCGGGCTGAAGTAACTCTGCCGACCGCTTTGCCGATGCGTGTATTTGGCCAACTCCACTGACGGATCCAGAAAGGCCAGGGCAGGCGACCAGTTGCGGTCCCGCGACGCCATCAGCAGCCGCAGGGAATCCCGCACCGACCCGGTCTGGTCCGCATTTAGGGGATACGGATTGTCGCCCCCCAACACTGCCTCAGGATGCATGACCAGGTGATCGCAGGCCAGCGCCACCAGGGTTGCGCCTCCTCGGGCTTCGTCGGGCACGTATGCCACGGTGCGTACCGCGGATCGATCCAGGTCGGCGATGAAGTTCGCCAGCGATACACAATCCGGCGCGGGCCCGCCGGAGCTTTCGATCCGCAGGCAGAGAAAGTTGACGTCGCCGCTGCGCAGCTCCTCGTCGATCATGCTCTGGATACGACTGGCGACCTGCGAATCAATGGCATCGTCCAACACGACCAGTCGGGCATTCAGCGGACGGCCCAGCAGCGGATCCTCCTTGAGCGCACCGCGCGGCAAATCCAAGGAATCCGCCAGCTGCTGGCGGCTATTGGCCAGAAACTTGGCGAATCCCAACTGCCGTGCTTCAGACCCGGTAAAGCGCCCCCATTCCCCGCGCCGAATCAATACCGCTTCGGATTGCACATCGTGCGTTTCACGAAACGCATCCAGGTCCTCTTCGAGAACAAAATGGACGCTCATCAATGTTTCCACGCGGTGGACCTGCAGTGTTTTGTCGAGCATTCCCAGTGCAACGGCGCGGGGAATCGTGCGGCGACGGTCGGCGACGAATGCATAGGCAGCCCGCACGGGCTGTTTGATGTCGATCTGCGGCGGTTCGTCGATGCCTGCATCGCCGAATTCCGCGTCGGGCGCCATCACGAGTTCCTCGCAAGCCATCGCCACGAGCACACCGTGTCCCTTGATGGATCGTGGCACGTACGCCACAGTGCGGATGCCGTGCAGTTCGGGGCTCTCCAGCAGAAAGTCTGCCAGCTCCGTCGCGTCGGTGTACTCGCCGCCCTGCCCGAATTCGGTACGACCCGGGTCGAATTCGAAGACCAGCACGGGTCGCGGCCCCGCCGCGTCCGGCTGTTGCCGGTGCAAGTCTTCCGCGGCCGCCTGAACGGCGCTGCGGACGATGCGGGGCACGGTGCCGGTAATCGGCAACGGGATCCGGATCAACCGACCGGCGGACCGCGCGACCTGATCCGGCGGATGTTCCGGTGTCGCAGGTTGCTGTTGCCCGCGGGTGCGTGCTGCCAGGACCAGCCAGACCGCCAAGCACAGACTTGCGGCCCGGCGTATGCGACGGGCCATGCCGGTGCCGTCGAACCCCCCCTTTTTCATGGCGGGCGCTGAATGGGCGAGAGGAGATCGGAGGGTTGCAGGGCCTCGATCGGGTCTCCGTGCCCGGACAATTTTTGCGACGGCGTACCCGATCATCCGGTGTGCATCGGCGAGCAGTCTGAGAGCGGATTTCAAAACCTGAGATTGCTGTGGCATTTCCCGGTCATGGAGCGATTACAGGGCGTTTTGAAACCGCTTCTAGGACGCTGGGAGGTCGAACCATTCCGCATGTGTGCCGCCTGGCCAGCCGAGGTAACGCGGTGCGGATGGGCGGAAACCTGCGAAGCAGTGGGAAACGATAAGTGTTTGTTGGCGTTGATGTTTGCTCTAGCCGGGCAATTATAGACCGCCGGCAGAGCAGCGAAAAGTCTTCCCCGCCCCTTGGCGGTTGCCGATGAACGCCGGCGCATGGCGTGTCGATTGATCTTGCGGCCTTCGATCCGGCGGTGGTGCCGCCCCGGGGCAGTGCCCCCCAACGGCGGAGGCGACCCGGCAAGCTGCGCGGCGTTGAAAGCTTCGCCCTGCGAGCGTGCCGCGCCACGGGCGTCGTGCCGAGGGGAATATCCGGACAGCGCGGCCAGGTCGGTATCTGGCGGAGGCCGCCTCCGACGGTCAGCGGCGGGGTGCCGCCGTTGCCGGCTGGCCGGAACGTGATGCTTGTTGCGGCGAAGGCGTCGATGGCTGTTCCACAACGCGCTTCCAGCCGAGCGGCGCGCGGGGAGGTTTGAAGACGCCCAGCAGGCGTTCGATGGGGTCGTTTACCTTCGCGTCTGCAATTTGAAACACGTACACGACGCGATTCTTCTGATTGGGAAGAAATACCTGCACGGCGAACGGAAGAAACCGGCTGCGATCCAGGAGCAAGTCGATCTTTCGATAATTGGCCGCATCCTGCTGCCAGCGCGGAAAGACTTCCAGCTTGATTTGCGCTTCGGTGGCCTCCGAGATGCGAATGAAATACCGCTGCTTTAGCTTGTCGGCCTTGGCGTTGAACAAGTAGGGCAGCGGCCCATCGGCAATTGCCTGTCCCTGATATTCGGGCGGCAGCGGGCGGACAATCAGTTGTCGTTTCACCGTATTGAACTCATACACCGCTTTTCCGTCGCACACCCAGTGTTCGTCCGGCTCGTCGGAAACCTTATAAGTGCCGGTTTTGGGATCGAACCGCTGGACTTGCGTGATGCGAAAGAGTCCTTTATCGGGACGCGCGTAGCGGACCTGGCCCTTACTGACCGTGACCGCGGTCGTGTCGCCTCCCTTCATGAAAACCGGATCGTATTCCAGCCGGTCGAACGTACACGTAAACGTCCGGATCTTTTCGCTCTCGGCTTCCCATCGCAACAGGACCTGGTCGACATCGTGTTGCTGCTGGGGGGTGAGGCGAAACGGCGCCTGTTCGTCCTGCCGCCGTGCCTGTTGGGATGTCGGGCGAGGTGCCGGGGGCGCGGCCCGCTGCGGATAGACCGACTGGCCCCACGCCGCCCGGCCGGGCTCGAAAACAGGCGTCGCCATCAGGGCCAGCAGCGTAAACTGCACGGCGTGGCTCAAGGTATCCCGGTGTCGACCAGCCATGACGATCTCTCCTGGCGTCATCGTGCCAACGACAACGGAGGCAAATGTTTACCTCCGCGTGTCGGCATAGGGCAGGCGGGGATTGTAGCAGCAATTGCCAACAGGCCCCTAGATCGATCTGGGGCGGATCGTCAATGCAGCTGACGACGCTGTGCCGCGTTCTCACAAAAGCTAGCGTTGCCGTCCGGCAACCGGTCTTGACGTACCCTCATGGCGGCGACTACATCAATCCTTCACCAGCCACGTCCCCCGGGAGATCCGTCCGGTGCCCGACCAACTGCGGGAATATCCGCGCGAAGTGTTGTTGAGCCTCTGGTTATGCGTCACGGCAGCGCATGCGGTGGTGGCCGGCGAGACCTGCCGCTTCCAGTACCGGCCTCCGCAAGTCGGGGACCGCGGCAGCCAGAACGTCCATCTCGAAATGAACATGATCGTGACCCTCGAGCAAGGCGGGCAGGTCGTGCAGTCGTCAGACCGCGGTGTCCGCAAAGACCAGCAACGCACACTGAAGGTCGCGGCCATCGAGCAAGGACGTGTCAGCGAAGCTGAGATTACGTTCGACGTGGCCCGCGAGTCGAGCGCCCGGAATGGGCAGGTGGATCCGCCCCGAAATCAACCGGTTCACGGCAAGGCGTATGTCGTGTCCCGGCGCGACGGTCAACCGCTGCGGATTACCGATTTGCGAGGCAATGAACCACCGCCCGAGGAAAAGGAAATCGTCGCGCGGGCTGCGGCAGCAATCGGCCGCGCGAATCCGCTGGCTGAATTACTCGACGGGCGTACCATCGCGGTGGGACAACGCGTGGAGGTTCCGCGCAGGATTGCCAACGAGTTGCTGGGATTTCGCGAGGCGATCGGCGATGTCCAGAGATTCGTGCTCACGTTGCAGAATGCTCGCACCCGGGAAGGCGCGCCCTGCGCCACGTTTTCTGCGCACATTGTCGCGCGCCCGCTGGATGACCCCGGCGAACCGCTCGTGATCCAGGGCCAGATGCTGATCGAACAGACGACCTGCCGCGTCGCCGAACTGGCCGTCACGTGCCCGGTGCAGTTTCGCGAAAACCGAGGTCCCGAGGGAGGCCACTTTACGGTTTACGGTCGGGGGGCCCTGCAAGTCACGATGCGCAGTCGCGCCGGCACGGCCAGTCGCTAATCGCGGTCTGTCGACAGAACCTCGCGATACACCTCGGCAACGCGTGCCACCATGGCGGCATCGGAAAAGTGCTTGGCATGACGCAAACGTGCGCGGGCGGCCATCGGCCGCGGATCAATGCGTCCCCAGACGCACGATGCGATGGCGTCGGCCAGTCGGGAAGGATCGGCCGGGGGAACCAGCAGCCCGTCGACGCCGTGGCGGATCGCTTCGGGGATGCCGTCCACGCGGCTGGCAATGATCGGCACTCCCGCGGCCATCGCCTCCAGAATGACCATGGGCATGCCTTCTCCGTACAGACTGGGAAGGACAAACAGATCCCACCGTTTCAAGGCCGACAGGACACGGTTCGAAAACCCCACCCAGCGGATCGACTGTGCCAAGCCCAGACGAGCCGCCAGACGCTTGATTTCCGCTTCGTACGCCCGCGATTCGAAACAGCCGACCGCATCCAGCTCCACGTAGATTCGGCGTTCCTTCAGATACGCTAGCGCGGCCAGCAACGTTTCCATCCCCTTCCGCGGTCGAAACAAGGCCACGGTTCCCAACTGCCAAATGCCACCCGGTTTTCTGCCGGGCAGCGATTCAATCGGCACCGACGGGACGCCATTGGGCACTACCGAGATGCTCGCCGGCGAAACGCCCTCCGCGACAAGGTAATCGCGGAGGCTAGTCGAGACTGCGATCAACCGCGCCGCGTGCCCAAAACAGACGTGCTCGATCAGGCGATTGATCCGATTGCGGACTCGCCGCGTGGAATCGCGCGACGCGGGGCTGTGAACATGGTGCACCAGGGGCACTCCCGTCAGCCGGGCGACGATACTGCCCAGCATCACCGTCCGCGACGTATGTGTGTGAAGCAGCTGATAGTCGCCTCCCCGCACCAACGCCACCAGCGGGCGCACGGCCCGGAAATCACAGGCGGCCCGCATCGGAGTCGTGTACAAAGGAACGTCACGCGCCGTCCGCACCCGCGGAAACTGGTCCGGCTTGACGCAGGCCAGTCCGGCTGCAAACCCAAACTGGCTCAGTCGGCTCGCGAGCAGGTCCTGCACGCGCTCGGCCCCCGCGTAATGCTCGCCGTTAACAACATGCAGCACCCGCCTTTGCGTGGGGTCGGCGCGGTGCGGACCGGCGCCGACGAGGCCCGTGTTTGACAATGCGAACCGGGGGGCGAGCGTTTCCATGATGGCGAGCCTGACTAAGATGGGTGTGCGGGTTGATGGCAAGCCGCCACGACGGCCGATCCAGTCGCCACCCGCCTCGAGACGCGTGACAAAAAGGCAATCCGCATGCCGGTCGGGGCACGCAGACGGCACAGGCGCGGGTCGCCCGTCGTAAGCCTTGGCAATGGGACAGGATACGGATTGCCGACGGCCCCGGGCCATCACCGGCAGCAGCGAGCGAGCATGTCGTGATTGCGTATTTGGCGTTGCGAGTTCTCCACATGAGCTACATTTGGCATCGAGTTTGCACAGCTGTTCTTATGCACTTTGGGGTTGCACCCATCACTGCAGCGAGATCGGCCGTGGGGCCGGGACAGAGAAGAGGCACTGTATCGCGGGCCGGTGATGGCGAGGCAACGGCAACGTTCCGACGGAAACGGTTATTGGAAGGGGACTTAAAACTTGCGGCCCCCAGGGTTCTCTGCGATCCAGTGCGGGAGCCATCCCACGCGTTTCTGAACTACGGAAGGCGAGCTCGCGACCCACAATCGAATAGGGTTGTAGCTCGCCTGTTGCATTTGTGTTGTATCGTTCTGATACAATTGTTGCGAAATAATACACTCGCGGCCGCCCGGCTGCGGAGAGCGGTCTCATGGCATCGACTGCCTTCCGGCCGCCGTCGCTACGTCGATGGGCATCAGATCAGCGTTTCTGGCGCGCTCGTGGCCTGCCTCGCGGCTACGGTCCTACCGCCGCTTTGTTGCGCATCCGCATTCGGCGCGCCGGCCAGCACGTCGGCCCGGGGCGATCGGCCGATGCCGAGCGTCGAACGCATCAATGAGCATCTGGAGCGAGGCTGGCAGGCGCGGGGTCTGGCGGCATCGCCGCCGGCGAGCGATGGCCAGTGGTGCCGCCGGGTATTTCTGGATTTAATCGGACGCGTCCCCACGATCGATGAACTGGAAGCGTTCATGGCGCTACGGAACCCGGACAGACGCGAGGCGCTTGTCGAGAAGCTGACGGGTGCTGAGTTCCAGCAAGACTACGTCCGCAACTGGACCACGGTATGGACCAACCGGCTGATCGGACGGACAGGGGGAAGCGAACGCCGGACATTGACCAGCCGCGACGGTCTACACCACTATTTGCGAACGTGCCTGTTGGAAAACAAACCTTATGACGAGATGGCCTATGAATTAATTACGGCCACGGGAGGCACGCAGCCCGGCGACGAAGATTTCAATGGTGCCACGAACTTTCTGGCCATGAAAGTCGGTGGCAAGGCCGTACAGGCGACGGCGCACACCGCGCGTCTGTTTCTCGGGATTCGCGTGGAGTGCACGCAATGTCATAACCATCCGTTCAATACGTGGAAGCAGAATCGGTTTTGGGAACTCAATGCGTTCTTTCGCCAGGCGCGCGCGTTGCGATCGTACGAGGGCCGCGACATTGCGAGTGTTCGACTGATCGACCAGGACTTTCCCGGTGAGGGTGGCGACCCCGCGGAAGCGGACATCTATTACGAATTGCGGAACGGCCGGGTGGCCGTTGCCTTTCCCACGTTCGTGGACGGGACATCACTGACGGACATCCTGGGCACGGGCAGTGGCAACAGCGGATACGTGCGCGACGTTAACCGCCGCCGCGAACTGGCCAGGCTCATGGTCAAATCGCATGCGCTGGAGCGGTCCCTGGTGAATTTTATGTGGAGTTATTTTTTCGGATTCGGGTTTACGACGCCCGTAGACGATATGGGACCTCACAACCCCCCTTCGCATTCCGATCTATTGGCCGTCCTGAGCGCGGACTTTCGTGCGTCCGGTTTCGACCTCCGGCAGCTCATGCGGTGGATGACGCTCAGCGACGCCTACGCCCTGTCCAGCCGGTCGACCGCGCGCAATCAGGACGATGACCCTTCTCGCGGCAGCCGCCCCATGTTCAGCCGTTTTTACCTGCGCCAGATGCAGCCCGAACAGCTGTACGCATCGCTGATCGTGGCGACGGATGCCCGCGGGGCGGAAGCCTTGGCTGGCGCTGGAGACGATGCCCAGCGCCGATGGCTGCAACAATTTGCATCGTCGTTGGACACCGACGACAATGCCGAAACGACCACTTTCGACGGCACGATTCCCCAGATCTTAATGATGATGAACGGCGAATTGGTGCGCGGGGCCACCCGTGCCAGGCCGGGCGGTTTCCTGTCCGAGGTCGCCAATAACGGTGCGCTGTCGCGGCGGCAGAAAATCAGCCGTCTGTACCTTGCCGCCCTGGCACGTCGTCCCACCACGCCGGAAATTCGTGGAGCCAACCAGCTATTGGCGTCTCACCGTGGCAACGTAACCGCGGCGCTGCAGGATATCTGGTGGGCGTTGTTGAATTGCAACGAGTTTATTCTGAACCACTGATACATGGGCACCATGAAGAATCGGGTCCGATCGATGCGCGGACGCATGCGGCCAGATGGAGTCAACCGCCGTCATTTTTTGCAGCACCTTGCCGGTGCGTCGGCGTTGGCCGGAAGCGCGCTCGCCTTCACGGAGTCATTGCGCGCTTCGGCTGGCACGCTGAAGAGCAACGGGATGTCCGCAATCATGCTGTGGATGGGTGGGGGCCCTTCCACGATTGATATGTGGGACATGAAGCCGGGGACGCCGACCGGCGGGCCGTTTCGACCGATTCCCACATCCGCCGATCTGCAAATCTGCGAGCATCTGCCGCGACTGGCCAGGCAGATGCACCACCTGTCGGTCATCCGATCGATGAGCACGCGCGAGGCCGATCACACGCGCGGGCGGTATTATATGCACACCGGGTTTGTCCCCAATCCCAGCGTGCAGCATCCGAGTTATGGAGCCGTGGTTGCCAAGGAACTTGCCCCTCAGGCGCCCGCGCTGGATCTGCCGCCGTTTATCGCGATTGGCAGAGGAACGATCGGGCCCGGGTTCCTGGGCATGAGCTACGCGCCGCTGGTTGTCGACGCGCGTGGCAAGATTCGCAACCTGGATACCGAACTTTCTGCGTCGCGGCTTGCGGAACGAATGCGTTTCCTGTCCATCGTCGAGCGGCGATTTGCCAGTCAGGACCGCGGTCCGGCCGCCCGGGATCATAGCCAGGTGCTGGATCGCACGCTGGCCCTGATGACCAGCCAACAGCGCAACGCCTTCCAAGTGGAAAACGAACCGCAGGCGGTACGAACGCGGTACGGCACGTCGAACTTCGGGCAGGGCTGCCTGATGGCGCGGCGCCTCGTCGAGCAGGGGGTTCCGTTCGTGGAAGTTGACCTGGCCGGCTGGGATACGCACGCCGGAAATTTCGCGCGGCTCGAACAGAAGTTGCCTGAAATGGATCAGGCGATGGCCGCGCTGGTGGAGGACCTGGATCAACGCGGACTGCTGCAGCAAACCGTGCTCATTTGGCTGGGGGAATTCGGGCGGACGCCGCGAATCAACGGCAATGCCGGCCGCGACCATTGGGCGCGAAGTTGGAGCTGCGTGGTCGGCGGCGGACGATTCTCCGGCGGCGTCGTCGTGGGACGCACCAGCGGCGACGGAAAGCACGTCGAATCGGAACCGTATGCCTCGGAAGATCTGATGGCGTCCGTGTGCCATGCCATGGGCATCTCGTTGCAGACCACCTACACCAGCAACAGCGGCCGCCCCATGAAGATCGCGGATGGGGGGCGCGTCATCCCGGCGCTGTTCGGCTAACGTCCGGGCCGCTCGATCAGGCAACGGCGTGCCACCGGCAACGCACCGGTGATCGGAGGTTGCCACGCCGCTGGCGGGCCACTACGCTGGCGTGCCGGTCCCGCGTCCGTCCGCTCCCTGTTGGGCGGCGGAGCCGTCCCGTCGCTTGTTCTTCGAGACGCTATCTTGAGCCGCAACGATCCGGAATCCCCAGGCGAGATTTTGCGTTTTCGTGGTGGTCCGCTGGCCAGCACGGTTCCTCTCGTCGTGTTTCTGGCGATTACGGCGGGCCTGGTCATCGCCGGCGCGCCGGAAACCAACGGCATGATTGTGGCGGCGATGATTGGCATCTCGGTCGGCATGCCACTGGCCACAAGTGTCGCGAGCTACAACGAACACGTGTTTTCGTTGATGGCCAATCGCGTGGCCACGGTTGCGATCGTGTGCTGGCTGTGGGCCGGAGCGTTTGCGGGGATTCTCAAAGAAGCGCGTCTGGTCGAAGCCATTGTCTGGATCGGCTGGCAGACAGGACTGACCGGAGCGGGTTTCACCGTTGCTGTATGGCTCACCTCGGCGCTCTTTGCCGTCTCGGTGGGCACGGGCTTGGGCACTGTGGTCGGCTTTACCACGGTCATGTACCCGGCTGGCATCCTGCTGGGATCCCATCCCGGTGTGTTGATGGGCGCGATCATCAGCGGCGCCGCCTTTGGCGACAACCTGGCTCCAATTTCCGACACGACCATCGTTTCGGCGGCGACGCAGCAGGCCGACGTCGGCGGTGTCGTGCGATCGCGGTTTCCGTACGTGCTGATCGCCGCGACGGCCGCCACGCTGTTGTTTTTTCTGTTTGGAGAAGGCCGGTCGCCTGGTGACACGCAGTTCGCCGAACGCGTGCTGGCGGAAACCGCCGATCCGACGGGCTGGCCGATGCTGGTTCCGGCCGCGGTGGTGCTGGTCGTCGCCATCAGTGGCGGGCATTTTCTAATGGCGCTGACCGCCGGCATCGTTGTGGCGTCGCTGCTGGGCACGTCGATCGGTGTGTTCACCTGGTCCGATCTGTTTTACGTCGAGCCCGCGGGCACGGCCGGAGGCGCTTTGGTGACGGGCGCGATGAGCCTGGTGCCGACCGCCATCCTGACGCTGCTGCTCGTCACCGCGATTGGAATGCTGGAAGCCTCGGGGTTCCTGGAAATGCTGTTGGGTGGATTGGAGCGCGCCTTTGCCCGCACCGTGCGGGGGGCCGAGGCCGTTATCGTGGCCATGATCACGTTGGCCAATCTGTGCGTCTCGGTCAACACCGTGGCCATGGTCATGGTGGGGCCGCTGGCCAATCGGCTCCGCAAACGCCACGGAATCCACGCGTATCGATCCGCGAATTTGCTGGACACGGTGTCGTGCTCCTTTCCGTACGTGCTGCCTTACGCGGCCACAATCTCCGCGGCGGTCGCGAAACAGAGAGAGGTGGCCGAAACGTACGAGTTCGTGCCAGTGCTGAGCTGGATGCAACAGGCCCCCTACATGTTCTACGGTTGGGCCCTGTTTCCCGTGATGTGCCTGGCCGTCTTCACCGGTCTCGGACGGGAACGGGGATAGGCG
>CAZNKT010000089.1:0-25361 GCA_964573605.1 uncultured Pirellulales bacterium
GTCGGTGATGTGCAGAAGGCCGTCGATGCCTCCGAGGTCGACGAACGCGCCGAAGTCGGCGATGTTCTTGACGATTCCGGTGCGAATCTGGCCCACTTCCAGAGTTTTGAGCAACTGGGCTTTTTTCTCTGCCCGTTCGGCCTCAATCAAGCTCCGCCGGCTGACAACAATATTCCGCCGAGCCTCGTCGATCTTGAGAACCATGCATTGGATGGTGCGGCCGATAAAGTCTCCGATGTCGTGCGGCCGGCGGATGTCGACCTGGCTGGCCGGCAGGAAGACATTCACGCCGATGTCGACGAGCAGGCCGCCTTTAATCTTGCGGGTGACGGTCCCGGTTACCACGTCGTTTTCGTGGACCGTTTCCATGACCTTCATCCATGCTTCGATCCGCTCGGCTTTCCTCTTGCTGAGGAAGATCATCCCGCGATCGTCGTTCTGCGTGTCCAGATCCTCGATGTCCTCTACCAGGACTTTGACCGTCTGCCCGGCTTCGGGCTGGGACTCGCCTTCCTCCCATTCATCGAGGGAAACGGTGCCCTCGCTCTTGTAGCCCACGTCGACCAAAACGTCGTCTTCGTCCACGCGGAGGATCCGCCCTTCGACGATCTGGTTCACACCGACATCTTCGCCGCCCACCCAGTCGATCTCGTCGGCGTTCTCACCGCCCAGCGCCTGGGACCAGTCTGCGTCGGTAACTTCAAAGTCTCGGATCAGATTACGATTAACCATGGATCAGCAACCAGCATGGGGGATCTGAGGTTGCCCCGCATCCGGGCAGTACCCCGGCGCGGGAAGGCAGCAGGTCCCGTTGGCTTATCAGAGGCACGTGACGTTCGCCGCCGCCGGCCGACCAACCACTGGCCGGCACTGCCGGTCTGGCGACGCGGGCACAAACCCCAAAGTCTAGCAACCTTACGCGGGCGGGGCAATTGCGGCACGGCAGCGCTCGTCCGTCCGCGCGTCCGCGTCCTTCAACACCGCTGCCCGGCGGCCCGGCACCGTTGCCGGCGGGCTCGCGCGTGGCATTCGCGGAGACGCGCTTCGACCAGAACCGCCAGGTCGTCGTCCTCGCAGGCGTCGATGTGGTCCGGCGCTATCGGCTCGCCGAAGCAGATCACCACGTCAGCCAGGCGCGGAAAACGTCGGGATCGCGGCCATGCCTGAAACGAGCCGTCGATGGCTACCGGGACGATGGCCACTCCGGCCCGTCGCGCCAACACACAAAAACCGGGCTTCAGCCGGGACACTTCGCCGTCGGACGAACGCGTGCCCTCCGGAAACACCAGGACCAGTTCCTGCCGTTTGAGCCGCGTGAGGGACTGCTTGAGCCCCGACAGCGCCGGCCCGTCGCGGTCGATCGGAATGGCGTCGAGCGACCGGATCAACCACCGGAAGGGAGCCCAGCGAAACAGCGACTTGCGTGCGAGGAAGTTCGATCGGCGGTTGCAGGCCAGCCCGACAAACACCGGGTCCAGCAGACTCTGGTGATTGGCAACGACCAGTGCCCCGCCGGTGGCGGGCAGGCGATGGCGGTCAAAGCAGCGCACGCGGAACAGGGTCACCGCCAGAATCCGGCACAGCGTGTGCAGGCTGTCGTACCACAGACGCTCGCCCATCCGCCGGGACGTTCGTTGACCCGCGTCGCGTCGCTCCATGGCGCTACATTCTCTGGCGCACGAGGGCTTCGAGACGGTCGACCACCTGTTCGGGCGTCTGATTGTCCGTGGCAACTTCAATCGCGTCGGGGGCTTTTTTCAATGCCCCCACGGCGCGTGTCGTATCACGCAGGTCGCGCTGTTGTTGTGCGGCCAGGACGTCGTCCAGCGTTGTTTCCTCACCGCCCCGTTTCAGGTCCTGATGGCGACGCCGCGCCCGTTCCTGCGGCGTGGCGGTCAGAAAAATCTTGCAGTCGGCATCCGGAAAGACGACCGTACCCTGATCACGCCCTTCGGTCACCACATCGCTTCCCCGCGCCGCTTCGCGTTGCAGCTCGACCAATCGCTCGCGCACGCCGGGATTGTCTGCCGCGTATCGGCTCAGAGAAGTAATCTGCGCGGTGCGCAGACGGTCCGTCACGTCGTGGCCGTCGACCTGGACGCGTTGTCCGTGCAGTTCGATGGACAGACGGCGAGCCAGCCCGGCCAGTTCGTCGGGGTCGTTCCAATCAACGCCCCGCTCAACCGCGGCCAGCGTGACGGCGCGGTACATTGCCCCGGTATCTAGAAACCGGAACCGCAGCCGTTCGGCGAGGTTTCGCGCCACGCTACTCTTGCCCGCGCCGGCGGGCCCGTCAATGGTCACGATCATTGCCACCGCGCCTCGATCTGCGTCCATTCGTACGGTGCCATGACCACCTGGACGCCACCGTCGTCGGTCGTCAGATCGCCCAGGGAATGGCCCACGAAATCGGTTTTTTCCGCGTGCCGGATCGGTCGGAAACTGTGCAGCCGAACCGGTCCCGAACGGCCCTCGGTTTCCAGCAACCGTACCCGAAACCCTTTCACGCTGCCTGGTGGCCGATCGACGCCGGCGTCCCACAGGGGTTCGCCGTACGTCACGACCGTATTCGGACGATCAACACAGATCAGCCAGCCCGCCGAGCCGCCGGCCGGACAGGCGGCGGGAACCACGAGCGGCAGGTCGGCAACCGCCAGTTCGAGTGCCGCATGGTGAGGGTGTTCGACGCCGATGCCGATTCCGAAGCGAAACGACCGGAAGCCTTCGCCGGAGGTCGACAGCAACACATCGGCCATGCGAGGTCCCGATCGCTGGTGAAACGGCATCCCAAGCGGAAACAGCGTGACACGACTCGGCCCGGACACGACCTCCCACCATTCGGGCGATTCCCAACGCGCACGTTCGGTCCGCCGGCGACAACCGGACACACCTCGATAGATTTCCGCGCCCTCGTCCGCCCATGCCAGCCGCACGGCGTAGTAATTCTCCCAGGGTAGGCCGTCGGGCACGACGTCCGGTGTCAACAATACGTCGACCTGCAGAACGCGGCTGCCCCGCTGCACGCGCATCGTTTGTTCAAAACGGGCCAGCGTGCGGTCGTCCACATCGCGCAGCGTGCCTCGACTGACAATCTCGCCTCGGGTGCGATCGACCGAAGTCGTCTGGATGTTCTCGGCGACCATCCGCGAGTAGCGATCGTGGGCCGGTGGACTCGCCATCGCGGCTGCGCCGGGTGCCGGTGGCTGAGCGCCGCGGTAGGCCAGTTGCTGGGAAACCAGATTGCCCCGCTTCGCATAATCCCAGATGGCCCGGATGCCTCCGGTCCGCGGGTGGATCCGCACCTCGAAGAATTCGTTCCGCAGCAGGTGGGATTCCGCCACCGGGGCGTCTCCACGAAGGCGACGCACGGGCCGCTCTTCGCGTACTGCGCGAGCGGCGTCGGTCCATGCAAAGCCCAGTCCGGGAGTATCGATCAGGGCGGTGGGTCCGTCGTCCCGCCCGGCCGCGCCGGTCTCGACGCTGCCGGAAAAGGCGACCCGCACCACCGACGCGTGCGTGAGCGGGTTGAGGGCCAGACGCCCGGTCGAGTCGCCGCCGGTCGATCCCTCGGATCGGGGGCTGGCGGTAAGGGCCAATTGATCGGCCAGTTCGGCCGAGGCCCGAACCACAGCGTCGTTCGCGGCTTGCGGATTGGGCGGCACGGCCGGCCCGTGCGTTGATGCCGATGCCCGTCCGGAGGCCGACGGTGACTCGGCGGCTTCCTCGGGTACCTCTTGTCGCGCCCACTGGGCCATGGCTCGGAGCGTCTCGGTGGCGTGTGTCGCGATATGCTGGCGGTAGGCGAGCACGTGGCGGGAGATCGGATCGGAGAGACCCTCGCCCATCGAGGCCGCGGCGAAGGGCGTGGCAAACTGGTCCGCTTTGAACTTGGAGACGATGCCGGGCGGGTCGGTCGATTCGAAGTAGTCCTTCAGGGTGATGAACTTGCCCAACACGGGTCCGAAGCGGGCAATCCGCTTGAGCAGGCTGTGCCAGTGCGATTCCCGCTCTGGCCAATGCACCAGCAACAGGGTGGCCACGAAGTCGCGTTCAATCGATTCGCCCAGGCTGCGTGCCAGCCCCAGGTAGGTAGCAGCATCCGACGCATCCAGCGGACGTGACGCCAGGCAGTCGATGGCATGCCCATCGGAGGACTCCCAACGTGTCCGGCACTGTTCCGGACACGGCGCCTGGCCGGCATCGAGAAGGGAAATCAATCCACCGACAAACCCGCACTGGCCGATGATCTGTGGCACGGCACAATGCAGCCCGTATTTGCGGCGCGCATATATGGCCGGCGCCGATCCCAGGTGCTGCAGATACGTGGACCGTCCGCGGAGCAGATCGCGCAAAAACACCTCGGCCGGCAACAGGCTGATTTCCCCTTCCTGGTAGTGGCCTCCGACCACCTCTACCGCCGACTCGTCCCACGCCCGGCGCAGCGCGTCGAGGGCCGTCGGACGGACCTCGGCGAGTCGCTCGATCAGCGAGGCCTCGACCAACAAATTGATCGGTTGCCGGCTGGAGAGCGCTTCGTCGAGTGTCTTGCTGAGCGTCTGATCGAGGGTCGTCGGCGCCACCAGCGCCAATTCCACGAGGTAGGTATCGACCGGGTAGAAATGATCGCGGGCTTCCATCAACAGGTCGACCAGCCCCGCCAGCCCCGTGGTCGTTTTCTCTCGATCTCCCTGCATGCAGGCATCGGCCGCGTCGATCAGGCGTTGCTCGAAATGGGCTTCGTCCAGATGGCTGGCGTAGTGCATTTGATGATTGAGCAATTGCACGTGCAGGTAGCAGAAGCCGAGCGATTGAAAGTCGGCGCATACGTCGGGGTCCACCGATGCGCTGCCCACGCCGGCGGCATCCAGCGCGCGTTGCGTCAGGGCCTGAAGCGATTCGCGGTTGTCCAGCACCAGTTTCAGCGGCGCCTGAGACGCTTTGAGCCAGCCGGAGGGCAACGGTTCCTGGCCGACGGAAGGGATCAGCGCAACACCGGCCTCATTGCTTTCGGGAGGGTCGGAGGCAGAATGCCAGCCGGGCAGTTTTTTTGCCGCGCTCAGCAGCGCGGGATGCCAGGGCGCGCACCACGCGCGGAGCACTTCGTCGGCCTGCTGGTTGGGAAGGGACGTGGGGAACTCAGACCAGCTATCGCAGGGCAACACGACCTTGAACGCTTTGTATTCCGCCATAATTGGACCAACCCGGAAAGTATCCCGTGGGCGCCGCCGCCGCGTCCGGCGAGAATCGTGACAGGCTGGTCGCACCTGGCTGCGTTTCGCGCGCCGGTCGGCATGGTCGGCACCTTACCCCGTGGTGGTCGGCCCGTCGAGCCAGACCGGATCGTCGGAGCGGCCTCGTAGTATTGCCGAGCCTGGACCCGGGGACGACGCCGGTCACGATGTGGCCCGTCCCGCGTTCCCCCCCTGGCCGGCTCGTGCCGGAGCGGCGGCTACCGCGGCGGTTTGTCCTTGCCACAGCGAGACTTAGCAAGAGCGCCCGTACGTGATTTTCGTTGACATTTGGGGGGCAACCTCGATACATTGTAAGAGGAACAGAGGATCGCGGAACGCCCCGGTCTAGGGCGACGATGCTTCTCTTCTTTTCGCGTTTTGTTACCCTGTCTTCAAGCCTGGCTGGCGGTAGGCTCGTATGCGGCCGCCGGTACCGGTGCGCTGAACCGGTTTTGGAGCGGAGGATCGGCTGGCGATGGCCAAGACTTCTGCCGTATGGGGAATCGATATCGGGCAATGCGCGCTCAAAGCGCTGCGCTGCCTGCCCGGTGACCGTCGCGACCGGATGGTCGTCGACAATTTCGACTATGTCGAATATCCGAAGATCTTGAGTCAGCCGGAAGCGGATCCGGAAACGCTGGTCCGCGAAGCGCTCCAGGATTTTCTTTCACGCCACAATCTGGCCGGGGAACGAGTTGCCATTTCTGTTTCGGGTCAGAGCGGGCTGGCGCGCTTCATCAAGCTGCCTCCCGTCGAATCGAAGATGATCCCGAACATTGTCAAGTACGAAGCGCGGCAGCAGATTCCCTTCGCCCTGGAAGATGTCGTGTGGGACTATCAGCAGATGGCGGGCGGCAGCGTGGAAGAGGGCTATGCCCTGGAGACCGAGGTGGGCTTGTTCGCCATGAAGCGCGACCAGGTGTACCGCGCCTTGGAGCCTTTCACGAATCGAGGCATCGGCGTCGATTTCGTGCAACTCACGCCGCTCGCCGTGTACAACTTCGTCGTCTTCGACCAACTGAAGGACTTGCCCGCGGCGGACGAGTACGATCCGGAAGACCCGCCGCCATCCCTGGTTGTCATCTCGATGGGCGTCGACAGCACGGACCTGGTCGTTACCAACGGCTTTCGTGTCTGGCAGCGCAGCATTCCGATCGGGGGCGCGCATTTCACCAGAGCGCTGACGAAAGAGTTACGCCTGACATACGCGCGCGCGGAGAAACTCAAGCGGAACGCCACGAAAGCCGAGAACCCCAAGGCGGTTTTTCAAGCCATGCGGCCGGTGTTCTCCGACCTTGTCACCGAGATTCAGCGCAGCATCGGATACTTCAACGGCATCGACCGTCATGCCAAGATCGAAAAGGGTATCCTGCTGGGAAATCCGCTCAAACTGCCCGGCCTGCAGCGCTATCTGTCCGATCATTTGAAGATCACCGTGCGCGCGATTGAGAACTTCCGAGGTTTGACGGGCGAGACGCTGACGTCCGACAAGAAATTCCGGCGGAATCTGCCCGCCTTCTGCGTCTGCTATGGCTTGTGCCTGCAGGGGCTCGGGAAGTCTCGGATCAGCACGAATCTATTGCCACAAGAAATTGTGACCCTGCGCCTGGTCCGGGAAAAAAAGCCGTGGGCGGTGGCGGCAGCGGCCGCGCTGCTGGTCGGATGCGCCGTCAGTTACGCCGGCCACTACCGGCAGTGGTACTCGGCCGATGTTGAAAACCGCGATGATCTCAAATCGGTCATCACGCAAGCGGACGGCGTCAAGCGAATGTCCGCCAGCATGCAGCAGGAGTACGAGCAGGCCAAGACCCAGTTTCAGACCATCACCACCATCGGAGACAGTCTGATCAGTAACGTGGAAGGACGCTTGTTCTGGTTGGAACTGTTGAAGGCCATCCACGCCGCGCTGCCTCACGATCCGCCCGACCAGAAGCCGGAGAAGATCGCCGATCGTCAAGAGTTGCACATCGAAACGCTGGACTGCGAGAAGTTCGATGATCTCGCCTCGTGGTACCAGCCCGTCGCCGAAAGTTACCAGCGCGATTTCAAGTGGGTCCAGAAAGCCGAAACGCCTCCGGAGGCTCCCGCAGACGCGCCCGCCTCCGCAACGCCGGACGTGCCCGCCGCGGCTCCGGCGATACCGACAGCACCGCCCTCGGACGCACCGCCCGCCGAGGATCCTGGCCCTACCGGGCCCGGGTGGGTGATTGAGCTGGCCGGCTACCACTACCACAACGAAAACATGGAAGATCAGGGCGCCGAATTCGTGCGCCGCACACTGATCAAGAACTTGCACAACATGACCGTGCCGCTGCCCGATGGCAAGGGAGGCGAGATCGTGGACGTGCCGATCTCGGATCTGGGGATCGCCTACCCGGTCATCGTTCAGCAGAGTCCCATTGGGCCGCCGGAACAACTGGTCGACGAAAGTCCGACCGTGCAGCGGTCCGCTCGGTCCGCCGTGGCCGCGCGGGACGAGCGCACCGCCCGAAGTCCGCAGGCGACCGTCGAGCCCCCGTCGCAGACCGTGAGGCGGTTTGATTTCATCGTGCAGTTCGTGTGGAAACCAACGCCCGAAAGCGCGCGCCGCGAACTTGCCAGGCAGCGCCAGGCCGAGGCGGCCGCTACCGTGGCGGCTGTAGAACGTGGACGAGGAGACTGAAGCTTTGGATAAGGTCAAACAGATTCTGGCCGAAATCAAGAAGTACCACTTCTGGGTGCTGACGGTGTTCGTGATTCTTATTGGGATCTTCGGCTGGTTCCGCGCTTCAAATAATCTGCAGTCGGAATACGAAACGAACCGCGGCAGGTTGCAGAATTACAATCAACAACTCCAAGGTATCGTCAGTAAGGAGGCGCATCCCAACGAAAAGATAAACAGTGCCATCCTGGATCAAACCAAACAACAGTCCCGACTTGTTCGCCAACTGTGGACGCAGCTCTACGAACATCAAAAGAAACAGGTCCTCTCCTGGCCCGAGGAATTGCCGCCCCAGTTCCGCAACGCGGTGGAACGCTTGCGCTTCGGCAACGAAATCGACCTGGTCCTGCGGCCGCTCTATCAAAACTACGTGCAAACCGAGTTCAGCCGACTGCCCGAGATCGTCGACACATCTGCGGACAGTTTACGTACGGTTGACGGACGAAGTGCTCCATCCCGGCCCACGGCAACCGAACGTCCGGGCAGCCGTGACGAGGAAAACGTGCGACAGGAGTCCTTCCTGGTGTACTGGGATGACTACGCGACGATCGTTGAGGACCTGCAGAGCGTCAGCGCGAGCGTTCCCTCGTCGCTCATGGTGTGGCTTACCCAGGAAAACCTATGGGTCTACAAAACCCTGCTGAACGTGATCGGCGACACGAACGACGGAGCGACCGGACATCACGACGCCATTGTCAAACGGATCGTGCAATTGCAGGTCGGTAGAGAAGCCGCGCTGGCGGACGGGACCAAAGGCCGTATCTTCGTGCCGCAGGCCGCGGCGGGGATGATGCCGTCGAAACCCACACTCGATGTGAGGGGAATGGATTTGGGGGGTCGGGAGGGCGAACTGCAGGACCTCGGCAAGCAGTGGATCGATTCACGTTACTTGGATGAGAACGGCGCTCCGATTCCGGGCGATCCGATCGCTTCCAATCAATTGGGGGTGCTGAAGCGACTGCCGATCCGCATGCGGTTGGAAATGGATCAGCGCGAATTGCCCCGCCTGATTGCCCACTGCGCGAATGCCGCGCTGCCGGTGGAAGTGACTCAAGTTCGGATCAATGTGGCGGATAGCGACGGCACGCGGTCAACGAGCCGTCGCACTGCCCGAACGGGAACCGGCAGTCGCCCTTCCCGCCGCGGCGTAACCACCCGCGGAGACGGATCGGCGCCGGACCCCGCTATCGTGCCCGTCGTCATTCACGGTATCATTTACATCTTCAATCCGCCCGATGAACAGGCGCTCGGGACCAGTCAAGAAGGCCAACCCCTGGCCAGGCTCGATTAGAGACACACTGGCAATTATGAAACTCCCCAGCTTTCAAGGTCCGGACAGCATCGTGAGGGTGCTGTTGACGCACGGCGAAAAAATCGTGATCGGTCTGGTCACTTTGTGCGTGGCCTGGTTCATCTATTCCTCGCTGACGTTGGAATCGTCCCCGGTACAGCCCGAGATGTTGCGCACGGCCGTGCAAAACGCGCAGAAAAACGTCGAGCAATTGAAGAGTGTGGAAAACCTGCCGGACGAAGAGAAGATCGAGCTGCGCGATTTCGACTCGGGATCGGTGATGAATCCGATCTCCGCGACGGCGTACGAAATTTCCGTGCCATTGAATCCCCCCGAGTTTCCCCGCAAAGTACCGCGCAGCGATCCGGAACTGTTGACGATCGAGCAAATCGAAGTGTCGGCCGATGTCGGAGTGATCGCCTACGCGACCGATCAGGAAGGCGGAGCGCGGGATGCGGGCGCCCGCAGCGCGGCGAGGGCGCGCCGGCCGCCGGCCGTCGATGAACTACTGCGCGGCAGACCGGCCGACCGCGGAGACGACAAAGAGATCGTGGTGAGTCCGCTTCCCGAGTCCTTGGGGCGCGGCGGCTACCGAGTGGGAGGTCAGGATCGCGTCGAGGTTCGGGCGTGGACCTGCCTGATGGCCAAGGTGCCGGTGGACAAACAGGCCAAGCTGTACGACCGCACGTTTCGCGATGCCGAAGGATGGTCGCCGGAGAGTGATCGGCCGCAATACCTGGGCTATTTTGTCCAGCGTGCGGACGTCACGGCTGGCGGGGAACCGAAATGGGAAAATCTGAAAACGATCGGGATCAAAACGCTGGAGGAACTCCGGAGGCGATGGGGTTCCGGAACGGAACTGGTCGACGTCGCGGGACCCGAATACATCCACGATGCGTTGACATATCCCCTGCCGCGTCGCGTCGAACGGGGTTGGGACGCCTCGGTCTGCCCCAGCGACATGCTCGCCCGCCGCAGCCTTCAAGAGCCTGAAGCAGGCCCCCGGGAACCGCGCGGGGGACAGGATCCGGGTCTCGACGGCTTCGGCCCGTTCGATGCCCGCACTGGCCGAGGCGAACGCGGTGCCTACTCGGACGACGGTCGACGGCGCGATGCGCTGAACCGGGGCGAACTTCGTGCAGGTGGTGAAGCTTGGTCCAATACGCCGCTGAGGGAAGCACCGCAAAAGCTGTTCCGATTCTTTGATCTGGTCGTTGTCCCAGGTCGCCGTTATCAGTACCGAGTCCGTCTCGTGCTTACCGATCCGAATCACGACGTCGAGATCAGGTATCTGGCCGACGAAGTGATTGAACGCCGCGAAAAATTGGACGATCGTCGTCGGCCGTTTGTGTTCACGTCGTGGAGTGACCCGTCGCCCGTCATTACAATTCCGTCCGCTGGTCAACTGCTGGTCGGCCCGGTGCGCGCCGCGCGGCCGGGCAGCGCCGGGGAACCCACGGCGACGGTTGTGGCAAACACCTTTGAGGCAAAGAAAGACGTTCAAGCCATCACCCGAGTCGAAACGATGCCTCGCGGCACGCTGGGTAATTTCAAGAACGACGATGCGGCCATCATCGATTATGCCCAGCAAGGTGGGCAGATGACCCAGGAGACCGTGGAATTTCGCACAAACAACCTGCTCGTGGATATGCGAGGCGGCGATGAACTGTCCAAGGGCGGCAAAGGGCTGACCGCACCGGGGCGAGTCCTGATCGTCGACCAACAGGGCAATCTGTTCGTTCGGGAACAAGTGGCCGACCAGGACGATTTCCGGCGATTCACCCTGGCCCTGGAAGCACTCGAAGAGGCTGCCAAGCCTCCTGATCGCGGTCGTGGCGAGGCTGACAAAGCAGTCCGCGGCGACGAGCGCGGCCGTGATCGCGGCCGGGACCCTGGTCGGGATGATCGTTCGCGCCGCAACGGATCCCGGTCGCGCGGCGGACGATGACGTTCTTCCTCGCGACTTCGCGGCTTTTCACCCACAAAACCCACCGAACCACCAAGGCACCCGACTCCGGGCGCTTGGGATAAGACACCGAACGAGCTGGCGCGGGGCTGCGGGGCTTGGGTGCCGCCAACTGGCCTTGACCCTGCGGCAACGCGCGGGTATCTATCCCGCCTCTTGTCCAACCGCGCTGTGCAGCGGTCAGGAAGAGTTCCCGTCATTTTTCAGTTGGAATCCAGCGCAGGCCGGCAACGCGATCTGGCAATCCGTGAAGCGTTCTTTCGTGCTGTCGAAGAAGCCTCGGTGCTGTCACGTTCCGCGGGATGTGCCGCGCCGCCTGAGAGAAAGCCGAAGGGATTCGTGGATGCTGGCTTGCTCACAAGGAGATTCCCCTTGACTCTGATCGTACGGCGCATGGCGTTGCTGGCAGCAATCCTGCTGACTTTCGGCGAATGTGTCGACTTGGCGGTGGCCCGCGGTGAAACCGTGTCGGCGATCATTGCCGCGTCTGCGTGCGGCCAGTCAACGCGCTCCGAAGCCAGTCGATCAGGATCGAAAGCCGACCCGGCATGGTTGCTGGAAGTAGCCGAACGAGCGATTGCGGCCGGCAATTTCGACCGCGCGGAATCCCTCGTCAAGCAGGCCGAAGCGCTCAAGCCGCGCTACCCGTTCTTTTACGCGGGACCCACGCCGGCCAGGACGCGGCAGAAACTGGCGAAGGCCCGGGCCGCGACCGGCGGGCTGCGCTTGCCGAGCCAACGCTTCCAGCCGGTCCCGACGGACGACGGGCAGCCCGCCTCTCGGCCCGCCGACCGCATCTTGACGGGTGCGGCCAGCAATCCCGCAGACCGAGCCAGGTCGCCCGCGCACCCCGCGCCGCGCGGCCCCGCGGACCGACTGGCCGATGCGATTCAGTTGCCGGGAGGAACGACGCCGCCCCTGGGTGCGGCTCCGACCGGCGACATCGATTCGCTGTCCGCTCCGACCGGCCAACGGCCGTCATCAACATTGTCCGCGCCGGCGCTGGCGAATCCCATGGCCCCGATGGTCGGCCCGTCAGCCCTCAGCGACCAGACGGCGAGAAAACAACAGGCGCTGGATTTGCTGGCGCGCGCCCGCAAGGCGCTGGCGGCCGGAGCACTGGCCGATGCCCAGGGTCTGGTCGATCGGGCGATCGCGCTGCAGGTGCCCAACTACCTGTTTCGCCAGGGCGAAGACCATCCGTGGCTCGTGGCGCTGATGGTCCGCAACGCGCGCCGGCACGGCGTGCCTCAACCAGCACCTGACGGCAGTCCCTCCGCCGAGAATGCGGCGGACCATGCCGTGCGCCTGCCGGCCGAAATCGCCGACCGGCAGGTCGTGCCGGCGGCCGGCGACCTGCTGCTTTCCCCGCCGCAAGGTGCGGCCGACCCGTCCGGGGAGGATGCTCCGCTTTCTGCCATGGCCGTGCCCGCCGACCAGGAACAGATCCCGTTGCCGACGCATGTTGCCGACGCCCGGTCGGCCACCGCCAAAGACGAACCGGGTTTGATTGACCAGACACAAACCGAACAGCACCTGCTCGAACGGAAGGTCGCCGCGGATGTGATCGAAAAAATTGCCGAATCGCGCGGAGTGCTCGACCAGGACGCCAAGAAAGCCGTGGAGATCCTGCGCCAAACGCGCAAGATGGTGGCCGACTCCGGATTGCAGCAGGAAGCCCGGTCGCGGCTGGTGCGACGCGTCGATCGCAGTCTGCGCGAAACCGAGCAGTATATCGAGGACCATCGGGCGGAGATCGAACTTGACCAGCGAAACCGCGAGATCCTGGAGGACATCGATCGCCGCAATCTGGCCCAGCAAGAAGTCTCCGAGCGGCTGGCGAAGCTCGTTGAACAATTCAACACGCTCCGGGACCAGCAGCGATTTGCCGAAATGGAAGTGGTCGCCAAGCGTGCGCGTGAGCTGGCGCCGGATCATGAAGTCGCCAAGCAGATGTGGGAGAATGCGAGGTTCATTGTGCGCAACATGCGCAACATCGATTTGAGCAACCGCAAGGAAGGCGAGGTATTCAATACCTTGTATGCCATAGAAGAAGCCTCCGTTCCGTTCGACGATAGCCACCCGTACCGCCACGGCGACGCCAAGGAGTGGGACGAGATCAGCCGTCGGCGGCTGGAACGCTTCCGGGAGGGCGGTTTCCGACGGACGGAGCGTGAACAGGCGATTGAGCGGAAACTTAAATCTCCCGTCCTGGTGCAGTTCAACAACACGCCGCTGTCGGAAGTGATGCACCAGTTGATGAAGCTGGCCGGCGTCAATATCCACCTCGACGAACGGGGACTGGCCGAAGAAGGCGTGTCGACGGACACGCCCGTCACCATCAAACTCGATGAACAGATCTCGTTAGAGAGTGCTTTGAACCTGATTCTGGAGGAGTTGCACCTGAGCTACGTGATCAAGGACGAAGTCCTTAAGATCACCAGCGAACAGCGACGCATCGGGGAAACCTATCCCCGCACGTACGACGTTGCCGACCTGGTGATCCCGATTCCCAACTTCGTTCCCGGCGCGCATCAGGGATTGCAGGGAGCGTTGTCGCACGCCCAGGCGCAACTGGGCGTGGGGCCCTCGGGTGCCGGCTTCGGGCCGCCGATGGCCGTCCTGGCCAGCAAGGAAGGGACGCCGGCCAGCGGCATGATCAATCCACAAGTGCTGGCCCAGATGCCGGGCATGATCGGTTCGCCCAACAACAGCCCCACCATTCCGATTGGCTCGGGCCCCGGCGGCCTGGGTGGGGGCGTGGAACCTGATTTCGACTCGCTGATCGAACTGATTACCACCACCATCGCTCCCGACACCTGGGAAGAGGTGGGTGGGACCGGTTCGATCGCTCCCTTCGAAACCAATCTGAGCCTGGTCATCAGCCAGACGCAGGAAGTGCACGAACAAATCGCCGACCTCCTCGAACAGCTTCGCCGGCTACAGGATCTGCAGGTAACGATCGAAGTCCGATTCATTACTCTCAGCGACGATTTCTTTGAACGCATCGGCATCGACTTCGACTTCAATATCGAAGACGGGGTGCCCGCCAACGAACAGAACCGTGTGAACGACGACATCGTGAATCCCAGCATCACCGTCGGCGCGCAGCAGGCAGCGGGCGGCGATCTGCCGGCCTTCACCGCCAATCTGGATATCCCGTTCCGCCAGAACAGCTTCATGTCGGCACTGCCTTCGGTAGGCAGTTTCGACGCCGGCTCGGCGGCCACCTTCGGCTTCGCCATCCTCAGCGATATCGAAGCCTATTTCCTCGTTCAGGCCGCCCAGGGCGATGCGCGGGCCAACGTGCTGCAGGCACCCAAGGTGACCCTGTTCAACGGGCAACAGGCATTTGTGCAGGATACGCAGCAGCAGCCGTTCGTGATCAGTGTCATTCCGGTGGTGGGTGATTTCGCCGCCGCGCAACAGCCAGTGATTGTCGTGCTGTCAGAAGGTACGTCGCTGAGCGTGCAGGCGGTCGTCTCTCCGGACCGCCGCTACGTCCGGCTGACCGTGGTGCCGTTTTTCAGCCAGATCGGCGACGTCGACACGTTCACGTTTGAAGGATCGACCACCAGCACGTCGGGCAGCAGCAGCTCGCAAAATGAAGACGATGATTCGATCGTGGACAGTTCGGAAAACAACACCGAAATCCGCCAGGGAACGACCGTGCAGCTGCCGACGTTCGCCTTTGTGACGGTGACGACCACCGTCAGCGTGCCCGACGGCGGTACCGTGCTGCTGGGCGGCATCAAGCGGCTGGCGGAAGGCCGAAGCGAGTTTGGTGTGCCGTTGCTCAGCAAGATCCCCTACGTTGACCGCCTGTTTCGCAATGTCGGCATCGGGCGTGAAACGGAAAGCTTGATGATGATGGTCACCCCGCGGATCATTATCCAGGAAGAGGAAGAAGAACTTTTACTGGGAACGTCCCCGCAATGAGCTGGGCCGCCGACAAATGGATCTTCCTGGGCGCCGTCATGGGTGGTCTGGGGGTCGCGGTGGGCGCGTTCGGCGCGCATGGGCTGCCTGTCGTGCTCGAAGCACTGCGAGTCGCGCCAGACGAAGCACCCCGCCTGGTGGAGACGTTTCGCACGGGCGTCCTGTACCACCTCGTGCACGCACCCGCACTGATCCTGGTCGGAGTCATCGCGCGCGAACGCTCGAGCCTGCTGCTGGCGACCGCCGGCTGGTGCTTTGTGCTGGGCGTCATCCTGTTCTCGGGCCTGCTGTATGCCCTGGCGCTGACGGGGCCAAAATGGCTGGGCGCGATCGTGCCGGCGGGAGGCCTGTTGATGGTTGCCGGGTGGTTGGCCCTGGCCGCCAGTGCGTGGACCAACTGACGGCCGAGCCTTGCGGCTCGGCACGCGTCAGATGGTCAGCGCCACCAGCTGCCTGGCCAAACGCTTCCTGGCCACGTGCAGCCGTCGCTTGATCGTTCCGACCGGAGTCTTCAGCCGGTCGCTGATTTCCGCCACGGTTTGACCGCGAAGGTAAAAGTCTTCCAGCGCCTGGCGGTCCATGCGGCCCAGTCGTCCCAGACCTTCACGAACCCGCGCGGCCCGTTCTCCGGCCAGCACGTGCTCCAGAGGCGTCGCGGACGGCGACGAGGTCCGGTCGAGCCATTCCGGTCCGGCGTCCACGGTCCGCGGACGTCGAACAACCCAGTTGATGGCCAGGCGCACCGTGATCGCCCGGATCCAGCCGCCAAAGGCTTCCGGCACGTGCAGTTGGTCGAGCTTCGTCAGCGCGCGCAGAAATACCTCCTGGGTCAGTTCCTGCGCTTCCGCTTCGTTGCCCAGTCTGCGCAAGGCCAGCCGGTAGACGGCGGACTCGTAGCGAGCCATCAGTTCTCCCTGCGCGAGGCGGTTGCCCCGACGCGCGGCACGAACCAGTTGCTCAAGCGGCAATGACCTCGGATCGGATCGTAGGGCGATGGTGTCCATGGTGCGATGTATCCCGAAAGCACTTCCCTGACGGGAAAAAAAGGTCGTTCCGCGCGGCGCTCCGTCAACCGGTGGGCCAATGACGGCAGACACCAGGCAGCGGCTTGCCGGGCCGGAGCGACGCGGAAGAAAAACCAGTAACGGGCTTGCCGGCCCGGCTCAGCTTGCCGTGTGGACGGCCGCTTTTGTGGGCACCTTCACCGCGAACCGATGGCCGACCGGCGCGAACAGGCGATGGTCCGGCTCCCGCGCAACCCCCAGCATTGGCTGTAGCCGGCGGGCCATGCGGAGGGCGTGATGGAAAGCCAACCACCTGCGGGAACAGTCGATCAACAAACCGGGCCGTCCCGTTCTCGTCCAATGCATGACGACGCAGCGAGCCACGACCGAATGGAATGCGGTGAGGCGGTCGACAAAGAAGTGGCTGCGTTCTGAATGGCGCATCGGACCAATCCCTTCACTGGTTATGCCGGGTACAGAAACCCCGGCGTCAAGAAAACAGGAAACATCGCGGGGTGCCCAACGGAGGCATCGGCCGCCGCGGCAGGCCCGGCACCCGTTAGACGCCGCCAGCGACGAAAGGTTCACGAAAAAAAACGCGCTCCAGCACAAATTATTGTGGACCGGCTAAAACTACGGCTTCCGGTTGCGACTGATGTCTTGTCAGACGCTATCAACCTCGAAACCCGTCGTGGCACTGACTGCAGGTGCGGCTCATGCGTGCCCCTGCCTGACGGGCCTCGTCATAATCCCCGTTCCGCGCGGCATCGGTCAGACGGCGGGCGGCTGTTTCGAGCTGTTGGGCCAGATCCGCATATTCGGCTTCTTCCGCGTACGCGTACCCGTCGCTCTGGATCACGCGTGCCAGCACCGACGCGATCTGCGCCTCATGCATGACTTCGCCCCGCCGACCGCGAAATTGAGACGCATCGGCCAACCAGGGCCGGAGTCTCTCCTGCCAAGCTTCCTCCAGTCGCTGCATGAGTGCGGTGCGGGGACTCAGGGACTCCCAATCGGGCAGCCCGTTCGGCGTCGTCGTCTGCCGCCGACTGCCCCGAATCAGATCCGACAGCTCCCACTGACCCTTTTGGGCAACACGGTAGGCGGCATCGGTCGCATGGGCGCACTGTCGGGCCGCGGCCGCCATCCGCTGACTGACCGACGCGGCCTGGCCCGTCCATCGGGTCTCCGCATCGTGTTGTTCGATAACCGCGAACCACACGGCCAGAAGATGAAACAGGCGCTGGGCGTCTCGGAACCCGCCGCTCTTGAATCGCGGCGCGCTGGACAGGACTTTCTCGAGCCGGATCATGGACGCTTTGATTTCATCTTCCAGCGTCTCGGGCATGATTCGCCGCGACCAGCCGTCGCCGGGCCGGTCGCGCTGCACGCCAGCGGAGGGCGACGGCTTGCTCGGCGGCGTGACCCGGCGGCCGCCATCGACCGCCAGCACGCGTCGGGCGTCGGGCAGGAAGGCATCCAGTGTTTCCTGCGTCCACTTGGGCGGCGGCACTCGGCCGGGATCCCGCCGGGGCTCCGCCGTCAACAGCGGGCAAGGCAGCAGCAGCCATGCACCGACGGTCAGTCCGCACGGTCGGCAAGTGTTGGCCGTCCGTCGCACTGCCGTCACCGGACGATGGTGACGGGCCGGCCCCGTCTCGCGTTGCGACCCGCATCGACGGCCCATCAGGCGGGCCCCCTGGCCAGTGGTCGGTTCCATGTGATACGCTCGGAAGTCCCCGTCGACCTACGCGATTTATCAAGTCCCATCATGCCGGACGGATGCCATCGGGAAACGCGGGTTGGCGGTTGCATTACCGGTTTTTGCATTGCCTGTTCTTTCAGGATCTCTTCCGTATGACGCTGCTCGCGAACCGTTGCCATCACGAAGGCTGGGCACGAAGGAGTTCCCTATGATCACTCAGGAAGCCGTTCTGGCACGGTTGGAAGACGCCGGGCGCCGAGGCGACTTGTGCGCTGCGGCCGTGGCCAACATTCGCGACTGGTTGACGGAGCCACGCTACGCGCCGTACGCAAACGACGTGATCCAACATATCGAGGATAACAGATGGCGCGAATTGGATGACGCTTTCTGGACCGTCATACCCTTCGGAACGGGGGGGCGGCGCGGAAAAATGTACCCTATCGGCTGCAATGCCATCAATGACCGAACGATTGGGGAAAGCGCCCAGGGACTGGCCCACTATGTGCGGGACCATCGGCCGCAGGGTGCGGAGTTGGCATGCGCGATTGCCTACGACACGCGACACCAGTCGGATCACTTCGCCCGCTTGTGCGCGGAAATCATGGCCGCCAACGGGTTGGACGTCTATTTTCTGCAGGGGCCCCGCAGCACTCCCGAATTATCCTTTGCCGTCCGCCTGAAACGCTGTGCGTGCGGCATCATGGTCACGGCCAGTCACAATCCGCCCAGCGACAACGCGGTCAAGGTGTACTGGTCCAACGGCGGACAGCTTCTCCCGCCTCACGACAGGGGAGTCATCGACTGCGTGATGAATGTGCAGGAGATCGAGCGGGTGCCGTTTGACGAAACCGTCTCGACCGGGCGGATCACGGTATGCCAGGACGAAGTCGACGCGGCCTTCATCAACGCCGTTGTCGCCCAAGCGCACGCCGGACCGAGGGACCTGCGCGTGGTGTATTCGCCGCTGCACGGAGTCGGCGCCACGGCCGTCTGTCCGGTGCTCGAAGCGGCCGGTTTTCGCGATGTGGAAGTATTCGCACCCCATGCCGAACCCGATGGGGATTTTCCCAATGTGCCCGGTCACGTGTCCAACCCCGAGAATCCGGCTGTCTTCGATGCCATCGTCCGGCGGGCGGCCGAGGCAGGGGCCGACCTCGTGCTGGCCAGCGATCCGGACTGCGACCGTATCGGATGCGCCGCGCCGACAGGTTCCGATGCTTCGTCGTGGCAAACGCTGAGCGGCAACCAGATCGGCGCCCTGTTGACCGAATACGTGCTCATGCGGCGCCAACAGGCGGGCACTCTGTCGCCGGAACATTATGTCGTAAAGACGCTCGTAACGACCGAGATCATACGGCGGATCGCCGACGCCTACGGCGTAAGAACCTACGGCAACCTGCTGGTGGGCTTCAAATGGATCGGCGGCGTGATCGACGATAAGGGCCCGGACCGTTTTGTGTTTGGAACCGAGGAATCGCACGGTTACCTGGTGGGAAGCTATGCCCGTGACAAGGACGGTGCCGTGGCCGCGTTGCTGCTGGCTGAACTGGCTGCCCAGTTGAAGACGGAGGGCCAGACGCTGCACGAGAAGCTCGAGGCGCTTTTTTGGCAGCACGGTCCGCACGCCGAGCGCACGCTGTCGCAGGCCTTGCCCGGCGCGGCGGGCATGGAGCAGACACAGCAAATCATGGAACGTTTGCGGACCGAGCCGCCCCTATCGCTGGGCGGCATGGCCGTGGCCCGGGTCCGCGACTACTTGAACCAGACCGTGACGCCGCGCGGCGGATCGCCGCAGCCGCTGGAGGGCCCGCAGGGCGACCTGGTGATCCTGGACCTGGCCCGTGAGGGCAACTACGCGGCCGTTCGCCCCAGTGGGACCGAAGCCAAGATTAAATTCTACCTGTTCGCGTACGATCCACCGGAACAGGTTGGCGATCTGGGTCAGGCCCGGCGGGACCAGCAGCAACGCCTGGACGCCATGGAAGCCGACCTGCGGCTGGTGATCGACGCCGTTTGCGTGGGCAACGCGTAGAAGGTTGGATGCTGCTGCGCGATCTCTGTCGTTGAAAGCAGCAGACAAACGGCTGGTCGTGACTCGGCAACAGCCTGGCGCCCGCGCTGATTGTTTGAACTCTGTATTGTCAATGGCGATGGGCGACCAACGGGAGCCGGTGAATGCAGAAGCCAACCGGGTGTCTCATCACCGTTTTCAATACAGTCTCCAATAAGATATTCGCATATGGTGATTTGGAACGCCGTTTGGCCCTATAATGCCGGCGTAACGGGCAGATGCCGACGATCGAATGGCAGGGGAATCATGCCGGACGAAATTGAATCGTGCGACGAGCCGCCGGCTGGTGATACGTCGGTATCGGAGAGCCAGGTTGAATCCTTCCAGCGGGCCGCCGAGAAGGTGCGCGGTTTTCCGGCCGCGCCCGGTGTTTATCTGTTTAAGGACCGCGCCGGGCGCGTGCTGTATGTGGGCAAGGCAAAAAACCTTCGCGCGCGGGCTACCAGCTATTTTCTCAAAGCGGCGGCCGAAGACCAACGTACCAGGCACCTCGTGCAGGAGGTGTGCGACGCCGATTATGTTGAGGCCGAGAGTGAAGTCGATGCGCTGTTGATGGAAGCGCGTTTGATCAAGGACGTGCAGCCCAAACACAACAAGGAGTTGAAGGACGACAAGAGCTTTCCGTATCTTCAAATCACGACACATGAAGATTTCCCGCGTGTGGAAGTCACTCGCACGCCTCGTGATCGCGGCGTCAAACTATACGGTCCATTTGCCGCGGCGGGATCCTTGCGGGGGGCGGTTCAGGTCTTGCAGCGGATTTTTCGGTTCCGCACGTGCGACCTGGATATCGACGAAAACGACCCGCGATGGCAATGGTTTCGGCCCTGCCTGCTGGCCTCGATCAATCAATGCACGGCCCCGTGCAATCTGCGCGTATCCAAGGAAGACTACCGGCGCGATGTCCAACAGCTGCGGATGTTTCTGGATGGCAAGCGTCGGCGATTGCTGTCCGATATGCGGCGCGAAATGAAAGAGGCCGCCGGAGAGCGGGCGTTTGAAAAAGCCGCGCGACTGCGCGACGAAATCCGGATGCTGGAAACCCTGGGCGATCGCGGAGATCTCGATACGCACGCTCAACCGGAAGTTTTTTACATGGATCCCAAGAAGGGCCTCGTGGGGCTGCAGCGCGTGTTGAAACTGGACCGCCCACCCCGCACCGTCGAAGGCGTGGATATCGCGCATCTGGGCGGAACGGAGACGGTGGCCAGTCTCGTGCAGTTTATTGATGGGCTTCCGTTCAAACCCGGCTACCGGCGATACCGCATTCGCACGGTTTCGGGCGTCGATGACTTCGCGAGCGTACACGAAGTCGTCGTCCGCCGTTTCCGCCGATTGGAAGAGGAACAGACTCCGTTTCCGGATGTGTTGCTGATCGACGGAGGCAAAGGTCAACTCAATGCCGGTTTGGCGGCCTTCCGCCAGCTCGGCATCGATCCGCCCATGGTCGTCTCACTGGCCAAACGTCAGGAAGAGGTCTTCGTCATGCATCAGCGCGATTCGTTGCAGCTTAGCAAGCACTCCTACGCGCTGCGGCTGTTGCAATACGTCCGTGACGAAGCGCATCGATTCTCCCAGCATTACCATCACATGCTGCGGCGCAAATCGACACTCGGAGAATAGTCCTCCGTCGAAGGAGCAAACGTTGCGTCGGTTTATTCCCGGCGCCGCGTGTAATCGATTTGCATGACCTTGACGAATTGACCCGGAATTGCCGGGTTGGCCATGGACATTGTGAACGTGCGATGATCGTCGTCCACGTATCGGGCCTCGCTCTTGCTCTTGACCGTTTTGCGGGTCTGCGGATCGCGACCTTCGCTCATCATCGTCATCGTCTGCGAGGACGGGTCGTACGTGCCTTGCATCGTGCTGAGAAACGGGCTCATCGAATCGACCCATGTTCCCACGTATTTCTGCTTGATCGGGTCGAACCCGAATTGGCCGTGGCCTTCGAAGCTCTGACCGGCAACCGTGCCCTTGAAATCGCTAATCAGCCACAGGCCGCCTTCCATGATCCGATTCGTTTCGACGCCGGGCGACGTGAGCGGATCGGCTTGCGGGCCCTGGGACCAGATCTTGACTTCGGCATCCCACACACCAACGTCTCTTTTCAGGACATCATGATGCTCGGTCACCGGACTGGGGATGGCCGACACGGATTCCTCGGCCCTTGCGCGCCACGAAACGGCCAGCGCGAGCACCGCGACCGAAGTGAGCGCTGCCAATGGTTTGAGCCGCATTTTCATTGCTCCTTGCACGCGCCGCGTGTCGCCGCGTGTCGATGATCGTTTGTGTGGCGAAAACATGCTCGGGCATTCTATCACGAGGTGGACCATCCTCGCAGCGTCCCGTCGGATTTTTTCAGCCAGACCGTCCTTCATGGCGCCGGCAACGCGACTGGCTCGGGCTCGCGGCCGCTACCTGCGGCATTCCATCGGCGAATCGCCACGGCGGTCAGATGGCCCCCGAACGCCAGCGATATCTTCAAGGCGTGTTCGACGGCAATCTGTCTACCGATCAGGGGGATGTAATCCAGGTCGCACTCCGGGTCGGGATCGGTCAGGTTGATGGTCGGCGGCACGAAGCCATCGCGCAGCGCCAGAGCCGTGATGGCCAGTTCGACACTGCCCGACGCGTTGACCAGATGTCCCAGCATCGACTTGGTGGAACTGGCGCACAGCGAATCGGCGGCCGGCCCCATGGCCCGTCGGATGCCGCGTGTCTCGGTGGCGTCGTTTTGCCGCGTACCGGTACCGTGGGCGTTGACGTAACCGACATCGCAAGGGGCGATCCGGCCGTGACGGAGCGTGATTCTGATCAGTTCCGCCAGCGCCTCGCTTTCCGCGTCCAGCCCCGTGACGTGAAAGGCATCGGCCAGCATGTGGCCTCCGACAATTTCGGCGTAGATCCGCGCGCGCCGCGCGCGAGCGTGCCCGAGTCGCTCCAGCACGAGCATGGCCGCTCCTTCGCCCATCACAAAACCGGAACGGTTCCGGTCGAAGGGGCGGGCCGCGCGGGCCGGTTCCTCGTGTATGGCCAAAACGCCCATGCGATAGAAGCCCGCCGCGAATAACGGGTGAATGGCCTCGCTGCTGCCGGCCAGGACCATATCGCACTGGCCATCGGTGATCGCCCGGACGCCGCTCAGGATGTCGATAAGGCCGCTGGAACAGGCCGTCGAGTGGCAGATCCGCGGACCGAACAGGCCGAAATGACGCGCTACGGTGGCGCACGCGGCATTGGGCCACCACTGTTTCCACCACGGCGGCTGTCCCGGCTCGAGGAGATCGGTCCGGTCGAGCTGCTCCAGGACGAACGCCGTGTCGCCCATGTGTCCGCTTACCGCGCAGCCAATTCGGTCGCGGTTGAGTTCCGCGGGCCGGCAGCCGGCGTCCGCCAACGCTTCTTCGGCCGCAATCAAGCACAGCGGAATGTTCTTGAGCGCCTTGTTTGTTGGATCGGGCAACGTGACCGTGGCACCCAGCAGCAGACCGTCGGGGACCGCCGGCACGCCGCGCAAGACGTGCACGCCGCTGGTTCCTGTTTGCACAGCGCGCCACACGGCTTCTCGATGGCCGCCTACCGATGCGATCATTCCGATCCCGGTAATGACGATCCGCTGTTCGTCGTCAACGTCTGTGGTCACGTTCGTCAGCTTCGGACGAGCTGCTCCGGGGCGTCGAAGTACTTGGGTTGAGGTGCTTGAGTTGGATGGTCTCGTTCGGCGAATCGGTCACGATCCGGGACAGCCTCGGATTGTGAAAGAATCAGCGGCCAGCGAAAAGGTCTCTTTCCGGCCCGTTCACCGGCCGCCCGCCCGGCGGCGTAACGTCCAGCGGCTGCCGTGCTTGATGCATCGCGAGCGGCGGGCATCATCGGCCGGGGAGAGCGGAAGAAAGTTTTTTATGGTGGTGCCTTGAAAACAGTCGTTGATCGATTAAACTCGAATCGTGGGTATTGAGCCCATTTTACTGTTGGATGATAGAAATCAGTGGGAAAACAGCCCATTTCGGTAACAAGGAGGTGACGGGGCGCGTCGCCGCGAGATCAGCCGGCGCCACTTTCCTGTTTAGGAACACGATGCACGGTTGGCCATGGCGGATCCTCAGCCGTTTGTCCTGGGCGAAGTGTCGCGGACGCTCGACGAGCGGTTTCGCCTGTCGCTGCCCGCGGATCTGGTGAAGGCTCTGGGGGCCGAGGGCGATCAATGCATGCTGGCCAAGGAGCGGAGCGGCTGCCTGAGCTTGTGGAGTGTGGGCAAGTGGCAGGAAAAACTGGATCGCGACGTGAAACTGGTGCGGGCCAAGATGGAGGCCGGCCGACTGGAAGGCCGGCTGCAGGACATTCAATTGCTCGGCCGCATGTTGTCGTCCCGTCATCGGTCGGTCCCGCTCACGGCGCGCGGCCGAGTGCTGATTCCGGAGGGATTCCGCGAGTTTCTGGGTGTCGAAGCCGGCGGCGATGTGATGGTCGTCGGCGCGGCCGTGTGCCTCGAACTCTGGAACCCGGCCTGCTGGTTGGAATACCTGGAGCAACAGTTGCCCGAATTCCGCCAGGTGCTCGACCGTTTGGCCGAATGATTTCCAGGCGAACAAGCGACCGTGTCCCGGTGCGAAGGTTGTTGTCCGTGTAAACCTGTCCGCTATTACTCGGCTGGGAAAGCAAGTCACCACGGAATGGTCCGTTTGGAACGGATGCCCTATGATCCTTCGCACCGGGCATGGCGCTTGATTGTTGACCGCGCCGGAGTGCTCCGCGTCGTCATGGTGCTCCGCGTCGTCATGGGCCGCATGGGCCACGCCGCTTCCGCACTGCCGGTTGCCCTGGGCAACGCGCTGCTGTCCGGTTTGCGTCATTGCGCCCCGGTTACGGCGCGCCGCTCTCGTCCGCGTCGGCCTGCTGTGGCTGGGCCGCGGCATTCGTGACGCTCACAAACAGCATTCGCAACTGGTGCAGCACCGACTCCAGCCCCTGGGCTTCCTGGGGAGTCAAATTGCCCCGCGTTTTCTGTTCGATCACCGCCAGCGTGTCCACGAAATAGCGTGCTTGATCCAGGTTGACGGCCGCGCGGCCCGTGGCGGGGTGAGGCAGCTGTCCCATGCTGACCATGGCCTCGGTGGCCAGCGTCGACACGAGCGTTTCGAAGCAAGGCGGCGGCATGGGACCGGGCGCCTCTTCGCCGCCGCCTTGATCTTGTTCTTCGCCGGACTGCGCTGCCTGGGCGGCCGCCTGGCGTTCGGACTCCACCTGGCTCTTCCAGTCCTCGTCGACGATGATCTTCTTTTCTTTAGAAGGTTCCTGCATCGGGAGACCTCGCTGCTTCTCCGCGCGCCGACCGCCGTTGGAGTGCCGCGTCGATGAAACCCGCAAACAGTGGTTGGGGCGCTGTCGGCTTCGACTTGAATTCAGGGTGGTACTGCACGGCCACAAACCAGGGATGGTCTGGGATTTCC
>CAZNKT010000090.1:0-24877 GCA_964573605.1 uncultured Pirellulales bacterium
CCGTTATTCTGATTGGGCACAGTGCCGGTGGTATCCCGAAATGCATTATTATCTTCAGCTTCAATGTCGAATCGATTTCCACTGGAGCCGACCGTCCCCGCATCGATCAATTGGCGCACGAACGCCCTGTTGTTGCTCCCGCCAGGCAGCACGGAATGAGACGCGCTGATCGATGAGCTCACGTGAAGAGAGAATAGAATCTGCACTTGCGTGCCCACAGGTAACGATGCCGACGTTACCTCGATATCGTCAAAGAACCGAGTGTGGGCACCGGCAAATAGGTTCCAATTGGTTCCTCCGCTGGGCGGAAAGTCAATCACGCTGGCACCGATCCATGCGCTGGCGGCGCCGATAGCGCTATGCGACAGGTTTGATGTGCCCACCGCCGCTGCTTTTAAGTGTGTATTTTGCGCCAACTGGATGCCGGTTGTCCCATCGTTGGGGAGATTGAAACCACTCACGCCATCGCTACCGATCGTCGTGTTACCCGAACCGTACCGGGCAGACGCGTTGGATTGAAGAGTAGCTGCAAATATTTCCCATTCGCCAATCGGTTGACATCCAAGCAACGCGAAAACTCCAAATAATTTTGGCCAACTCATTGGACCTCACCTCGGGGTTAGCTCTGCCGTCCGCCAGTGTACTCGCTGTTAAGTTGGCATCAAAGTACGTCTGCTGCGATGTTCGCCGTTTGCTACGTATGCAGGCTGATTCGATGGCGGCGGATCTGGCGGCGTGTGGAGTGTTTATGGAGTGTTGGCCCGGATCGGTCCGTGCGGCATTTGCCGCAAAACTATGGCCGAGGCGGGATTCGAACCCGCACGGGCGTTACCGCCCAGAGGATTTTAAGTCCTCTGCGTCTGCCTGTTCCGCCACTCGGCCGTGCGTTGAATAGTAAGCACCTGCGTCAATTCTGGAAACGCGGTCCTCCCGAAAATCCGCCACGTCCCCAACTCCAACCGCACAGAGAATCCCGAACCGTCCTGCTTCGTGTCCGCCCGTCTTCGTGTCCGCCCGTCCCTCTGTGCCCGCTGACTCGGCATCGTCGCGGACTGGCAATTCAAGGCGATTCGTTGTTCGGCGCCCCGCAGCATGCTGTGTCGACGGAGCTCGCACCACGTGCAGGCGTTCGTGACGCTGTCATTCCCGTGAGATGTCGAACTCCCGACAGTCGCCTTCCGCAAACGAATACACCTCGTCGCCGAAGCCTATCTTGGCCGGACCGGACCTGCCGTGTTCGAAGCATACAGTGAGTTTTTCCCCGGTTACGTGCAATCGTACCCAGTGGCCGTGATAGCGAACCCGTAGCCGAATTTCCTTCAGTGCTTCGGGAAGGCACGGATTGAGCCACAGGACGTCATCGCGAATCTCGATGCCCGTGTGGCAGCGCTGGATCACGTCGACCGTACCGGCCATCGCGCCCAGATGGACACCTTCGGGCGTCGTACCACCCTGAATGTCCGTGACATCGCTCTTCAACGCCTGTTGGAATAGTTGCCAGGACTCCGCGCGATCGCTGCGCGCCAACACCCAGGAATGCACGATCCGGCTGAGCGTCGAACCGTGCGACGTCCGCGCCATGTAGTAGTCGATATTTTTCGGAATCAGTTCCGCGTCGAATCCGTACCCCATATGCTCAAAAATGCCTCTCAGTTCTTCGGCCGAAAACAGATAGAACAGCATCACCACGTCGGCCTGTTTGCTGGCCTTGTAGCGGTTCGGTGTGTCGCCTTCGGCCTCCAGGATGCGGTCCAGTCGTTGGATGTCGCCGTGTCTTTCTCGATAGCCGTCCCAGTCGAACTCTTCAAGCCGCTCGTAGCCCTCAAACTGGCTGACGATACCGTCGTCGTGGAACGGGACGAACATCTTGCTGCTTACGGTTTCCCAGCGATGGAATTCATCATCGTTTAATTCCAGCTTTTCAATCAGTTCCGCCCGCCGCTCTTGGGCCAGCAAACCAAACGCGCGGCGGGCGCAGCGGATCGCCCACGCGGCCATCACATTAGTATAGGCGTTGTTGTTCAGCCCCTGGCCTTCGATTCCGGGATACCGCGTATGGAATTCATCCGGACCCGCCACATTGTGGACCTCGTAACGGTCCCGTTCGGCGTTGTAAGCGGCAATGCTGGCCCAGAACCGGGCGATCTCCAGCAACATCTCCGAGCCATAAAACGACAGGAACTCGATATCGCCAGTCGCCTGGAAGTACTGCCAGACGTTGTAGGCAATCGCGGCGTTGATGTGCCTCTGGCGATGTGTGTTGTCCGGTACCCAATGGCCCGACTTGGGATTGAGGTGCAAGACCTGGCTCTCTTCGCGCCCGCTGCTGCCGCTTTGCCAGGGAAACATGGCGCCGTCGTAGCCCGATTCCTGGGCCAGACGCCGAGCTTCGGGCAAACGCCGGTACCGATACATCAGCAGAGACCGCGTCAGCTCAGGAATTCGCAGATTGAGAAACGGAAAGATAAACACTTCGTCCCAGAAGATGTGCCCCCGGTAGGCCTCCCCGTGCCAGCCCCGCGCAGGGACTCCCGTATCGAAGTCAATGGAATTCAGGGAGGCAGTCTGCAGCAAATGAAAAATGTGCAATCGCAACACGAGTTGCGAGCGACTATCGCCATCACGCATCTCGATGTCGGCGCGGTTCCAGAGGTGGGCCCACGCTTGCTCGTGCGATCGCAGCAGTTCGTCGAAGGAACCGGCGCGGGCGACGGCGTCACAAGCCGCCAGCTTGGGGTGGCTGATCGCGAAGTCTCGTGATGTGTAGAGGGCTACCGTCTTCTCCACGCGCAGCGGCTTTTCTCGCTGGCACTCGACAACCAGTTGCTGTTGAACGGCCGCCTCGTCGATGAACGTTTCCCGTTCGAGCACGGCGTGTTCGCCATCGCGAAACAATTGTGTGCGAGCGGCCTGCACCATGCCGATCTGCGATTGGTTCGATTGAACAGCCAGATAAATGCCATCTTCGCCAGTGCGGCCCGTTTCTAGCACCTCCACGTGCTGGCTGTTCAAGTCGCGATATCGCTCGACGCCCTGATTCGACACCGCGCCGTCCAGGCCAGAACGAATTTCGATTTGCCCACTCCAGTTTTCTGGAGTCAAAGTCCACGCGATAGCCGCCAGGTGGGGATCGCCCATGTGGACGATTCGCCGGCTGACAAGCGTCGTTTGGCGGTTGTCGGCCAGGCGCAATCGCACGGTACGCTCAAGCACTCCTCGCCGCACGTCCAGCGACTGGCGAAAGCCGATCAGGTTGGCGGAATCGATATGGAACCACGGGCCGTCGTCGACCCGAAAATCAAGGCACAGCCAATTGGGCCAGTTCACCAGGTCCTCGTTCTCGATAATCCGGCCTGATACCTCGCTCTCCAGGCGGTTGTATCCTCCGGCAAGATACGTCCCCGGATAGTGCAGTCCGCCGGCCTTCACCTCTTCCGCCGCCCCGCGCGTGGCGAAGTAGCCGTTTCCAAGGGTGCACAGAGCTTCGCGCAGCGGTTGCTGCTGCGGTTTCCATTCGTCGTAGGTGAGCGTCCAGAAATCGTTGTCCTTCCGGTTCGTGTCAATCATCGCGGAGGTTTACTTTCTTCTTGGAGCATCATGAGCAGTGATTTCAGGAAATCGTGTACTTCGTCGCAGTCGCGCAGGTAATAAGCAGCATGAGTACGCGATGTGAACGCTGCCACACGAATCCCGATGCCGGTTTCGCGATAACGCAGAACGCGAAACGCATCTTCGTCAGTGACGTCGTCGCCGATATATATCACGACTACACCGGAATGGTCAAAACCGAGTGCTTCGATCAGCCACGAAACGGCGTACCCCTTATCCCAATCGACATCGGGTTGCAGCTCGAAGATTTTCTTGCCTCCGCGTTTCCGCAAGCCGGGACAGGCATGGACCACATCGTCCACGACGGCTTCGAGGCGCCCGACGTCGTCGTCGCTGTTTACTTCACGAAAATGCACGGCGATGGCAAACTTTTTACGCTCCAAACGGGCGCCCTCGATGGATTCGACGTGCGGGCGGAGTTGCCGTTCGGCTTCATCGAGTTCCGGCAACGCGCGCTGGGCGTCTTCCTGTTGCATGTGTAATCCGCCCGGGCCACGGATATCGAAGCCGTGGCTGCCGGCAAACGCCAGATTCTCAACCGCCACCATGGCCTCGACATCGCGTCGATCGCGGCCGCTGACGATGGCCACCGTGGTCTGGCTGGCCAGATCCGCAAGCAGCGATCGCATGTCGTCGGTGAGCGTCGCGTCCTCCGGCCGGCGAACGATGGGCGTCAACGTACCGTCGTAGTCGAGGAACAGAGCGAGCTGTCTGTCCCGCACGCGATTGGCAATCCGGGTCGAGTGCTCGATTGCCGAGTCGGGCGTTTGCAGACGATCGTCGCCCGGCGGATCGTCATTCGTCGACGGGATTTCTCGCAGGTCGTGCACCACGCAATCCGCACCTGCCTGTAGAAGGTCGTCTGTCTCTCGATTTCTGGCCACGCCCACCACCATGCCGAAGGCTCCCCGGCGTCCGGCCTGTACGCCGGCGATGGCGTCTTCGACAACAATCGCCTCCCGGGGTTCGACACCGAGTTCCTGGGCAGCGTGAAGGAACACGTCGGGCGCGGGTTTGCCTTTCAGCCCCAGCCGGGGGCCGTCGTTGCCGTCGACTTTCGCCTCAAAGACGTCCAGGAGTCTGGCCGCCTTCAAAATGGCTTCGCAGTTGCGGCTGGAGGAAATCACGGCAACCTTCAGCCCCGCGCGTTGCCACTTGCCTATCTGTTCCACCGTGTCTTCGTACGCTTCGACTCCGTCCTGTTCCAGCAATTCATGGAAAATCGCGTTCTTACGATTGCCCAAACCACAGACAGTCTCCCTGTCCGGTGCATCACGTTCTGTTCCGAACGGGAGTTCGATTCCGCGCGAAGCAAGAAAGCTTTTCACACCATCATATCGCGGCATGCCATCGACGTACTGGCGATATTCGCGGTCGGCGTCGAATGGCTCGTGCGACTGGCCGTCGCGGTCTTCGCGCGACTCGAGGTATTCATCGAACATCCGCTTCCAGGCGCGCGCGTGCACGTCGGCCGTCTGCGTAATGACACCGTCCATGTCCAGGATGGCGGCTCTGAATTTTTTGCGGCTCACGATCGTGTCTCCTCTGGTCGAGCTATATTTCGCTGTTCGGGCCGTTCGACCCATAGAACCCGTCGTCAGGACCATCACATGATTGAAATGCTCTTCAACGGATCGATTAGCGTCATTGACGTTCGGTTTTACTCGAGTTGTCCATCTGCGTCACAACGTTGTCTGCCTTCCCCCCGGAAGAGGCCCGAACGTTGTCGACGGGAGTGTCCGAGATTCACGTCGCCATCTCACCATTTTACTCGTCTCGCCGCGCGGTAGTTGGTACCGAGCATGGTCTGAAAGCCCACTTCGACGCTCCGATTGACCAGGGGCACATCGGGACGTGTCCCGTGGCCGCGTCGCGGCACGGTCCCGTTCCGATTCCGATTATGCCGGTCCGCTGTTGCGCAGGCGATCTACATGGCCCAGCAACCGGCCAAACGCCGGATGACGGGCAATATCCTCCAACGTGTATTTGGCTTGCCGCCGCCAGTTTGGCCGCTCGCTCGACGTGCCCGGAGTGTTCTGCGGTCGTGACTCCAGCCACAGGTCTTCCAGATTTATCGTGACGGAGCCGGCCGGGCTCGCGGCAAGAAAACTCAACAGCGATTCCAACACCAACTCGGGATCCAACGTCCATTCTGGCAGCCATCCTTCACCGTGCAAATAGTCGACCAGTCGGCGGCGAACTCGACATCGCTCCTCGTGTTCATCCAAGGCCTCGTCTTTCGAGAGCAGTCCGAGGTCCCGTCGATCATCGACATCAATTCCCGCGAAGAAGGCGGAAAAAGGAGGCGTGTCGTGCGTATTGAGACAGGCCGCACACGCCGTTGGAACGGGGGCAATCGGAGGTTCGCCGTCCGGATGTACTTGGAACTGCAATACATACGTGCCATCGATCCCATGTCGGCAGAGCCTGTCGTTCAGAGTCTTGGGGACGGTGCCCAGGTTTTCGCCGATCAGCCGTGTTCGCGTCCGTTGCGATTCCACAGTCAGTATGGCGAAGAATTCATCCGCGGGATACCGGACGTAAACGCCCTGCTTGGCATCCAGGCCCGATGGAATCCAGAATAGCCGTTCGAATCGCATCGCATGATCCAACCTTAGAAGCTGCGCGTGCTCCATCTGGCGTCGCAGCACTTCGATGAAGTAATCATAGTGCCGCAGCCTGAGCCGGTCGGGCCTCAGCGGCGGGAAGCCCCAATTCTGCCCTGCCGAGAAGAAGTCATCCGGCGGCGCTCCGCCTGCCGCCTTCAGAGCGAAAACGTCTTGGTGCGTCCACACGTCGTAGCCCGTTCGGCTGCAGCCCAGAGGCAGGTCCAGATACCAGGACATGTTGTGCGCGCCGGCCCACGCGGCGAGCTGCTCGATTTGCAGCTGCATGTTCCATTGCGCGTAAAGATGACGCTCGCACGCCGCTTGGTTGATTTGTTTGTGCGTTCGAATCGCGTCGTGGAGATGCTCCGGCCAACGCGCCCAATCGGTGCCGTGGCTTTCCTGTGCGGCCCGGAATCTGGCATACCGCTCGACATCGGGATGCCGGCGACAGAATTGCTCAAAAGATTCTCGCCGGTCGGAGGAATCAGCGAAAAAGGCCGATGCCAGTGCTTCCAGGACCTCACGTTGCAGGTGCGCCTGCTGCACGTAATCGACGTGACCCGCGGGCGGGCGGGACGACCGGCCGTTGTCGGCCTCCATCAAAGCTCGCGCTTCCGGGACCCGGCAGAACTCCGGGATTCGGGTGGGGTCCAGGTAGAATTCATTCCACCATCGCTGGCTGCTGGGGGCGTACGGCGTCGGATCTTCGGACACGTCACTTGCCAGGATTGGCAACGTGGCAACGTAGCTGGCTCCTTGTTCCCCGGCCCATTGCAGAAGGTCCTGCAAGTCGGACAGGTTCCCCGCGCTTCGCTTTCCTTCACGACGCAGCGCATAGAGCGGCAGGAAGACTCCCCAACTTCTGCGTGGGTCGCCCAGGTAGGCCATTTCGGGGGCCGCGATGACGAAGGTACGCGCCTGCAGTCCGGCGACTTCCACCGTCAGGTGATGGTAGCCCGCGGGCAAGCGGTACGGCAGCCCAAGACGGCGCTCGCTGTAAGCGACTCCCTCCACGCGTTCGGCCCGGACAACCGGTTCCTCGGCGAATCTGAATTCCCACGCTTTCCGGTCGCCACTTTCCCATTCCAATTCGCACCGCGCCGCTGCCGATGCCTCCGTGTCCGGTAGACGGATGCGAATTTCCGGAGCGCCGCCACCCCAGGCAACCGCTACCGGCTCGATCATTTGCTGCCAGCGCTGCTGCCGAACCGCGCGGACGGCGTTGGGCGCTTGGCGGACGACATCCACGGGAGCCTCCAATGCCTGGAGCACGGCCAGCAACGCCTCGGCCGACGCCTCGCGCGGCTTGCCATGCATGTCGTGGTATGTCGTTTCCACGCCGTACATGGCCGCGATTTCGTGAATGGCCCGGACTGTGTTCATCTGCAATTTGGTCTGCCGATTCGAAAGAACTGAACGGGGCCGTCGGTCTTGGAGCGGGGCCCGATGGCACCGGGAAACGCGTCGCCGCGCGCGGTCGTCATTATTCCGCGGTCATTTCCTGATAAAGCCGCTCTGTGTCCTCACGGCGACAAAGCTCCGTGCCTTCGGTCATGACCGCGGCGGAGCCGGCGGCGACTCCGTAGGCCACCGCGTCGGCGATGGACTTGCCTTGAGAAAGAGCCAGGACCATGCCGGCAACCGTGCTGTCGCCCGCTCCCACTTTGCTGCGAATTTTCACGGTGGGCGCGCGGATCTGCCGGTGTTCCTCGGCCGTGGTCAGCACCACTCCAGCGGAGCCCAGCGAGGTCACGACGATCTCGGCCATGCCTTCGCCGATCAACGATTGCGCGACCTGGCGAATCTGCGAATCATCTTCGACGGAGCAGCCCGCCAGCTGGCCCAATTCGTGCATGTTTGGCTTGATGAGGTAAACCGATGACTGCAAACCAAGTTTTAGCGGCCGTCCACTGGTGTCGAGCACGACGCGACTGGACGGCGGTGTGGCACTGGCCAAGCGCGCATACAGCCCTTCATCCACGCCTGGCGGCAAACTTCCGCTAAACACCAGGTACTGAGGCGGCGGATGGCTTTTGCGCATCAGGTCAAGGCAAGACGCAATTTCATCTTCCGTCAGTGTTGCGCCCGGCAGCCCGAAGCGAAACTGCTGTTCGCTGGACTCCTCGAACACGATCAGGTTCTCGCGTGTCATAGCGCGGATGGTGATCGGATAGTGCTCAACGCCTTCCTCGTCAAGTAACTGTTTCAGCAAGTCCCCGATCGCGCCCCCGCAGGTCCAGTAGGCCGCCACCTCCCCACCCAACTCCGTGATTGCCCGCGCTACGTTGATACCACCGCCGCCCGGATGGTACTGTGGCTCGCCGCAGCGCAGTTTTCGTTCGGCCATCACGTGCTCGACGGCGCAGCTCTTGTCAACCGCCGGGTTTAGTGTCAGGGTAACGATCTGCGGCATTTGATTTCCCTAAAATTCGAAAACTCGTTCGACGGCTTTGGAACGCCGACGTCGGAACGCCATGGTACAAAATTTCCGATATTTTGGAACGCCTTCGAACCCCTGTCGCCTCGGCAGCGGCAAAACTTCCAATGGTGGTCAATGCAGGTTTATTCCGCTATCGCGGAGTATTCGGTATTTGACGTCAGTTCGTTCAAGAAAGGATCCGTTTCATGAGCACAAGAGAAGAATACGTAGCGCAGCTGAAGACGAAACTAGACGAGTGGAGCGCCGAGATCGACAAGCTGGAAGCGATGGCTCGCCAGCGAAAAGCTCAAGCTGAGAAAGATTACCAAGCACACATTGCGGAATTGAAAAGCAAGCGTGACGCGGCGGCTGAAAAGCTGCAAGAGATTCAAGGCGCGTCGGGCGATGCCTGGGAAAGTCTTAAAGCAGGGACCCAGTGCATCTGGGATGACCTGAAGAAAACCGTCTCACAGAGCAAGGATGCCTTTTTTGAGGGAATGCGCGACGGCGAGTAATCTCCATATGCTAGTTTGCTCATAACTTTGTTCAGACATGGGTGCCGTTTTCTGTTTCGTTTTATCGCGAAACTGCCGTTCGCCGTCACGTCTGCCCACTATTTTCCGTGCTGTGCGCGCTCGGCGGCCATCGCCACTTCAGCCGTTCGTGTGCACGTCGCGATAATCGTGCGCATAAAATCCGGCAAATCGTCAGGCGTCCGGCTGGTGATCAGATTGCCGTCCTGGACCACTTCCCGATCAACCCAGCGTGCTCCCGCATTGGTCAGATCGTCTTTAATGGCGGAAAAGCTGGTCGCTTCCTTTCCGTGAAGCACTCCGGCGGAACAAAGCATCCATCCCGCGTGACAGATGGCGGCCACAATCTTGCCGGCCTGAAATGTCTGGCGCACGAGATCGACCATTGCTTCGTGCCGCCGCATGCGGTCCGGTGCATAGCCACCCGGAATCACGACACCGTCGAAATCATCGGCCGAAAGCTCATCTGCACCTCTTTCCGACGTGGCGGGATAACCGTATTTGGATTTATACGTCACGCCTGCTTGCGGACCGACAAGCGTCACGTCGGCACCCGCCTCGGCCAGCCGCCGCACGGGATACCAGAGTTCCTGGTCTTCGTAGAGGTCCTCGACGAGGACTGCGAATCTTTTTCCTTTAAGTACCATACTGTTACCGCCTTTCTTCTGGGCCTGGTTTTCACAAAACGGGAATCCATTGCCACGGGAACCTGATCGGCGAGCCAGTGCCCGCGCGACCCATCCCGCCTGGTCACCCGGAATCGCCGCCATCGGCAGCGATGGTAGCGACCGTGTCGTGGAGCGTGACGGCGAAGCGTTGGTTGGAATCCGCTCGTCGCCGCTACGCTCCCGTTCATCGTGGTGTTTCGGCGCGTCGGCGTCCAGAGGCCTGCCCAAGCTGCTGCGAACCTTGCCTGGTCGCGATTGAGCCGTGAGCGGGTATCGGCCAGGGGATTCCGATGGGTTTCGCGCTCCGGCAGAGTGTCGTGGCGGTTGCCAGCAGCCCCTGGGCGGCAGCTAAGCTTCACCTCGACGGTGCAACGACAAAAGAACGATCGCTTGTGTCCGGCCCGTCGCGTGGGCGGTCGAGCGGTTGTCTGGTTCGCCGTCTGAAGAATGGGCATGTGAATTGGCCATGTTGCCGATTGCCGACACGCGGAGCCCGCCCCGCAAGAACTCCACGCCCCGTGATTCACGGTATTGCGGCGGCGAGCAGGTCGTCAGGGCCATTTCAAGTTGCGGTTGCATCCGACGATCGAACGCCGTCAGAAACGACTTGCCGCTGACCGCCTCACGCGAACTTCCGGTGCGGATCAACAGTACCGAATCGTCGTTACGAAGCCATTCAGCAACTTTCGGATCCACTCGCGTAAGGTCACTCCAATCGCACAGCGAGCAAAATTCTTTCAACGAACGTCGGCCGGTTTTGAAGAACACAAAGTCCGCCGCTGCCAAGCGGGCGTCTTCCAGGCAAACGACGCCTTGCCGCTGCGGACTGGACAGCTGCGTCGCCGGGTAACCGAAGGTCGCTGCCGCCGCGATTGCGGTTTCAAATTGTTTATGTTGTTTCCCGCTTTCCATCAACCCACTGTCATGCAGCCGCCTCAGCCGGCGCGTAGCAATCTCCCGGCTGAACGCGTGGTAGGACAGGAGCGGGGTGCGGTCCACCTCCCCGGCTTGCTTGAAAATTCCCAACGGCCGGTCCAAGAACAGCGCCGCGCCTAGCTCTTCGAGTTCCGCGCGGTGGTGGAGGTCGTCGACGCTTTGACCAAGCAGCCGCCTGGCGGTCGCCGTGAGCATCGATGAAAGCGGTTCGCCCGCATAAAGTTGTTTACGTCGACGAAGCGGTTGCGTGATCTGCTCTTCCGGCACGCGCCCGTACGGTTCCGGCAAAACGCGCTGGTTATCGCCCGGGGACGTTGGGACGTCGGGAACCCGGTGACCTTCGTATGCTTGGCGGAGCAGACAGGCCTGTCGAAGGGCTCGACGCCGGACTCTTTTTCGCCGCGCCGCGTCGTAATCATCGGTGTCACATGAGGCGAAGTGGTCGGGCCGCCGTTCGATGAAATGCAGGTACATCTTCAATGCGGTGTCGAGCAACAGGGCATCGGGATAGTTGGCGCCAAGATTGTGGAATGTCGTCAAATCATAGGCTGTCAGATGGCGCGTCAAATGGCGAAGCAGATAGCTGACAACGTCCATCACGGCGGCCGCCCCGAGAGCTTCCGCCCGGGCCAGCTCGTCCAAGAGACGGATCAACTTCGTTGCGAATCCGGTGTAGGGTGAGAGCGCTATATCGTTTAGCATGGTGCGCAGCACAGCGGGCAGTCCGTCCATGCCGCCCGCGTCGGCGGACGCTGCCGTCACCAAGCACTTGGCCACTTCCGGAATCTCGCCAAGGTCGGCGGCGCGAAGCACCACTTCTAGCAGTTTTGCCTTTTGAGGAAGGGTTGCTTCCGAACTGGAGACTTGGCGAATTAGTTTCAAGGGGTCGCTCAACGGCTCACCAGAGCCACTTCCCTGGGGCAGGTACATCAACTTCCCCAGCGAAAAGGCCGGCAGTGGCGACTCCAGCGATGTAATCGGCAGACGGCTGGTGCCGACGACGGCCAGGTACAAAAGAGTGGAGAGTTCCGCAAATACGGCCGCGCCGCGGACATGTTGCTCGGTGAGATCGATCGTCCCGACCAGTTCGGGCATTTCCTTCCGCACGGGCCGGCTCTCAATGACACCGGGCGATGACTCGAGGGGTTGCCAACCGTGCACAAGCAGATAGCGAACGACGTACAGTTTGTTTTCGCCGGCGTCATACTTTACGGACAAAAGTCGGTCGCACTGAGGCTCTCCGCTGGCCGACACAACAATGTTCCATGCCTCGAACTCGCAACGCTGCCGAGTCTGCCACTGATCAAGAAGATGCCCCCCATGAATTTCCCAGGCAATTCTCTCTCGCGGGCAGTGGATAACCTCCAAGGCGTGCTCACCGGGGAGAAAAAAACGACCGGGTTGTAACGCTTGTTCGATGGCGACGTGCCGATCGCTCATGGATTAGACCCCCCGCCTATTCTCCACGCCCCTATCGTCTTGCTTCCGGTAATGACGATAATACGGAAGGGCGAGTGGACGGGCAACGGATGATCCGACGCGCTCTTCAGGGCGACGGTATCAATTCGGTTACTTGCGCTAACATGGAACCTCGTACAAGCTTGCCAGGTACGGTGGCAATCCGGCTTAAGGCCGCGCTTTCCTTGAAGGCGCGGGCGAATCGGGCAATGGACCCAGAATCGTACGCCCGGCTTCAGGTGCCTTGAACTCCGGACTGGGCATCCACTCTAACGGCAACTCCCAGATACGCCGCGCCTGCATTGCTCCGATCACCCGGCGGATCGATCGTTCCGATCGGCGAAATCGTTTTGCAAGGGACAGGAGCGAGGCACCGCCGCGATATTGCTCGTAAATCAGTGCCTTCGAGGTTGCGTCCACCGCGCTGGCACTCGTCCTCGGAGGTCGCTTCGGTTCATGGGACTTCGGTTCATGGGATCGGACGGCATCGGCACTGGGGCCGGTACGTCGTGGCCCGGCGTCGATCGTAGCCAGGGCTGTTTTTCAGGTTGTCACGTGCGTCGACCAACGACGGATCTGGGTGATTGTGTTTCATGGCTTCGTTTTGCTGGTCTTTTTTGCTGGTCTCTGATCCAACGGTTGGCTGATACCGACCATGGATCGGCCCGGTTTTTCACCAGCGCGGTGCGCCGCCCGATCGGGGAGCGATGGCTAGCTGCGACCCCCTTTATGGTGGGATGAGGTCGTGGATGCAGCACCAAAAGCGAGATGGCGGGCCGGATGGCGGGCCGGATGGCGGTGCCGTTGACCGCTCGTACCATCTTCTACGCATTTATGCTCAAATAGTTTACGCTGGGACTCATTTTTCGTCCCCACAAACAAGGGGTGAGAGACGATGGCTTCGCCGCCCTTCGTGACGTACGACATGTTGTCCAAAAATGGGCCATCTTGTCGCGGCAATCCATCCAGAAGGCGGATCGCGGTGGAGCGCCCGCGGCGTGCCTCCATGGCCTGTTGCGGGACCATTCAAGGCACGGCGGCCCAACCTGATTTTCATGACGGACCCCTCCCATGACGGATGAATCGCTTCCGTTTGGCTCCATCTACCGGCACGGCTTCGCCCGCGTTGCCGTTGGTGTACCTCGCGTAAAGATCGGCGTGCCGAAATTTAATGCCGACAACACCATTGAGCTTTCGCGGCGAGCGGCGCATGAGAACGCTGTGGTAGCACTTTTTCCAGAATTGGGCTTGTCCGCGTATTCCAGCGAGGATCTGTTCCAGCAGGACAGCCTGCTCGATGCCACCGACCAGGCCATCAGCCGCATCGTGGCGTTCAGCAGCGATCTGCCCACGGTCTTACTGGTTGGCGCACCTATTTGCCGGGAACAGAAATTGTTCAACTGCGCCATCGTCATTTATCGCGGACGAATCTTGGGCGTTGTTCCCAAGTGCTATCTGCCCAACTACCGCGAGTATTACGAGCGCCGTCAATTTGCATCGGGCTTTGCCGCCCTTTCAACAGAGATACGGCTACTGGACCAGACGGTCCCGTTCGGCAGCGATTTGCTCTTTGCAGCCGAGGATCTGCCAGACTTTGTTCTGCACATTGAGATTTGCGAAGATCTGTGGGTGCCGATTCCGCCGTCTTCTTACGCCGCTTTGGCCGGTGCAACTGTTTTGGCCAACCTTTCGGCCAGCAACATTACCATTGGCAAAGCCGCCTACCGGCATGACCTGGCCGCCGGGCAATCGGCCAAGTGTGTCGCCGCTTATCTCTACGCGGCGGCCGGCCCCGGCGAATCGACGACTGATTTGGCTTGGGACGGCCACGCGTTGATCTACGAGAACAATCACCTGCTGGCAGAATCGGAGCGATTCAGTCCCCAGGAACAATTGGTCTTCGCGGATGTGGACTTGGGCCGCCTGCGGCAGGAACGCATGCGGATGACGAGCTTTCACGACGCCGTGCGCCGCCATGCAGATAACCTCCGCCGGTTCCGCCGCATTTCCTTCCGCCTTGGCGTTAGTGGTGAAACCATCGCGCTACGGCGGAACATCGATCGCTTTCCGTATGTTCCGGGTGACCCGGCTCAATTGGACGAACGGTGTTTTGAAGCCTACAACATTCAAGTCTCTTCACTGGTAAAACGCTTGGAGGCGACGGGAATCGATAGGGTCGTCCTGGGAATCTCCGGTGGCTTGGATTCCACACAGGCACTCATCGTGGCATGCCGCGCCATGGATCGACTTGGGTTCCCTCGCAAAAACATCTTGGGGTACACGATGCCCGGTTTCGCCACCAGTGAGCATACTCGGTCAAACGCTTGGAAGCTGATGGAGGCCCTGGGTGTCTCTTCGGAGGAAATCGACATTCGTCCGTCCTGCTTACAAATGTTGAAAGACCTGGGACATCCGTATTCCCGCAACGAGCCAGTTTACGATGTCACGTTCGAAAACGTGCAGGCCGGCGAGCGAACGTCGCATCTGTTCCGCCTGGCAAATCAGCATGGCGGACTCGTGGTTGGTACCGGGGACCTTTCCGAATTGGCGTTGGGGTGGACGACGTACGGAGTCGGCGACCACATGTCGCACTACAACGTCAACGCGTCGGTACCCAAAACGCTGATCCAGCACTTGATACGGTGGGTGATTCAGCGTGGAGAATTGCCGGAGGCAGATGACGTGCTGCAATCCATTGTGGAGACCGATGTATCACCCGAACTGGTGCCGGGCGGAGAGGACGAGCGGAAGATGCCGGCTCAGCGGACGGAAGAGACTATCGGGCCCTACGAACTCCAGGACTTTCACCTGTATTACATCAGCCGCTTTGGGTTCTTGCCGAGTAAAGTAGCGTTTCTCGCACACCACGCCTGGGGCGATCGGCATCGAGGCGCGTGGCCGGTCGGCTTTCCGGGCGATCAACGTCGTGAGTATGACCTGCCGGCAATCAAAAAATGGCTGCGCGTGTTTTTGTTTCGTTTCTTTCAAACGAGCCAATTCAAGCGTTCGGCGCTGCCGAACGGGCCGAAAGTCGGCTCGGGAGGATCCCTGTCGCCGCGGGGTGATTGGCGCGCACCGAGCGACTCCGAGGCCACTGCCTGGCTGGACGAACTGGATCGCAACGTTCCCGATACACCTCGGGGCGTCCGGCAGACGGACGGCGGGAATGCGACGCGCGATGCATGACGGCGCGATGCATGACAGCGCGACGGGAATCGGCCGATGCGTTGGACCCCTCTATCCCTTTCACGCCGCGGGTCGTGATGTCCCGGTCGCCCAAAGGTCTCGGGCGTGTTGGCCGTCCCTTGCGAAAGCGACAGACGACGCCTATCTTACGGGATCGTATTTGAGGGCGCGGGAAGCCGGGCGGAGAGCTGGTTGGCGTCGAGGACAACCTGCAGGTCACGCACATCTGCCGCTTAACGCGGGAAACGGTCGGCAACGCCGTCCAACGCGCAGCCGCTGAGCACATTGCACGTCGGCTGGGAAAAAGGGATGGCGAACCGGGGACGAATCCGCAGGGCAGACAATCCGGAAATTTTCTTCACTCGATCGACTCCATGGGCTACCCGGGCACTGACGGATTTCTAGGCACCCGTGCTTCGCTGATGCTGGATTTGGTATTCAGCGCCATGTTCCTTGTGTTGCCGGTGCTGGGGTGGAGCGTGTACCAGGTACGAGTGCGGCGCCGGTACGCGCTGCACAAGGCAGTGCAGCTCGCCCTGGGCATCGTGCTGGGCGCGGTCGTCTTGCTCTTTGAGCTGGACATGCGACGACATGGATGGACGGTCCGCGCTGCGGGCGGAGCCGACCGTGCGGTTCCGCTGGTGGCCACCATCGCCCTGTGGTGTCACCTGCCGTTCGCCGTTTCAACGGCCGTCTTATGGGTGGTGGTCATCGTCCAGGCGCTGCGCAAGTTTCCCCGACCACCGGGTCCCGGTCCCTACGGTCCTCGCCACATCGCCTGGGCCCGTCTGGCGGCTGTGGACATGCTGCTGACGGCCGTTACCGGCTGGATCTTCTACTGGGCCGCGTTTGTCTATTAGGGCTCGCCGCCAGACGGCCTTGACCGCCGCTTCGGGACCGCCGCTTCGGGACAAATGTTTCGCAGGTTCAGCTCGCGCGCGGCGCGGGACCTGTGGCTGGAAGCGTGGAGCCTGACGAGGCCACGATCCGGTTGATGGCATTGAGAAACGCCAGCGTGCCTGCCTCGACCGTGTCGGTCGACACACCCCGGCCGCGGTACAACCGGTCCTGGTATTCGACCTCGATCGCCGCCTCGCCCTGCGCGTCCTTGCCCCGTGTCGCGCTGCGTACTTCGTAATCACGGACAACAACGGCGACGCCCGTCAACGCCTCGATGGCGCGGAACAGGGCGTCGAGCAGACCGTCGCCTGACGACGAACCTTCAACCGGTGGCTCGTGACCTTTCTGCAGTGCGACGCGCACGTGCGGTTCGTCCTGGCTGGATGCTTCGACGTGGTACGACACCATGCGCCAGGGATCGGTCATTTTGTGTAAATGGCCTTCCACCAGTGCGGCAATATCACCGTCGTAGATCTCCTTTTTCTTGTCCGCTAATTCCTTGAACGATGCGAACACGTCTTTCAGTTGGTCGGGGGAAAGATGGTACCCCAGCGCGTTGGCACGGTCGGCCAAGGCGGCGCGCCCGCTGTGTTTGCCCAACACAAGATCGGTCTTCGTGAATCCCACGTCCTCGGGCCGCATGATCTCGTATGTCGTGCGCTCCTTGAGCATGCCATCCTGATGGATGCCTGCCTCGTGCGCGAACGCATTACGCCCCACAATGGCCTTGTTGCGCTGCACGTGGATGCCGGTGATCGTCGACACCAGGCGGCTGCATGGAACCAAACGCTCGGTGCGAATATTTGTTTCGCAATCGTACACATCGGACCGCACGCGCAGCGCCATCACGATTTCCTCCAGCGAACAGTTTCCCGCCCGCTCGCCGATGCCGTTGATCGTGCATTCGACCTGACCTGCCCCGTGGGCCACGGCGGCCAGGCTGTTGGCCACGGCCAATCCCAGGTCGTTGTGGCAGTGCACGCTGATGGTCGCGCGTTCGATATTCCCCACGCGGTCCATCAGCGTGTGGATGACACTGCCCATCTGAGCGGGCGTCGCGTAACCAACGGTGTCCGGGATGTTGACGGTTGTCGCGCCGGCGTCGATGGCAGCCTGAACGACCTGGCACAGGAAATCGGTTTCGGTACGCGCGGCATCTTCGGGAGAAAATTCCACATCGGGCGTGTAGGCCGCCGCGCGCCGCACGCCGTCCACGGCCCGCTGGATGATCTCCTGTTGGTTCATCCGCAGTTTGAATTCGCGGTGGATCGCGCTGGTCGCAAGAAAAACGTGGATGCGGGGCCGTTCGGCGACCTGGACCGCCTCCCAGGCACGATCGATGTCCGCCGGATTGCAGCGGGCCAGTCCACAGACCGTCGCGCCGCGCACCGAGCGGGCGATCTGTTGCACCGATTGGAAGTCTCCCGGGGACGCGATCGGAAAGCCGGCTTCAATGACGTCCACACCGAGCCCAACCAGCGCGTGAGCGATTTCCAGCTTTTCGCTGAGGTTCATACTGGCACCCGGCGACTGTTCGCCGTCGCGGAGGGTCGTGTCGAAGATGGTGACGGTCCGAGGTTTGCTCATGGCGATGCTCCCCCGCTTCAACGCACAGGGACCCGATATCCAGAAAAAATGGAAACATAAAAAAACCCCGAGGCGAGGGCCTCAGGGTTCGACTGAAAACGATGTAACGCGGACGCGCGCACGAAACCTAAGGCTTGCCCCTGGCAAGCAGCGCAAGTAACAGACCTAGGTGAAGGTTCGTGCCGTTGATCATTTTGGCTTTGCCGCCGGGCGAATCGCCACTCCGGGAACGCGCGACCGATACCTGAAAATCAGATCGGGCGGTTCCGACCCCGATATTGATCCTTTTATTTTACCTCGCAGCCCACGTGGGCCATTGCTGAGCCGTTCTTGAGCGTTGTTGCCGAACGGGGACAATTTTGCTACATGCGACCAATATATCGGAATTTAGCTGAGTCCGGGCGGCAGGTCAAGCGAATCCGGCGCGAAAAGCCGCAAGTCGCCCGGCCCCGTGGCCCGAACTAAATCGATGCGAGCCGCCGGCCGACACGGCGGCCGATCGGATGCTGCCTGTTCGCTGCCGCCCATCCGCGGGCGTGGAGGTTGCTGACGTTGCGTCGTGGTGAGAAGTTGGATATATCGAGCGACGGTCCCGTTTCGCACCAGGACCGCTCACGCCACTTCCTGGGTGTGCACTTTACGTGCTGTGACGTCTACGCCCGTATATATGCCAATCGGGACGGCACTGCTTATACCGGCAACTGCCCCCGCTGCGCGCGGCCGGTCCGGATCCGCATCGGGCCGGGCGGAACGGACTGCCGATTCTTCACTGCGTATTGAGCCGGCGGCCCGTTTCGCGTAGGATTCCGCGGCTTCTCTCTCCAGCGGCATCGGGCCGCCGAGTTTGTCGAAGGACTTCCATGGATTATCACGTCCAGCGGTGCACGCGTCGCTGCGCGAAAACACAGCGACTGCTGCAGCCCGGGGAAACGTTTTGTTCGGCATTGGTGGTCGAGGGCCCCGACGTCGTGCGATACGACTATGCCTGGGACGCCTGGGACGGCCCGCCGGAAGGAGCCCTCGGTTGGTGGAAATCTGAGATGCCGTCGGGCCACACCGTTGCCCGCAAGTTGGCTCCGAGCGAAGTTCTGCTGCAGTTGTTCGACCAGCTTCAAGAGGACCCGCGGCGGGCGGACATATACTACGTGCTGACGCTTCTATTGACCCGCCGCCGCATTTTGCGATTGGAGCAGTCGCAGCAGTCCGAGCAGGGTGGAGAAGAACTGGTCGTGTATTGCCCGCGGCGCGAGGCCACCTATCGGGTACCGGTGGTGGACGTGACGGAAGCGCGTATCGAACAGATTCAGGGCGAACTGGCGGACCTGCTGTTTTCCGACGACCCCGAAGGAGCATGACCGTGCGCCCGTATGTTTTGTCTTTACTTGCCTCGGTCGTGCTGTTCTGCGCGAGCGGCGCCCAATGCATACGCCCCAAGTGGTCGGCACTTCCCACCTTCGCGCCTCAGCCCCCCCGCGTGCTCTCCGAAGATCCATCGGCCCGGCGCGTGATGGACGTCGTCAATCAAAACACCGACCGCGTACGCTCGTACTGGACGAACAATGCTTCGATCTCCGCGCCGGGCATGCCGTCGCTGCGGGCGAGCATCGCGCTGGAGCGGCCGCTTCGGTTTCGTCTGCGGGCAGGCACCCGACTGGGTGGCCCTGAAGTCGATTTGGGCAGCAACCAGCGGTTGTTCTGGTTCTGGCTGCGGCGAAACGAGCCTGCCGCACTCTACATGTGCCGGCACGAGCAATATGCCAGTTCTGCCGCCTGGCAAGTCATGCCGATTCCACCGCAGTGGTTCATTGAAGCGCTGGGGTTACCTCGTTTCGATCCTCAGACAACCCACGTGGGGCCGTTTCGCCGGGCGGACGGCAGCCTGGAAATCCGTTCCCGCCTGCCTTCGCCGGCCGGCGAGCTGGAACGCATCACGGTGATCGATCCCGTTCGGGCGTGGGTTCTCGAACAGCATCTTTTCCTGCCCGACCGCCGCCTGCTGGCCAGCGCGGTCGCCAGCAAACACCGCTACGATCCGGAAGTGGGCGTTTCGTTGCCACAGCAGGTGCAGATCACGATCCCGGCGCTGCAGGTCGCTTTCACGGTCGAAGTCCACGACTTCGTCGTCAACCAGCCGGTGGGAGAACCACAGCACATGTGGTCCAAGCCGGTCTATCCGGGATCGGATGAAATCGACTTGGCGCGGGGCATTCCCCGCGCCCCGGGATACGCGCTGCCGGCCAGCGGTCAGCCACCCGCGCTGCCGCCCGCTTCGCAGCAGCGTGGCTCGACATGGCGGCTGTTCTAACGGGAGTGAATTCGCCCGGCGGGTCCGCGCGGGCGGGGACCGGTGTTGCGGTAAGTTGTCCTGTCAGCCGTGTCCTGTCGGGCCTGCTGCTATCCCGTGGTGGGGTCGGGCCGGGCCTGCCGCATTTTTCCCCGCGCGCGGCTGAGCGTTGGACCGATGCTGTTTTCCGCCAAACCGAGTGCGCGGCCAATCTCGCGGTAACTCATGCCCTCCATATGGTACATCCGCGCCACATCGCGTTCGTTGCCTTCGAGCACATTGATCAGCCGTTGGGCCTCATCGTTGTCGGTGATCCGCTGCTCGGCCGGCGGCGTCGTATCGACCGCCAGACCACCGAGTTCAGACAACGGTGCCATCGTGGCAGGGCGCCGCCCAACCATCTGGTGAACGGCCACGCGACGCGCGACCACCGTCAAGTACGTTGCCAGACTGCTCTCACCTCGAAATCGCCTCAGTACGGCGAAGTCGTCCCTGACCATGGCGAGAAACACTTCGCCGCACAGATCTTCGCGGTCTTCCTTGGAAAGGCGGAGCGACCGGCATTCGGCCGTGTGGTTGATGACGTGGATCACCAGTCCCATGAAACGGTCGACGAAATCCTTCCACGCCCTGGGCTTGCCGGCCAGGCAGCGTTGCAGCAGGTTGCGATCGATTTCTGAGAGCGCCACGAGACGTTGCACCTTCGGGGGTCGACCGGCGTCGTCGCGATCGAGCACGGCTCCCAGCGCCCCGCGGACCCGACGCCCCTCCTGGCAGTATGATCGAGCCACATGGGAAACGCCGGCCCGCTTCGTTCCTATGGCTCCGCGAAATGTCCAGACGGCGCCGCCTTGCGGCTCGCATGTCTACCGCCGGCCGAGCCGATATCGCCATTGGCCATGCCGCACGGGCGCGACCCGCAAATCCACGTTGGCGGTTGAATTGTCGGCTCGCTGCGAGTCTTCTAAACTGATTCTAGATGGGCCGTCTTTTACAAGCAAGCCGGAATAAATGCGGTATGGGAAGGGCTCTGTACCAGCCCGCTTGACACCTATTTCCAGCGGCACTAGGATTTTTTTAGCCGCGCCGGACGATACACTGAAGTGGTGACAGCAAAACAACTTGTCGCCGATTTCAGACGTGACGTGCTCGTTGTGTCTGCCCATCCGTGCGGTTTACGCCGGGTAGACTGCCCGCGGCCGTTGATCGCCTGATCCTCGAGGAAGCCGGAAGGAGAAATCTGGAAATGACCCACGTCGTTTGCGAACCGTGCTTCGGATGCAAGTATACCGATTGCGTTGTCGTTTGCCCGGTAGAGTGTTTTTACGAAGGCGAAAAAATGCTCTACATCCATCCGGATGAATGTATTGACTGCGAAGCGTGCGTCCCGGAATGCCCGGTTGAAGCCATCTTTCATGAGGACAACGTACCGGAAGAATGGACCGCTTTTACCGAGCTGAACGCCGAAATGTCGCCACAGTGTGAAGTAATCACGGAGAAAAAGGAGCCGCTGGCAGACTCCTGATCCGTGATGCCGCCGTAGATGCACGGGCATGGTCGGATGCGGCTGCAGCGATGCGACCGGATGTGGCTGCGATGAGAGATGTAGCGGGAACCGGCCGATTCCCACAGCACGCCGATATCACGTGCCGACCGCCAGCATGGATGCAAGCATATCCCCGCACGAGGCGAAGATCCGTTTCTCATTTCAGGTCCACGGACCAGTACGCGCTGTTGACAAACGTTTTCCAACTCGCGTACTTCGGATTGCCCAGTTTTACAGCCAACAGGGGGCTCTGCTTGGGGCGTGTAGCCGGCTTGATCAGCTTCATCCCAGCCTCGCTCGGAGTCCGGCCTCCCTTACGCACATTGCACGCCACACATGCGCAGACAACATTTTCCCATGATGTCGCGCCACCGCGACTGCGCGGCAAAACGTGATCCAAGCTGAGTTCGCTCGTGGGAGAGTGCTTGCCGCAATACTGGCAGCGATTGCCGTCCCGCGAGAAGAGATTCCGGCGGTTCAGCCGCACGGTTTGCTTCGGCACCCGGTCGTACCATAACAGCCGAATGACACGAGGCACTTGAATTTCAAAGTTGACGCTCCGCAGCCAGTCTTCGTGCGGTTCCTTGAACTCGGACTTCAGCTCGCTGATTTCTCGCCACGACTGAAAATTGTAGTTGGCATACTGCCCGTCTTCGATGTGAATGACCTCGGCCAATTCACGGCACAATAAACCAACGGCACGCCGAACATTGGCCACGTGCACGGCCATGTAGAAGCGATTCAGAACCAGGACGCTGGCATTCAGAGCATCTGTGTCGGCTGCTGCCATGGCTAGCGAGTCGGTACGGATAGGAACAAAAATCGTAGGCGCTGACGCACGTGACGGCCAATCGTCCCCGCCGTCCGAAAGTCTTGTCCCTGGCAGGGCAAAACACGACGACTGCGCAAAAGTTAGCAAACCTTCTGTATTTTATTCGAATCCCGAGCCCGCGACCAGAGCCGCGGCAACGACGAAGCAGGCCGCCAGATGGGATGCCGGGCCCGGCTGTCGGGGCACATGGATCATTGGCGCACGTCGTCCGCATGGGCATGAATGTGCTGTCTGTGTCGGCGGGGCGCTTCGTCGCAGCACACTGGTTCAAAAAGTCGCTACTTCGGCTTGCCATGCGGTATCTGCCCCCATTACGATGAAGACTTGGGGACGAGACATTCTGGAAAGTACAGCGAGTGGCGGCGAGGCCGCGGAATCGCAGTCGGTCAGGAAACGATCGCCATGATTCATTACACATGCGACGGTTGCCACCGCCCACTTAATCCCGAAGACGACCTGCGATACGTCGTAAAACTGGAAGTCTACGCTTCCCTGGATCCCGGCGAAGACGAACTGCAGGAAGATCGGGATCACCTGGAGGAAATCCAGGATATTCTGGAACGGTTGAGTGACGCGGAGAGCGAGGAAATTGGAGACGATGTGTACCAACAGATTCGCTTCGACCTGTGCGCCGAGTGTCGCAAGCAGCTGCTGGGCAACCCGCTCGGACGATTTCTCGCCAGGAATGTCGACTTCAGCGATAATTAGATTCGCCGATGTCTCCGCGGCGAAGCTGCCCGAGGTTGCATGCCAGGATCCGGGTTACGCAGTCCGCGCCCGTCTCTCCGCGTGGAATCAAGATCGCCATTCGGCGCTGAAAGTGTCGCGGGCCGCAGCCGCCAAAGGTTCCGCGCGGTTTCGTTTCCCATGCATCGTCGCTTCCGCCCCCCATGGCGTTGCCGGATCGCGCTGACGTCTGTCGTTGCCGTTTGCCTGGCGGCGCGCGCATGGACGCTGTCTCGAGGAACCGATGGACCGTCGTTCCTGCGGGAAGGCGACTATCAGGTAGGGCAGGTTGTCTCCGGTAACGAACTGCGGTTGACCAATGACGCCGTTATCCGCTTGCGGGGCGTCGCGTTGCCCGAGAATCGCGTTCCCGCTGCCGCCGCGGATCGCCTCGCGACCGCAGCCACGCGGTTCACTCGAATGTTTGTTGCGTCGGAGGCCGTGCGGCTCGAATTTGATCCCGAGCGGGTCGACGCCCAGGGAACCTTCATGGCGTACGTGTACGTCAACGAACGGTCGCTCAATGAAGCGCTGGTCCGGGCCGGCTGGGCGTGTTTCGACCCCCGGCAGCGTTGCATGGCCTTCCGACGCAGGCGGCTGCTCCAGGCGCAGCAGGCTGCGATGGAATCGGGTCGGGGGATGTGGGCCGGCGGCGGCGAGCAACTTGTGATGCCGTCGCGCGATCCCTAAAATCGAAATGCTTTATCGAGATGCTTTATGCTTTGGCCTCGGGCGACACGGCCCCCCCTGCCCTGGTCCTTGTCCCTGCTGAGAAAAGGGAGAACCTCGCCCGAGCGATCGTAACCCGCCGTCACCGGACAGAGCTGCCGCGCACGAGGGGGCGTTTTCGTCGCGTGGTCTTGGCGGGGATTCCATTGGGAGCGACTTACGTTGGCCGATCAGGACACCATCAGGATCGCAGTGATTAACGGCGATGGCACCGGCCCCGAGGTGACGGCCGAAGCCATCAAGGTGCTCCAAGCCGCCGCCGAGTGCGAGCGGTTCGCGTATGAGCTGGAGCATTTCGATTACGGCGGTGACCGTTATCTGCGGACCGGCGAACTCCTTCCCGACGGCGCCGTCGACGCGCTGCGCACCTTCGACGCCATCCTGCTCGGCGCCGTGGGCCACCCGGAGGTACCCCCCGGTATCCTGGAAAAGGGCTTGTTGTTGCAACTTCGCTTCCAGCTCGACCAGTACATCAACCTCCGCCCGGTTCAGCTCTACCCGGGAGTGGACACGCCGCTGAAAGGCAAGGGGCCGGACGATATCGACTTTATTGTCGTCCGCGAGAACACGGAGGATCTCTATTGCGGCGCCGGCGGTGTCCTCAAGAAGCACACGCCCGATGAAATCGCGACACAGACGGCAATCTACACCCGCAAGGGGTGCGAACGATGCATTCGCTGGGCGTTCGAATTCACCCGCCGGCGCGACAATCCCAAAGGCAAAATGCTCACGCTGGTTGCCAAGACAAACGTGTTGACGATCGGCCACGATTTGTGGTGGCGCACCTTTCAGGACGTGGCCGGCGAGTATCCCGATGTCAAGGCGGACTACAATCACGTGGATGCATGTTGCATG
>CAZNKT010000091.1:0-24768 GCA_964573605.1 uncultured Pirellulales bacterium
ACCATCGCAGCTTAAGGTGGTTTGCAGCCTGCCTCCGCAGGCCGGCTGCGAGGGACCTACCCTCATCTCGTGCGCACATTGCCTGGCGCACAATCATCGGCGAACACGCTGAAGCAAGTTGGCGCCATTACTTGTGGGGACTGTGGTGGTCCGGTCTACGTTTGACGGAAAGCATGGAACTATACTGGGATCGGCTCGACAAACTGTCCTTCGACTTCGCTGGTGAATTTCCGCTCCTTCGTGTTCCCGACCACATGGACAAAGGCAAAATAACCCGGTGCGTCCCGTTGGCTCGCGAGTTTGCTGAGTTTCTACTCGGCACGCCGTTGGAAAAGCGTTGCGGAGCAATCTTTAACCCAAAGGCAAAACGAGTTGGTGAGCCACGGCTGCAACCCCAGCGAGTAGGCGAGATGGTCCGCGAGATCGGCAGGGCAACCGGGATCGTCGTCGGGTACTCCGTCTGGGCAAGCCGAAGTATCCGAGTGCCCACGATCTGCGCCGGTCGTTCGCGGACCGTTGGGCAGACCGCGTCATGCCTCCGGTCTTACAGCAGATGATGCGGCACGAGGACATCAAAACTACGATGAAGCATTATCGGCGGCGAGAGGCCGAGTCTTCTGCACGGCTGGTCTGGAATTGGGCACAACCGGACGAGTCGAGTGACCATTCTAGTGACCCTACCCAAATCCCAGTGGACAAAACCAAGCAATCAGTGATCGGAAATGAAAGCGGCACCGAGACTTAGCAAAGGGTGGCTGAGGGGACTCGAACCCCCGACTTCTGGAACCACAATCCAGCGCTCTAACCAACTGAGCTACAGCCACCACCGCCGTGCCGCCCGGGTTCCGCCCGCCAGCGAGTCGTGCCCATCGAGCCGTGCATCGTACTCCGCCCGCGCCAACCGGTCAACCAGCAATGCGCATCGCCCGACCGAGCGCAATCGTGCCGATCGTGGGCAGCGCCGCGGTCGACTAATAGGGAAATCTTGCGTCGCGTTCCGCGGCGGAAAGCGCCACGAGAAATCCGCCGATCCGTTGTTCGAGAACGTCCATGAGCCGTCTTCCTTTGTCTGCCGTCGCGGCGTGCGGATTGCCCGCGCCGGCATTGGTGGTCAACAAATGCCACGGCCGCGTGATGGAGACCCATCCCTCGTTGACTGCTTCGAATCGCGTGGAGGCCCGGGCGCCTTCGTCCGCCGTGAGACGCCCCGCCTGGTCCCGTTCGACAAGTTCCGGGTAATAGGCCAGCAGAAAGGACGTCTCCATTTCGCCGGCGTGATCCTCCGGCGCGTCGAATATGTCGTCGTACACGTCGCGAACCGCCTGGTACCAGTTGCATAGAAACATGCTGGCGTCCACCTTGCCGTACAATTCGCGCAACAGCGGTTTGAATTCGTTGCCGCCGTGGCTGTTGAGAATCATGATTTTGCGGATTCCATGCCCGGCCAGCGATTCGATCAGGTCCGTCGCCAGAGCAAACAGCGTGGACGGGTCGACATTGATCGACAACGGAAACTCACGCTGGTTCGTCTCCGTACCATACGGAACCGTCGGCAACAGCACGACCTTCGCGCCTTGCTCGTGCGCGTGACGGCAAACAGCATCGCCGATCGCGTCGGCTTCCAATACATCGGCGCCGTACGGCAGATGCAGGTTGTGCGGTTCCGTGGCACCAAACGGGATGACGGCGACTTCGAAAGATTGCTGCTTGATGTGCCCCCAGTTGCATTCCAGGAGTTTCCACGGTCGCGTCATAGCAGGGCCTCGGCGCATCGTAAACACGGCGACTCTAAAAAGCGCCCATTCGGCGGTTCATTGAAGGAACTCGCGATACTGCTCATCCAGCACATCGTACCGCGTGCCGGTCAGTTGGGCGAGTGTGTCGGGCCGGGATCGGCCTTCGTACACGCTTTGCAGGTACTGCATCAAAGCAGTACGGTATCGCCCCGCGTCGTAGTGCATCAAAAACGTCGCTGCGGACGCCATCTGGCTGTACAGCTTCTGGATGTCGGGGTCGCGTTGGATGTCGTCGGTGCCCATGCGCACTAATTCGCCGAACGGCACATAAAATCCGTCGCGCCCCATCCGGGTCCTCGCAGCGGCGACGCGGTCGGCATCGCGACCGCCCAGCACCCAATAGTCTCGCTCGTCGTGCAGGGACTCCATATAAGCGGCAATTCCTTCCACAATCCAGAAATTATCCCACTTGCCGACCTGCCGCGCGGCCCGCCGCGATTCGTGAAAGAACTGATGCGTGGCCTCGTGAAAGAGCGTGCCCGGATCCTGCTCCTGGCCCGCAAAAAAATACCCTCTCCGGTGTCTGTCGAAGTAAATGCCCAGCGTCATGTCGATCATCGGCTGGTGACGGTGCAGCGCGCGAACATATTCATCGCGCGTCTGGAACATGGTGACGTGGAAGGGCCGACCCGTAAATCGAAAGAGGTCACCTTGAAGAAAGTGCTGCTGCGAGTTGCTTTGGCGGACCCAGAAATCGGCGAAAACCTGACGCCACAGCGCGCACAGGTTTTCCAGCCGCCGCGCGATCTGCACTCCGCCTTCCAGGCTGTCATTGGTGGTAATCTGAAAATGCGCTGTTTCGATCTTCCAGCCGTTCTCGATACGGCCGCGGCGGCGTTTGTCTTCCTCGGCGCTGATCAACGTCGAGCCCGACCGACGCATTCCCCGCTCGTACGGTTCGACGTCCTCGCGCTTGATCCATCCAAAGCGATCATGCCACACCTCTCCCCGGCGGATGCGGTCCCGTTCAAATGGCGTGCGCCACGTACCGCCGACCCGCACGTATCCCAGCGACTGGCGGGCGGGTCCATGATCAGGATCCTCGCGCAGCACCTCGTTGGTCAGCCGGCAGGCCAGCGAAATCCGCCCGGCACGCAACGCGTCGGCCGTCAGTTGCCACAGCTGGGCCGCATACCCGCGGCGGAGTTCATCGAACCGCGACCGCCAGACGGCCGAGGCCGACGGCGCGGCCGGGCGGCCCGCGCTGTCCGGCTCCTTCGGCAGGAATAAATAAAAACGATCCGGCTGACGAACCGGTCGCCAGGCGGCCGTCCGACGGCTTTCGGCGAGCATCCCCGAGTCATGCGTCCAGCGCGCCAATTCGTCGAGCTGCTGGCCGTATGCGTCCGACAGCTCCGCGTATGTTCGCGCCGGGTCCGCACACCGCGCCGGACGGCCCGATACGGCCCCCACAGCCATGCCCAGCGACGCGGCCAGCGCCGCGCGGAGCACAAATGTCCCGGTCGAATGCAATACCGTAATCACGCGTCGCACGTCCCGTACAACCCATCGCATGTCCCGCCGGTTGCCGCGAGGCGACGCCGCGCGAGGACCGGCGCCGGCGGATGAATTCCCGAGGCCGGCGAACACTCGCACCTGCAAGCCGGATTGTCAGCCCGAGATGCGAGTATCACGGCCCGCCTGCCAGGGCTGGCGGGCCTCCCTGCCAGTGTAGCATGGATCGTCCGGATCGTTCCGCGGCGGGCCGACGTCAGCGAAAGGCACTATTCGGCAAATGCCGCGTCGAATGCAACGCTGCTCGGCGCGAAGTCCAGCTTCTGCAGAAACTGGCACGCCTCGCGGGCGCCGGTTTCGCGATCCATCCCCGAATCTTCCCATTCCACGCTGAGCGGCCCGGTGTAATTGATCTGGTTCAGGGCCCGGACGATTTCCTCGAAATTCACGCTGCCTCGCCCCGGGCTGCGGAAATCCCAGCCCCGGCGAAAATCGCCGAAGTTCAGATGGCTGGCCAGAATGCCCGTTCGACCGTTGAGCGTGACGATGGCGTCCTTGATGTGCACGTGAAAGATACGGTCGGGAAACTCCCGAATAAACTCCACGGGGTCGATCCCCTGCCACAGTAAGTGACTCGGATCGAAGTTAAAGCCGAACTCTTCCCGACGACCGACCGCCTCCAGCGCCCGCTGGGCCGTGTAGATGTCGAATGCGATCTCCGTCGGGTGGACCTCCAGAGCGAACCGGACGCCGCATTCGCCGAACGTATCCAGGATGGGATTGAAGCGTTCGGCAAACAACTCGAATCCCGCATCGATCCACTTTTCGGGCACGGGCGGAAAGGAATAGAGCAGGTGCCAGATGCTCGATCCCGTGAAGCCGTTCACGACGCTCACACCAAACTGCTGCGCTGCGCGGGCCGTGTTTTTCATCTCCTCGACCGCCCGCTGATTAACACCCGCCGGATCGCCGTCTCCCCACACGTGTTCCGGCACCAGATCCTTGTGACGATCGTCAATAAGGTCGCACACGGCCTGGCCCACCAGGTGATTGCTGATCGCATCGCAGGTCAAATCGTGTCGCTCCAGCAGATCCCGCTTGGCGGTGCAATATTTATCATCCGCCAGCGCCTTGCCGACTTCGAAGTGGTCGCCCCAGCACGCGAGTTCCATGCCCTGATAACCGAACTCGCTGGCCTTGCGGGCCAGGTCTTCTGCGGACAGATCTGCCCATTGGCCCGTAAACAGTGTAATGGGGCGTGTCATGGAGGACTCCTTGGAAATGCACCAACGTCGGGGAGAGATTCGGAGACATGCATTTGGAGACATGCATCGTGTGCGGCGGTGGAAGCCCGCCGTGGAATTTCCACCGCCTGTCATTCTGCCACATTCTCTACGGCACGCAAGGCGCGGCTTTTGCGCGCGAGCTTCGCGTGGCGAGCGGACGATCGATTCCGGAACTTGTGCCAATCATGTAAACAGGGAAAGGCTTTCCCAGTGCCGGGCCGCGGTCAGAGCAATTGTTCGAGCTCGTCGACACAGGATCCGAAGTGCTCGAGGGCCGTCTCCACGGCCTGGGGCCGTTCCATATCGACGCCGGCGTCACGGAGCAAATCAAGTGGGAACTTGGAGCACCCGCCTTCGAGGAAATTCCGGTACGCATCGCGCGCCGCGCGCGCGCCGTTGACCAGGCCGCGGGCCAAAGCGATGGCCGCCGAAAGTCCGGTCGCATACTTGTATGTGTAAAATGCCCGGTAAAAGTGCGGGATACGAAAACATTCCAACTGCAGGCATGGATCGACAGCAAAATCCGGGCCGAAGTAACGACGAAGCAACTCATCGTACAGACTCTTGAAGCGGTCGACGGTCAGGGGTTCTCCGGCTTCCAGCCGTTCGTGCGTGATTTTTTCGAATTCAGCGAACATCGTCTGCCGGATGAGCGTCCCGCGGATAGCGTCAATTTCGCGGTTGATCAGAAACGCCCGCTCCCGCCGCGACCGCGCACGCTGCATCAAGTAGTGACTCAGCAACTGCTCGTTCACCGTGCTGGCCACTTCCGCCACGAAGATCGTGTACTGGTAGTAGGCATATGGCTGCGCCTGGGCCGAATAGTGACTGTGCATGGAGTGGCCCGCTTCGTGCGCCAAGGTGAACACATGGTCCAGCACGTCGGGGTCGTAATTCATGAGGATGTGCGGATCGCCGTCGTAGGAGCCGCAGCTGAAGGCACCGCTATGCTTGCCCTGATTGGGATACCGGTCGCACCATCTTTCCAGCAGACCTTTTTCCAGCACCCGGCAGTAATCCTTGCCTAGCGGCTGAAGAGCTTCGACCACGACGCGTGCCGCCTGCTTCCACGTGTGCCGCTTTTGCAGTTCGGGAAGAACCGGGACGTACGTATCGTAGTGGTGAATCGACCGCAGCCGCATCGTGCGACGGCGGAGCGCGTAATAGCGATACAGCGCGGGCAGATGACGATGCACGGCCTCGATTAAGTTGTCATAGACGGAAATCGGCATGTTGTCGGGGAACAGAGCTGCCGCACGGGCACTGGGATACCCGCGGGCGCGGGCGTAGTAGATGTCCCGCTGTACGGATGAGGCGAGCGTAGCCGCCAGCGTGTTTTCGTGTGCCTCGTACACGGCGTAGTACTGGTGGAACGCCTTCCTGCGGACCGACCGCTCCGGAGAATTGAGCAGCGTGATGAACGATGCGTTTCCCAGTTCCACGCGGTCGCCTTTTTCATTGCGCACAAACCCGAAGCGGAGGTCCGCGTCGTGGAGCTGGTCGAAGATGCGGTTGGCGGCCTGGGCCATTTCCGTCTGCATGGCCAGCAGCCGTTCTTCGTCCCCGCTCAACGTGTGGGGACGGTAGCGGAGCATCCGCTGCAGTTTCAATCGAAAGGGAGCAAGTGTCCGAGACGCCAGCAAGCGTTTCATGCGGGCCTCAGCTATGGCCATGATCTCGGGACCTATGAAGCTGGCCGCCTGCGATGCCTCGCTGGCCGCGCGCCGGAAGCGGCCCAGCATGTCCTGGTAGCGGCTGTTGGCCAGATCCTCGGCCGTCTTGAGCATGGCGTAGGTGCCGAGCCGTTCGGCTGCCCGGTCCACGTCGTTGTCCATCGACAGGCAATTGGCCAGAACCGAAGGGCCTTTTGCCAGCCGGCCACGGAAGGTCTCGTATGTCGGGATTTTCTTCCGCCAGCGTTGGAACGCCCGCTCCCACGACTCATCGTCGGAAAACAGACGGGAAAGGTCCCACGCGTCCTGCGTCCGGACTTTCTGTCGAGGGAGCAGTGCCTTGTGCTTGCTCACGGGCTGGCATCTCGCAGGTTGCTTGCCGCGGCTACCACTGCAATACCGCGGTTCCCCAGCACAGTCCGGCACCAAACCCGCTGACCACGACGCGCGTGCCGCGTTGGATGACGCCGTCGCGCACCGCTTCGTCCAGCGCGATGGGGACACTACCGGCGGACGTGTTTCCGTACCGGTCGAGATGGATGACCACTTTGCTGCGATCAATCCCAATGTTGCTCACGGCCGCGTCGATGATGCGGACATTTGCCTGGTGCAGCACCCAAAGATCGATATCGTCGATGGACAGTTCGGCGGCATCGAGGACCGTGGTCACGGAGTCTTCCAGCAGCCGCACGGCCCATTTGAAGATCGGTCGGCCTTCCATGCTCACGAACCAGGGCGTGCCGTTGGTAGGCGCATGGTTGCCGTCAAACGGCATCCGCGTGCCGCCCATGGGACGGTACAGCAGCTCGCATCCGGACCCGTCGGCACCCAAGGTATACGCCACCAGCCCCTGGTCGCGGCTACCTCGTCCCAATACGGCCGCCCCCGCCCCATCACCGAACAGTGGAAAGGTCTTCTTGTCGCCCGGGTTGATCATTCGCGAATTGCAATCCGCGCCGATCACCAGCGCCAATCGGCTGCACCCCGTGGCTACGAACTGCATTCCGGTCACCGTGGCGTACACAAAGCCCGCGCAGGCCGCCGAAATATCAAAGGCCGGGCAGCGCAGTCCCAAGCGGTCCTGGACCAGGCACGCCACCGAAGGCAGCGGGTAGTCGGGCGAAAAGGTGCCCACCAGCAGCAAGTCAATTTCCGCCGGGTCGATGTCGCTTTCGTCCAGGCAACGCCGGGCGGCCTCCACGGCCATGTCGCTGGTTGCCATGCCCGGCGGCGCGTGCCGGCGCTCGCGAATGCCGGTACGCTGCACGATCCAGTCGGCGTCGCAGCCCAGGCGCGCCAAATCGTCGTTGCGAACGATGTTATCCGGCAGAAAGCTGCCGGTGCCCAGAACCTGCACGCCCATCAGCGTGCCCATCCGGCCACGAACATCCTTCAGGGCCTGGGTGCTCATGGCGTGGGTTCCTCAAACTTACAAGGGATCACTCGACCGAAACCTGGCTGAAGCGTAACGGATTTAACCAAATCGCCACAAGTCCTTCCAACCTCGCAAATTGCCGGCGTTGTCGCTCATGCGGCGCGGGATTGGTCGGCAAAACGGTACAGCAGGCTGTTGCCCAGCTTGCCAACCTGTTGGACCGCTCCAGCATAGCGGAGGCAGTAGGCAATCCGCTGGGCGGCCCACCGTTCGATGTTCATCCCCCGGGCCAGGTGCCCGGTGTGGAATGGATCGGGCAGCCGGACCGATACGATGTTCGCCAGATCGCCGGCCGTCCGGAACCGGTGACATCCCAGGATGCGCAACAGCTTTTGCTGCTCAACTCGGAAGCCCCCTCCATGCCGCGATCGCCGCCGACCGCGCGCGGTCCGGCGCCATTCCTCCATGTCGACAAGCACCAGTTCCAGAGTCAGGCGGGGGTGCGGATAAATGCCGCGCAAATAGACCAACTCGTCGAAAATATCCAGCAACGTGCCCCGCTTGGGACTGCGGCGGCGTCGGATGACACGTCCCGTGCGGGCATCCTGCACAACAAGCATCTTCCGCGCGATGATCGGCTTGATGACGGTCACATCGTGGTGCAACACCAGATCGCGGAGCTTGCCACGCAGCGCGGCCAGGGAGCCGTGCTGGATCTCGAGCAACCTCCCGTCGCGGACCACGTCCACGCGGTATCGCCCCACACGAACTTCCACTCGCCCATCTACGGCCGCGTAGAAGTTCTTCAGCGCGCGATGCAATTCGGTTTCCACCCCCGCGGCCTCCCTGCCGGTGAACGGTGAAAAAGGGGTCAGGTCCTCAATCGCCGGAACGGCCTTCCGGAAACTGGGCGCGATTGAGACCTGACCCCTTTTTTTCTCCCAGGTCATGGATGGTCAACAGCGTCGTCAGCGGGCAGCCACGAGCGGCGAACGCATCGGCTCCTCCTTCCAATCGATCGACGATGGCCAACACGCCGCACACGCGGAGTCCAAATGCTTCGCAGCGTTCGATCGCTTTGAGGGCCGACCCACCCGTTGTGACAACGTCCTCCACGACGACGACGCGGTCTCCCGGCACGACAGGACCTTCGACGTACTTGCCGGTACCATGCCCCTTGGGTTCTTTGCGTACAATCACGCCTCTCAGCGGGCGGGCCTGACTGCCCGCCAGGGCAAGCAACGCACCGGTAATCGGGTCGGCGCCGACGGCCATTCCGCCTACGGCGTCCGGCCAGTCGCGTGACAATTCATCCAGCATACCGGCCGCCACCAGGCTGACACCGCGCGCATCAAGGGTGATCCGGCGGCAGTCCAGATAGTAGCTGGCGCGCTTTCCCGAGGCGAGCGTGAAATCACCGAACGTCAGCGCCTGCTCGCGGATCATGTCGATCAGGGCCTGTTTCTCGTACACGGCGCAGCAGTCCTCGTGAGACAGATCTCTCGATATACCACAGCCGCTCGGCAACGAAAAGTGGGGCGAAGCGTGTGGCAAATGCACGAGGTCCGACGGTGGTTGGCCGTGGCGCCTGCCGTTTTGGACGGAGCGTTCCGGGATGGCGTCGGCCGGGCCGGTCGGCGGGCGCCGTCGCAGCTAGCGGCGAACGATCACGCGAGAACCAACCGTCAGAATGTCATACACATCCTCCGCGTCCCGGGGGGCCAGCCGAATATATCCCCGCGGATCGGTCTCGTGGAGGCTTTCCGGATCGTGGGTTCCGTGGATTCCGAATGGCTCGACCACCGCCTGTTTATCGGCCGATGCCAGCCCGATCCAGTGTTCGCCCAGTGGATTTTCGGGGTCGTCCTTGGCGATCGTACGGTCCCCGCCGTGGTAGGTCGGATTGCTTTCTTTATGCTGCACTATCCAGTCGCCTTCCATGTTGCTTCGCTCCGTCCCAAGACCAATCGCAAACCGGCCGGCATAGTAGCCTCTGAGCATGAGGGTCAATCGCCGCGCATCCAGATCCACCACTGCGGAAAACGGTCCACGAATCACCTTGAGCTCCGTGCCGGGCGGCAGGGCCTCGGGGCCCGACAAGCCGTTGATCTTCGCCAGCAGCTGCCAGGAGACGTCGTATTGGCTGGCGATCGACATCAACGTCTCACCGGGCTGCACGACGTGGGCCGGTTCGACGTGGTGCTCGGTGGAGTAGATGACGGTTCCGGCTAATTGACCGAGCAGACTTTCCAGATCGCGGCGCTTGGCTTCGTCGAGGGACGGCTCGCCGTACCATTGGGACAGCAGCAACAGGCCTTCGGCCATGCGTCCCTGGTCCAATGTCGCCATCGCGACCTGGCGGGCGGCGTCGAACGTCGTGGTCTGCGTTTCCGAGTAGCGGGAAGTCGTGGCGGTATTCAACGGATCGTTTTCCGCGCTGGGCGGGCCCGCGCTAGTCGCGTCGGCTACCGGCCCACTGCCAGCCGGCGGCATGGACGATGGAGAGTCGTCGACGGTGCTTGGCAGCGGCACATCTCCCGCCGAGTGAGACGTATGATGACTCGCGACAGGTGGTGCTGCGTCGGGCGGCGCGGCGATCCCCTCCCAGGGGGGTGGTGTGCTTGCCATCGCTGCCGATTCGGATGCGTCGCCGGGCGACGAGTCGCGCGACTCCCCCAAGCTCGGTGGCCCGGTGGGCTCCCTGCCTTGGAACTGCGGCAAGTTGATTTCCGGCGGCGTACCCCAGCTGCCAGCAAAATCGGCGGGGGGAATCGGGTCGGGATCCGACTGGAGCTTGAAATACAGTCCAACACCGACGGACGCCAGCACGGCGAACACGGCCAATTGCTTGATTGCGTTCACGACAGTCCTCCTTGACTATGGAGCGGGCCGGAGATGATAGAGAAACCGCCGGTCTCACGCCACACCAACGTGAGCGATTCCGCCAAAAACGATTCCCTCGCAGGGCCGGGCAACGCGCCAGCCAGGCCGACGGCCGCAACTCGCCAGCCTTCGTCCGGGTCACGTTCGCCTGTCACCGAATTCGCCAGAGTTTAGGCTTGCGTAGGCGATGCGTTGTCGTGGCCAAAATTCTGGCGACTTCGGCTGCGTCCGATGCATTCGTCTGCTAGCGTTCGTCCGCGTTACCGTCGCGGTGTGCACGATCCCGTGCTTGCCCGCGCCGCCGCAGAATTTCTTGCAGCCGCTTCTGAAGTTGCTGCTCAAAACCGCGCGGAGTGGGACGGTAGTACTGGCGCGGAACGCCGAGGTAGTCCTGGCTCCCGATCGCGCCGCTTTCGTCGTGCGCGTATTGGTAGCCTTCGCCGTGCCCCAGTCGTTGGGCCCCGCCGTAGTGCGCATCCCGAAGAAACATGGGCACCGGCAAGGTGCGCCCCTCGCGGATATCACGTCGAGCCGCGTCAATGGCGACGGTCGCCGCGTTTGATTTGGGTGCGCACGCCAGATAGATCACCAGTTGCGACAAGGTCAATTGACATTCGGGCAAACCAACAAACTCGCACGCCTGCATGGCGGCAACGGCCAGCGGCAACGCCTGGGGGTCTGCGTTACCGACGTCTTCACTGGCCAGGATAACGAGACGGCGAACGATGAATCGCACATCTTCGCCGGATTCAAGCATCCGCGCCAGCCAGTACAGCGCGGCATCCGGATCACTGCCGCGCACGCTCTTGATCAGCGCGCTGGCGACGTCGTAATGATCGTCTCCCGTAGGATCGAAGCGGACGGCTTTCCGCTGCACCGATTCCTCGGCCAACTCGCGGGTGAAACGCAGCGGCGTTTTCGAGTGGGGGGACACACTGCTGGAGAGCACTCCGATTTCCAACGCGGACAGCGCTTGCCGCGCGTCGCCGTCGCAGACGTCCGCCAGGAAATCCACGGCATCGTCGTCGATTTTGATGGGATACCGTCCCAAACCGCGCTCGTGGTCGGCGAGCGCCCGGTGCAGCAACGTTTTGATATGTTCGCGCTGGAGAGGCGTGAATTCAAAAATCCGGCTGCGGCTGACCAACGCGCTGTTGATCGCGAAGAACGGGTTGGCCGTGGTCGCCCCCACAAACGCCACAATCCCGTCCTCGACGCCGGGCAACAACGCATCCTGCTGGGCACGGTTGAATCGGTGCAATTCATCGACAAACAGGATCGTCTGTCTGCCCTCGGCCGAGAGCAGGTCGTGCGCCGTGTCCAATTCTTCGCGGAGCTGCTTGACGCCGCTGGCGACCGCCGAAAGCGGCCGAAAACGGGCCTGGCACTCGGCGGCAAGCAGCCGGGCGAGCGTGGTCTTGCCCGTTCCCGGAGGGCCGTAGAAGATGAGTGAGCCGAGCCGGCCGGCAGCGATCAGACGGCGGAGCAGTTTGCCCTCTCCGAGCAACTGCTCCTGGCCCACGAATTCGCCGAGCGACGCGGGTCGGACACGTGCCGCCAGCGGCTGGACGTGTGCTCGATGGGCAGCTTCCGACGCCGCGAACAGCGGCGTCGCACGATCGTGAGGCATGGAGGATCCGTCGTGGAAGGCGGCTGGCGGCAGCCTGCGTGGTGGTGGCAGGCACGACAACACATCATCGGTATTGGACCAGTTTTGTAAGCCCGGCTCAATCGTCCGGCACGGTTTCGCTGCGAGCAAGCCCGAATATGGTACCGCTGTTGTGGAGCGCGATCATGCTGGTCGGAATCGTGGCGGTCGGTGTCACGGGCCGCTGGATGCTGGGGCCCCTGGACGATGCCGCCCGCAATCGCCGATACCCGGTGCAGTTCACCCTGATGGACTTCCTGACGCTCGTGTTCCTGCTGCAAATTCCGTTGGGATTGGTGCACTCGACCATGCCCTACACGCAGTCGTGGGCCATCGCATTGCTGGATGTCTTCGGCTGGACGGCCTGCTCGCTCATCTGGTGGGGCAGCGTCAGAACCTTGTCGCGGGCCGGAATCCATCGCCCGGGACAGCGGATTTTGCTGGCGGCCGTCTGTATTCCCGTCGCCTATTTTGGCACGTTCGCCGTCCCGCTGTTGGTCATCGCGCTGTCTATCGCCTGGTATGCTCCACAGCCGTATCGCTCGTCGGGCCACATCGTCTCCCTGGTGGCGCTGTTGGTGCTGGACATTTGCGTGTTGTTTCTGGCCGGTCGCTACATGCGACGCAGTGCCCGGCGGCTGGCGGACCCACCCACCCAGCCGCACGAACCATCCGCGTCCGGCGCACCGGAGCAACGATGAGCCGGCCGGCGCGGCACTGGCACGCATCCGGGGCTTGAGGGACTCAAAACAGCCTGTGCTGTCCCGACCGATCCGGCGGGGGCCGAAATTGCGCGCGGTCAAGTGCCGGCAGTCCCCGGTCCAAAGAATGGCGGCGGGCAAACAGGCGAAAGATCCGAGCGATCTGTTGAGCATAAACGCCGCTGCCGACCATCCGCTCCTTCCAAGTGGAACTATTCCGTTTGCCTCGGCGCGTATTTTCAATCAAATCCAAGACCTTGCGCGCTTTCAGCGGATGCGTCCGCTCGAGCCACTCTAGAAACACCGGCCGTACACTGAACGGTAAGCGCAGCAGGATGTAGCTTGCCGCCCGCGCCCCGGCGGCTCCCGCCGCCTCCAGAACCGCGGCGATGTGGGAATCGTTCAGGCCGGGAATCACCGGTGCCACCATAACGCCGGTGGGGATCGCCGCTGCGGCGAGCGTTTCGATCGCCCGCAGCCGAGCGGCGGGCGTGCTGGTCCGGGGCTCCATGACCCGCGCCAGCTCCGGATCGAGCGTCGTGACCGACAGAAAAACGTGCACCAGACCGCGTGCGGCCAAGGCTTGCAATAGCTCCGCGTCCCGAAGGACCAACGCATTCTTGGTCACTACGGATACGGGCTGAAAACACTCCAGTGCGACCTCCAGGCACTGGCGGGTCAGCAACCATTTTCGCTCCGCGGGTTGATAGCAATCGGTCACGCCGGAAAACGTCACCGGCTCCGCAGACCAGCCCCGGCGACCAAGGAAGTTTCGGAACAGCCGGGCCGCGTCCCGTTTGACAATGATTCTTGTTTCAAAATCGAGTCCCGCGTTCAACCCCAGGTATTCGTGGCTGTTCCGCGCGTAGCAGTAAGCACATCCGTGCACGCACCCTCGATACGGGTTGATGCTGTAACGGAAGGGAATATCCGGAGAATGGTTTTCGCTGACGATGCTCTCCGAAGCGTCGTCCATGTATTCGATCCGTCGCGGCAACGTTCCTCGGGCCGCATCCAAGTGTTCGTCGTCCGGCTGAGCCTGGAACCGTTCGAACCGATTGACCGGATTCAGTTGGGAACCATGCCGCATTTGATCAACCCGCATCTGCGATTTGGAATGTCGATTCCAGGTCCATTCACGCGCGTTTGCCCACGGACGCGGGCGTCGCCGCGCGCCGCCCTTTGGCAACCCGCTGGGGCGCCGCTCACCTATTGTATCGATTTGCGCCGACAGCGGCGCCGCGATTAAGGGGTCTCCAGGCAGGCACCGTCGGCGGGAAGCAGGCTGGCCAGTGGACACTGCTGGCAGCGCGGGGTTTTTCGGCAATACCGGATCCCGACCTGCACCAGCAATGCGTGCAGCTCGTTGTACATTGCCGCGTCGGCCGGCATGTTCGCTTCGAAATAGGCTTTGATCATTTCGTAGGGCGCGAAGTAGTCGATCCAAGTGTGCCTGCCGAAGACGCGACGCGTGTAGGTATCCACGACGAACGACGGCACGTTCTGGGCATACAGCAGAATCGAGTCGGCGGTCTCGGGTCCAATGCCGTGCACGTCGAGCAACTGCCGTCGCAGCACTTCCGAATTGGCCTTGAGCATCGTCTCGACGCATCCGTTGTATTGATCGAACAAAAAATCAATCAGGGACTTGAGACGTCTGGCCTTGACGCGATAGGTTCCTGTGGGAAGCACGAGGCGCTGTAATGTGGGGATGGGCATCCCGTGGATGGCGTCTGGAGACAGCGCGCTTGCGTCGCGTAACCGCCGGATAGCGCGTGGGACATTCTTCCACGCGGTATTTTGCACGAGCACCGCACCCACCATGACTTCGAACGGCGAATCGGCCGGCCACCAGTGCTGCGGTCCAAAGGCATCAAACAGACGCTGGTACACCGAGCGTATGACGGCCGGCGCGTGGGACGTCGGATCGTTTGAAGCAGGCATTTCGCCATGGTACCGCATTTTTCTCGCGACGGGGGACCGCGCAGAGAAGTCGGCTGTTCCCGTGGCTCAAGCCTCAACCCACGCACGACCGACAATAAGGCAGAGAGGCTCGCGCCAGCGCTGCCATCGCCAGGGAAACCGCCAAGGGTTTGGATGGGGAGCCGGATGACGGGTTTTCGGCACGGGCCAGGTCGATGGAACACGCCGCACCATGAACACCGTCCGACGACCACTGCGGCTGCCCGCGTTCCTATCGTCCCCTTTCGCCGATTACTGGTGCGAATCGCGGCGGCCCCTATCCAGTTTGGCGTTCGTGATGCCGCTGCTCGTGGTTTACGAAGCGGGCGTTTTGATACTGGGTCCAGCGGCCGTTCGCAGCGGCGCCGATGTCTGGCTGCGGCAGTTCCTCGATCTGGTGGGTCTCACCGGGTACTTCGTACTGCCGCTGTGTACCGTCATTATGCTGCTGGCGTGGCACCACACGACGCACCACGCCTGGCGCGTGTCCCTCCGGGTGCTGGGCGGAATGCTTGCCGAGTGCGTCGCGCTGAGTCTCGGTCTGTTGCTGTTCGCCCAATTGCAGGCTCGGCTGCTGACCGCCACCTGGATGTGGCATCTTTCGGTAAATACATCGGTAAACGCTGCCCCTTCCTTTGCCTCGCTGCGTCAAATCGTGGCGTTTGCCGGTGCCGGAATTTACGAAGAAGTTCTGTTTCGTCTGCTGTTGCTGCCGCTGCTGTGGGGCGCGCTGGGATTGGTGACAACGCGGGCCGCAACACGGGTCGTCAGTGCGATCCTGCTGTCGAGCCTGATTTTCTCCCTGGCGCACTACGTCGGCCAATACGGAGACACCTGGCAATGGTTCACTTTTCTGTTTCGTTTTTCCGCGGGCGGTTTCTTCGCCGCGTTGTTTGTGGTGCGCGGTTTTGGAATCGCTTCCGGAGCACATGCCTTGTACGACATCATGGCCGGCGTCGTGTAGGCCATCGCCAGCGTTGATTCAAGCCCGGCAACCGGGCCGTGCAACCGCCGCCGGAAAGTGCGTCCCGAATTGCTAGCACCTGGAAAGTCAGACGTCGAAATGAGCCGTTGTCAAGAGCCGTGGCCCCAAAAATTTTCGTCCGCAAACCCCCCTTTGTCGGCGACAAACGACGCGATTATAATGCGACGAACCTGAGACGCGACGCAACGTGCAGCGGGCCGTCGCCGACCGTTCGTAAGCCACGAATGTACGCTATTGTTCAGGTAGGAAAACGGGAACGACCAATGCCCGGCTCCCGCGATGCAAGCTCCCGCGATGCACCGGGTGGGACATGTCGTTACGGCCTACGAGGGACTCGATCCGACGAGGTGTGTTGTCGTGTTATCCGTACGACCGAAAATTGCTGAGCTCGTCTATCAGGTCTACGGTCGCTCGCTGCATCCGGAATTGTTCGAAGTTTACAGTTCGCGGTCGCTCAAGCGCGGCGATTATACGGCCACTATCGCGATTACCAGCGCGGGACACGTTGTCACATGGCGGTATGGCGGACTGACGCTGACCGAAGTGGCGGCGGCGGCCAATCATCCGCTGCCAAAACGGAGGCGTTTGGTTTCCTACAAGCTCAAGGGCCAGCGTAGTGACCGGTTCGAATGCCGCGGCGGCGTGAACTACAACTTCGATTTTTCGCTGGAACCGGTCGACCCGGAAGTTTTCTGGACGTTCCAGCAGGAACTGACGTTGGACGGACCGCAAGACGGGATTCTTCACCGTTTTGATTCCAGCGGTCGCATGGCGTTGGGCGCGTTGAGTTATATCAATACGCAATCCCGCGATCGCAGCCTGCGCGTGCAGGCATTTCATACGTTTCCCGACGACTATGCCATCGTCCGCAGCCAGTCGGTATTCCAGCTGCCGTGAAACGGCGGGCGATGTCCCGAGTGCGGCACGCCGCCCCACAGTCGGTTTCAATTGAGCCGGTTTCAATTGAGCCGGTTTCAATTGAGGCGGTTTCAATCGAGACAGTCGAGAAACGATCGCAGGGCGTCGTTGGTGTCGGCGGGATTCTCCATGGGCGGCAGGTGACCCGCGCCACGCACCTTGACCAGGCGAGCGTCGGGAATGGCGGCGGCGATTTCGGCCATCGTATCCGGAGTGGATAACGGGTCGTGCTCGCCAACGAGCAGCAGCGTGGGCAGCTCGACGCGACTGAGTTCGTGCCGCATATCCGGGCGCTGCGCCATCCCGCGCTGCGCCGCGGCAATGGTGTGCGGGTCGGTGCCGATGATCATCCGCCGCACGGCATCGGTGACGGCGGGCTGCCGCGCGCGGGTGTCGGCCGACAGCAGTGCCGGGATCATGGCGTCGGCGATGGTGGAACTTCCCTCGCGGAGCACGCGGTCGGCCATTTCGTGACGGCGGGCGACGCCTTCGGGCCCGTCAGCGTCCGCCCGGGTGTCGCAGAGAATCAGCGCTTTCAGTCGAGCGGAATGATGGCTGCAAAACTGCCAGCCGATGTAGCCGCCCATCGACAGTCCACAGAAAACGATCGGCTCGTCGCCGACCACATGCCGCACCAGCAGAGCCAGGTCCTCGGCCAGCGCATCCATGGTCAAGACCGCTGGCACGGGTTGTTCAACAGAGCGTCCGAACCCGCGTAAATCCGGCGCCAGCACACGGTGCAGCGGGGACAGCGACTCGAGTTGATCGGTCCATTGGCGATGGTTGAGGGGAAAGCCGTGCACGAGCAACAGCGGAGTGCCCTCGCCGCGATCTTCATAAAACAGGTCCGTATCGCGGATCCGCACGGACTTCACGGGCGGCCCTCCGCCGGCAAAGCGCCGGTTGACTCGGCCAGTGCCCGTTCGAAAAACGCGAGTTTGCGCGCAATCACTTGCGTGTGCGGCTCCAAGCGGGCGGCCTGGCGCTGGAAGCGGACGGCTTTGGCCAGATCGCCCTTGGCGTAGTAACAGTGGGCCAGCGTGTCAAGATATCCTGCCGAACCGGGAAGCAGTTCCAGGGACTTCTGCGACAGCCTGAGGGCGTCGTCCATATCGCCCTCGGTGTTGCTCACCAGCCATGCCAACTGGTTGTAGGGATCGTGGTCGGTCGGATCCTGTTCGATCGCCTCGCGGAACGCCGCCACGGCATTGACTATCAACCGACGGGTCCGGGCCCGGTACGATTCGTCCGCGTGGGGCGCGTGGTACATGGCAATCAAAACGTCGGGCTCTGTCGGATCGTAGGCGATCGCGCGGTCGAGGTGTTCCCGTTCCTGTTCCCAGTCCTGCTGCTGTTCGTAATGCAGGGCGAAATAGAGTTCCATGCGGGCGCGCAGCATGTTCCACGACGATTGCCGTGCCGCCTGGTCCGGCTGCGAGCCCCGCTTGGCGTCGCGCTGGGCCACCCGGTCCACGGCCTGGAACGTCCGCTGCAACAACCTCGCCGCCTCCAGATGACGCTGGCCATCGTGCAGCATGGAGGATAGCCGGATGCCGGCAAAGAGCGCGTTCTGCGCGCCGGCCGGCCCCAGGTCGATAACATGGCGGTACTCGCGTTCGGCCCAGTCTTTCAGGCCGCGTTGCTCGAGGTTCAACGCCGATTCGAGGTGTTTTTCGGCGCTGGGCTCGGTCCGGCCAAACGCTTCTTCGGCCAGCACTTCGGCGCGAGTGCGCTTGCCCTGTGCGCGGAGAGCCTGGGCCATCATGTAGGCCAGGATCGGTTCGGACTGCAGCCGATCGGCGAATCGCGATTGCAGCGCTTCGATGACCGGCCACGCCTGCTCGTCAATCAACCAATCGAGCAACTGGTGCAGACCGGTTGTCTCGACGGGCACGAGATCGACCATCATCCGCATGGCCGCCAGCGCCTCGTCCGATCTGTCCAACGCTTTCAATAGCCTCACGTGACGTCGCAGAAGTACGAGCAGGAATCGCGGCGGGGACGCGGGATGACCATTCGCCACGGTTGCCTGTTCCTGTTCGATCAGCCGCTGCCATCGATCCACCGCGCCGCGAGGATCGTCCAGCGAAGCGGCTTCGGCCCGCAGCCACTGGGCCCCCGTGCGCCGGCTGGCCCCGAGACACGGCAGCACCATTTCCTGCCATCGCTGCCGGTCCGCACGCTGGTCGGGCCACGATTCCAGCAGCGTGATCGCCGCATGCTTGGAGAGCTGGACCGAGGCGTCGAAACGCACGATGCGACTCAACGCTTCCAGGGCCGCATCGCCGGTCATCGCGCCCAGCGTGTGGATCTGTTTCAGCCGATCTTCTTCGGACAGATCGCCATACTCGTTGAGGATTCGTTTAATCTCGACGGGATCCTCGGCCTGTACCCAATCGATACGGATCAAGTGGGACAGGTAATTGGCCCGCGACGCAATCTCTGGATCCGGATCGGTCTCGGCGGCCTTCAACGCGTCGAACGCGTCGATTCCGAGGCGCACAAGCTCACTTTCGGCACGGCGGCGGACGGCATATTCGCTGCTGCCCAGCAGGCGGACCAGCTCCGCGGGGTTCGAGGAAAGAATCAGCCGCGCGGTGCGAGGCTGATCGGCGGCGGAAGTCAAAACCGCGGTCCCGACGACGCACAGCAACCCTCCCAGGACCGCCGTCCACCTGGCAGTGCGTCCTCCCAGGACACGTGAGGCACGCAGTATGGTCTGCCTTGGCAACGTCATGACATCTCGGCGAGCTGACGATGGGACCTGGCCATGCTGCGGGCAAACCCAGGTCCGCCGCGACGCCTCTCACGAGGCTTTCCCCATCTCTTCAATATACCGTCTCAGCCGCTCGTTTTCGTCCGAAATATTGCGGAGCCGCAACATGTTTTCGACGCGTTTGAGCAACTCGATCTTGTTGACCGGCTTGCTGAGGAAATCGTCCGTTCCCGCTTCGACGGCACGTTCGATATCGCCCAGCTCGTTCAAAGCCGTGACCATCAGGATCATGATTCCCCGGGTCTCGGGAGCGCTCTTCAATTGCTTGCAGACCTCAAACCCGCTCAGCTTGGGCATCATGATGTCCAACAGGATCAGGTGGGGCCGGAACGAATCGACCTTGGCGAGCGTATCGCGGCCATCCACGGCCACGTCGATTTGGCAATTCAGATCACCCAGATACGCTTCTAATAACTCCACATTGGGCTCGTTATCGTCCGCGATCAGAATCCGGCTCTCGGCGCCTCGTTCAGACATGCCCTGGTGCCTCGCAAGCTTTGTCCACGTTCGGCTTGGATCCCGCCAATGATCGCAACATTGGGCGGAGCGGCGGGATGCCTCCCGGGCCGTATTGTACGACTCGGTATCACGTCAGTGTAGGGAGATCGCCCGACGACCGAGCGAGATTCGGCCGGCGTCTTTTTACGCGCACGCCGCCGGGACGGGGAAGGGACCGGTAAAGTCTGTCACCTGAGCACGGACGGACTGGTGCAGATGATCGTCGTCGGGCGACCGGAGAACCTGCAGCATCCAGGCGGCGATGCGCTGCATCTCCTGGGGACCCATACCGCGTGTGGTCAGCGCGGGCGTGCCGATGCGGATACCGGAAGGATCGGCCGGTTTCCGCTCGTCGAACGGTATCATGTTCTTGTTTACCGTCATGCCACAGCGATCGAGCACGGCTTCCGCAGTCTTGCCTCCAATCCCCAGCGGAGTCACATCCGCCAGCATCAGATGATTATCGGTGCCGCCGCTGACCAACGTCAGGCCCCCCGCCATCAGGGCGTCCGCCAGGGCCCGGGCATTGGCAATGATTCGCTCGGCGTAATCCCGGAATTCGGGACGCAGCGCTTCGGCAAAACAGATTGCCTTGCCTGCGATGACGTGCATCAGTGGCCCCCCCTGGATACCGGGAAAGACATTCCGATCCAGTTGCCGAGCGTATTCGCCGCGCGTCAAGCACATTCCGCCTCGCGGGCCGCGGAGCGTCTTGTGGGTTGTCGTGGTTACGAAATCAGCCAGCGGAACGGGGTTGTCGTGCAAACCGGCGGCGACCAGTCCCGCGTAATGGGCCATGTCGACGAACAGCTTGGCACCCGTTTCGCGGGCGATGTCGGCAAACCGACCGTGCGGAATTTCGCGCGGATAGGCACTGGCGCCCGCCACAATCAATTTTGGTTTGTGTTCGCGCGCCAGCGACGCGACCTGATCGAAATCGATGCGATGCGTGTCGCGGCGAACCCCATAGCTGACGAAGTGGTAGAGCTTACCCGAGATGTTGAGCTTCATGCCGTGGGTGAGGTGTCCGCCGTGGGCCAGATCCAGGCCCAACACCGTATCACCCGGCTCGACGGCCGTCAGGTAAACGGCCGTGTTGGCTTGGGAGCCGGAGTGTGGTTGCACATTGGCATGTTCGGCGCCGAACAGCTGCTTGCCGCGATCCCGGGCCAGATCTTCAATGACGTCCACGTGCTCGCATCCGCCATAATACCGCCGGCCGGGGTAACCCTCGGCATATTTGTTCGTCAAGACACTCCCGGCCGCCTCCATCACGGCGACACTGGTGTAGTTCTCGCTGGCAATCATCTCCAGACCGTGCTGCTGGCGATCGTATTCGGCTGCCAGAGCCGACCAGACTTCGGGATCCTGTCCTTTGATGGCACTCATAAGTACGTGCATCTCCACCGGATTTACATGCTGCCGGAACATTGTTCGGCCGCGTCCGGCCAGTGTCAATCGGGCAACGCGCGGACGGTGATTTCCAGGCTGCCGCGGTTGTCGTCCAGATCGCCCGGCGATTCGTTGACCTTTACGAACAAGGTGCCCGCGTGCGCCGGAACGATGAGGCCGGCCGAGCCGATCGGGCGCGGCGAAACAAAAGCCGCGTTGCCGGCGGTTTCGGAAGACCATACCGTGGCGAGCAGCATTCCCAGCGGCCGGCCCCGGTAGTAACGGATCGTCACACCGTCGGCTTCGCACCACCACGGGCGTGGATCGTCCGCCACTTCAAACCTGCCCGTTGCCGCGACAGGGTATTTTACCCCCGCGTCCAGCCACAGCCCCGTGTTCTGCCATCCCCGGTCCGCCCTGACGCTTGTCGCGAACGGCATCGTCCGCGGGCGACCGGCTCTAAAATCAATGGCGGTTCTGACGATATTGTGACCGTGATCAAGGGTGCTGGCGAACAACTCCCATTCCTCGGCCAACTGCGTCCATCTTTCGCGCATCGCATCCCGGAGGCGCCGATTGAAAGCCGGGTCGGTCACGTGAACGGTCAGTGCACGGAAAGGTTGCTGGTAGGCGGGATGCGTATCGAGCAGAACAGCGGCGGCCCAACTCCATGCATACGCCTCGTTGCTTCGATGGGCACGAGGCCCCATGGCCAGCACCTTCTCCAGTGGCCACACCCCTTCCTCGGCCACGGCCCGCTGCACGAGTTGAATGCGATTCAGCAGCGGCACGTCGTCCCGCCGGGCGGGGAAGTAGGCGATCTCCAATTTGCCGGAGCGCACCGTGTGCGTGGCCAGCAACTCCGCCATTCCTTCGCGGTACCAGGGCGGCCCCGCACCTCCCAAAAAACGGTCCATGAACGCATGCACGCCTTCATGCAGCAGCAAATGCCGGCGATAATAGGCGGTTGGTTGATCGTCGAGCCACAATTCCTTGCCACGGGCGTAGCCATGCGGAAACTCCGGAAGATCGTCCGGCAACAGACCGGCTTGCCGAAACCGCTCCCGCGACTGCATCAGCGACGCCCGAGGTTGCCAGGCGGCGAGCCGGGCAGGTTTGATGCCGAAGTATTCCGCCCATAGGCCGACCGCTTGTGTGAACCAATGAGGCAAGGCGTCCACCGCGGCCGACGATGGCAGATCGGTGTGCAGCACCAGATGCCGCGCTTCGAGTCGGCGTATGCCGTTCTGGGCGGCTCGGCGGTCGCCGGACTGGGACACCGACGGGGACCGCGGCGCGGGCCGCACGCCGTTGCGCTGTTGCGTCGCCACGGGTTCCTGTCGCGCCCCGTGCGTGTTGCCCGTCGCCTGCGGCGAGCTTTGGGCCTGCTGCGGCCCGCCGTCGGAACGCGAGCGGGGCGCGGAAGGCGAATGGCTGGCCGCTCGGCGCGGCCCGCGTCCCCGTGTGTCGCTGCAACTTGCCAGACAGATCACCGCAATGGCCAACCATGGTGGCAGCAGCACGAATCGCAACGCGGGCCGGCATCGCTCAGCCTGACTCCGCGACAACCCCGGCCGCCGCGACCTTACCGCGCGGGCGTGGCAGGCATGATCATCGGCCTGGCGGTGGGACCGGCGCTCCGCAGGCACGGCCCTGATGGCGTCTTGATAGGGCAAGGGCTGCGGCAACCGAAATCCTCTCATGCTGTCTGGCGGACCATCTTGCGTCGTCCCGTCCCTTCCATGCTGTCTCACCAACGGTCAGCACACAAGCTGGCGGCGATCCGCCAGGGGCCGTGCGATGCCGCGAATGCGTGCGCCCGGGTCGATGGCCGGGAGCAACAGACCGTCCGCGCCACCCGGTCCCGGGCGGGCGATCGCCATGCGGTTGCCGAGGACGCAGTGGGCCGCCCATGCCGGTCGTCGCCAAGCGGAACCGGGATCTTGCCAACGCGCGGGCGCCTGCGATACTGCGACGGACATCGTGCAGGCGCCATCGGCCGAGAACTCATGACTCGCTTCCGATTGAACGAATTCGAACTCGATGAATGCCTTGGAGTGGGAGCCGTGGGCTCGATCTACCGGGCAACGCATACCGCGACGGGCCGGGTCTACGCCGTCAAGCTCCTGCTGCCGAGCGTCAGCGAAGACCCTCTCATCGTCTCGCGATTCACCCGCGAAATGACGATTTTGGAGAGGCTTCGCCACCCCCACATCGTGGAATACTTTGGCAATGGCCGTCACGAGAACCAGTTGTTCTACGTCATGGAGTGGATGCCCGAGGCGACGCTGAAAGAACTTTTGCGGCGTCGGGGGCCGTTGTCGGCCATCGAGGCCATCGAATGCGGTTGGCAGATTGCTTCCGCCCTGCAGCATGCACACAACCATGGTATTGTGCATCGCGACCTTAAACCTGCAAATGTCTTCCTGACAGCCGACGGAGATCTGAAACTCGGAGACTTTGGCATCGCTCGCGATCTGCGCGCTCCCGATTTGACCCGCTCCGGAGTCCTGGTCGGCACGTACGCTTACATGGCCCCGGAGTTGATTCGCGGCGATCGTTTTATCACGGGCAAGGTCGATCTGTACGGGCTGGGATGCGTGTTGTTCGAGTGCCTTACGGGGCGACCGCCGTTTGGTGGAGAGAATTTCGCGCAGATTCTCGACCAGCACCTGCACGCCGCGGTCCCCGCCGTCCGGATCCGTGAAGGAGGCCGGATGCCCGAGTTGGAACGGCTCGTGCAGCAGCTGCTGGCCAAGGATTCCGAGCAACGGCCGTTCAATGCGCGGACCATCCAGGGAAGACTGGGCGCACTGGCCGAACGCGCGACGGGCCAACGCATCGATCGAGCATTGCCCGGAGCAACCGATGTGGCGGCCGCGGAAGTGCGTGACGGTCGAGCACGCCTGATAAGCCGCATCCGCAGCGCCGGCATCCGCCACGTATCGTGGGGACGCATGGCGCTGCTGTTGCTGCTGCTGGCCGGGTTGGTGGCAGCAGCGGTCTCGCTCGGACTCTGACCGCCACGGTTGGCCGACCCGCTGCGCGTGCCGGGGCGCCCCATGTCAATTCGTTCTGGCCAGATGGAGCCCATTCAGAGCGCGCGGCGGACCCGCCGCGGACGTCGCCCTCCACGCAGCGCCGGCGGCGCGGGCTTTTGGGGAGCCTCTTCGGACGTTTCCGGCGCGGGCACCTCGGCCGCGGGCAGCACGCGGGCGTCGAACCCTTCTATTTCGTCGCGAACCAGCAGCCGATTGATCCGCATCTCGATCCGCGTCAATTCGATGCCCTCTTCCGGCATGACGAACGAGTAGGCGACTCCTTCGCGTCCCATGCGGCCGGTGCGGCCAACGCGATGGACGTAATCGTCGCAGAACTGGGGCATGTCGTAGTTGATGATGTGCGAGATGCCGGTGACGT
>CAZNKT010000092.1:0-24089 GCA_964573605.1 uncultured Pirellulales bacterium
GACCTGTAGGGCGTACCTCCGGCTCACAAGGGCGACATCGACGGAAGCGGCGAACTCACCTTTGACGACATTCCGGGGTTTGCCGACTTGTTGATTCCGGGTGAAATGGACCCGCGCGCCGTTCCGGAACCCTCCACCCTCGGTCTCCTCGGCATGACATGCCTGTTCGGAATGCTCTTTACGCGGCGGTGCCTGCGCGAAATGTCAAGACTTCGGTAATCAAAAGGAGACGACGCCGTGACAAGTCATGCGCAGCAAGACGGCAGAGTTCTCGGTGCTACGTGTGTTCTGCTGCTGGCAGCGCTGATGGCCGCGCCCGCGGACGCCGCGGTGGTGGCGTCCGACGGATTTGACAGTTCGCTCAACCTGACAAATTTTTCCCAGACTCCGACCTTACAGACCGTTCAGGACACATGGGCGCCGGGAGACTGGTTCGGCGAACTGGATCCTCTCAATCCTCCAACCAACGGCATCCCCTTTGCCGTCACCGACGACTCGTTCAGCGTCTTCCCCGAGGACGATCAAGGGGTGATTGACAACTCGCCCGATTCGCCCGGATTCAAGTCGGACAAGTATTTCGGAGTGGTGGACCTGGAGAATGACCTATTTACCGGAACGGCCACCGCGACATGGGTGTTCGACATCAGCGGAGCGGGCGAGCTGTCCAGCGTGTCGATCGATATGGGCGCGATGGGCAACTTTGAAGCGTCTGGTAACGGGGCGGACCGGTATGATTGGCAATACAAGATCGACGACGGACCGGAACTCGACCTGTTCATATCGGCGGTCGACGAAGATATCGAAGCGACCTACACGCTTTCGGACGAAAACGGCACGCAAGTCACCTTGCCCGACCCGCTGACGATGAACGGCGAGCTGCTGCTGAACGGATTGACGACCCTGACGGCGGCGGTTAGCGGCAGCGGGAATGCGCTCACGCTACTGTTCGAATCGACAACCAACGGCGGAAGCGAAGCCTACGCGTTTGACAACATCGTCGTGGAGAACGTGGCAGAAGTAGTTCTGGGCGACATGGATTGCGACGGCGACACGGACTTCGACGACATCGACGACTTTGTGCTGGGCCTGAACGATCCAGCAGCCTATGAGTCGCTGTTTGGCGTCCCCGCATCCCTAAAGGGCGACGCCGACCAGGACGGCGACCAGGACTTCGACGATATTGATGATTTCGTGGGAATCCTCACCGGCGCGTCCCGGGCAACGCAGGTGCCCGAACCATCCGCGTGGATGTTGATCGTCGCGGGCGCGCTCGGCGCGGCGTGGATGGGACGTCGGAGACTCCGTTGACGCGCCGCCGGCCGCGTGCCATCTCCTCCGAATTCTCGCCCGTTTCCGGGCGGATGGCACGACCGGCCTCCGGAATCGAGCGCGGCCCGGGCCTGCCAATGCCCGTGCGAGGTCGGGCAGGACAAGTCATCGATGTTTCCAGAATGACACCAGCCCACCCCTTCGAAGGAGCCCCTGTTGTGAAGGATCTCATGGTGCGTTTCACTGCGGTGGCAGCCGTCCTGCTACTAGCATCTGACGTGCAGGGGCAGCTCCGCGTGGTTACCTACAACACGGCGAATGGTGACTTGTTGGAGCGGAGCCCCCGCGCGGGCATCGGTGGAACGGACGGCATTCTCAAGGCCATCGGCGACGAAGTAGTCAACAACATTTCTCGTCCCATCGACGTGCTCGTGCTCCAGGAGCAGTACACGTCGGCCACGACGACGCAAGAGATCGTGGATTTGCTGAACACCGTCTACGGCGCCGGGACGTACAATCGCGACAACGTGGACGGGGCGACATTGGGAGCGGGTCGGCCCGGGCTGATCTACAACACCCAGACCGTGGACCTGGACGAACTGGCCACGATCAGTTTCGGCCAGGTTGGCGGATCGGCGCAGGCGCGGGCGACATTGCGTTATAAACTCCGGCCGGTTGGCTACGAGACAAGCGATTCCAGCGCGGACATCACGATTTACGTCAACCACTACAAGGCGAGCAATTCCCAGTCCGACATCGACCGCCGCGCCGCCGAAGCCGAGGAGGTGCGCGCCAATGCCGACGCTTTGGGCAGCGGTGCCCATATCATCTTCGCAGGCGATTACAACATTAAAGGCAGTTTCGAAGAGCCCGTGCCCGGGCAGTTTCAGGACAGCAACTATTCCATTCTGCTGGCCGATGGGGGGGACGGCCAGGCATTCGATCCGATCGATCCCAACGGCACCTGGATCACCACACCCGTCACCTGGAACAATAACTCCCAACTCAAGCACACGCACACGCAGGCGCCCGCTCTCAATCCGCCAGATCCGTTGATCGGTGGTGGTATGGATGATCGGTTCGACTTTCAGCTGGTGAGTGGCGAAATGCTGGACGGCGAGGGACTGGATTACATTTCCGGCTCATATCATGCGTTTGGCAACAACAACACCCACGCCTGCTGCAACAGTTCCATTACTTCCAGCGCGATACCCAGCCCCAGCCTGGACATACTCACGAAGTTGACCGAGGTGAGTGACCATCTGCCGGTCGTGGCTGACTACCGATTGCCGGCGAAAATGGGCGCCCAGGTCGCGCCTCTTGCGGATCCAATGATCGCGGGAGCCTCCGCGCCGGTGTTCCTGGTGGTTGAAAACATCGCGCCCGTCTCCACGGACTCTGGCGCGGACGAACTTGACTACACCTATGAAGGTTTCGGCGCCGTGAGCGGATCGGGCAGCGATACCGACTTCGCGCTGGGCGGCAACAACTTCCATCTTCTCTCGTTCGACACTTCCAACAGCGGCCCCCTCGCGGGGCGCGTCGACGTGAACAGCACGAGCCAGGGGGTGGCCGACGGAAGTTTCACTGAGACGTTGACCGCATCGGTGCTGGACCACGCGTCGGCCTCCTTCGACTCCGCTGCGGCCGAAAACCTGCTGTCCATCGACTTCGGCCACGTAGAGACGACTTCCGGCGTCCAGACGGTGGCGGTCAGCTTGTTCAATCTGGAAATGACGCCCGGCTTTACCGCGGCGTTGGACCTCGATTCGATCACCAGCAACGGGGATACGGATGTGCTGACTGCGGACCTGATACCTTTCAGCGGCTTGATGGCCGGTGCCGCCCAAGCGTTTGACGTGCAGTTTGATCCCGTCCGCACGGGTGCATTTTCGGCAACCTATGCGCTGACCCTTTCCGACGAGGACTTGCCCGGTGCCACCTCGGGATACGTACTCACGCTGGAACTGAGCGGCGAGGCATTTTTACGGGGCGACATGGACTGCGACGGCGACGTCGACTTTGACGACATCGACGATTTCGTTCTGGGACTGAACGACCCGGCGGTGTACGAGGCAACGTTCGGCGTACTTCCATCGCTGAAAGGCGATACGGACTTGGATGGTGATCAGGACTTCGACGATATTGATGGGTTCGTTGGATTGCTCTCGGAGGGCGCACGAGGTCCTCACGCAGTACCCGAGCCTGCGTGCTTTACGCTGGTGCTGATCAGCCTGCTGGTTGCGGGCTGGGCACGCCGAAAGTGCGGATCATGAAGACCATCGAACTGAATCACGTCGCACTGCATGTGAAGGACGTGGAGAACAGCTGTCGGTTTTATCGCGACGTGCTTCAGCTGCCATCAATCCCCCGACCGGCGTTCGATTTTCCCGGCGCGTGGTTTCGTCTGGGCGAGCAACAGGAACTGCATTTGATTGGCGGGCGGAGAGAGCCCGTGTTCGCGGCGAACCGCGGAAATCATTTCGCGCTGATGGTCGACGATATCGACGCTTGGGAGTTGCATTTCCAAACGAACAACGTGGACCATCTGCCTCGGCGAACCCGACCGGACGGGGCCCAGCAGATTTTTCTCAGCGATCCGGACGGGCATGTGATCGAGCTGTGCGCGCCGCCCGTTACCGTTTGACCGCTCACGGCACGCCGGCGTTTGATGAGTGCCGATCCCCGCCTCGTCGATGCGCTACTGCTTGGGACCGACGGCCACTTCGAAGCGGCCCGTCGAATCGGCCGCGCCTCGGAACATGCCTGCCGTATTGAACTCCATGGCAATCGTCCCGTCCCGTCCGACTGCGATCATCCCGCCGTCGCCGGGCTGCAATCGCTCGTGGATGACCGCCCGCACCGCTTCGGTTAACGTGGCACGCTGGTAAGTCATCCTGGCGTGCACGTCGTAGGCGACAACATGGCGCAGGAACTGTTCGCCGTTTCCCGAGCACGAGACGGCGCACGTATCGTTATCGGCAAACGTGCCCGCGCCAATCACCGGGGAATCTCCGACGCGGAACGGTCGCTTGTATACGCGCCCACCGGTGGAGGTTCCCGCGGCCAGGTCTCCGAATCGGTCCAGGGCGACGCATCCCACCGTGTCCCCCTCCGCGGCGGCGCCCCCCGCCGCGGTCCGTGCCGCCGTCCACTGCCGTTGCCGGCGTGTGGTTGTGAAATATTGCTCGTCGGCCAGCCCCAGCTTCATTTCGGCGGCAAACGCCTCCGCGCCGTCCGCAACCAGCATGACGTGTTTCGACTTGGTCATGACCAAACGTGCCAGACTGACGGGATTGCGGACCCGGCGGACCGCGGCCACGGCGCCGCAGGCACGCTTTCTTCCATCCATGATCGAGGCGTCCAGCTGCACGCGTCCGTCGCGATTCAACACGGCTCCTCGCCCGGCATTGAACAGCGGATTGTCTTCCAGAAAGCGGATCACGCGCTCGACCGTTTCCACACCGGACTGGCCCTCGGACAGCGCGTCGACGCCGATCTTGAGGGCATCGGCAAGCGCCTGTTCGTATTCGTGTCGTGCGTCCTGAGACATGCCTCGGACAGACGAGCCGGCGCCTCCGTGCAGCGCCACGGCGAATCCGCGCCGTGCGGCGACGTCGCGCGTCGGGCGACCAGGAATCGATCGCGGGCCGGTTTGGGCATCTGTCACGGGGCAGAATCCGAATATTGCAGCAAGCAGCAGACCGGCGCGCATCCAGTAAATCATTCGTTCCCTCGCTGTACCACTGCACATGATTTCGCAGTCACGCCGCGCAGGTCAAGACCGTCTGTCCTTTTATCTCCAGGCTCGGGCCGCGCGGCACGGCTGGCAACCGCGTGGCGAGCAAAATTGTATCGCGGACGGCACCCCACTTGCGTGAGACAGGTACCGCGTCGACATGATGGCGTATCAGTTGTGTCGCAGGGGACGGTCGTACGCGAAACAGGGCGCAAGTCCACCGGATCAATCCGGGCAGGCACACCAGGCCACCCGGCTCTCCGGTGGGAATGCAACCGCGCCTCGAAGCCCACGCAACAAAAAGACAACGTCGTGTTGATGCAGTGCGACACCGCGTGCTTCAGTGGCAGCCCATCCTTGCTGGGCATGACTATCCGACAAGCAGAGGGGGAGGCAACGATGCACTGCGAGCTTCAAGCAACCGGCACCCGATCCGGGAAGTTCTTGAACCGATACGTTTTGACCATTGTGACCGCGGTGGCCCTGGCCGGCACTGGGACGGCAAGCAGCGAGGGAGCACCCATTTCCATATTCAATACGGGCGTGGCCGAAGACGGCGCCGGACTGGTTCCGGGCTCGATCGATCCTCACTACTCGCTGATCGTTAGCGATGACCCGCTGCTTCCGGGTCCGGGGGCGTTGGTCACACCGCCGCCCATGCCTCTTGGATGGCTGATCGGCGATGACGTCGCGCAGTGGATCAGCCCTTCAGCGAAGCAGCCGGGTCTTAAAGTTTCGCTCGGATCATACATCTTCCGAACGACGTTCGATCTGGCGGGCATGCATCCCAGTTCGGCCAACCTGGCTGGACATTGGGCCGTCGACAACCTGGGGCTGATATTTCTGAACGGCCAATATACCGGCTACACAAACCTGGCCGGACCAAGCACGCTTACGGCCTTTGACATCGACGATGGCTTTGTTGAAGGTGAAAATGTGCTGGACTTTATCGTGATCAACTCCGGCACGCTGGAGAATCCCACAGGCCTGATGGTCCGTGTCGGCGGTAGGGCAAACAAGATTCCCGAACCCACGGCCGTGGCCCTGGCGCTGCTGGCGCTCAGTGGTCTGATTGCCATCGGATTAGCGGGTGCGTTCATCGGAACCTGACCCGATGGACCGGCTTGGCGACGACAAACGGGTGCGGCGGCCACCTTGCAGGAACCGCCGGTTTGGCCACGCAGCCAGAGCCAAAGCCAACCACACCAGCGTCCCGGCCGGCGGTTCCGGAACACTGATATCGACGAATACCAGCCGGTGGTCGGACGCGCCGAATGCGGGCGCGGCAAGCGGGTTATCTCGGGTCGGCCAGAACACGCCTCCGCCCAGCAGGGTCATGTTTGCCGAGGGCAAGGCGTAATCCACTCGCAGGTTTCCGGGAGCGGCGAAGTCCGCCGTGTCGTGGGCAGGATCGCCCAGGTGCGTATCATTGATGCCGCCCTCCAATATCGAGTCTTCAACGCCGCCCGCGCTGGCCGGCACCAACGACGTATTGACGAGCGGACTATCAAGCAATTGATCGGCGGCTCCGGGGAGACTGTCACCATCGAACGGGTCTGAATTAAAGTCTCCCACTACCACAAACCGGTCGCCGTCGGAGAGCCCGCCGATGACACCCATGTCGTCATAAATGTATCCGCTGGAAGCAGGATCGATGTAGTCCGTCCAGAACCTGATCTCATCCGCGTTGCGGCGACCGTTTTCGTCGAAGACTGGGCTGTCGAAGACTGGCGGCGTGGGATGGCTGGCCAGCAGATGGACACGCTGGCCGTCGACATCGATCGACAAGTCCCAATGGCTCTTGGAGGACAGCCGCGCGTTGTCGATGCCATCCTGCGTGTAGTTGGCTGGAATCCGGTGGCCTGGCATATCCTTCCAGAGAAATGTCTGGAACGTCCGCGACTGCGATATCAAGACCGGGAAACGGGAATAGACCGCCATGCCGAATTGTCCCGGAAAGTTGCCGAATCCATAGTCGTCCGTCGATCCGTTGCCGTCGAAATCGACCCCGGAACTGACTCCTGTGTTGGATGGGGCAACAAATCGGAACGGATAGTCGATCGGTGGCGCGGTTACCACGCCGGTGGTATTCTGACCGATGGAGAGATAATTCTCCTGAAACAACCGCGCGGCGTCGCCGTTGGCGTCGTAATCAAATTCGTTGATCAGCAGAATATCCGGCCGAACCTGTTGAACAACTTCCGCAACGCGCCGCGCCGGAAGATTGTTGGGCGTGGACAAATCCGAGATGAGTCTTCCGGCGGACGAACGGTTCAGCGACGCGTTGTACGTCGCGACCCTAAGCGGACCGCACGGCGCCTCGTTGGGGCGCCAGCACACGGAGAGCGCCAGGCAGGCGATGCAGATTACCCGCAAGGCAAATGGGGTCGACCGCGCGGGCAGCCGTCGCGCGCGTCTCGTGAAGCGATTCCGTGAACGCATGTGTCTTTCCTCGGTGAAGTGATGTCAGCCATGGTTTCAAGTTCCATCAGCATGGTTCGCTTCACGAGGTCACTCCGGGCGGCGCCCGCCGCTTCTGCGGCAGGACGGGAAATCGCGCGTTCACGGGTTTCAAACGCCAACTCGGCACAAGGCCGCATGTGGAAAGGGCTTGCAATCACGCGCGTCGATTCTCGCATCGGACGTTCGGATTATACCAAAGCCGCCGCGCGATGCGCCCCCCGTGGACGCCGTTTTTTTCGGCGGAAGAGGTCTTCGGCAACCGGTCCGCGACCCGGTGACACGCGTAACCGCCCCCCCCCCGCTGCCCGGCGATACGGCAGGCCTGGCCCACGCCTTCCCGCTGCTCGGAACCTGCCCGGGTCGCTGGACGACGTGTCAACGCGGGTCCGTAAATCGCGGAGTTCTCCTTGTTTGCCTCGTCCATATAGCCACCCGCACCCACGCAATCGGCTGGGACACCCTTCATGCCCGCCGCACCGAGCGTTATGCTGTTAGCAATCACAAGGGCGCACGGGCGGATACGTGCGTGAGTGAAAACTTCCCACGAGACCCGTATCCCTGCCGCGAACTCGCATTCTGGTATCGCGTCCGTTAGCGATGGTTAGACTCTAAAGACAGACGAATATGTCGAGGCGACGAGACTGATGGGCAAAACGTCGTACGAGACGGGCACGCGGAGTGAGAGTCGGAAGCACACGTCAGGCGTGTTTGAAGTTCACCATCCCCTGATCGAGAACCACCTGGCGCACCTGCGCGACGTGCACACCGATCCGGCAGAGTTTCGCCGTTTAATCGCCCGACTGTCCGTGCTGCTGGCCTACGAGGCCACCAAGGACCTGGAACTCCAACCCTGCACTGTGCAGACGCCGCTGGCCAGCGCGCCCGGTCGGAAGCTTCGTCAACGCATCGGCGTGATTCCCATCCTGCGCGCCGGACTGGGCATGGTCGACGGCGTGCTCAACCTGATTCCCACCTCGGAAGTCTGGCACCTTGGGCTGTATCGGGACGAACGTACCGCGCGGCCGGTGGAGTATTACAGCAAACTACCGGACAGCCAGCCGGTGGATGTGGCCTTGATTCTGGATCCGATGCTCGCCACCGGGGGATCGGCGGTGGCCGCGCTGTCGGCGCTGCGCGAATGGGGAGTGCCCCATGTGAAGTTACTGGCGGTTATCGCATCTCGGGACGGCATCCGACAGGTAGAGAGCCTGTTCCCGGAGACCCAGGTCTATGTCTGTGCCGTGGACGCCGTCTTGGACGAACAGAAGTTTATTGTTCCCGGGCTGGGCGATGCCGGTGACCGCATCTTCAACACCCGGGAAAGGAACTGACGCCGGTGGAACGCGTGATCAGCCTCGTCGGGCTATTCGTCATGGTCGGCCTGGCTTGGCTGATGAGTTCGCACAAAACCAAAGTCAGCCTGCGGATCATTGTCGGTGGTCTGCTGCTGCAGTTTTCCTTCGCCGTGCTCATCCTGTGGACCCGACCCGGCGACCGACTGTTCCGGGGCATCGGAGCATTCTTCACGCGGATGTTGGATTTCGTCGATGCCGGCTCGCTGTTTATGTTCGGCGTTTTTCCCCGGCCGGAGGACCCGTCCCTGCCGCCCGAGTTCGTACTGATACGGACGTTCGCCTTTGGCGTCTTGCCCACGATCGTGTTCTTCGCGTCGTTCATGTCGCTGCTGTACTACCTCGGCATCATGCAGCGGGTCGTGTTCTTCTTCGCGTGGTTGATGCAGAAAACCTTGGGGACGAGCGGTGCGGAGAGTCTTTCGGCGGCGGCAAACATTTTCGTGGGACAGACCGAAGCGCCGCTGGTGATCCGTCCCTACGTGCAGGGCATGACTTCGTCGGAACTCAATGCCGTCATGGTCGGTGGTTTTGCCACGATCGCCGGCGGCGTCCTGGCGGCGTACGTGCAGATGGGCATTGAAGCGGGCCATCTCGTAACGGCATCCGTTATCTCCGCTCCCGCTGCGTTGCTTATTGCCAAAATCATGCAGCCGGAGACGGAACACTCCCAGACGCTGGGGCATGTCGAGGTGGCGGTGGAACAGACGAGCGTGAACATGATCGAAGCGGTGGCGGACGGCGCGGCGGACGGTATGCGCCTGGCCATCAATGTGGGAGCGATGCTGATTGCGTTCCTGGCAATGATTGCGATGGCCAATGCCGTGATCGGCTGGACGGGCACTTGGCTGGGTTTCAGCGGTGAGCAGCGCTGGTCGCTGGAACTCGCCTTAAGCTATATCTTCTGGCCTTTCGCCTGGCTCATGGGAATCCCGCGCGGCGACTGCTTCCACGCGGCGGAACTGCTGGGAATCAAGATGGTAGCCAACGAATTCGTGGCCTACGACCGGCTCGGGAAGTGGGTCGCAACCGATTCGCCAATCGCACTCCACCCGCGCAGCATCCGCATAATGACGTACGCCCTGTCGGGCTTCGCCAATTTCAGTTCCATCGGAATCCAACTCGGCGGAATCGGCGGGATCGCTCCGCAGCGCCGCCCCGACCTTGCGCGACTGGGACTGCGCGCGATGATCGGAGGTACTCTGGCGTGTTTCATGACCGCCTGCGTGGCGGGAGTGCTGATTTGATGCGGCCGCGGAGATCCTGCACAATACGGCTCCTACTCACATCCTCCGAGGATACGGGCACGTGAAAATCTTGCTCACCGAAACGCAGCTACTGGAAGGTGTATCGCGCATGGCCAACGAGGTCGCCGCGGCATACCAAGGACGGACACTGACCATCGTGGGCGTGCTTACCGGCAGTGTCGTTCTGCTTTCCGACTTGATCCGCCAGCTGGATCTTCCGCTTCGTGTCGGCGTCGTGCAGGCCAGCAGCTACCGGGGCGCGACGACGACCCGCAGTGGGCTGGTGATCAATGCCGACATGATGCCCGATATTGCCGGCCGCGACGTCCTGCTGGTAGATGATATATTCGACACCGGACACACGTTGCTGGAAGTCCTCGAACGAATGAAGCAGCTCGGCGCGAAATCGGTCCGTTCCCTTGTGCTGCTGCGCAAGGAAGGCCGCCAGGAAGTCGATCTGGAGCCGGATTTTGTCGGGTTCGACATACCGGACGCCTTCGTCGTCGGTTATGGACTGGACTACAACGATGCCTACCGAAATCTGCCCTACGTGGCAGCCTTGGAGCCGGAAGATCTCGAGCAGGCATCCGCATGAAATGCCGCTGGTACCGGCGTCGCGCGGGACAACGAGGCCGAACGCGGCCACAGCCGCCGAGCTGTTATTGTACGTCTATCCACACGAGGCGGTGGTCGGACGCCTCCAGCAGCCGGCTTGTTTCCTGATCGGCACGCGGCCAGAAAATCCCGCCGTCGATGGGCGCGAGCGTTCGGGAGGGAAGAACATAATCGACACGCAGATTGCCCGGGGCACGATCGTTGAAATCGGCCGTGTCGTGCGCGGGGTCCCCCTGCTGGTGGTCGTTGGCCCCTCCCTGCCGCCGAGCGCACTCGCGTCCCCCCGCACTGGCGGGACACGGCGAAGCATTAATGAGCGGGTGCGCCAACAACTGCGTAATGCTTCGCAGCGTGCCACCTCCGTCCACGGGATCGGCGTTCAAATCACCGGCAATCACAAACAGCGATCCCTCGCAAAGCCCGCCTCGCCGACCCCGGTCGTCATAAATATAGGTTGACCGCTGAGGATCGATGTAGTCGGCCCACAGCCGGATCTCATCGTGGTTGCGACACCCGTTGCGGTCTTCCGGACCGTCAAAAGCAGGGGGGGTGGGGTGGGACACCAGAAAGTGAATGGTGCGGTTTCCGGCCCGCAACGGAATGTCCCAATGGCTCTTCGATGACAATCTCAGGTCGGCGAGTTCCTCCGGAGTATAGAAACTTTGCCCTGTCCGAGGATCGACAGGCAGAACGGCGCAGGGCATGTCTTTCCACAAGAATTCTTGAAACGTCCGTACCTTGTCCCGATCGATCGGCAGCCGAGACAGTACCAACATGCCGTACTGGCCGGGGTGCCTTCCGTATCCGAATGCATCCGCCGGTCCGTTGTTTCGACCGTCGTTGTCCAGATCGTGGCCGGTCGGCACTCCCGTATTGACGGGACCCAGATAGACGTGGGCGTAGCGAATCGGTAATTGGCCGTTTCGGGAAACTGCGAGGAAGTTCGTCTGGAATAATTCCGCGGCTCGGCCTTCGTCGTCGTAATCGAACTCGTTGAGCAGCAGCACGTCCGGCCGGATCCTCTGGATGGTCTCCGCCACCCGCCGCGGCTGATCGGATATCGGAAGTGCCAGTTCCTCGACGAGCTGCCCTGCCCGGTCCCTGTGCAGCGAAGTATTGAATGTCGCGAAACGCAGGCGGTCGGCAGTCTGGGCTTGGGCAACCGTCACGAGCACGATCGCGCTCGCCATTGAGAAACCGTTCCAAAAGATGTTTGCGAATTGATGGCGCACGAAGGCTGTTTCCTGTTACGCATCCATCGACCATGTCGGCCCAACGTTCAAGGCGCTGCAAGGCAGCGTCGATCCCGTCCCGCTCCGAACGCACGCCGCAGCACCTGCTGCCACGCACCACCGAAGAATTCCCGCTGGATGTTGCCACCGTCCACGTGATGACCGCCCGTCAGCAACCCGTCATTCTCCGATGTCTTCCTTCCACAACCGCGGATGTTGGCGGAGAAACTCCGTCATCAGACGCACGCAATCCGGGTCGTTCACCACTTGGACGTCGACTCCTCGACTTTCGACGTACGCTTCGGGACCTCGGAAGGTTTGGTGTTCGCCAATCACGACGCGCGGAATCCTGTAAAGCAGGATCGCGCCACTGCACATGTCGCACGGGGACAGCGTCGAATACAGCGTGGCCCGCCGGTAACGATTCGCGTCCAGGCGGCCCGCGTTTTCCAGACAATCCATTTCGGCATGCAGGATCGGACTTCCACGCTGGATTCGCCGGTTGTGGCCGCGACCCACAATTTCGCCGTCGATGACCAGCACCGACCCGATGGGCAGCCCGCCTTCGGCCACGCTCTGTCGGGCTTCCGCCAGGGCAGCTTCCAGGAATTTGTCTCGAGATGCGGTATTCACGGAGCGAATCTCCGGTTCCATAACACGTGTTTCACGGCACGTGAGCAGCGAGTATAGCAGGTTCACCGGCAAGGGGACGTGGCGCGGTGGGCCCGGCCAGGGTGCGGCGGCGGCGCGCGGCGGGGAGTCCCGGGCCGGGCAACCGGGACACGTCCCTGCTGTGAGCCCCGGAAACGAATGGGGCGTCAGCGCTGTCGCAGATGTCCCGGCCGAAACGGATTCCCCAGTAACTGCGATAAGCGGACTTCCGTAACGGGGCGGCCCGGATCGGGTTCGACGAGCAGGATCGGCAGCTCATCGCAGAACTCGACCAGCACCTGCAGACACGCTCCGCAAGGCGGGATGGCTCCCGCCGCGGCGATCGCCAGAGCTTCAAATCGACGCTCGCCCTCCGATACGGCCCGTACCACGGCCACTCGCTCGGCACACAGGGTCAGACCGTACGACGCGTTCTCCACATTCGCTCCGCAGACCACCATACCCGACGTCGTACGCAGTGCCGCGCCCACCTGAAAGCCCGAATAGCGCGCGTACGCCTGTCGCCGGGCGCCACGGGCGGCTTCGATCAATGCGTCGCGCTGCTGGCTGTTCACGGTGCGCTCCGAAACGTTTCGAGAACCAGTGGCAACGGCTCCGAAAGTTGTTCGGAAACGTGCACCGCGCTCCGTACAAGCGGTTCGATTTGGTCGACATCCCGGTGATGGGAGAACACACGGACAAGCGGCTGATGGATTCTTACTACGTCTCCCACGCGAACCAGCATTTCCAATCCCACACTGCGGTCGATGGGGTCGTTCATTTTCCGGCGGCCGCCGCCCATCAGAATCACCGCCCGACCGATGGCTTCCGTGTCAATGCGCGTTACGCATCCTGGTTTCTCGGCACCGATCTCATGCGGCGGCGCAACAGGTCGTGTGGTTTCGAGGTGGCCTCCCTGGGCGGCGACCATTTCGCGAAATTTTTCCATCGCCGATCCGTTCGCGATTTTTTCCTGCAGCATGGCCGCGGACCTTCGCGTGTCCGGTTGCAGCCCGGCGAGCACCAGCAACTCCGCTCCCAGGGCTATAACGATGTCCACGACATCCCGCGGTCCACCGCCCTCGAGCACATCCATCGATTCGGACACCTCAACCGCATTGCCGACCATACGTCCCAGCGGCTGATTCATATCGGTAAGCAAGGCAGTCGTTTTCACGCCCATGCGGTTGCCCGTATCCACCAGGGATTGTGCCAACTGCCTGGCTCGGTCCTTGGACTTCATGAAAGCGCCCGAACCAGCCTTGACGTCCAGAACGAGTGCATCGAGGCCCTCGGCGAGCTTTTTACTCATGATACTGGCCGTGATCAAGGGAATCGATTCGACCGTCGCCGTAACGTCGCGCAGTGCGTAGAGTTTCCGGTCCGCGGGCGCCAGGTCCGGCGTCGTGCCGGTGACGACGCACCCGACACGCTCGGTCGTATCGATAATTTCGCGTACCGTAAGGTCGGTCCGGTAGCCGTCGATCGCTTCGAGCTTGTCCAACGTCCCGCCCGTAGCACCCAGACCGCGGCCGGAAATCATGGGCACCGCCAGGCCGCAGGCAGCCAGCAGCGGCGCCAGGACAATCGACACTTTGTCTCCGACGCCGCCCGTGGAATGCTTGTCGACCTTCGTGGTGTCGGGAGTCGACCAGGAGAGGGTCGTTCCGCTGGCAAGCATCCGCTCCGTGAGGTGAGCGGTCTCTGATACGTTCATTCCCTGAAAAAGGATGGCCATGCACAGCGCGGCCATCTGGTAGTCTGGCACGGCGCCGCGCACATAGCCGTCAATCAGCGCATGGATTTCGTCCGGTTCCAGGGACCCGCCATCGCGCTTCTTCTGAATCAGACCCGCGATATCGTGCGTGGCCATTCCCATTCCCTTTTTCGCTGGTCTCTTCAAACGGGCTGTGGCCGAACTCCGCAAAATCTGGCTGGTTTTGTTTGGCTCGTTTGTTGCCATCCTTTTCTTTATTCAACCGCGCCGCAGTCTCGCGATTTCGGCTACGTTGGTCAATCCGCGCCGTTTGCGTTGCGCTGTGCGTGATTTGTGACAACATCGGTGACAATTTTTTTCATCCGGGGCTCCGCCTCACGAGCAGCGTCGACAACTGCCTGGCCGTCGCTGGGCGACAACGCGTCGGGAAGACAGACGTTGGAGACAACCGACATCGCCAGCACGCGCAGACCCAGGCTGCCTGCGACGAGTACCTCCGGCACGGTGGACATGCCGATGACGTCGCCACCGATCCGGCGAAAGAATCGATACTCGGCCCGCGTCTCGTAATTGGGGCCCTTCACCGACACGTAAACGCCGCGATGCGCCACAAAGTTTTCCCGCCGGGCAACGTCTAACGCGTCTTCGATCATCGGACCATCGTACAAAGAGCCACGCGGTCGCGACCGACCTTCTGCCATGGCAACACAACCGTGCGGGACCGCGATCCGGCGGAACATTAAGTTGATATGATCGACGATCACCACCACATCGCCGACCCGAAAGTAGGGATGGACGGCCCCGGCTGCGTTGGTGACAACGAGCGATTCGACTCCCAGCCGATGGAGCAACCGTACCGGAAGCACCACCTGCGCCACGGTGTAACCCTCGTACAAATGGAACCGGCCTTCCAGCGCGACGAGGGGAACGTCGGCCAGCGTGCCACAGATGACGCGTCCCGTGTGTCCCAAGGCCGTGCAGCGCGGAAATTCGGGGAGCTCGTCGTACGGCACGACCGCCTGCTGGTGGATGGCGTCGGCCAGCCGGTTCGAACCCGTGCCCAGGATGATTCCCACGCGGGGCCGACTGGACCACCGCTGGCGTACTAGCGCCGCGGCGCCATCGACGGACGGAGCTTGCGTTTTCATGATCGTCAGCGTCGTTCGCGCTCGTTGTCCGGTTCGGCGTGGGGCATTCCGCCGCAGCCGGCCCAGTGTGCCGCAGGATGCGTGACGGACGGGGTGGCGCGGCCCGGACCGGCAAAAACACCGGACGCCGCGGAAGGGGGCATCCCACACGATTCGTCTGATCGCGCGCCGCGCCCTTATCTGTCGGTCGCCTCCCTCTGGAGAATACCGGTCACCAGTGCGGCCAGTTTGGGCTCGGCGCCCTTGGCCACGGCCACGATATGGTTGATGTCGGCCGGTTCCAGGGCGTCGGCCAGGCACATATCGGTAATGATTGCCAGTCCAAACACACGCAATCCGCAGTGGACGGCGACGATTACTTCGGGCACGGTCGACATACCTACCACGTCCGCACCGATCAATCTCAGGAATCGGTATTCCGCCCGTGTTTCCAGGTTCGGTCCGGCGACCGCGACGGTGACCCCTTTGTGGGCCGAAAAATTTTCACGGCGCGCAATCTCCAGTCCGGCAATGATCGATGGGGGGTCGTACGGCCGGCACATGTCGGGGAACCGTGGTCCCAGCCGATCATCGTTGATTCCAATAAGCGGATTGTCCCCCATCAGATTAATATGATCTTCGATGATCATGATATCGCCGCTACGAAACTGGGGGTTCAATCCGCCACAGGCTTGCGTGACGATCAAGAGTTCGGCGCCCATGGCACGCATCACGCGCACGGGCAGCGTGATTTGTTGAAGCGGATAGCCTTCGTACATATGGAATCGTCCCTCCATCGCCAGCACGGGGCTGTCGTTCAGGCGGCCGCAGACCATGCGCCCGCGATGGCCGATGGCGGTGGAACGGAGAAAGTGCGGAATCTGTTCGTAGTCAATGGAAGCCTCTTCGTCGATCGTCTCCACCACTCCGCCCAAGCCGGTTCCCAAAATGATGCCCGCGCGTGGTCGCCGATCCCAATGCCCGCGAATCGCGGCCACCGCTTCCTGTATTTGGTCGTGGAGTTCCAGCACGTTCGCGGTTCCTTCTGAAGGGGCACTTTCAAAGGTCGCCGGCGGGTGACCCGTCCCCATGTTCGTCTTGCTCTTGCTGCACAATCGTTTCCGTGGCGCTGGTACCTAGACGGCTGGCCCCGAGTTCGATCATCCGTCGAGCGTCCGCGTACGAACGGATTCCGCCGGACGCCTTGACGCCCACATGTTCAGGACACGTGGCCCGCAACAGCCGCACGTCATGTTCCGTCGCTCCAGTAGCTTCGATCTGCCCGTCCGGCTGTTTGACAAAACCAAACCCGGTCGATGTCTTGACCATCGCGGCACCGGCATCACAACTGATGCGGCACAGTCGCACTTTTATTTCGTCGTTGGGCAACATCCCCGTCTCGAAAATGACCTTTGTCGACGCCCGATGTTTTTTGCCCGCGCTCACCACGGCGCGAATCTCGGCGGCCACACGATCCCACGCTTCCTGCACGACCAGCCCCACGTTGGCCACCATGTCCAGTTCCCGCGCGCCGTGTCGGCATGCCCATTCGGCTTCGGCGGATTTGGATTCCGCGGATATGGAGCCGTGGGGGAACCCGACGACGGTGCTCACGTCGACGGGGGATCCGTCCAGCAACTCGACCGCCAAGGGGATCATGTACGGTTTGACGCACACCGTCGCCACGTGCAACTGACGACCCATGCGGCAGGCCGCACGAAGGTGATGTTCGGTCTGCGTCGGGTGCAACACGGCGTGATCGATATACTGGGCGATAGACTTGGCCATCGGTCCCCTCCCCAGGCGTCCTCGAGCAGAACCATACATCGCGGGCGGCAGCCGCCATGATCCGTGGATACGGCTGACGCGGTAATACCCGAGGATCTTAAAAAATTTTACGTGACAGGGAAAGCGGCCGTCGGACGTGTTCGCCGCCGGACGTTTGGCGGCGTCCCTCGATCAGGAGGGTCACTCGATGCGTGCGATGATCGTATCGACCGGCGGTCGGTCCGCCGGTCCCTTGCCGGCGTGCAGGAATCGAACGATGCCCGCGGGATCGACCACAACATCGCCGCCCAGTTGATCGACGTCGCCGGTTGGTCGCTTGGGCATCAGGCCGCGGCAGATACCCCGCGCGTAGGCCCACCAGTTGGACGGTCCCCACACGTCCCACGTGCGTCCTTTCCCCATCCCAAATTGCTCGTAGAGATGGCGGGACGAATCGACGAGCAGAGGAAATTCCAGGCCCTCCTCCTTCACAAATCGTCGGCCGGTGGCCGCATCCTGGAACGTTACCGCCAATACCTGCGTGCTCAACGCCTGAAAACGGCTGCTGTGCTGTCGCAACTGCGACAGGTGCTCCCGGCATGGAACTCACCCCAGGTGCCGCAACATGACCAGCAAGAGCCAGTTGCCCCGATATTCCTGGAGCCGATGGACATGGCCCGTTGTGTCCTGGAGCTCAAATGACGGAGCCGGATCTCCAGCGCGAATGGGCATGTTTTGTCTCCGCGGTCGCCGTGATCGAACACCATGTCCATTGTAAGGCGTTCGGGCCGTCCTTGTAGCCGCTGGGCCATCTCGGCATACGCGCCTTTTCGGGCGGTACATTCGGCCGGTACGCGCGACCGTCCGGTTCTTGCGAGTTCGCCAACTAACGGAAACCGGGGGCCAGCGCTTCGCGGCTGATGGAGCATGGTCCGCGCACGGTCAAGTTGAACAAGGCACACGCACGCACTACGATAAAGCCATGCCGTTGTTTGGACGTAAAAAAAGATTACTGGATTACGCAACCTGCGCGGGGTGAGCGGGAAAACTCCCCATGGATGGGGTCGCACAGGTTGTGCGAAACCTTTCGCCGCAGCAGCATCCGGACCTGATCGTGGGGCCCGAAGGGTTCAGCGATGCAGGGGTGTTCCGGCTGCGCGACGATTTGTTGATTGTTCAATCCGTGGATTTTTTCCCGCCACTGGTCGACGATCCGTACGTCTACGGGCAAATCGCTGCCGCGAACTCGATGAGCGACGTGTTTGCCATGGGAGCCCGGCCCGTGACCGCGCTGGCGATTGTGGGATTTCCCGACGACCAGTTGAAGTTGGACATTCTGACCGAGATCCTGCGGGGAGGCGCTGATCGAGTGCACCTGGCAGGCGCCGTCGTCACGGGCGGCCACACGGTGCGGGACACGGAGATCAAATATGGATTGTCGGTGACGGGGGTGGTCGAACCGGACCGTCTGATGACCAATCGTCAGGCGCGGCCCGGCGACGTGCTGGTGTTGACCAAGCCGCTCGGCACCGGATTCGTCACTTCGGCGCACAAAGCCGATCGGTGCCCGGACAGCACGCTGCAGGCCGCCGTTGCCAGTATGATTCTGTTGAATGACGGCGCACGGGATGCCGCCCTATCGGTTGGCGCGCGTGCCGCCACGGACATCACCGGTTTTGGTTTGGCGGGACACGCAACCGAACTGGCTCAGGCCAGCCAGGTAACGGTCGTGCTCGACGTCGGTCGGCTTAAGGCAATCGATGGTGTTTTGGAGCTGGTCGAAAAACGCAATATGACGCGTGCCAGCGCGTCGAACCGGAGATTCGTGGAGAATCTTATGCGTGTGGAAGGCGGCGATCCTGACCCGGTCCGGCTGGAGTTGCTGTTCGATGCGCAGACGTCCGGAGGTTTGCTGTTTAGTGTCCCGGAAGCGGACGCCGGACGGTTGATAGACAGGGCACGCGAGGCGGGTGCGGCCGATGCGTGCGTGGTAGGGTCGGTCCTCGCGAAGCAGCAGCACAGCCTGATCATTCGTGGCTGACCGCGGATGCCGGCGGATCACGTGGAGCCGCACGCCTTTGGCCGTGCGGCCAGGACCGCGGCGGGCGGCAACCTTTATGTGGCCTCACGAACTCGAGTTCCTCTACCAGTGGTATGCGACGCTGCCGGCCACCGTCGTTTTGTTCGGCTGCATCGTCGCCATAGCGGGGGCTCGAGGCGAATACGTTGCCGCGGACGAACGTGTCAGAAGTGATGTCAAATTCCGCTTCGACGAGACCGACGCAGTCCTGCTGGGCCCGCTGCTGTGGTTGTTTTTCTTCGCCGTCTCGCGGTTCGCCTCATGGATGGTGGGCGGGTTTTCCACGGACAGCAGAATTGCGGTTTTCTACTCGTTCTACGGCCTCGTCTCGGCAGCCGTGCTCGTCTGCTTGTGCGTGCTGTTGTTCTTTCAGCCGTCCATGAGGGTGGCCGATGCAGCCGTGCGCGTCTTCCACGCCGCATCGCGGCGCGTAGACCGTTTTTACAACACGCACGCCACGCGGTGGTATTTCGTGTTGCCGCTGGCCATGACGGCGGCCTCGGTCATCTATGCCGAAAGCATCGCGGATTTCGCCTATTGTTATAAGTGGTACTACATCGTTCCAACAATCCTCTTTTTCTATGCGTTGCTGCTGTATCAGTGGCTGGGCGCATGTGACGTCTACGCCGACGAGCATTCCAGCTATTATCTTCGTCGAGCCGCATCGCTGTCACGTTGGCTTTCTCTCACGTCTCTGCTCATCATTCTGTGGATGTGCGCGTACTTGTTGTTGGACATCGAAGGCGGTACCACGCAACGCGTGTTGTATGCTCCGACCGTCCTGTACGGGGCCCTGGTATGGGCGGCGTGCGCTTTGCTGGCCGCCTGGTCGGTGACGCTGCTGATGGCCGCCGTCTACGGATTGCCATGGATTATCCAGCGCAAGCTTGTCCGCCACCTTCAATGGGCGGAACTGGACGAAAAGAGCAAGATCTGTTATCGGATCCGGAAACTTGGCGGCGAGGACGCGCGGCGGTGCCTGACCGGTGTTTTGAACGATCCGGCGGCTCCGCTGGCATCCCGGCTGGCGGCCGCGTGGGAATTGACCGAATGTTCATGGTCCCCCTCCACGCCGTCGGAAACAGCGCTGACGGCTATCGCCACGAACCAATGGTCGCTCCTGCGCCCCCCGCAGCCAGCGCACGTGCCAGTGCTTTTGGATGTCCTGGATAGAACGTTGCATACCCCGCGCACGCTGTTCGACCAGTCGCAATTATCGCTGGTCACCGCTCCGGTTATCGACACCTTGGGTCGAGGCCGCGTTGCATCGGCGCTGATGCTGCTGCAACGTGCCGTCCAGTTGGAGTACTTGCCCGACGAAGACGAGATTCATGTTCCCGGCGTACCCGACGACGAAAACCTGAATCACCAGGAAGTCGTCAATGTGCGGTGCGCTGCCGCGCGGGCTCTGGCCGATCTGGGACATGATGCTCGACCGGCCGTGCCGCTACTGGAGTCTCTCGCCGGCGACGACACCGTGCCTCGTGAAGTGCGCGAAGCGACACGCCGGGCCGTCGATGCAATCTGCGATCACGATGCGGATTAACCGTCGCGGCTCATCCAGCACCAACGATACCGCCGTCGTCGCCGACCGGTGACGCCCCGCCGCTGTTGGGTGCCAGACCGCGCTCCGCGGCATCGCCAACGGGAAGCGATTGCCGATCCGACGATCACCCGCTGTTGCCGGGAAACTGAAGCGGCCTTGCGGATTGTGCGGCGCATGAGGCCGTCGCGTGGCCCGGACTCCCCGGTGGGAGCATTGCGTTGCATGGGTCATAGGCTACAATTGCCAGTCTTGATAGGGATCCGCCAGTCCGGAGTCCGGAAAATTTGCCGTCATGACGGTGCTGAACCGTAACAAGAGAGGTTACCATGGCCAAGACCCCCGAAAAGAACGAACCGGAATCGACACCGGTCACGGGTCCGGAAACGGGTGGTCGAAGCGGCGAGCAGGCAGCCCCTGCAGTGCAGCAGCGACCCCAGGTGCAAGTTGACGACACCAAAGCCGTCACCTGCTACGCTAATTTCTGCCGTGTCACGGGCACGCCGGAAGAATTGATCATTGACTTTGGACTCAACACGCAACCGATTGGTGTGCCGACCGAAAAGATTGCCATTACCGAGCGGATTGTTCTGAATTATTTTACCGCCAAGCGAATGCTGGCCGCGCTGCAAATGTCCGTACAACGGCATGAAGCCGCTTTCGGCGTCCTGGAAACGGACATCCAGAAGCGCGTGCAACCGGGGGCTCGGCGTGCGGCTCAGCCGGCGCCTGCGTCCAAGTAGCAACCGCGGTTGCTCGCAATCTATTCGTCCCATCGAGTGCGGGTCATGGTCGGCGTACCGCCGGCCCGATGCGTGTCGAGAAACCGGCGGTTCGCGCCGGTTTCTCGAGGCAGCCTGTAGGGAAAGCCAATCGCAACGCGCACGATACGTCCCGCGCGACAAACGAACGACTCGGCCCGACGTCGGCGTTTGCGGGCGGATCGGGGCATCGCGGCGGATGCCCGGGGAGCGACAACGCATGCACGAAGGCCTCGCTGGATCGCCAAATGACCGCTGCGGGAGGGTAAGACGGGGCATCGCCGAGCGGTCGGCCAGTGGCCGATCCGCGCCGCCCCGCTCGGGTCGGGCCGCGACGCTGGCCGTGGGCGTGTTGCTGGCCGCCTGGGCCGGCTGCCGCGGTGGCGCAACGGCGGATTCGGCGAGTGAAGGTCGACCGCGGGTTGCTTATGTCACCAACGGCATCGCCTCATTCTGGGTTATCGCCGACAAGGGTGCGCGGGCGGCTGCCCGCGACTTCGATGCGGACGTCGAAGTGGTGATGCCTCCCAAGGGCGCGCCCGATCAGAAACGGATGGTGGAAGATCTGTTGGCCGGCGGAATCGACGGCGTGGCGATCAGTCCCATCGATCCGGACAACCAGCAGGATCTGCTCGATGATATTGTGCGGCGCACCCATCTGATCACCCAGGATTCGGATGCGCCAAATAGCGACCGGCTTTGTTATGTCGGCATGGATAACTACACGGCTGGCCGTATGTGCGGCGAGCTCGTAAAAGAGGCACTGCCCGAGGGCGGCAGCGTGATGATGTTTGTGGGCCGTCTGGGGCAACTGAACGCTCGCCAGCGGAGGCAAGGCGTCATCGACGAATTGCTGGATCGCGATCACGACCCCTCGCGCTTCGACGCGCCAGGCACGGTACCAAAGGGAGACAAGTACGCGATTCTGGACACGCGCACCGACCAATTCGACTTTGCCAAGGCCAAATCTCTTGCCCAGGATGCCCTGGCTCGGTATCCCGACCTGGGCTGCATGGTCGGCCTGTTCGCGTATAATCCTCCCAAGTGCCTGGAAGCGGTGCGTGATGCGGGAAAAACCGGGCAGACGAAGATTGTCGCTTTCGACGAAGAGGAGGAGACGCTGCTGGGCATTGCCGAAGGATCGATCTATGGCACCGTGGTCCAGAATCCCTATCGCTACGGCTACGAGTCCGTTCGCATTCTCGCCGGGCTGGCGCGCGACGATCGAACCGTGCTGCCCGAGAATGGTTTTCTAGACATACCGGCGCGCAAAATCACGCAAGAGAATGTGCAAGAGTTCCACGCTGAACTGAACGCGCTGATCGAATAACGGTGTCTCAGGCTGCCCTTCCCACCGATCCGCCGCTGCTGGAAATCCGTGCGATTACCAAGCGGTTTCCCGGAGTGCTGGCGCTCGACCGTGTCGACCTGGATCTGTACCGCGGCGAAGTACTGGCGATCGTCGGCGAAAACGGCGCGGGCAAGAGCACCCTGATGAACATCCTGGCCGGCGTCCACGTGCCCGACGCGGGCACCATCCGGCTGGCGGGGCGCCCGGTGGTCATCGACTCGGTGCCCGCGGCCATGGGCCAGGGCATCGTGCTCATCCACCAGGAACTCAACCTGTGCGACAACCTCGACGCGGCCGCGAATATTTTCCTGGGACGTGAACCGACGCGTTTCGGCTGGATCGATCGCCGCGCCGTCGAACGGGGGGCGCGGGCCGCCATGACCATGATCGACCTGGCCATCCCGCCGCACACCATCGTGCGGACGCTGCCCATCGGCCGCCAGCAGATGCTTGAAATCGCCAAGGCACTGTCGGTCGACGCGCGCATCCTGATTATGGATGAACCGACGTCCTGTCTCACGCAGCACGAAGCGGATGCGCTGTTTCGCGTCATCCGCGACTTGAGGAGGCGGGGAGTCAGCGTGGTCTACATTTCGCACCGCCTGGGCGAAGTCAAGCAGCTCGCCGACCGCGTCGTCGTCCTCCGGGACGGCCGCAACGCCGGCCATCTCGAACGTGATGGGATCCAGCGCGATCGCATGGTTCAATTGATGGTGGGCAGGGACATCGCCGCGTTCTACAGCCGCCGGACGCACCAGCCCGGCCCGCCGGCACTGGACGTTCGCGGCCTCGTCACGCCGGCGTTTCCCCGGTCGGTGGTGCAGTTCCGCGTCCGCGCGGGCGAGATCGTCGGCGTCGCGGGGTTGGTCGGTGCGGGACGCACGGAATTGCTGGAAGTGCTGTTCGGGTTGCACGCGCCGCTGGCCGGCACCATCCGCGTCGCGGGCCGCCAGATGGAACTCAAGCGCCCCCGGGATGCGCTGCGGGCGGGCATGGCGCTGGTGCCCGAAGATCGCAAGCAACAAGGGCTGATCGTCGATATGGCCGTCCGCGAAAACATCTCACTCGCCGCACTCACCGTGCGCAAGAACAAGCTCGGGTTGCTCGACCGCGGCCGGGAACGCGATGATGCCAGGCGAATGGTGCAGGCAATGAACATCAAGACGCCCAGCGAT
>CAZNKT010000093.1:0-23474 GCA_964573605.1 uncultured Pirellulales bacterium
CGGCCGCGCGGCCGACGGCACCGGCACCTTCGTTCTTCGGAGGTGCGGGCGTCGTCCCTCCCCCGGGCGACGGGGTCGCGCGCGCCTCGTCAGGCAACACCGGATCGTGACCCCCGGTCGAAGCGCCAGGCCCACGCGGGGGAGCGCCTTGCCGCGGTGCGATTTCCGTCTTTCTCGCCGGAGCTGACTCTCGCGACGAGCCTCGGCCCCGTGCCAGGGACGTCCGCGGCAACGCCGGCGGCATGTCGGCCGGCAACTCGAGAACGTCCTGCGGTGGACACCCGGCCGCGCCGCCGTACGCCGCATAGCGGTCGACGATGATCTCCTCGTCGGCGAAAGAATCATCCAACGGATCGACGACGTCCTGTCCCACCACGAATTCCAACTCGGGTGTCGCCGCCGCGGACGGTTCGATGTCGGTGACCTGGTCGATCGACACCAATCGAGCCGTAATGTCATCGAGTTGCTCGACCGGGTCGCGCGGTGGCTCGATCCGAGCCGGGTCCGCGGCCGGCGCCGATACAGGTTCCGCGTCGGCGGGCGGCAGCGCGGAACCTTCGTTGCAGCCGTCCTCGTCAAGCGTGCCGAATTCAACAACATTCTGGGCGGTGGAAGACTCGGGGCTCTTTCCAACGCCCAGCGGGAGCGGCAGCTGCTGAAGATCCGACCAGGCTTCCTCGATCCCGGACGCCCCGAGCTGCCGCACTCCACCGGCACAAGCCATCATGAAAGCATGGTCGCACAGCTGATTGATCAGGCGGGGAACGCCGCCCGACGCGCGGTATACGGCGTCCAGCGCTTCGTCGTCGACGATGGAGCCCGGATCGCCTCCGGTCGCTTCGATATGCGTCCTGACATACCGACGCGTGTCGTTGCGGTCCAGCGCGTGCAGATAACACCGGGCGGCAACACGCTGGTTGAAACACTCCAACTTGGGACTGGCAAAGCGCTCCTCGAGGGCCGGCAAACCCGCCAGCACCAGGCGGGCCTGCGGTTTTCCGGCCCGTGCCAGGTTCGATATCATGCGGATCTCTTCCAACAACCGGATCGGCAGCGCATGCGCCTCGTCTACCAGCAACAGGATGGCTTCCTGCGGCGTATCGCCTTCGCTCGTGAGTCGATCGATCAACGACAAACGCAATTCGCCCTCGTCGCGCTCCCGGTACGGCAGTCGCAGGCCGTAGAGAATGGCCTGCAGCAGCGCGCGGCGCGTGCAGAACTGCCCGCACGCGAGCCGCACGACGGCCAGTTCATGACGAAATTCGTCCGCCAGCAGTTCGCACAGCAGCGACTTGCCGGTGCCCGGCGGCCCGATCAGCAGCCCCGGCCCCTGGCCGCGCCGGATGATCCTTGTCAGCCGTTTTCGGGCATCTTCAATGGCCGCCGCGGGATAGTAGTGCGCGGCCGTCGGCATGGATCGAAAAGGGCGCTCGCGGAGTTGAAAAAACGGTTCGTACATGGCAACAGACTGGCCCCAGGGTCGCTCCAGCGATGCGCGCGGCGGTGACCCACTGCCGGTCCCTCCGGGCGGCTCGCGAGACACCGCGATCGAGGTCCCATGGATTCGTGGACCGCAACTGCCGCTTCCCGTTTACATCACGATAGAACCGCACGCGGGTCGCGGCGGCGCACTGCTTGATATTATCGGAGCTCCGCCAGCGTTTCCTTGACAGCGATGTCGACAAAACCGGGCAGTCCGTTGCGTGTCCGCTCGTCGGAACGCATCTCTTAGCGTCTGAAAGAGCAATCGTGATGTTTCGGTGAACGCTACTATAATGCAGCGGAGGTCCACCGCTGCCATGTGGCTAGAGGTTGCCGTGTTTCGAATAAAGATCTGCGGAGTCACCCGTGTCGCGGACGCGCGCCTCGCCGAAGAAGGCGGCGCGGACGCCATTGGGTTGAATTTCTATGCCGCTTCGCCACGCTGTCTCGACGCGGATCAGGCACGCCGATTGGCCTCCACCGTTGGGCATCACGTGTGCCGCGTCGGCGTGTTCGTCGACGCCGATCCCGATCACGTGCGCCGGCTGGCCGATCAGTTCCACCTCGATTGGATCCAACTCCACGGCAACGAACCTCCCGAAGCGCTGGCCGCGTTCGCCGGGAGGAACCTGATCAAATCCTTCCGGCTGGAACAAGAGGGAACAGCGGCGATCGCCAACTACCTCGAACGATGCCGGGATCGCGGCGTTCTGCCCGCCGCCGTGCTCATCGACGGTCACGCTCCGGGGCATTACGGAGGCACCGGGCAGCCGGCCGACTGGCCTGCTTTGCGGCCGCCCCGGCCGTGGTTGCTCGGTCGTCCGCTGATCCTGGCCGGCGGACTCCGGCCCGACAACGTGCAGCGTGCGGTGCGCGACGTCGAACCGGCGGCCGTGGACGTGGCCAGCGGTGTGGAATCATCGCCCGGCATCAAGGATCCCGCCCAGCTGGCACGGTTCATCGCCAACGCCAAGTCGGCATGGCCGGCCGGCGGCAACGCGCCGCGCTGAGCGGCCGCTGACTGCCGCGTCCGGGCAACCCCCTCTGGTAGGCCCCAGTGCCCGACGCTTATGATGTTAGAACACGGGCACGTCCGGGCGTGACCTCCGCACCGAGGCAACAGCTGCGTGTGCCTCGAAGCAGGCCGATCACCATCCGATGACCTTTCGGAGCGTCACGCCGTGCTACGCATGCACCGTAGGCGGATGTTCGTAAGCCGTTTTGAATTGGGGCTTTATGCCGAGTGGCACTGTATCATCGGAACCCGCACGGGGCGTGTGGCGGGAACCACAAGTTCTTTCTTTCTTGCGGCGTTGTGCCGCGTTAGGAGACAGCAAGGTGGCCCAGGTCGAAACCAAAACGCCGCACAAAGTGGCCGATCTTTCTCAGGCCGAATGGGGCCGCAAGGAAATCCTTCTGGCGGAAAACGAGATGCCCGGCCTGATGGCGTTGCGAGAGACATACGGCGACGAAAAGCCGCTTGAGGGGGCACGGATTGCCGGCTGCCTGCACATGACGATCCAGACCGCCGTGCTGATCGAGACCTTGCAGGCGTTGGGGGCCAACGTGACCTGGAGCAGCTGCAACGTGTTTTCCACTCAGGATCACGCCGCCGCGGCCATGGCCCAGGCCAACGTCCCCGTGTACGCCTGGAAAGGCATGACAGAACAAGAGTTCGACTGGTGCATCGAGCAGACGCTCTGCTTCCCGGATGGCCAGCCGCTGAACATGATCCTCGACGACGGCGGCGACCTGACTGCCATGGTTCACAATAAGTATCCAGAGTTGCTCCACGGGATTCGCGGAATCTCCGAAGAGACCACCACCGGCGTGCTGCGGCTGTATCAAATGCACGCCAAGGGCCAGCTGAAATCGCCGGCGATCAATGTGAATGACTCGGTTACCAAGAGCAAGTTCGACAACCTGTACGGCTGCCGCGAATCGCTAGCGGACGGGCTGAAGCGAGCCACCGACATCATGGTGGCGGGCAAAGTCGTTGTCGTGGCCGGCTACGGCGACGTCGGCAAAGGTTGCGCCCAATCGATGCGGGGACTCGGTGCGCGGGTCCTTATTACGGAAATCGATCCGATCATTGCGTTGCAAGCCGCCATGGAGGGATTCGAGGTGACGACCATGGATGAGGCCGTCAAGGAGGGAGACATTTTCGTGACGGCAACCGGCAACCGCGACGTCATCATGGGTCGGCACATGGAAGCCATGAAACACGACGCCATCCTCTGCAATATCGGCCACTTCGATCTGGAGATCGACATGGGATGGATCGAACAGCAGGTCGCGTCCGGCCGCGTGCGGAAGGAGAATATCAAGCCGAGTAACCTGGGTGCCGTCGATCGCTTCACGTTTGGCGACGGCCACGCGGTCCTGGTGCTGGCCGAGGGCCGATTGGTGAACCTCGGATGTGGCACGGGTCATCCCTCGTTTGTGATGAGCACGTCTTTCACCAATCAGGTTCTGGCGCAGATCGCCTTGTGGACAGAAGCGGAAAAGTATCCGATCGGCGTCCACGTTCTTCCCAAACGGCTCGACGAGGAAGTCGCCCGACTTCATTTGGACAAGCTGGGCGTGAAACTGTCCCGCTTGACGCAGACCCAGGCCGAATACATCGGCGTGCCCGTGGACGGTCCGTTCAAACCCGACCACTACCGGTACTGATCGTCGCCGCCGTTGTAAGCGTCGCCGTTCACTCGCGCCTGCCGGGCGTGGACCATCCGACGCCGTTGTGTTAGGCTCTGCCGGCGCGGGTGTCGAGGGCACAGCGGGGGGCACAGCGGGGCGTTGTCCGGCGTGGCTCGGCTACCCGACCGATTTCCGGCACGTTCTTCTCGGCATCGTTGGCACGGCATGGTAGACATCCAAGCGTTTCGCGGACTTCGATACGATCTGGGGCACGTCGGCAGTCTGAGCAACGTCGTGGCGCCGCCCTACGATGTGATCGATGCGCCGATGCGCGCCGAGCTGTACGATCGGCATTCGTCCAACTGCGTGCGATTGATCCTCAACCGAGAACAGCCCGACGATGACGAAACAACGAATCGGTATACGCGGGCAGCCGGTTTTCTCCGCACGTGGCGAGACGACGGGACGTTGTTCGTCGAGCCCGACCCGGCGCTGTATGTCTATCACCAGATGTTCGACTACGGAGGACAGCGGTATACGCGCCGCGGTTTCATGTGCCGCGTCAGACTGGAACCGTTCGGTTCCGGAAATGTTTATCCTCACGAACAAACCCACGCCGGACCCAAGGCGGACCGTCTGGCACTGATGCGGGCGTGCCGAGCCAATTTGAGCCAGATCTTCGGCATGTACCCCGACCCGGATAACGACGTGCAGCAATTGCTGGAACCGGCCATCGCCGGCCAGACACCCCTCGAAGCGACCGACGCGCTGGGCGTCGTGCATCGAGTATGGCCCGTGACCCAAGTGGAAACCATCGCGCACGCCGCCGCCGCCATGGGACCCCGCGCAATCTATGTGGCCGACGGGCATCACCGTTACGAAACGGCCTGCAATTACCGGGACGAGCTGGCGCGGCAGAACGGAGGCCTGGCCGCGGACCATCCGGCCAACTTCGTGCTGATGATGTGCGTCGGAATGAGTGACCCTGGAATGATCGTGTTGCCGACGCACCGGGTCTTCTCCGGTTTTCCCCGGCTCCCCTCCCGCGACGTTCGCGCGGCCCTGGATGGCCCGTTTCACACACAGCTGGCCGGCAGCGGACCGGCCCGTGGCCGCGATGTGTGGCAGCAAATCGAGGGCGAGGACCAGCAGGAAACGCTGGGGTTGTATTGTTTCGAGGACGATCAGTGGGTCCTGGCGAGTTTGACCGACCAGGGGCGCGCACGAATGGCCCAATGTTCGCCCGAACAAAGCCCGCAATGGCGAGGGCTTGGTGTCGCCATCCTGCACCGTCTGGTCGTCGAGTCGCTGTTGGAGATCGCTCGTCCTGGCCGCCCCGAATACATCCACCAGGTCGACGAATTGATTCGCCTGCTCGACCGTAGCACGCCCGACCAGTTTCAGTTGGCCGCACTCGTCATGCCGGCCTCGGTCGAGCACATCAGCCAGATCAGCGGCCTCGGCGAACGGATGCCCGCCAAGAGCACCTATTTCTATCCGAAAGTGCTCAGCGGCCTGGTGATCAATCCGCTTTGCTAGTGGTTTCCCTTTGCCAGTGGCTTGTCGAGGCCGGGGAGCAAAGCGGGGCCGGGCCTCAGTCGCCGGAACGGCCCTCCGGGTGCCGTGCACGATTGACGACTGCCGTCCTTTCCACGGCCACCCCAAAACGACGTCCTGACATGCCACCCGTCCGCGGGCAGGTCCTGGCAACCAGGGCACTTACCCAAACTGACTCTTCCTCATTTACCTCTATTGCCGTGTTTCATGTGGAACCGGTCTACAGAGGGGGTATGGGATTGTTCTATTCGGCGCTTCACGTGGAACGGGATAATTAGCTAATTTAGGGAGACGCGTCGTTGGATCGGGCTCGTGGGACGTGTGGAGCCGGGCGTGGCAATCCGGAATTGGCCGGTTGGCGAGCCGGTGTTAGAATCCCGCAGCTTGGCCTGACCAGCAGCCAGCAGGAAATACCGATCGTGGGAAGGATCCTCTGCGTGGCGAATCAAAAAGGTGGCGTGGGCAAGACGACGACGGCCGTCAATCTGGCGGTCGGCGTGGCGAAGGGAGGTTGCCGGACGCTGCTGGTTGATTTGGATCCGCAGTGCAACGCCACAACGGGACTGGGATGCGAGCCGACGGACCGTCATCCGTTGGTCGAGCGGGCGCCGATGCGGGACGCCTTGGTCAAGACGTCGACATCCCGCCTGGCCCTGTTGCCGGGGAGTCGCCGGTTTCTGGACATTGAAGCTTTGGCCACGCAGAGCCAGGAAGAATCGGAGCTGGTCGCGCAGCACCTGACCGCCAGCCTGGGCGCTTTTGAAATGGTGCTGATCGATTGTCCTCCGTCTCTGGGCCCCATCACGCGCACGGCCCTGGCCAGTTCCACGGAGGTTCTGATGCCGGTTCAGTGTGAGTATTTCGCGATGGACGGTCTGACGCAGATGATCGAAGTCATTCGATCGGTGATGCACCGCGAATCGAGCCGCTTGGAGTTCGGGGGGATTGTGTTGACGATGTACGATCATCGGCTGGAACTGACCGGAGAGGTGGAAAAGGAGGTGCGGGAGTTTTTCGGAGAAATTGTATTCCGGACGGTGGTGCCGCGCGATGTGGCCGTCTCGGAAGCACCGAGTCACGGATTATCCGTGCTCGATTACGCCCCGCGATCTCGCGGAGCGCGGGCGCACGTCGAACTGTGCATGGAGGTACTTGAGCGTGTCTAAGGAACGACGTTTGGGCCGGGGTCTGGAGGCGTTATTGGGTCGACCACCCGGAGACGCGGAGAGCGGCATGGCCGACACGCCGTTGACCGAACGGGATTCGACCGACAGCATCCTGTGGATCAACGTGTATGAAATCGATCGCAACCCCTTCCAGCCACGCAAGGATTTCGACGAGGAAACAATCCGATCGTTGAGCCAGAGCATTGAAGAGCATGGGATGCTGCAGCCCATCGTCGTACGGCGGACGGGAGACCGTTTCCAGTTGATTGCCGGCGAACGGCGTCTCCGCGCGGCCACGGCGGCGGGTCACCAGACGGTTCCGGTCAAGATCTGCGAGGCCGATGATCGGCAGTTGGCCGAACTGGCGCTGGTGGAAAACATCCAGCGCAAAGACCTGAACGCATTGGAGAAGGCCGCATCGTTCCAGCAGTATCTTCAGACATACGGTGGTACCCAGGAAGAGTTGGCCGAACGGGTTAAGATCAACCGATCGACGGTCGCCAACTTGATCCGACTGCTGGAGCTTCCCGAAGCGGTCAAAGACGCCGTGCGCTCGGGCGCAATTTCGCCCGGCCACGCACGGGCCCTGTTGCCATTGGGTGACGAACAGCATCAGGTGGCCTTCTGCACGCGCATCCAACGGGAATCATTGAATGTCCGCGCGACGGAGGAACAGGTGCAGGCCATGATTCGCGATGCGGACGCCGAGCCGCTCAGCGTTTTTCATCCCCCAGAAGGGTCGCGTACACGTCGTCCCACGCGTAGCGAACACCTGGGGCAGATGGAACAAGAGCTTCGCAACGCGCTGGGAACGAAGGTCGATATCCGCCAGACGGCCCGCGGACGCGGGCGCATCGTGGTCCATTTCAAGACGCATCAAGAGTTTGAGCGGCTCCTCAAGCAGTTTGCCAGTCCCGGAAACGAGGAGCCCCGGGTCGGTTTCGGTTAACGCGGTGGCCCCGCGGACCGGGCGGCATTCCTCGACGCGGGCAGTCGTTCGTATGCGGCGAACATGGGTCAATGATGTAGTGTACATACGATCAGATACCCGCTCTTGGCGAGCCGGTCGTCGCGGCAGGACCCATGGTGGCGTGCGTGGCGCCGGCGGGCGTTGAATCGCAGAGCAGCGTTCGCCGGCCGTTGGCTGGCGTGTCGCGGGGCGTGCGACGCTGGTTTTCATCGGACGCTTGTTGGCCCCTGGGTGCTGGGCTACGATGAAATGCTCCTTACGATCCGAGGCTACGGCGGGGCGTAGCGCAGCTTGGTTAGCGCGCCTGCTTTGGGAGCAGGAGGTCCCCAGTTCGAATCTGGGCGCCCCGATAATTTATACACCACGGCGAAGATTAGCCTTATCTCCTTGTCGGCGGCCGGCAGTGCGGCACAACCCCTCAACGAAAGTGGTAGTCGACTACCACTTTTCTGGAATTCTGGGGAAGGAGAGCTGCCATGTCACGCCGATTTCAAGTGGGGCGTCTCGGAAAGCTTGGCTCCGCCCGAGTCGCACCATGCGTTGCAAGCGGTCGAGGGATTGCGGCGCGGCCGGACCAAGGCCAGGGACGGGGAGCCGGTTCGGCCTGTCAGTGACGAAGATATCGAGGCCACGCTGGCGAAGCTGCCTGCGGTGGTCCGCGATATGGTGCGGGTGCCGCGGCTGACGGGCTGCCGATCCACGGAGCTGTGCATCATTCGGCCTGGAGACATCGACAGGACCGAGACGGGTTGGCGGTATCGTCCGGCCGTCCACAAGACCGAGCACCACGACCGGGACCGTGTGATCTTCCTAGGTCCCCTGGCTTAGAAGATTCTCCGTCCCTATCTATTTCGACCTGCAAACGCCTACTGCTTTAGCCCGGCCGAGGCGGTAGCGAGACAGCAGGCAGAGCGACACGCCAAGCGGCGGACCCCGCTGTCCTGCGGCAAGGTACCCGGCTCTGTCAGCACGGCCAAGGCGAAGACAGCAGCGGCCGGGATCTGAACGGACAGCAGGAAGACGTGGCAGGATTGCCAGACGCGCATAAGTTGGCCCGGCCTCACTGGGCGGCAAGACCGGGCCTGATGGACTTTTGGGATGCAGCCTACCGCACGGCCTAGCCGAAATAAAGAGGCCCGCCCGCGGGCACGAGAATCCGCGCCACCTCATCTTTGCGGATTCGCGCCGCGCCCCTCAGCAAATCCCCCCGCCCACCCTACGGACACAAGGCCCTACTGGCGGCCGAAGGCCGGCACACGAGACGCGACACTGCACGGAACATTGCGCCGCGCCTCGTGTAAGAGCGGCGGTATCTTGTCTGGTTCGCTCGGTCCGATCTCGTCTGATCGTGTGTGACAAAGTGTATCGCTTCCGAGCACTCGAAGAATTCGCGACACCCGAGTTCATTGAGTTGGCGTTGAACGCGCCGAGTATGGTGCTCGCGCTTGATAGCGCGAAGACGGGAATTTCCGATAGCGGCGTAAACTTGACCCAGAAGAAGTTCCTCTCCTTACTACTGCTCGTCCCACCGCTGCCCGAGCAACGGGAGGTCGTTGCCCGGGTGAGGCCGCTCATCGAAATCTCAGAGAGGAGAGAGGATTGATCAGCGGTCGCAGTTGGGAACCACGCAATGCGCCGCAATCGTTCAATCCGTCCTCGCCACTGCCTTCCGAGGCGAATTGGTTCCCCGGGATCCTAGAGACGAACCCGCTTCCGTCCTCCTGGACCGCATCCGCGCGGAGCGCGAGGCGGTTGCACTTGCAGGCCAACCTCAGCGAAGGACGCCCAGACCGAAGCGTCGAAGGCCATCCTCTGAGATGCCCATAGCCCAGGATTCGGGGCGCAGATCCGCCCTGAACACTAAACGCAATGCTGATCGACAGTCGCCGAAGAGGAAACCAAAGAAGACACTCGCCCAAGCCCGTCATGCCCTGGATGGCCACACCACCGAGGAGGTCATGGCCGCATTTCGGCAAGCCTGCTGGGGCGCTGGCGAGATTTCCAAAACAGATCTCCTTCGCGCGGTCGCAGACCGGCTCGGATACGGTCGCCTCCGAAAAAGCATTAGGGCCGATCTTGAAAGTCATCTCCGTGCTGCGATTCGGCGGCAGATTGTGGAGCGGGACCGTGAATCCCTGACTCGCCCAACGTCAATGCTTTCGGAACTACGACACGGGGTTCCTCATCAAGACGCTGCGGTCCGTTATGTGGAAAGGCACGGAGTACCAGCGCGATGAGCTGGTCCGTCTGGTGGCGCGGCACCTCGGTATCTCGCAGATCAGCGAGGCGATCCGGGATCGTATGAAATCGGTCTTCAACGCCGCCATCCGGCGCAGGGTCCTGAGAGCAAAAGGGCAGATAATTTGGCGAGAGGAGTAGAGTGCCCAGAGGGCCCCGTCTTGTCGTCATTCCGTCCTGCCCCAAGCGATTGCCCCTATCGCTGCATCAGATGCGCAGATGTTCCTGATCTGACTGTTGAAGGCCCAAGCTCCCGATTCCGGTGGGCCGCCGTGAGCCTCAGAGCTGCAGTATTCCGCAGTGACTTTTGCTATCTCTGCGGCCGCCCTGGGGTGCATTCGGGACATTGCGTCCGCGTGGGCGATGTTTCGGATCTTCGAGTTGAGCCGATACGATGCGTCACGTCGCGCCTGCAAAGCGTGATCGTCTGTCGGCAGGGGTTGACGAAGAAACCTTTGAGCCACCTGTGCAATCAGCGTGTTGAACGGGTCCAAACACTTGGCCGACATTGCAGTGGAGTGCATGGCCATTCGTCGGCAGATCCCACACCAGTCACTGGATAACGATCAAGCGTCCATTGCCCTCTCCTTTCGTCCAGGCGACCGGTTGGGCGTTGCCTAAACGACAGATCTCAGAACTACCACTTCTGCACCGATGTGCCACCCATACAAAAGGACTTACATCACTAATTGTGTACGATTGCGAATCGTCGCCCAGACGCATAAAATGTGTGCGAACATGGGGTTGGCGCTTGTTTCAGCGTGAAACGGATTGCGATTTGGGAGCAGCGGGTCCCCAGTCCGAATCTGGGTGCCTCAATCTTTCATTGGTTCAAAAAATGGCCGAAATCCTTTCCCGCTGGCTCGACTCCATGCGGGCCACAAGCCAGGGTGGCCTGCAACGCACGACCTGGCAACCCGCCGCGGACGTGTATCGTACCGAGCGTGGCTGGCTGGTCAAATTCGACCTGGCCGGAGTCCGCCGCAACGATGTGCAACTGGCGATCCACGGCTCCGACCTGACGCTGACCGGCTGCCGACGCGACGAATTGATCGAGGAAGGAATTCTGCACTATCGCATGGAGATTGCGTACAGTTGTTTTGCACGCACGATCGAAATGCCGTGCGATCTGGCCCGTGCCGAGATTTTGACCGAAATGCGGGACGGCATGTTATTGATCCGGATTACGCCCGACGCCGGCTGATAAGGGACGGGGCCGACGGCCCACGCCCCGCCCACGGGTCTCCGCAACATACCACCCCCCGCTCGCTGGCTGATGGAAGTACAAGAAGCTGATTCCGTACAGGCCGTGGAGTGCCTGCCCGTTCTGCCGCTGAAGACGTCCGCCCTGTTTCCGTACGCCTTCATGCCGCTGACAGTCGGACGTCCCGCGTCGGTGGCGGCCGTGGAAGCCGCGCTGGCGACCGAAGAGAAAGTACTGGCCGTCATCGCCCAGAAGAGCCCGGATGTCGAAGCGCCGACGATGGACGACCTGTACGGCGTGGGCACCAAGGCGGTCATCAAGCGAATGGCGCAGGGGGAAGGCATGATCCAGCTCTTGGTGCAGGGGACCGAACGCCTTGCCGTGCATCAGGCCGAAACGGAGCAAAAGTATCTGCGGGTCCAGTTTCGCAAGCTAGTGTTTGCCGCCGAAGAGTCGACCGAGCTGGAAGCGCTGCATCGCGCCGTTTTGGATCTGGCACAACGGATGCTCCAACTCGCCCAAGGCGAACGCGGCGAGATGATGAACCAGTTGCTCGCCTCGGCGCAGGATTCCGCTCACCTGGCGTTTCTCATCGCGTCCCTGCTGCAAATCGATGTGCCCAAGGAGCAGGCGTTGCTCGAATCCAGGACCTGCCGGGAATTGTTGCAGCGCGTGCACGGGTACATGCAGCACGAACTGCAGGTGCTGGAACTGCGCAACAAGATTGCCAGTAAGGCGCAGACCGAGATGAGTCGCGAGCAGCGCGACTACATGCTCCGCCAACAGTTGAAGGCCATCCAGGAAGAGCTGGGCGAATCGTCGGCGACGGATGCCGAAGTGGCAGAACTCCGGACGCGGCTGGACAAAGCGGATCTTCCCGAGGAAGCGCGCCAGGAAGCGGACCGCGAATTGAATCGCCTGGAACGCCTGCCGCCCGCGGCGCCCGATTACCAGCTTACGCGGACATACCTCGAGCTGATCGCCGAATTGCCCTGGAAGGACTCCACGCAGGACGTCATCGATCTGGAGCGTGCCGCCGCGATACTGGACAAGGACCATTACGGGTTGCAAGAAGTCAAGGAACGGATCCTGGAACATCTGGCGGTCATGAAGCTCAATCCCGATGCTCATTCGCCGATCATCTGCTTCGTGGGGCCGCCCGGAGTCGGCAAAACGTCCCTGGGGCAGTCGATCGCCCGCGCGCTGGGCCGGAAGTTTGAACGGCTGAGCCTCGGTGGGCTGCACGACGAAGCTGAGCTGCGAGGTCATCGCCGGACGTACATCGGCGCGCTGCCGGGTCGCATCATTCAGGCGCTGAATCGGTCCGGAGTGAACAACCCGCTGTTGATGTTGGACGAGGTCGACAAAGTCGGCCAGGATTTCCGCGGCGACCCATCATCCGCCTTGCTGGAGATACTTGACCCCGCACAGAATTGCTCTTTCCGGGACAACTATCTCAACCTGCCCTTTGATCTGTCGCGTGTCTTTTTCATCACCACGGGCAATACGCTGGATACGATACCTGGTCCGTTGCTGGACCGCATGGAAACGATTCGGATCTCGGGCTACACCGTCGAAGAGAAACTGGAGATCGCCCGGCGATATCTGATTCCACGGCAGTTCGAGGACGCCGGCATTACGCTCGAGCAGCTCGATATCCCCGACGCGACTCTGAAACGGATCGTCACGCATTACACGCGCGAAGCGGGAGTGCGCCAGCTCGAACGCGCCCTGGGAAAGCTGGCCCGGAAACGAGCCGTGGAGGTGGCCCGAGGACAGTCCGATCCGGTATCCATCGCAGTGAGCGGCCTGCCCGACCGGCTGGGATCGGAACGTCATCGTCCGGAACAGTCCATGAAACATCTGCCGCCCGGGGTGGCGACCGGGCTGGCATGGACCGGAGCCGGGGGCGAAATCCTGTTCGTCGAGGCCAGCACTCTGCCCAAGGGTCGCGGCGTGAAGTTAACTGGTCAACTGGGCGACGTGATGCGGGAATCCGCCGAGGCCGCGCAGACGTACGTCTGGGCTCACGCGGATCGGTTCGGCATCGACAAGGATCTTCTCGGCAGTTCGGGCGTCCATATCCACGTGCCGGCCGGCGCGGTCCCGAAAGACGGGCCTTCGGCTGGTTTGGCCATCGTGACCGCATTGGCGTCGTTGTACACCGACACGCCGGCCCGCGGCGACACCGCCATGACCGGAGAAATAACGCTCAGCGGACGCGTTCTGCCCATCGGCGGAATCAAGGAAAAAGCGCTGGCCGCCCGCGCCGCCGGTATCCGGCGTGTCGTTGTCCCGAAGGAAAACGAGAGCGACCTCCGCGACATTCCAGACGACGTCCGCGAAGAAACGGAGTTTGTTCTGGTGGAGAACATCGACCAGGCGCTGCGGGCATCCATTTCCGGGGTGCATCAACCCGAGGCGGTCTCCTGAGCGGTGCGCTCTATTGCTGCGCCCCAAGGCGTGCTCGCAACCGCTCGATCCCCGTGCGATAAACATCCAGGACCCGTTCCCGGTCCGAAGGGCTGGCAAACGCGCCCCGGGCCTGAATGGTCACCGTCGCGCGTTCCATTTCCGTCACCAACTGTTGTGCGATATCGGGCCGGAACACCGACCGCCCACCAAAACGCACGTAGATCGGGCTGGTGTGCGCGAAAATAGGCTTTTCCAGGATATTCGTGCCCGCATCTTCGGGAACTCGCAGGGCCAACCAACCCGGCCCGTCGACAGCGATCGACGTTCGCAGATCCGCCACGAAGTGTTGCCCGCTTTGATGGCTGGGGGCAGCGGCGACGACCGCGCCGTTATGGACTAATTCGATGCCGGAAAAGTCGCTCCGCCCCGTGGCATGTCCCCGTACGGCCAGGTTCGTCGGTACATCCGCCGCGATCATCTCGCCGGACCGGGCAGCGTTGGCTTCGAATTCCAGCAGGGGACCGTTGGTGATAAACGATTTTCCCGCGCGCAAGGCCGCCAGCCATTGACGGCTCGTCGAAGGACCCGGCGCGCCGACGTACACGCGCGAAAAGTCGTAGATAAACCAGTCGGTCCCCGTGGAAAAGGGTACGCGCATGCCGAGGTTCAGATAGCGATAAAAGGTTTCCTCGTAGCGGCCCCGAGATCCGCCGTCGAAGATGTTCTGCGCGTCAATGGTTCCCGCCACCCAGTTTGGCAGGTCCTCCAGTCCGTAGGCATTGTGGCACCAGATAACCGACGCGCCGTCCTTGCGGGCACGACGGATGCCGCGTTGAATCGGAATGCCGTCGGTGCCGGACCGCATGATTCCGGGGCCGATGCTCACGGGGCGGATCAATCGTTTGAGGTCCAGCAGCATGACGTGACCGTAGCCCTCGCCGCCCCGATCAAAGTTGTGGCGGTGCTCTTCGCCGGTGGCGATCATCACCGCGTCGCGTGAAATGCGATCGAGCAGCCCATTCCGCGGGGACGCGCCGGCATGGCCTGATGCGTGGCCCGAAGTACCGGCGGACTCGTCGGGGAGCGTTCCACCCGATTGCTCCAGGCTCTGCATAACGATCGGATTGGAAATGTAGGTCCTCTCGTCGGGGATCCGACGCAAGTAGGACAAGTACACCAAATCGAGGCCGTCCGCCTCGGGCACGACCCGCAGGTAGCGTTCCGCTTCGGTATAGGAGAGCTTCATCAGGTGCAGGTGCGTATTGCCGCTGCGCAAACCCTGCGCCGCGGTATCGTAGAACCGCACCAGCGGCAGCGTCAGCCGCGCCGCCGTCTTTCCGGTTAAATCAATCCGGCGGCGGGCAATTTCAGTCTCCAGCCCGTGGACCGCTTCCACGGTGAGTACCGAGCGAGGCACGTCGATCTGCACCGGAGAGGCGACGGCATACCAGTTTCCATCGCGTACGATCTGGCTGTTCAGCCGCAGCGGCGACGACTCTCCCGGGACGGAGATGCGGATCAGACCGGCCGCATAGCGATCTGCGCCGTTGTCTGTCAGTTCCACGGTCAGCCGGCAGCGATTGCCCCTGGATGCCTCGGCTGCCGATGCCGCGTCCGGCGCATCGTCCAATTGCGCGACGCGACGCGCCCGCGCGATCGCCTCCGGTGTGATCTCATGCGCATCGACGGACAATCCCGACCACAGGACCGCTCCCAGCAGCGGGGCCAGAGACTTTGCCACGCGTCGCATCCGAACTGCGTCTCCCAATTTGCCTTGCGGAAACGTCCGCCGGCTCCCGGCCGGTACCGTCAAGGAAGCAATGCTGCCGCATCGTCGACGAAGACCCATGCTAAACGGTCCACCTCACCAAGGACAATAGCCCCCAGCGACTGCCGGGTCCCGTTGCGGAGCATTGACCGACGGTTCGCCATGCCATGGGATGAGTTTCTCGGAAGTGGCGATTGTCGCCCGACCAAAGGGCTGCCTCGCGGTTCGCCGCCGTCACGGCAGGGGACGAACTGCACGGCGTCGGCAATGACGTAGCCGTCCGCGTCCTCATTGCTGATGATCACCACGCCCTCGCCACGAAACACGAATCGGCCCAGCGACACGAACGCCCCATCCCGGTCGACCGGTTGCCGCTGGTTGACGGTCGTGGCCGTCGTACCCCCCGCGTGCAACGTACGGATGCGCGCGTTGGTCGCCCGATTGGCGTGTGCCGGAAAACCAAGGCGAACATCATACCGGCCCGGCGGCAACCGTGTTGCAAAGCGTGCCGTCTTCACACCCTCGCTCTGCCAGTCCGCGTAGCGATAGCCGTCATTCACGTAGGGACTGGTCGACGAACTAAATATCCAGTTGCCGTCGAACGTCGCGTCATCGTCATCGACAACAATCCCGTCCAGTTGGGCGGCGGACAGTCTGATTCTCGGTTTTGCGGCGGACGGCACGTCCAGCACCTGGCCATCGGCCTCCAGGCGCGATCGCAGTTCGCGGTAATCGATGTCCTGCACACTTCGGCGGGCGTCGATGGCTTGCATGGCGGCGGTGGCGGCGGACTGGCCCAGGATCATGAAGACCGGTTCCATGCGGATGGAACCATAAGCGATGTGCGATGCCGACAGGCATACGGGCACAAGCAGATTCCGGGCTTCTCCCCGCCGGGGCACGATGGCCCGATAGCTGATCGCGTAGGATCCGCCCGGCGAGACCTGAATGTCCCCTTCGTTCTGTACGGTATTCTCTGGCGTCACATAGCGCTGGCAGTTATGCGAGTCCATGTTGTAGGATCCCAAAGCCACGGGATCTGCACACATCCGCGTGCGGCGGCAGTCGTGTTCGGTGACAACATAGTCCGCCACCATCCGGCGTGCCTCGCGAACGTACAACTGATGAGGCCAGTGATTGTTGTGCGTGAATTCGTCGGCAGCGAGGCCCCACCGGGACATGGTGTGCCGCACCGATTCCGGCACGCGGGGATGATGGGCAAGCGTCCACATGAGACCCTTCTGGTACGTCTCATGTTCGCGGAGGATCTCTTCCCGCCGCGCGTAGTCGGCTTCTGCATAGCCGTAGTTCGCGCCGATGAAGTCCGTGGAAAAAGCTCCGTTGTTGTTGGTATCCGTTTTGCGATTGGGCAGCATGTTCGAATCGAGCGGCACGCGCAGGTCGCCGGCTTCAAAATTACGAAACAGCAATTCGTAGCGCTGCTCGTCGTAATCGCGTGGTTTCGAAAAGGGGACCTGGTTTTCCGGATCGTCGCTCAGGCACATGCGGAAACAATACGCCTGCACGCGATGGTCCGCTTCCCCTTCGCGGCCCGGATCGCCACTGTCGACTCCAAACACGAGTCCGCTGGAACGATTTCCCGGCGTGACGAACGGATCGACGCGTTTGAGAAACCGGTGATGGTGCCGGTTCCGCTTTATCTGCACGCCGTTGAGCGTTTCACCATATTCGCTGTTGGCTTCTCGTCCCACAACGCAGCGGACGCCGGCGGCAGCCATCAAGTCACCCTCGTAGGTGGCGTCGATGAACATCCGCCCGTGAAACGCGCGGCCCGATTCCGTCGAAATCGACACGATGTTTCCACGCTGCACTTTCACGCCCGACTGTCCATTCAGACGCTCGCCCCGTACCAGCGTAATGTTGCGTTCCGAGATCCACTCCTCGAACAAACGCTCGGCCACGTGCGGCTCAAATGTCCACATTGCGTCGGATTCCGGCCGGTAGCGATCGTACTGATCAGGACGTTCGCCGGTCCACGCCGCCGGGCGGTCATAGTGTATCTTGACACGTTGATAGAAGTTTCGTGCAAGGCCGCCAATCACCGATTTATCGCCGGTGTCCGTGTAGCCGAGCCCGCCGGACGTCATGCCGCCAAGGTGGTTTCCGGGAGCAATCAGCACGACGGAACCTGACATGCGTGCCGTCTGCACCGCGGCGATGACGCCGGCTGAGGTTCCACCGTAAACGACGACATCGTACTTGGGGACATCGTACTTGGGGACATCGTACTTGGGGACATCGTACTTGGGCGCGGGACCTTCCGCGGCGGCCCACGCAGCGGTCAACCACGTGATCACGAAACAGCCATGGTTGCACCATCTCGCACCCATTGGCGTAGCCGCTCCTGTTGTAGTGCGCGTTCGCTACGTGTCGTCAAAAAACGCACGCCATTCCACCCGGCGCGGGCGATCTGCGTCCGAATTGCCGCCGGGTTGGGCGATTCGGTTCGGCATGGAATGCGTGCCTGTCCGATCGCCAACGTCGTGGCCCGAGCGCGGCCTAATAGCAGACCATGAAGTCCGCCAATTCAACCGCCTGATGCAACTGATGGATAGCCAGCCACGAAGTGGCGCAAGCATGTAGCCGCGAGCGAAAGCGTGCCGTACGCCGGTCCGCTGCAATACTCCCAGAATCACGCAAGGCCGTCTAGCCGTGCCGAGCGTCTAAAACACGGATGTAGCGGCGGCCCAATCGGCGGCATGCCCCATTTGGGTGGTGCCCCGCTCACCGGCCCGCCAGGCACGGCCAATGAGGGTTGTCGACCTAACCACTTACCGCATCGCCGACAAGAGGCCCCCGCCGTTGGCGGCAGGGCCGGCAGCGCGAGCGCCCACGGGCCGAGACAGCTTGCGTGCTGGCAGCGGAGTCCGGTGTACATTGTGGCGAATTCGGTGTATAAACGTGGTGGTTGGTTTGTCGAACGATCGCGTATTCGATGCCGGTTCTCCAGCGACCGGCCCCCCGAAGTTCCTTTCGTCCGTCCGGCCTGGTGGGCTCCTATGTCAGCCCCTTTCCGTTCGGCCCGGAAAGTGAAAGATGCGGCCGACACTCGTGCGTATAGGAGAGCTACGGTGGGACGGAAGCTGTATTGCGGAAATCTGAGCTACAATCTGTCGAGCTCCGATTTGGAAGAGTTGTTTGCACAGTACGGTTCGGTCGAAAGTGCCCAGGTGATCACGGACCGTGACACGGGCCGCAGCAAAGGCTTCGGCTTCGTGGAGATGGCCAGCGACGCCGAGGCTCAGGCAGCGATCAGCGGGCTCAATGAAACGGAGCACGCGGGGCGGCCGCTGATGGTCAACGAGGCCAAACCGCGCGAAAACCGCGGCGGAGGCGGTCGGGGCGGTTACGCCGGGGGCCGCGGCGACCGGGGCCGACGGTACTGAACGAGCCCCACAATACCTCGCGAATGCAATACCGAAACGCCGGTTTTGCCAGAGGTTCTTGGGCGATGATGCCGCGGGGTTCTTAGGCGATGATGCCGCGGCGCGTCCGTGGATGCCCCGTCTGCAGGGTCGCTGGTTCCGCACGCCGCAAGGCGTGGGTTGCGGACGAGTTCTCCCCCGTCGCACGCACTTCGACGAACACGCTCATCTAAAATGAAAGAACCCCATGGCAAAAAACCAAAACACGTTTGAGAAACGCCGCCGGGAAATGGAAAAGAAGAGAAAAGCAGAGGAAAAGAGGGAGCGGCGTCGCCGAAAGAAAGAGGAACAAACGGACGGGCAGGCCGTGCCGGATACGCCCTCGGCGGATAGCAATTGACCGGGACGCCGGCAGCGCCCCTGAACACGGAAGGCCATTTGTGACTGCATGTGGGAGAGAATCTTGTTATCTACATCGGAACAGCGCGTGTTACGCACCTTTCGAAGGTTTTTGATGACCCCCGGCCAGATGCTGTGCTTCTACGGCCCCAACCTCCAGCAGAACAAGTCGACCTTGGAGCTGTTGACCGAGAAAGACCTGTTGGTCAAAGAAAGATTCAAAGGTGGATATTCTCTCACGCGGGCCGGATTTGCGGCCATGAACGATTGCGAGTGATTTCGCCCGAAGATGCACAAACACGCGGGTAAGCACGCATCCGGCGCCCGTGCGAAGCAAGGCTCAACGTTGCGGCGCGGCGGAAACATCGCCTTGCGAACGGCGCACATCGGCGTCACGGGGGTGCTGCTGGGGGGCCATGTGTTTGGCGCGGTGGAATCGCAGCTGATCGTGTGGCTTTACCTAACGATCGGAACCGGCGCCCTTCTCGTTCTGATCGAAGCCTACCCGCACTGGCACTGGTGCTGTCAGCTGCGGGGTCTGCTCGTTATCGCCAAAGTCCTGCTGTTGTGCCTCATTCCGTGGCTGTGGAGTTATCGCATTGCGCTCCTGGCGGTCGTCGTCGTGATCGCGTGCGCCGGATCGCACATGCCCGGCAAGTATCGCTACTATTCCGTACTGCACCGCCGCGTGCTGGAAGACGTCAAACGAAATTAGCCCGGGTGGTCGCAGGCGTTGCGATCACCGGCCGCGCGGCGCCGGTACTGCTCGAGCAGGTCGTACCATGAGGGCATCCCTTCGCCCGTCATCGCGGACAGCGACAGGATAAGCATCTGCGGCTGGATTTGTTTTGCATCCCGGGCGGCCGCTTCCACGGAGAACGGTACGTGGGGCAGCAGATCGACCTTACTGATCACGGTCACCTGGCTGGTCCGAAAGGCTTTGGGGTATTTGCCCGGCTTGTCATCGCCTTCGGTAGTGCTGAGCAGAATAACGCGCAGGTGCTCGCCCAGATCATGCGACGCCGGACAAATCAGGTTTCCCACGTCCTCGACGAACAGAATATCGAACGGTTCACTTCCGAGTTCCGGCAACGCGTCCTGGACCAGTGGCAGCTCCAGGTGGCACGCCCCTCCTGTCGTGATTTGGACCGACGGCGCGAACCGGCGCAGCCGCTCGGCGTCGCGTTGCGTTTCCACGTCGCCCACCAGAACGCCTAACCGGAGACGGTCTCTGAGCTGCTCGGCGGTTTTTTCCAGAAGCGTTGTTTTGCCCGCGCCGGGCGACGAAAGCAATCTCACGATGCACGTACCCCGGGCCGCCATCTGCTCTCGAAAAGCGGCTGCCGCGGCACGCCGTTCCGCCCGGATGTCGCGCTTGATCGGCACGGTGCGCGTGCCCATGACACTACTCCTCATGTGGGATCGGCTTCGCTTGCAGCCGTGGCCGCGCCCGACTCGGCCTGTTCGACTGTCACGCTTTCCAGCAGCAGCTCCTCTCCGCGAACGACCTGCGTGCCGGTGCTGCCGCACGCGGGGCAGTCGAATTGAAAACGGTCGACGCGAAATACGTGGCCGCACGTGTCGCAGCCCGCTTCCAGCGGCACCTCGGTAATCATCAGTCTGGCCGGGGGACCGGGCTCCGCTCCCTCGGTCGCAAGTTCGTACGCGCTGCGGAGCAGCCGCGGATCCGCCCCGCAGAACGCACCAACGCGGAGGCGGATCACGTCCGCGCGGCGCGCGTTATGTTGGCGGCACAGCGCGTGCACCTGGCGGAGCATCGCTCGGACCAACGACATTTCATGCATGTGGAATCCAACTTGCCCGCGCTGCCGTCACGTCCGCTCGATGGTCAGATCGAGAAAATGTGTCGCGCAACTGATGCAGGGATCGTAATTGCGAATCACGTGTTCGCACCGGAGGGTGGCCTCCGCGTCGTCCAGCTCCATGATCGTAGGGACGTATTGCATCAGATCATGTTCGATTTGCCCTTGATTTTGCGACGTTGGCGGCACGATTTTCGCTTCGGCGATGAGCCCATCTTCTCCGATCCGGTACCGGTGGTAAAGCAGCCCCCGCGGCGCTTCGGTGGCATGGCATCCCGCTCCGGCGCGCGATACATAATCGATGCGGCTGGGTGCGGGTTCCGCCTGGTAGTCCTGGACAATCTCGATCGCTTCGTCGAAGGCGCCCAGGACTTCCAGCGTTCGCGCGACAATACTTTTGAAGTTATTCCGCGACGGCCACTCAATACCACACGCTTCGGCCTGCTCCTTGACAAGGGGCCGGAGCTGGTCGAAGCAGTTGTTCCACCTGGCCAGCGGCCCCACGAGATACGTTCGGTTGTCCGGCACCATGACGCTGTGCAGGGCGGTACTGTGTTTGACATGCCGTTCCTGGAAGTGCTGTTCGTATTGATCGAACGGCAGGTCCCCGCCGTCGGAGGTCACAACGCGGCCTTCGTTCATGGGATATTCGTGCGGATGCTTGAGCGACACGCACGTATAGCCCACCTCCAGGTCGGGGAAATCGAACGATGTGACCAGCTTCAGCGTCTCCAGGGCGGCCTGCCGTCCCCACTGCAGTTCCGGCAGCAACCGTTTCAAGGCCGTTTTGCTTGGCGCGCGGTAGAACCCGCCAACCGTGACATTGATTGGATGGATGGCTCTTCCGCCGAGGACTCCCAGCAGCTCGTTGCCGATCTTCTTCATCCGCATTCCGCGCTGAACGGTCTCCTTGTGGTCGGCCGCCATACTGACTCCGCTTTCGAAGCCCAGAAAATCAGGGGCATGAAGTAGATAGATGTGCAGCACATGGCTTTCGATCCATTCGGCGCAATAGAGCAGGCGGCGCAATGCGCGGATCGCGGGCGGCACGGTGATTTCGAGCGCCGCTTCCAGGGCATGGCACGCACTCATCTGGTAGGCCACGGGACAGATTCCGCAGATGCGCGCGGTAATGTCGGGCACTTCCCGGACCTCGCGGCCGCGCAGAAACGTTTCGAAGAACCGCGGCGGCTCGTAGATATTCAACTCCAAGCGTTCGACACGGTCGCCGTCGAGCTTGATGAAGAGGGCGCCTTCGCCTTCGACGCGCGTTAACGCTTTGACTTCGAATTTGCGATGATTGGGCATGATCGGCCTCGGCACAAATCTCGCGATCACCGGCAGCGGAACGCCGCGGATCAGCACGGCGGCGACAGGGTACTATGGCCCCTGCAGCGCGTCACTGGCGTCTCGGAATTCCGGCGAACCAGCATTGAAGTTGCGTGTCAGTCGGACCAGGTGCCCGCGATCCACGCCGCGGGCCATGTAGCGACGCGTCAGCGATGCCGGATTGGCCCTTTCCTGGGGACCGAAACAGCCAAAGCATTCGCGCCGAAAAGCCGGACAAATGGCCCCACAGCCCGCTTGCGTCAACGGGCCCAGGCACGCGATTCCCTGAGCGACCGCGACACACACCGTATGGTTTTGCTTGCATTGCACACACACGCTGTAGCTGGGAACGCGGGGACGGCGGCCGTGCAACAGCGCGGCCACCAGTTCCAGCAGTTGTTGTTTGTTGATGGGACAGCCCCGCAACTCAAAATCGACAGAAACGTGGCTGGAAATGGGCGTGCTGGTCTCGAGTGTCTCTATGTATTGCGGATGGGCATAGACCATTCCGATGAATTCATCCACGTTGGCCCAGTTGCGAAGCGCCTGGATTCCACCGGACGTCGCGCACGCGCCGATGGTCACCAGGTACCGGCACTCTTTCCTGATCTGTTTGATTCGCTCCACATCGTGGGCCGTGGTCACGGATCCTTCCACGAGTCCCAGATCGTAGGGACCGTCGATCTGCCGGGTACGGGCTTCCAGAAAGAAAGCAATCTCCACGGCATCGGCGATCGCCAGCAACTCGTCCTCGCAGGACAGCAACGACAGCTGGCAACCGTCGCAGGAGGCGAATTTGAAAACGGCCAGCTTCGGCTTGCCTGCCATTACATTTCCTCCACGTGCAAATACGGTTCCATCTGGCGGTAGGTAAACACCGGACCGTCCTTGCACACGAACGCGGGCCCCAGCTGGCAGTGACCACACAAACCGACCGCGCATTGCATGTTGCGTTCCATGGACAAATAGATGTGTTCGCGGCGAACCTTACGCGCCAGCGCCTCGAAGATCACAAATCGAATCATGATCTCCGGCCCACAGGTCAGAATGCGGGTTTTGCGGGGATCAAGCCGCAGCCGATAGAACAACACGGGAACGAC
>CAZNKT010000094.1:0-23260 GCA_964573605.1 uncultured Pirellulales bacterium
CACACGAATGACGCCGCGGGCGCCTTCATGCGTCTGGTGGATATGGGAGTGGAGCCGTTTCTGGTGGCCAGCACCGTGGAGGGAGTAATGGCCCAGCGTCTGGTGCGTACGCTGTGCAACGAATGCCGGCAGCCGTGGTCGCCGGGAGACGGCGACCTGCCCGACGATTTTTCTCCCGATGCCTTCCCCGATTACGACGGATCGTTGTATCAACCGACCGGCTGCCGGGCGTGCCGCGGGACCGGTTATACAGGGAGGGTGGGGCTGTTCGAGTTGCTGATGGCCAATGACGAGGTCCGCCATTTGGCATCCGAGCGGGCCGGTTCCAACGTCATCAAACAGGCGGCAATCAGGGACGGAATGCGCACGCTTCGCCAGGACGGTTGGCGGAAGGCGGTGCAGGGGGTGACCAGTGTCGACGAAGTTGTTCGCGTTACGAAAGCAGACTGAGCGTCATGGCATGACCATCAGGGAGCCGTTACGGATAACGGAATGATAATGCTTGAGTTCGCCTATACCGCACGTAATATCGCCGGCGAGAACGTCGAGGGAACGATCACGGCGCAAAGCAAGCGAGACGCCGTGCGCGCCCTTGCCGAACAGTCCCTCTATCCACTTCAAGTGGAAGATTCACGGCCGGCCGCTCCCACATGGCTGCCCAAGAAACGGGTATCCGTTGGCCAGATTACCATCACTCTTGCTCAACTGTCCGACCTGTTGGACAGCGGGGTCCCCCTGTTGCGGTCACTGGACGTGCTCGTCGAACAAACCACCAACGCGGAACTCGCCCAGATTCTGGCGGACATTCGCAATCGGGTGGCCGACGGCACGTCGTTGGACGTGGCCATGGCCGCGCACAGCACCGTATTCAGTGAGCTGACGATCAGCATGGTCCGCGCGGGGCTGGAAGGTGCGTTCCTGGAGGATTCGCTGAAGCGGACGGCGGAATTTCTCGAGCAGCAGCAGGAACTTAAGGCCCGTGTCGTCGGCGCGATGATCTATCCGGTGATTCTGGCGGTGGCGGGATTTACCGTAACCGTCGTGCTGCTCGTCTTCTTCGTGCCCAAGTTCGAGCAACTCTTTGCCCGTCTGGAGCAGCAGGGCGGGCTGCCAACGGCCACAGTCTGGCTGTTATGGATCAGCGACGTGCTGGGAAGCCCTTATGGACTGGTCGTGGCATCGGTCATCGTGATCGCCGGCCTGGTGGCGTGGAGACAGCTCCACTCCGAGCGCGGAAGGCTGCTGGCCGATACCTGGAAACTGCGCTTGCCGGTCGCGGGCCGGATTTTTCTCGGATTCGCCCTGTCGCGATTCTGCCGCATCCTGGGAACCCTGCTCCGCAACGGCGTGCCGCTGCTGAAGGCGCTCGACATCAGCAGCGATTCCACCGGCAATAAAGTGCTGGCCAAGGCCATCCATGCGTCCGCGGAAAATATCTCCTCGGGAGAAACCCTCGCGCGGCCGCTGGCCCAGTGCGGTATCATTCCCCGACCGATCATGGCCATGATCAGCGTGGCGGAAGAGTCCAACCGTTTGGAAGATGTGCTGATCAATATCGCCGACGGAATCGACCGGCAACTGAATCGGCAACTCGACCTCATGGTTCGGATGGTGGAGCCCGCCATGCTGCTGGTTATGGCGTCCGTCATTCTGTTCGTCTTGATGGCGCTGTTATTACCGGTATTTGAAATGAGCGCCACCATCGGATAAATCCGCAAAGCCCCGGACGGGCTCAAAGTTTAGATCCAGGTGACACAAACAAATAAGGAGTTCTCACATGCTACGCAAACCACGAATGCGACGTACACGAGGCGCTTTCACGCTAATGGAAATGCTGCTGGTACTGGCCATTATCGTCATCCTGCTGGGACTCGTCGGACCACGTATCCTCGGTTCACAGCAGAAAGCCGACATCAGCGCGGCAAAAGCCCAGATCGGCCTGTTCAAGACCACGCTGCAGCGGTACGCGCTGGACATGAAAACGTTCCCCAGTACCGAAGATGGCCTGCTGGTGCTCATCGAGGAACCGTCGGATCAGGATCTGGCCGCGAAATGGGATGGATCGTACCTGGAGGGCTTTGAAATCCCCAAGGATCCGTGGGGAAACGACTATCAGTACGAATTTCCGCCCACGCACGGCGACGATGAACGGGATTTCCCCGATATCTGGTCGTTGGGACCCGACGGTGAAGATGGCACGGAAGATGACATCGTGAACTGGCGAACGGAACAAGAAGTCGAAGAAGAGTAGGCGACGGCCGGGCGGCCGGCCAACCCGACCCATGGGCGACACGAACGCGCCCCCGGTGTCGGTGACAGCCGGCCCGGCGACTCTCAGATCCAACGGTGCTTCCATCGCGGGCGAAGTTACTAGAGCCGGTTTTCCAACGGTCATCTGCTGTCGCGTGGCCCGGTCAGGGACCGCCCACGATGGCGTTGAGCGTCGCCCCGCGCGCGGTTTCACGCTGCTGGAAATGATGATCGTCCTTGCCGTGCTGGCCACGCTGGCGGCACTCAGTTGGCCCGCGCTTCGCGGACAACTGGAGACGGCACGACTCCGCGACGGCGCCAAACACTTGCGCGATGAGCTGCTCAGGACCAGGCATCGCGCGGTGGAGACGGGACGACCGCATCGCGTCCGCTATACGTTGGGCAAGCGACGCTTCGAGATCCTGCCCGCCTCGGATGTCGGTCAAGAACCGCCGGTAACCGTGTCGCGCGCTCGGTCCATCTTGTCCGCCAGCGACGCATCAGCAAGGAGCGTCGCGGACACGGACGACGACTTCGAACCGGATCCCGTCGCCTGGCGCGATCTGCCCGAAGGGGTTTTTTTCGCCGATCCTTTCGAATCGCCATCCCACCTTTCCGAAGGCGCGGAACCGTCCGTCGAGGAACCGCCTTCCGGTACGACGGGCGATGCATCACCAATGGCCATCGCGACGGGCGCCGGCGTGGATGCGTCGTCATCGCGTTCCGTGGTTTTTTACCCCAACGGAAGAGCCAACAACGCACGTTTGCGTGTCATGAATCAGCGGGGTGCCTGGATTGATGTTCGGCTTCGAGGTCTTACGGGCACCGCCACGTTGGGGCCCGTCGTACGGCGCGAGGTGCGACGATGAGTAGCTGCCGACGGGGCGGGTTTTCGTTGCTGGAAGTGCTGTTGGCCAGCGCGATTCTGCTGGGGTCCGTTTTCATCCTGGCCGAACTGTCCACCCTTGGCAGCCGCAGCGCGGCCAAGGCGCTCGAAATGAATACGGCGCAAATGATTTGTCAGACAAAACTCAACGAAATCCTGGCGGGGGCCGTCCCCGTCGAGTCCGAGCAGAGGGTGCCGTTGGAAGAATACCCGGGATGGGTCGTCTCGGTAGAGATACTGCCGGCATCCTTACCGAACATGCGCGCCCTGCGCGTGACCGCGGCGCGGGAAACTCGCGGTAAAAAATCGGAACCCAGCGTCCGCCTGATGGCCTGGATGGACGGTGCAACGCAGCCGGATCGTGGTACGCTGAATCCTCCCTTGGAGGTTGCCCCATCAGCGCCGGCGGTGGAGAGTGCGAACTGATGCGTCGGACATTGCCTGCATCGAAACACAACGCGCTCCGTGGGCGACGCCAACCGCCGCATCGCGGACGGCGATGGGTGGCCGTTCTGATTACCAGTTGGAAATCGCAGCCGGTCGACGGGTTCACTCTGCTGGAAGTGCTGCTCGCAATGGGACTCTCTGCGGTGATGCTTGGCGCGCTCTGGGCCTTGCTCAGCGTGCAGGTGCGGCTGTTTTCCGAAGACCCCGTGCAGGTAACACGCGCCCAACTGGTTCGATCGTTGGTCCAACTGTTTTCCGAAGACCTGGAAAGCGCGCTGCCGTCCATGCCCGCCGCATCCACTGCGGCGGAGCCGAGCGTGGACCGCGCAGCGCAGATCGCCGCGGAAGGCAGTGCGGATGGTCCCGTCGAGCCGCAGGAACGTCCTACGGCGGGTTCCGCTGCAAGCGACAGTTCCTCGCGCCCTTTTCTCGCCGGCTCAATTGCCGACACCGCTGCGGATTTTACCACGGCCTCACAGGGCGGATTCGGACTGATCGGCACGCCGGAAACGCTGCAATTCGACGTCCTCCGCGCCGTGCCGATGTTGATTCGATCGCCGGAGAGCACCGCCGGCAATGTTCGTCGGAGCGGTGAGCAGAGCCGTGAGGTCAGGTCCCGCGTGCCGGAGATGTTCCGCGTAACCTACCGATTTGAACCGCCGCGCGAAAACCGCGGTTCCGCAGTACTGGAACACGCCGGGCTCATCCGACAGGCGTGGCATTGGGAGACACGAGGGCAACTCGCATCGGACCTCGGCGCCTCGGCCCCACCGCGGCAGCCGGCCGACCGCGCCGCGTCGGAAACGGTCGACCCGTACCTCTCGTCGGCGGAAGACGACTCCGGCTACGGCGACGAGCCCGGAGACGGGTCGCGGGAGACCGACGTCGTTCCGGAAGTCGTCGAGCTGGAATTTCGCTATTTCGACGGGACCCGATGGTCGGGTTGGTGGGACAGCCAGTCGATGGGGGGTCTGCCGCAAGCCGTCGAACTCCGCATGCGCGTGACCATGGACGAGAAGGACCACGAGCCGCTGACTGGACTTGCGGAGACGGAGGCGGCGGGGGAGGACGCCGCGGAAGCGTACGACGAAGCCAGCTTCTTCCGTACGGTCGTGTATCTTCCGGCGGCCCGGAAACCCGATCCGCGGTCGCGTCCCGCTTCCGAATCGGGCAGTGACAGCGTTACGCTGCCTCGCCAACCGGAGGATGCACGATGAAGGACCGTCAAGGAATGATTCTGGTCGTCGTGCTGATTGTCGTAACGATGGTCGGTCTGGCGGGCTTCAGTTTCGCCGAGTGGATGTTTCTGGAGCAAAAAGCGGTCAGCATCCGCGGGGAGGAGCTGCAAGCGCATTACGCGGCGCTGTCGGGTGAGCATGCCGTCAGAGCACTTCTGTCTCAACCGAGGGGCGCGTGGTCCATGGCCGGAGGATGGGTTGACAATCCCGACTTGTTTCGCGGAGTGGCCATTGCGGAGGATCCGCTGGCGCGCAGCGTGTGCCGCTTCAGCGTGTTTGTGCATCGCCACGATCAGGACGATCCGAATGCGGTCCGTTTCGGGCTGGAAAATGAATCGGCACGGCTCAATCTGGCCATGCTGCTCGAATGGGAGAAGGCATCCGCGGGAGCGGCGAGTGAAGCGCTCATGCAATTACCCGGCATGACGCTGCCGGTTGCCAACGCCATGCTGGATTGGATAGACGCGGACGACCAGACCCGTCAGGAGGGCGCTGAGGTGGATTATTATGCGAGCCTCGAGCCGCCCTACGCCCCACGCAATGGCGCTCCGCAGTCACTGGAAGAATTGCTGCTGGTCAAGGGGGTGACGCGAGAATTGCTGTTCGGGACCCAGTCATTGGATGCGGACCGGGAGCTTGGCACGACGGTGGGAAGTCTGACCGGCTCGTCAGCGGCCACGCCGCCGCGCGCGGACGCCGCCGTTTGGCCCTGGGCGTCTCTGTTGACACTTCACAGCGCCGAGCGCAATACAACACCGGGCGGGCAGCCTCGGATTTTCATCAATGACGCCGACTTGGCCGCAATGCATCAACGCCTGCTGCAGGTGTTCGACCGGGAATGGGCCGATTATGTCGTCCTCTATCGACAATACGGGCCTTACGAGGGATCCAAGACGGCGACGGAAGGTACTTCTATCGAAGTCGAGACAACGCGCCCCGGCCGATTTGAGGTATCATCAATAGTGGACCTGATCGGGGCCAAAATCCAAATGGAACGCCCAGGCAGTCAGGATCCGGTAATCATCGACAGTCCGTTTCGTCCCGATCGGCTGGCGATGCCGCAGTACCTGCCGCGACTGATGGATCACATGACCGTGGTTGAGGCTTCGAGGATTGTGGGACGGGTGAATATCAACGAGGCCAGGGAATCGGTTCTTCGGGCCGTGCCCGGCATCGACAGAGACCTGGCAGCGCGGATTGTCGCCAGCAGGCGAACCGAGTTGCCTGATGGGGACGATCCAGGGCGCCGCCAGATCGCGTGGTTGCTGACCGAAGAACTGATCGACAAGGAAACCCTGAAGCCGCTCATGCCGTATATCACTACCCAGGGCAGCGTATTTCGCGGTCACGTGATCGGTTTCTTCGACGAGCCCGGGCCGACGACGCATGTTGAATTTGTCATCGATGCGTCGCAACGCCCACCGCGGCAGGTCCTGCGCAAAGATCTGGGACTTTTCGGGCCGCCCCTGCCGCTGGAGCTGTTGGGCCGGGAATTGGACCGCCCCGGGGGCGCCGGCGCGAGCCCCGAGCGCCGCGCGCCGGCACCCGGAACGCCTGGCCGGCGTTTTTCTGGAACATGACAAGGTCTCGCGCAGCCCCTTTTCCCGTTCCGCGTCGCAGCGGATCGGAGTGGCTCGGTTGGCAGGCGAAACTCGAGACGAAGGCGCCGGCCGGCGCGACGTACCGGCCGTTGTAAGCAGACGACTGCGAGAATTCGCGTGCGTCCTTGGAAAAAAATAAACATGCCGCCGGCATTGATTCGAACACCCACGATGGCTCAACTTCGCTCGGTCCGATGGTTTCGGCCGCAAGCGACCGTGGCGGTTTCGTGGGACAACGAAGAAATCCGCTACGTGCTCGCCGTCATGAAGGGCGACGGTCTGCAAATCCTCGGCCTGGGTAGCAGGCAACAGCAAGTGTCCGAGGGCGACAGCCCGGATCGACAAACCGAGGCGGTCCGCTGGCTTCGCGAAGCCATTCGTCGAGCCAGGGTGAGCCGCGTCGACGCGATGGTTGCCATCGGCCGATCCGATATCGAACTGATGCACCTTCAGCTGCCGCCGGCTGCGGACGAGGAATTGCCCGAACTGGTCCATAACCAAGCCATGCGGGAATCGCATATCGTCACCGAAGATGTGCTGATCGATTTCGTGGCGGACGGCGATCCGTCGTGTCGGCGCTCGGTGACGGCCGTGGCGTTGACTCCTGACCGTCTGGAGTCCATCCGGTCGCTCTGCTCGCACGCCGGAATGGTGCCCAAACGGATTGTGCTCCGGCCCTACGCGACCGCTTCCGTCGTCGTGCAATCCGTTCAAGTCGACGCCGAGGGAACAGCCAGGCTGATCGTCAACCGCGTTGCCGGCGAAGCGGATCTGATTCTATTGGACGATGACCGAGTCGCCTTTTGGCGGACGGTTCGGCTCCCTCAGACCGGCGAAAGCGGCGACGCAACGAACGCATTGCTGGCGGAGATCCGCCGCACACTCGTCGTGGGCGTCTCCCGAGAGGATGACCAGGCTGTCTCGAAAGTGTACGTGGTAGGAGCCGATGCCGCGAGCCAGGTGCTGGCAGACGCGATCCGCGATCGGCTGGAGATCGCCACGGAGGTCGTCAATCCGCTGGATGGATATGACATTCCCGGGGACGTGGAGATCGACGATGCCGGCAGCTACGCTCCGCTGCTGGGAATGCTGAAAGATGAAATGCAGGGCCGCGATCCGGCCATCGACCTGTTGCACCCGCGACGGAAACCCAAACCTCCCGATCGTCGAAGATTGATCGGTATCGCGGCGGCGCTGGGAATCGCCATCACATCAGCGGTTGGTTACGTGACCTGGGACGAATTCGATCGGCTCAAGCAACGCGAACAGCAGCTCAGCGAAAGAGTGCAAGAGTTGGAAGAATTGGTTCAGCAGGCCGGCAAGCAGCAGGAAGTCGTGGAATCCATCCGACAATGGAAGCAGGGCGACGTGGTGCTGCTGGACGAATTGAGGGACCTGTCACTGCGGCTGCCCAATGCGCGAGACATGGTTGTCATGCGCTTCAGCAGTTCCATCGCGAGAACCGCCCAGACAGTCATCAACATCCAGGGACTCGTGCGGGATCCACTGGTTGTGTATCGCATGGAAAGGAATCTGCGCGACGAATTTCATGAAGTCGTGAATCCGCGTGGGCGAGGTCAGGGTGAAGACGAAGACTACACGTGGCGATTTGAATCCACGATCACCGTGGAACAGCGTGACAAGGGCGACTATTTGCGGTTTTTACCGGTGGGCCGTCGCGAACCCTCCAACCCCGCTCGCCAACCTCCGCTTCAGTTTGCGCAGCAGGCCTATCCGCCAGCTCGGCTCGAGCGGAGCCGCGGGGAGGCACGACCATGAAAAAGCGAGAAAAAATTCTGGCTGCCATTGTCGCTGCCATGGTGCTGCTGTATGTGGGCAGCATGGTCTTCGAAAATGCGCTGCAAGGTCCGCTGAATGCACGGCGTTCCGCCATCGAGCGTCGCTTGAAAGAAATCGACACTTTGAACGCGGAACTGAGTCGAGCCCGCGAGGCCGGCAAGGAATTGGCCGTGTGGGAGGCCCAGTCGCTGCCGTCCAATTTAAGCGAAGCTCGCGCGCTGTACCAGCAGTGGCTGGCAGAACTGATCAATCGCGTTGGACTGGCGGACTTGAATGTGGGGTCGTCGGAACCAGGCAGTCGCAAGGGGAATTACTCCCGGCTGGTCTTTTCCGTGCAGGGCCGTGGCACTCTGGCACAACTGGTGGAATTCTTGTTCGAGTTCTATAGCGCTGACCATCTGCATCAGATCCAGAAGCTGGATATCACCCCGTCGGCCAAGGCAGACGAACTGGATCTGTCGATCACCATCGAAGCGATGTCCCTGCCCGGCGCGGACCGCGCCAATCGGCTGAATAATCGCAAGTCCGACCGGCTCGCTTCGGGCCTGCTGGCTGACTATCAACCCATCGTGGATCGCGATCTGTTCAGCATCGGAGGCAGCGGTCCCGACGCCACGGACTACACTTACCTGACCGCAGTGGTCGACGTTGACGGGCAACTGGAAGCCTGGTTTACACTGCGTTCCACGGACCAGATGCTGAAGCTCCGCGTGGGCGAGACGCTCGATATCGGTCAATTCCGAGGTTCCATCGCCGAAATCGTGGATGCGGACGTGATCATCGAGTCCGAGGGCGAGCGATGGTTGCTGACAGTCGGCGAGAACCTGGCCCATGCCAGTTCGCTGCCGCCGGAATATTAAGCAGCGGGTACGACAGCCCTTGGTAGCTGGGCAAAGGGGACAGGCACCGAGGCACGCCGGGTCTCAAGAGGCAACTCCGGATCCTCCCGGATCTAGTCCCTATTCAGCGACACCCCGGTGTTGCTAGCTCATGGATGCTGCTTGCGCATGCGCTGCGTTGAAACGTCCGAGCTGGCATCGTGGCTTTGCCGCCCGTGAGACAGCGCCACGGAACACCGGTACGGCCCGGAGATCGATCAAATGCTCTTGGATGCGCCATGACATTTCGATAGAGTCCCGCCTCTTTTCTGTGGCGATCGTCTGCGCCCGTAAAAAGCGGACTATGTTTGGGTTCGATCGATCAATTCCAGAGGTGGTGTCTTGCTGCCACGCCCGTTGCGCGGTGGCCCGGCGGGCGAGATCCGTTCTCACCGCGTGTGTGATCATGGTCTGGATGATCGCGGTCGGGTCTTCGACGACCGTCCGGGCCGAGGGCGGTCAATTCCACAGCTACTCGCTGCGACACAAGCGTGCCGAACAGGTGCGATCGACGCTGCGTCATCTGTTCACCCAGATGGAAACCGACGCCGACATTGTCATCGACGCGCGCCGCAATCGGCTGTTGGTCCAGGGCCCGGCCGCAGCGCACGAAATTACGCGGAGCTTACTGGAAGCGCTTGACCGACCGTCGAAGCAAGGAGGGTCCAAACCGGTTTTGAGGTCGTACCGTGTGCCGCCCGCGCAACTCGAGGCCGAGGCTTCGAAATTGCGGCAGCGCTACGCCAACTGGGACACGGTCGCCGTCGCCACGGATAGAGGCACGCGACAACTGCTCGTCTTGGCTCCTCCCAGCGTCCACGCGGAGGTCGGCCAGCATCTGGGCGCCTCTGCGACTCCCGAATCCGACGCTGCGCATCAGCCACGCGCTGCACCGGAACGTTCCCGCAGATTTGTATCGCTGCGGAAGGCAGGTACCGCGCAAGTCGAGTTCCTGCTCCGGCAGTTGTTGGGATCGCGATTCGTGCAACGTGATACGGGGCAGCCCGAAGCGGCGCCGCCGGGCAGTGAACCTCCGCCGAGCTCCGCAACGCATCGCCGCGCTGCGCGGCAAAGTTCGGACAGCGCAACCGGCCGCTCGTCGTACACGTTGAAAGGGGCTTCCGAGCATGAAGTGGGTATCCTGTTCGACCACGAAGCGGGCGGCGCGGTTGTCGAGGGTGCGACCAAGGTCGTTCGGCAGGGAGTTCAATTATTGGAGGCGCTGGACGACGTCTCGCAAAAACCTGGAAGAACATTGCGCATCGTTCCACTGAAGCGCGCCGATCCGGTCAAGGTGATCGAAGCAGCTCGAGCCTTGCGCCAGGAACAAGCCCCCGTCCGGCTCGCACCGGATCCGTCGCAGGGCGAGGACAACGATCTGCGGGACAAAGATGCGGTGCACACACGCCACCCTGACAGCGGGCGGCCGAGTTTGGAGCACAAGACAGCGCTGGTCAACTATCTGTTCCAGGAATCATCGGAGGGCCAAGCTTCGCCCGACCAGGACGCGAACGGCGAGCCACCGGCAGAAGAGCCTGAGCAAAACGAGCGCTCGGTGCCGGCGTTCGGCAGCGACGTAGAAATTGAAACGTTGCCCGACCTGGACGTGGTCATTTTGCGGGGCGGCATCCAAGATGTGGAAAAAATGCTGCAGATTATTGAAGAAATCGAAAGGATCAGCGAAGAGAACCAGCCGTTGATTGAAGTGTACCAACTGCGGCATGCCAACGGCGGGATCATCGACCGGCTGATCACCGAGATCGAAACGGATCTGTTCACGGGCCGCCAGGGACGGGTCAGCATCACCCCGCTTATCAAGCCGAACGCCCTGTTGCTGATTGGATGGGGGGAAGCCCTGGCCGCGGCCAAGGAGCTGATCCGCAAGCTCGACCGACCCGTCGCGGCGCGGACTCAGATGAAGGTCTATCGTTTGCGCAACATGCCAGTGCAGCAGGCGAGCACGGCGGTCACGCAATTCTTGTCGGGACGTTCCGGGCAGGAAACGACGGTGCAGGTCACCGCCGATGCGCGGACGAATTCGTTGGTGGTCCACGCCGCGCCCCGGGATCTGGCCGAGGTCGATCTGCTGCTGGAGCGGCTGGACATTCCGGGCAGTGCGGCGGTCAATCAGGTCAAGGTCTTCGAACTGAAGAATTCGCTCGCTGCCGACCTGGCGCAAACGTTGCAAAATGCCATTCAGGCGAACACGGCGGGGGCGGCGCAAGGGGCGGGCAAGAGCGCCGTGTTGGAACTGATGACCATGGACGCCAATGGGGAACGGATACTGAAATCGGGCGTGTTGTCCGACGTCCAGATCACTCCGGACATTCCCAAGAATTCGTTAATCGTGACCGGCCCGGCCGCCAGTATGCCGTTGATCACCGGCCTCATCCAACGGCTCGACGCCTCACCCGCTTCCGTGGCCCAGATAAAAGTGTTCCGCATCACCAACGGAGACGCTTCCGAGATGGTGCAGATGCTCCGCTCGCTGCTGCCGGAAAAGACCGGCACGGCCGCAAGTCCCCAATTGGCAGGCGCTGAAGGCGAAACGTCGCTGGCGCCGCTGCGTTTGTCGGTCGACGAGCGTACCAACAGCATCATTGCCACCGGGGCCGCCGGCGACCTGGAAATCATCGAGGCGCTGCTGCTGCGCTTGGACGAGCGGGAGGTCCGCAACCGGGAGACCACTGTCTACCGTCTCAAGAACGCACCCGCGCTGGACGTGGCCACGGCGATCAACGAATTTCTTCGCAGCAAACGGCAGGTGGAAACGGCGGAGCCGGGAACGGTCAGCCCATTCCAGCGAATCGAACGGGAAGTCGTCGTGGTACCGGAAATTGTCAGCAATTCCATCATCATCAGCGCCACACCGCGCTTTTACCAGGACATTATCGACCTGGTCGAACAGCTGGACGCGGAGCCGCCACAGGTCATGATCCAGGTGTTGATCGCTTCGGTCGATCTGCAGAACACCGACGAGTTCGGCGTGGAACTCGGGATCCAGGATTCCCTGCTCTTCGATCGCAGCTTGTTGGAGGACATCTTCACAATCACCAATACGGGGCAACAGTCGACCGACCAAGGAATCATCACGGCTACCGAGCAGATCATCCAGGCGGCCAATCTGACCCCCGGTTTCAACTTCACAACCCAGCCGCTGGGCAACAGCGGCAGCGACCGCAGCTTGGACACATCCAACCGCGTAGGCGGCCAGGCTGTCTCCGTCTTCGATGTGGGGCGGATCAACAACGAGTTGGGTTTCGGCGGGCTCGTGCTGTCGGCCAGCAGCGAGAGTGTCAGCGTGCTGGTCCGCGCGTTGCAGGCCTGCCGGCGCCTGGAGGTCCTGGCCCGCCCGCAGGTCATGTCACTCGATAATCAACCGGCGTTCATCCAGGTGGGCCAGCGTGTCCCGCGCGTCACCGGTACGACCATCACCGAAGTCGGCCAGGTCAATTCGGTCACGTTGGAAAACGTGGGACTGATCCTGGGGGTGACACCCCGCATCAGCCCCACGGGAATGGTGGTCATGGAAATCGATGCCGAGCGATCGGAGCTGGCCCGCGAATCGGAAGGGATCCCAATCTCCTTCTCAGCAACCGGCGAAGTCCTTCGGTCGCCTCCGATCAATACGACCACGGCCCAGACGACGGTCAGCGCAATGAGCGGCGAAACGATCATTCTGGGCGGGCTGATTACCAAGAGTACCATTGTGATCTCCAGACGCGTGCCTTATTTAAGCAATATCCCGGTTCTGGGGGATTTGTTTCGTTATGATGCCGAGGATCAGCGGCGCGACGAACTGCTTATCATCATGACGCCGCACGTGATTCGCAGTCCCGAAGAAGCCGACCGGCTGCGGCACGTGGAGGAATCCCGGATGTCCTGGACCCTGGGTGATGTGCAAGAAGTTCATGGCGAAGGCGGGCTCTGTCATGATGACGACTGCCCCTATTGCCGTGCCAGAACCCCGGTGATCTATCCTGACTTCAATCCGCGGGGGATGGTTCCCGGAGCGCCTGCCCCGGATGGCGAACTGGTCGTGCCGCCCCACATGGGAACCCCTTGGGGCCCGGCCGCCGAACCGCCACCGCTGCCCGTCGAGCCGACCGCGTTCGAGACGCAAGACAGCGGCCCGGCCGTCGCGCCGGGCGGACAGACCGACCACGCTCGACCGTCTTCGTTTCCAACGTTCCTGATTCCACGTTTCCAGGCGGACAAACCGCCGGCCAGCGAATCGGTGGAGCGTCTGCCGCCGGTCGACGGCGACCAAGCGAACGAGCCGCGCATCTTTTCCAACGTGGGCCGCCTGCTCTTTGCGAAACCGTTGTGGGAGCGTTCCGGCCAGGATGAGCACAATGGCAACGCCAAGCAGCGAGAACCGCAACGTGGGTAATCCAACGCGGCGCGGTGCGCGTGCCATACGATATGCTTCTGACGGTGTCCCCAACGGCGACGCGCGACGGACGGGCGACGTGTCTACACGCCATGCTGCCGCCCTGGCAGCGAGGACGCGCCGGCAGATTTCCGCCGCGCGTGTGGCCATCGTGCTGCTGATCACCTTGATCGTTGGATGCGCGAAAATCGACTTCAAGAACCGTCTGCCATGGCAGAAAGAAGAGGAAAAGCCCCCCATTCCGACGCGCATGACGGCTGTCTGGACCAACACGGTGATGAACCAGCCGGCCCAGCCGGGAGTCCGCGGCTTTGGCGGTCGCATCGTGTTCTACGGCGAGGATCAGCAAGATTCGCTGACGGTCGAGGGCACGCTTACCGTCTACGCCTTCGACGATACGGAACAACAGGCGGCCGGCCGCGCTCCGACAAAAAAGTTTGTGTTTCTGCCGGAGCACCTGCCTAGTCATCAGAGCCAATCCGTTCTGGGAGCCTCGTACAGCTTCTGGATCCCGTGGGACTCGGTGGGTGGCGAGCCGCGCACGATCAGCTTGATCACACGATTTGAAGACCAGTCGGGGCGCGTCATCCTGTCCGATCCCACTCGTCTCATCCTCCCCGGGCTGGAGGCTGAAGTGCAGCTAGGGAACACGACGCAGCAACACCCGGAGCAACCGGTGTCGTTCGAAACCCCAGCGCCTCCGGAAACGAAGCAATCGCCTCTCGAAACAACGACCATCACGGTGCCCAAGAACTTCGTTGCGGGACCGGCCCGCGTAGCCAACCGGGAGGTCCCCCAGGGGTCGACATACGATGACGCGGGGCCCAGCGCGCCGATACTCGGCCCGCCGCCCTCCGCTCGCGCGACAAGCAGTGATACCGCCGGCGCGATGCGCACGGCTAAGGAGTCGACAGGGGCGGAGGAATCCCAGGCGCCGGAGGATCCGACTGTGAGGCAGTCGGAACCAGCGTCAGGTCATTACGGACGTCCGAGACGCCCGGCTCCATCCGCGCAATGGCCTCGGCCAACACGGCGTCCCTTTGCGAAACGACCTCACCCCGCAGGATGGCCGTCCGGCCATCCAGAGTGACCGCGATCGGACCGGATCCATCCTCCCCTCCCAGGCGGTCCGTCAGCCGGCGCGACAGAACCGACTCGACTTCGGTCGGCGGTCGAGGCACATAGTCGAAGCCGATGCGGATGCGAGGCTGGTAGATTCCCATGGAGGTTTTGGGTGCAGCACTCATTGGCTGGTTGACGTTGGGCCCCGAATCCTCCCGCAATCCGCTGATGGCCGATCGGATTTGCCGCCCTCTTTGGCTTTGCCGGGCTCCAACGAATACGTCAAGGTCCGACGTGTCCGTGCCGACGAAGTCTCCCACTCGCCGGTTTCCACGGACAAATCGCTCACCACCAGTCAGCGTGCCGACCGAACTGAGTCCGGGCGCGGCCCGCCGCGAGAGCGTTCCGCCCAATTGCCGTGGCCCGAACATCTGTGCCGCTGCCAAATCCGCCGACAGCAGACAAACCGCACAGCACGCCGAAAGAATTGTGATGCGACCGCGCATGCGACATCTTGCCTGGTGAATCCGAAATATCGGGCGAGTTTGTCCGGCGGACAGGATCTGCCCCGGTACCAAATCTGCCCTGGTACCAATGCCCCGTTCCTAGTTAATTTTAGCCGTCGCGGCCGGGATTTCAAACCGAGACGTGCGTGCTGGACCACCGGCTCGCTCGGACAGGTGTTTTCGTTTTCCCCGTCGCTCATCGAGCGGCAGCGCGATAGGATAAACCGCGTCACCGCGCGTGTCGGTGTGACCCGCGGATCCCTTACTGCACGATGGCACGTTGTTTTTCCATGCAGGCTATTCCATGAAGGGGATGTTCTTCGTCGGCGTGCTCGTGCTGATCCCCATTGTCGTGTTGGGAGGAGGCTTCATTTACCTTGTCTGGCGGTCGCTCCACACGCTTTACGACGACTGGCAACTGGGCAAGGAGCTGGACGAAATCCGCGAAGTCAGCCGCGCACGGCGCGAACGGCGGGACGAAACGGAAAATGCGCATCCGCCTCAGGATGCGCCTCCAACGCATCTGCCAGGCGACGGCGGTGGGCCATAACAATCCGGACTATCCGGCCCGTAGTATGGATGTGCCTCCATCGCGCCACTACAGAATGCGGCGAAAATTCGACATGTCCTCGCCCTGACGATGGATGCGCTCCAGCAACCGGTGATCGTGACGAACGATCTTTCCTTCGACCATCGTGATCACTTCTTCGGCCATGTTCGTTGCCAGGTCGCCGATGCGCTCGAGTTGGCGGGTGACATATTCGAGCTTCAACAGGGGCATCGCATTCTCGGGGTAGAGTTCTATTTCTTCTTCGATGCGTTGCCGGATGCCTGCCTGGAGGTGATCCACATGGGCGTCGTTGCCGATGACCTCTTCGGCCAGACGGACGTCTTCCTTGGTCATCGCCCGCAGCGCGCGCTGCACCATCGTCCGCGCTGCGGACCCCAGTTGGTCGCAACCGCCAACGCGTTTGAATCGTTCCCAGTCGGCGACTTGCACGACAATGTCCGCGATGTTTTCCGCCAGATCGCCGACTCGCTCCAGGCCGTCGTTGATCTTGAGAATGGCCACGACGCGTCGTAAATCCTCTCCAACGGGGCGTTGCCGTTCGAGCAGCCGGATGCAGGCCGCTTCGATACGCACTTCCTGCTGGTCGATTTGTTCGTCGGCACCAATGACCGCCTTGGCCAACAACAAGTCGCGCTTCACCAGGCATTCGATGGCCTGGCCAACCACCGTGTCGACGAGCTGCCACAGGTCTTCGAGCTGGCGCTTCAAATCGGCAATGCTCAGGGATTCAGGAGCTTCCATAGCATCGACGTCGAGGAGTCAGACCGCGATCGATAGACCCTTATCCGATACCTGCATTGTACCGGGCGGCTGCTTTGACGGCGAGTAAATCCTTGGTCACCGCACGCGATTCTGACACCGTGACTGCGGGGACTTCGGTTGCCGTGGGGTTGCAAACCCATGAGAACCGGACGCCGGAGCGTGCCGGCCGATTTTGCTGATCCACCATTGCATGGGCCCGTCCAGCCGATGCGATTTCGCAGGCCAGCCATGACGGTCCGGGCGGCGTCTTACGGCGACGTGCCGTTACGAGGAGGACAAACGCCGATCGTGGGGCCGTTTGTGGCGTTGATGGAAATCGTCAAACACATCCGTATCCAACTGGCGATCGTGACAGTAATCGACGATGCGGCGGACGAACTCTTCGCCGAAGTCCGCCAGCTTTTTTTGACCGACTCCTTTGATTCGGTGCAGCGCAGCCAGCGTCGAGGGACGCGTCCGGGCCATGTCCCGCAGCGATGCGTCGCTGAACACAACGTAGGCCGGACTGCCTTTTTCCGCGGCCTGGGTCTGCCGCAGTTGCCGCAGGGCGTCGAACAGGCCGCGATCCACCCCTTGCCAGGCGTCCCGCTCCCGGGAGCTCCGGGCGTGCCCGGGCCGCGCGGGTTTGCTGAGCCGCGGGGCGGCGCTGCCGCGCAGCAGCTTCCAGCCGGCATCCGTTACTTTCAGTACGTTGTAGTCACCCGTTTTGGCGAGGTATCGCTGGCTCACCAGTTGTTCGATCCAATCGCGAACCGCACGCTTGGTTTCTTGGCCCAGAATGCCCCACGTGCTCAAGCGATCGTGCCCTCGGTGCAGAATGCGATGGTCGCGCGATCCGCACAGCACCGACGCCGTATAATCGCCACCAAATCGTTCTTGCAATCGCACCACGCAAGATAGAATCTTCTGACCCACAATCAACGGATCATGCACCAGCTCGATTTCTCCCAGGCACACGTCGCAGGCACCACAAGGATCCGTTCTCAGAGACTGCCCAAAGTAAGCCGCGATGTGGCGGTGCCTGCAGTCGACCTGGGAACAGTACTCGGCCATCGAAGCCAGGCTCGCCAACCCGCCCTCCACGGCCGAGGACTCCGAAGCCTCGATCATCCGCCGCCATGTCATGAAATCCTGCGGAGAATAATACAGCGTGCATTCAGCTTCAAGACCGTCCCGCCCGGCGCGGCCGCTTTCCTGTTGGTAATGCTCCAGCGACTTGGGCATTCCCGCATGGATCACATAACGCACGTTGGACTTGTCGATGCCCATGCCGAAAGCGACCGTCGCTACCATCGTATCGATCTGATCGTTAATGAACTGGTCCTGGTGGCGATGCCGAACATCATCGGGAAGGCCGGCATGGTAGGCCGCTGCTCGGTATCCGAGTTGCGTGAGTGTATCGCATGTGCTGTCAACCTCTTTGCGGGAAATGCAGTAGATGATTCCCGATTCGCCCCGATGCCGTTGCAGCACTTCGCGAATCTGGTCCAACAGCGCGACCCTTGGACAAACGCGATACACTAGATTTGGACGATCGAACGTACCGACGAGAATTTGCGCGTTGATCAGCCCCAACTGACTGGCAATGTCTTGGCGGACGCGCTCCGTAGCTGTTGCGGTGTACCCATGAACAGCGACACCGTTGAGAGCCTCCTTCAAAACGTTGAGGGCTCGATATTCCGGCCGGAAGTCGTGTCCCCAAGCGCTGATGCAATGGGCTTCGTCTACGGCTACCATCGAGACGCGCGTGGACGCCAGCATCCGCAGGGTCGACGACCGTACCAACCGTTCGGGGGCTACATAGAGCAACTTCAAATGCCCTGCGTGCAGATCGGCGAGCACCTGCTGCCGTTCTGCATCGTGCATCATACTGTGCAGACACGCGGCGCGTACTCCGCACTGCCTGAGTCCTTGCACCTGATCCTTCATGAGAGAAATCAACGGGGATACGACAATCGCCACGCCGTCGCGACAGAGAGCGGGCGCCTGATAACAGAGCGATTTGCCACCGCCCGTCGGCAGCACGACGACCGAATCCTGATCGCGCATCGCGGCTTGCATGGCTTGCCTTTGAAGGGGCAGGAAATCGCCGTAGCCCCAATAGGTCCGCAGGGCCGTCCCGAGCGCGGAATGGTCGCGGCCGAGCGTGTCCGGATCAGCCATCGAACGACATTTCGTATTGCAGGATGGGCATATAACGGAAAAGCCTGTCAGTCTTCTCGCGCCGTAGCCGGCAGCAACCGCCGTCTGTAACTTTCGTAAGTCAATGAATTTAGAGAAAAACGGCGCCTGGCGAAAGTCTGCGCCGCCGACGGTACTTGGGGATTTCCGGTTCCATTTGGTAGAATACGGGTCCTTCCTTCCTCGACGCATGGGGGCGTCTTCATGATCACGCTGAACGGCAAACGGCAGGCAACCTTTTGTGACGGAATCGGACGCCGGGATTTTCTCAAGATCGGCGGTCTCGCGCTGGGCGGAATGAGTCTGCCGCAACTGCTTCAGGCCGAAGCGTTGGCTGGCGATGCGAACGCCCCGTCGGGAATCACGCACAAAGGCGTGATCATGATTTTTTTGGCGGGCGGCCCGCCTCACATCGACATGGTCGACATGAAACCACATGCGCCGACAGAGATCCGCGGCGAATTTCGGCCGATCGCAACGAACGTGCCGGGAATCCAGGTTTGCGAACACATGCCTCGCCTGGCGGCCATGATGGACAAGTTTACCATCATCCGCTCGCTGGCCGGATGCGCAGGCGGCCACGAACCGCATCAGGTATTTTCCGGCCAACCCAGTCAAAAAAAGTGGCCGTGCGTCGGATCGTTCGTGTCCAAAGTTCAGGGATCGGTCGATCCCGCCGTGCCGCCTTTCGTCGGACTGTCGCCGCGTACACGGCACGCGCCCTGGGGCAATCCGGGTGAACCGACGTGGCTGGGACCATCTTTCGCTCCGTTCCGTCCCGACGACGGTCCCGGCATGAACGACATGACATTGCATACGGACATTTCCCTCACGCGGCTCGGCGACCGCAGGCAGTTGCTGCTTGCCGTCGACCAACTCCGACGGGAAATCGACGCCGCGGGACAAATTTATGGCTTTGATACGTACACCGATCAGGCGTTCCGTGTCTTGACATCGTCCAAACTGGTCGAAGCCCTGGACGTAGAAAAAGAAGATCCGAAACTCCGCGAGCGCTACGGCAAGGGAGACAAGAAGCTTGTTGCCGACGGCCCGTGGCGTTTGCTGGATCAGTTTCTCATCGCCCGGCGATTGATCGAAGCCGGCGTCCGATGCGTGACGCTGGCCTTCAGCCGTTGGGATTGGCACGGCGGAAACTTCCGGCGTGGGAGGGAAGACATTCCCATGCTGGATCAGGGACTCTCCGCTTTGATTGAAGACCTCCACCAGCGCGGCCTGGACCAGGATGTCTCTGTTGTCGTGTGGGGCGAATTCGGGCGGACGCCCAAAATCAATTCCAGCGCCGGCCGCGATCATTGGCCGCGCGCCAACTTCGCGCTGCTGGCCGGGGGCGGCATGCCAAGCGGTCAGGCCATCGGCGCTACCGATCGAACCGCATCGGAACCCATCGAACGGCCCATCCATCCCCAGCAAGTTCTGGCGACGATCTACCGCCGGCTCGGCATCGATGTCGAACGGCTAACGGTCCGGGATCCTCAGGGCCGACCTCAATATCTGCTGCAGAACCGGGAGCCGATCGCCGAACTGGCGTGATCCCCCCGTCGTATCCGCCTTGGGAGCACGCACCGACGTGCTGCCGCGGCGCGCTGGCGTGTGTTCCAGTCGTTGACAACCGGGCGGCATCGGCGCGCCGACGCATGTTATAATGTCCGTCCGGCAAGATCTCATGCGTAGTGACACATCGGTGCAGGCACCCCGAATATTTCGGGACCCGCGAGACGTCCTCAAATGGGGCACCCTGGATCAAGAAAGGGATTGCATGGCGGAAACGTATCGCGTGGCCATCATCGGCAGTACGGGACGCGGAGACTACGGACATCATTTGGACGAGGCATGGAATGGTGTCGAGCAAGCCGAAGTTGTGGCCGTCTGTGACGACGATCCCCAGGGACTGGAAAAGACGGCCGACAAGTTGAACGTCCAGCGCAAATATCGGGACTACCGCACGATGCTGGACGAAGTGCGTCCCGATATTGCCACGATCTGCCCGCGATGGATCGATCAGCGACGTGAGATGGCCGTGGCGGCGGCCCAGCGGGGGATTCACATCTATATGGAGAAACCTTTTTGTCGAAATCTGGAAGAAGCCGACCAGATTATTGCCGCCTGCGAACGGACGCATTCCAAGTTGGCGATTGCACACTGGACGCGATACAGCCCCAAACTCGACCGAGTGCGGCGTCTCATCGAAGCAGGAAGATTTGGGAAAGTGCTCGAGTATCGGGGACGCGGCAAGGAGGATCGCCGCGGGGGAGGGGAAGATCTATGGGTACTGGGCACGCATGTGATGGACATGATACGTGCGCTGGCCGGCCAACCTGCGTGGTGTTTTGCCACAGTCGAGCAGGATGGACACGCCGTGACCCGCGAAGACGTGACCGACGGCCCCGAAGGAATCGGCCCGCTGGCGGGCGATGCCGTGCATGCGACCTACGGCTGCCCGGATGGTTCACGGGCTTATTTTGCATCGGTACGCGGAGTCGCTGCCAACCCCACTCGGTTCGGCCTGCAGGTTTACTGCTCTCATGGAATCGTGGAGCTTATGGAGGGCACGATGCCCAGCGTGAAATGTCTTCGGGATCGGAGTTGGTCGCCCGCGCGGAGCGGTAAATCCTGGGAGAACATTTCATCCCAGGGGTTCCAAAAGGAGGAAACCCTGACCGACTCCAGATACTTCGATCGACATCGGCTGGCGGTGTTGGATCTGCTGGAAGCGATCGACCAGCAGCGGCTTCCCAAGAGCAGCATGTACGAAGCACGCGGTGCCGTGGAGATGATCGCCGCCGTCTTCGAATCCCATCGATTGGGTGGCCCCGTCAAGCTGCCACTTGAGAATCGGCGGAACCCACTAACGCTCTTGTAACGCACGGCGTGACGGTACACTCGACCGGCGCGCGTCGACCGCCGGGCTCTGTCCGGTAAGGAACAACCAGGCGACTGGGCCAGGCAATTCCACCGGCGGAGACGGGTGTTGAACGCGACACAGGCACTGAACGCCCGCTAGCCGGAAGCGCACTCCTCCACGTCCGGGCCGCTGCGGGATCGTCGGAGCGTGTTCCAGGGGGCCTCCTGGCTCATGTCTATCAGAGCAGGTCCCTCGGCATCGGCCGGCGAGAGGATGGCCAGAAACACGAGCGTCGACGGACCCGCATTGTACGTGCCGTGAACCGTGTTGACCGGGATATGTGCCGCCTCGCCGGGACCCAGCATTCGAGCATCGTGGTCGACCCACTGTTCCGCCATGCCTTGCTCGACATAGACAATTTCCTCCATGTGCGGGTGGCGGTGAAATGCATGGGCTTGGCCGGCCGGCATCCGGACTCGCACCAGCAACAGGTGCTTTGCCGCCACGATGTCGGGCCGGCTGATCCATTCGTGCGGTCCCCACGGCAATTGCTCCACAATGGCATCGCCGGAAGTGACAAAACGCCGGGTCGGCTCGGGCATCTGCGATCTCCCAACGCGGCGCTTGGCGTACGTTTGAAGGTGGAGGGCTCTTGATGTGTCCGGCAGCCCGCGCCCCATCCATCGGATGCCGGCTCCGCGTGCAGTCTATCGTATCTATCGGCGCCGTGCATCCCGGGGAGGTCGCACCTTACCGCTGCGAAGTTGCCTCGCGATGGTCCGTGCCCACAGCACGAGTGATTGCCGGTGCGTCTTATTGAGTTCGTCCGGGGAATGGCATCTAATGGGGCACGGTATTTCTTCGAGAACCGGTTTCGAACCGTCCTGTCATCGCTTTACGGCCGGGAAATGTCACAGCGAAATCGGGTTTTGAAGCCGGCGTTAGTTCATTCCAATTGCTGGATGCGATGACTGGTTCCGTTTACGCCGTTGCTACGATGGACACCAAGGGGGTGGAAATTGCCTACGTGGCCGAATGCCTGCGTGCCATCGCCGTGCCGGTTGCGGTCGTGGACGTGGGTCTCCAGGGGCCTCCCGCGGCACGACCGGATATCGACCGACGGCAGGTTGCGGAAGATTCTTCCGGCCATCAGGGGACGCGGAGCATTTTCGAGCAGTCCGATCGCGGAAAAGCTGTCTCGGCCATGGGCGCGGCGTTGGAAACGTTGCTGCTCCGGGAACACGCGGCAGGTCGGGTGGCCGGCGTGCTGGGGATTGGCGGCAGTGGCGGCACCGCGATCGTGACCCAGGCCATGCGGGCCTTGCCGATCGGCCTGCCCAAGCTCATGGTATCGACCGTCGCCAGCGGCAATACCGCTCCCTACGTGGCGTCCAGCGATATTACGATGATGTATTCGGTGGTGGACGTGGCCGGACTGAACGCCGTGTCGGAGGTGGTCCTGGCCAACGCCGCGCATGCGATGGCGGGCATGGTTCGCCATGCGGTCCGCCGACACAGCGACCGGCCGACCCTGGGCATGACCATGTTCGGCGTCACGACGCCCTGTGTGGACAAAGTCCGCGACATCCTCACGAAAAAAGATTTTGAATGTCTCGTCTTCCACGCGACCGGTACCGGCGGGCGGGCCATGGAGAAGCTCGTCGATGCGGATCTGATCCGGGGTGTGATGGATATAACGACAACGGAAGTGGCTGACGAAGTCGTGGGCGGAGTGTTTCCCGCCGGGCCGACACGCATCGAAACGATTGTGCGAAAGGCGGTTCCCTACGTGCTTAGCGTCGGCGCGCTGGACATGGTCAAT
>CAZNKT010000095.1:0-22917 GCA_964573605.1 uncultured Pirellulales bacterium
AACGGATCTACATCGGTCGTCAAAGGTCCAAGCCCCACGGCGAGTGTTTCCATTCCGGCAATCTTGAACGCCTGGAAATGAAAGATCGCTTGGTCCTCTTGGTCGGGTAGCGGCTCGTGTACGAATTCGTAACGACGAATGTCCTTAGGTGGCGGTGGATCTGTTCTCTCTCCGAGTTTCGGGTTGGGTATCTCGACTCCCGTGAAGTTGATCACGCCGGGGGCACTGGTGTGGATGCTCAACTCCCAGTTTGACAAAGTCTTTTCCGGATCGACTTGTGCCCAAACGTACGCAGTTCCCGACGAACGAAATCTCGGAATCTGGCTGATATCGGCCGGTGGTGCGGAACTTGTGTCCGAGGCAGACAGCCAGATGTTTGTCGCTGCGGAAGGGGCAACGAGCGCACAAAGGATGATGAGGGACGTGATTTGGATGCGCATATCTATACTCCCCGTCTATTGACTTGCGATGGGTATACACGAAAGGCGTGCAAACCGACAAATCGGCAATTGACTTGCGGCGAGATGTAACCGCCAGAGTTGGATCGCAAGCTAACTGGCGATTTGGGCCGCAAAGTGAAATAGCATTAGCTGCGCAATGCGACACGTGAGAACCGAGAAGCCCTCAATTCAGTCTACCTGGATTGAATGCTTCGTCAAGTTTTTTGCGGATCTCCGGATAGAATGGTCGTACGGGGGGGGGATGGCGATCCTGACGTAGTAACTGCGGCACTGAGCGATACTCCGGAATCTTCACTGCTCTATCTCTTTGCTTCTCCGATCTCCACTATGCACAACACGTCGCCGTCCTTCGGGCACACAATCTTGGCAATTACGGCAACGCAGGCAGTGGCGGTGGCCAGAAGCACCCACGATGACGGCTCAGGCACGAACTGGTTGACGACGCGGTAACGCTCCATCCGGAGCTGGATCTCTCGTGGCGTAAGATCCACCATGCCGCCTGCACCGTTCGGGATCTGGATCGTCGGCGGAGCGACAGCCACGTACGTGACCCTGCTGTCGGCTCCCGTTGCCTTGCTAAGGCTGATAGCCGAATCCAGAAAGCCACCTACGCGCAGATCGTAGAACGGGTCGCCGGTGAGTTAGAAGGTGACAGGGAAAGAACCAGAGCCGAACACCACGTCATCCTTGCGGGTCAGCCAGTTCAGCGTGCCGGATATCTCCGCTGGGAAACCAGACGCCGGCATCGAGATCCTGCCGATCGGCGGGGAAGTCGATAGCCATTCGGTCGATCCGGTGACTTCCGGGATCACAATGTCACCATTGAGCCAGGCTGTGATGGGCCGGTCACAATTGCCGAATATGTCGCACGTTTCGGTCTGGATGCCACCGCCAATTGACGTTGTGGGGATCGTGCGGAAGTCGTCAAATTTGATCCCGCCGGTGCTCGTGTTGACATGCACGATCGATGTGAATGGCTGTTCGACGACGCCGCCCAACACGGAAGTCCCTACAACAACACGGGCGGAGACGGTAGCCCGCGAAGACGCGTTGTGGATGCTGGGGTCGAATGTCACAATGCGCCCTAGAGAGACCACCGGTGTCACGCAGATGAAAACGACACACCCAAGCGCAGAAGAACGACCGCCCATCGTCCCGCCCCCCTGTAAAAAGGACTGGAATGCCCTGCCACGTGGATCTTATCGGATCCGTGCAGATAGCACAAAGGGGCCTGGCAAAGCCGCACGGATGATGTGCGTTTAATAAACCAACCAGCGAGCGAGAGATAAGGAAATGATTTGCGAAGCCAAATTGATCCGGGAGCCGAGCCCGGAAGAGCGACAACTGGAACAAGACACCGACGCGGCACGGAGCATCATGGACGAGATGGGCAAAGTGGTCGTCGAGTTCCTTGAACGCTGCAACCGTGACGGAAAAGTGACCGACGAGACGCAGGCACTGTCGGTGGTGATGGATGAGCTGACGCGGCAGGCAGAAGAGATTAGCGACAGTAGACTCCAAACGTCGACGCGGTTGGTGGTGTACTCTGCCCGGCTGTTGATGCTCGGTCGCGAAATCTACCACGTGGCCGGCGACGATCGAATGGCTAACTTAGCTATGGAAAAATACAAAATCGATTACGTCCATTTTGTTCGGGACTTGGCCGTGAAAATGGGAGAGCTTGAACACAATGAATGCTGAACCTTCGCCACGCGACGAGTGTCAGGGGGATACAGGCCCCAAAAAGAAACGGACATCCGCCGGATCAATCAAGGAACGTCGGACGAAACCCAAAAATCCTACACCGAAAGAGCCCGGTTCGGATGATTGGGGTCCACGGCTCATCGAAGAGCAAATGCGGTACGTCGAAGAGACGTTTATGTAGCCAAATCAACCGACTCGTGTGGTGATGCCATGACCGAGAATCACGAGCCGTCGTCCAATGGTCAGGGTCCGAAAGACACGAAGCCTATCCGTGCAACGTTCGTACGACCCACGCAATTACCTGGAGAAACGCGGGAACAGGCAATCCGGAGAACGGCGGACCTGATGTTTCGGCAGCTCACCGGAAAAGATCCGGACGAAGTTCGCCGACGCAAGGCACGCGGAGAAACTGAATGAATTCCGATCAAGATATCTGCGGTGATGACCAGCAAGGGGACGACGCGCCGATCCGTGCGACGTTCGGTCGCCCAATGCGATTGCCTGGAGAAACCAAAGAACAGGCTGTTCGCCGCCATGCAGACGCGATGTTCAAACAACTGACCGGAATGGACGCGGACGAGTACCGCCGGCGAAAGGCACGCGAGCAGGCCAACGACGACACCGACCAGGGCAACGATCAGTGCGAAGGGTAACGCCGTGTATTCAAGCGATCGCCGTCAGTTCCTGATCCACTCAACTGGCTTGGCTGCAGCGTCACTTGTGCCCATCCATGCACCGCCAACCGACGATGTCGATCCCAGCACGCGATACGTCGGACACACAGCGACTGTCCGGCGTGACACCGGCAGCAATCAGGCGATTTAAGAAGGCGCTACAACTCACCGGCGTACGGCCTGCTACAGTGTCATGCTATCTGCGACATATCCGGGCTGCGTTATGCTGGGCGGAAGGGGAAAAGCTGATCCAAGCACCGACGGTCAACCTGCCGACCCGCCGCAAAGGCAAGTCGATGCGTGGCCGGCCGATCACGGCGGAAGAATTCGACCGGATGATCGCGGCGGTGCCGAAGGTCCGCGACAAATTCGTTTCCCGGTGGCAGCGATTCCTGCGTGGGCTGTGGTGGTCGGGGCTGCGGCTCGGTGAAGCCCTTGCGTTGTCCTGGGATCCAGACGCAGGCATCTCCATCGACCTGGCCGGCAGGTATCCAGTGATTCGGATCGCCGGGGACTTCCAGAAGAACGGCAAGAATGAAGTTTTGCCGATGACGCCGGAATTTGCCGACCTGGTGCTGCAAACACCCGAAGACGAGCGGCACGGTTTCGTGTTCGACCTGACCGAGCGCCCGGCACGCGGCAATGCCGACCTGCGACGCGTGTGCAAGATCGTATCCGAGATAGGCCGCACGGCAGGCATCGTCGTCGACCGTGACGCCGATGGCAGCCGTATCAAATACGCTACGGCCCATGACCTGCGGCGAGCTTTCGGAACGCGTCTTGCGAGACGTGTTCCATCGCTAGTGTTACAGCGACTCATGCGGCACGCTGACATCTCGACCACGATGCGTTACTACGTCGACATCGACGCCGACGACATCGCTTCTGACCTTTGGGAGTGTCGAAAATCAACACTTTCATCAACAGAAGAAAACTTCACATGTCTGGATAGTGCTAAAAACCCCACGGAAGTCGAACTGGGGAACTAGGATTCGAACCTAGACTAACTGATCCAGAGTCAGTCGTGCTGCCGTTACACTATTCCCCAAAAGCTGCATCTTACTGGCTTAAATTCGATTCGGGCAGGGGGCCGATGCTGCTCATGCGACGCCCCGAAAGAGATTCCGCGTGAGAGCCATTATATCTCCCGCTTACCGGTCCGGCCGCGCCAGTTCGGCTCGGCAGATCAGCCTCGATACAGATCGGCAATCGACAGTTCCTCACTCCCCGTAAACTTCTTGTTTCAAGCGCGCCATTTCCCGGTCGATTCTCCACACGATTTGGGGCCGTCGTGTGGTCACGAAAACATCCATCGTACTGTGCGGTGGTAGCGTTTCCCGCATCGCCTGCAACGGACCCGCTGCGACCCGTCTGGAGGGGACAACCGACGGGCCGATACATCCGTCGGCCGGAGCACTGGGGGAAGAGACAGGGGCAAAGGTTTGGCTGAGGTGAACACCAACCGAGCCCCGGCGCGGCTCTTTGCACAGACACGCCCCGCTTGGCGATGCAAGCCAAAGCCACGCCCCATGGGCGCGGTCGATAGCTTGACGCCGTAACGTAGCCAGCTTTAAAATCATCGTCAAAGCTGCACCTGGCGTGGTCACCACGTCGCGAGCACCGCTGCCGGGACGGTGGCGGACCCGATTCGGATGGTGGCGGGCATCCCGACGGTCGTCCGCGTCAAGCGGTGCGACCGAGGCGGTTCTCAACTCGCTCTGGATAAGCGCCAGACTCGAGTTATTCCCACGCATCTCGAGGCAATGCGGGTCATGGCGGTTCTGGAAGTCGTCAAGGGGATGCGGCCCGGGCAGCAGTTTCCCGTTCGCGCGGTCCGATCCGTACTCGGACGGCACCCCGAATGCGATATCGTGCTGGAGGCGGGCGCCGTCAGCCGCCAACACGCCGCCATCGTCCGCGAATCGGACCATTACTTCTTGGAAGATATGGGAAGCCGCAATGGGACGTTCCTCAACGGCAACCTGATCCGCAAGCGCGAGCCACTGACCAACGGCGATCAGGTCACGATCTGCGACCTGGCGTTCAAGTTTTTCTTCGGCGACGATCCATCGGGAGACAGTGGCGATACGGCCGTCACCCGCGCATCGCCCCTTCCATCGATCGTGGACGACGAACCCGGCCACCTTTCCAGTAGCTCGTCGGTCACGTCCAAGGTCGATCTCAGCTCGAGCCGCAGCTTCCAATTCTATTCGGTCAAGCCCGAAGAGAAGCTGCGGGCGATGCTGGAAATTGCGCAAAACCTGGGCAAGGCTCTTTCTCTGGAAGAAGTGCTCTCCAAGCTGCTCGACAGCCTGTTCAACGTCTTCCTGCAGGCAGACCGCGGATTTGTCATTCTGAAAGTCCCCCAGGGGACGCAGCTCGTGCCCAAGGCTGTCAAATACCGGCGCGAGGACGACGAGCAGGCCGCGCGCATCAGCCGCACCGTGGTCCACGAAGTCATGGATCGGCGGGAAGCCATCCTGTCGGCTGACGCGGCCAGCGACGCGCGGTTTGAGATGGCACAAAGCATCGCGGATTTTCAGATTCGGTCGATGATGTGCGCGCCGTTGATCGACAGCGACGGCAACGCGCTGGGGGTCATCCAGATCGATACGCTCGATCAGCGGAGCCGTTTTGATCAGGACGACTTGCAGGTGTTGGCCAGCGTCGCTTCACAGGCAGCGGTCGCCGTTGAAAATGCGCAACTGCACGAGCAGGCCATTCGTCAGAAGGCGTTAGAACGGGATCTGCGGCTGGCGCATCAAGTGCAGCAGGGTCTGATACCGGCCACGACGCCGGAAATGCCCGGTTACCACTTCTTTCACTTCTACGATGCCGCGTACCAGGTCGGGGGCGATTACTACGATTACATCCCGCTGGCCGATGGGCGGCTGGCCGTCGTGGTGGCGGATGTTTCCGGCAAGGGGGTAGCGGCTGCCCTGCTGATGGCAAAGCTGTCGGGCGACGTCCGCTACTGGTTTGCCATGGAGCCCGACCCGGCCGCCGCGGTAGGTCAGATCAATCAGACGTTCTCCCGCAGCAATTGGGAAGACCGATTCGTGACATTCGTGGCCGCCGTCCTCGAGCCAGCGGGAAATCAGCTCACGATTGTCAACGCTGGCCATATGGCGCCTCTGGTGCGCCGCGGCAACGGTGACGTCACGGCCGTAGCGGAAGAACAGGCCGGGTTGCCGCTCGGGGTTTCAGACGATTTTTCTTACGAGTCGGCCGCGGTGTGTCTGGAGTCGGGTGAAAGCGTCACACTGTTTACCGACGGCATTAGCGAAGCCATGAACAGCGGGGGACACCTGTATACAATCGGCCGACTTGCGCGGTGCATCGGCGGCGCCGAATTGCCGGTCGTGGAAATGGGTCAGCATATCCTCCACGACGTGCGGCATTTTGTGGGTGGGCACCCGCAGTCCGACGATATGTGCCTGGCCTGTTTTGGCCGGGTCCGCGCTTAGGGCGCACCACGTCGTGCGTGCACCGCGTTAAAGAAGATATTCCTGACGGATGCGTCGCAGGCAACCCAACGCGGGCTTGCTCTTGCCGTGCTCGTCAATCAGCCCGCTGGTCAAGAACTCGGGCTTGTCCGTGTCGCGGAGCTGGTTCCAGATAATGGCCTGCACGCTGGGCGCTGCCAGGGCGAGCGGCACGTAGCGTTCTACCCATTGCCGCTGCGCTTCGACGCCAGCCGCCTTGTCGGGTGGCGACATCCAGGCCCTGCGGACCGTGGTGGTGGCCGGCACGGGATCGTCGGGTCCGCCGCAGCCGCCGGGATGAGTCAGCATAACCAGAAGCGGTTTTCCCAGCACGCTCCAACGCTCGAGCTGGCGGCCGAACGCCAGCTCACTGCGGGGAAGCGTGCCCCCGGGAAAGTAACCCACATTACATTCCAGCCCGATGCCGTTGATCCCCAGCGGGGCGCGGAGCAGCGCGTCCGCCAAATGAATGGGCGACGCTTCGACTTGCGTGCGCGTCATGTACTCGCCCCACGGTTGATCGAAACTCACCGTGATCGGAGTCTTTCCGTCCAAACGCCGTACCATTTCCACGGCCCGCCAAACCACCTCGGCCCGCTGCTGGAGCGTCAAATCAAGCAGGGACGTTGCATTGACGCGCGATACCACATGCCACACGTGCACGCGGCCGCGATAGCGTGCGACGACGTCCCGCACGTGATCCATGACCAGCGACAACAGCCGGGCAAAATCACCCGACCACAACACGAGCCAGTCGGGCATTCCAGTGCCGTCCAGTTGCAGCAGCGGACCCGCGCAAATCCGCATTCCCAGCGTGTGACACCAGTGGATCTGACGGTCCGCCAGACTCCAGTCGTGTTGTCCTTCGCGGACCTCAAGTTCGCGCCATCCCAAGGGCACGACCGCTGAGTTGAACGCGCCGGCGACCTGGGCGGCTGTCGACGCGTCCAGCGGCACCGACCCCAGGTGGACTCCCAGCAACGTGTTGAGCCGGGCCTGGTTCTCTTGACGTCCGTCCAGGGCACTGCGGGCCACGTGCCGGCTGAGCCGGGCGTCGATGTCGACGGCCAAGTCCACCGCCTCATGAGCCGCCGTCGATGCCGTGTCCGGCTGATGCTGCAAGGCGACCGCGCGTCCCAGCCGACGCATGGCGTCGGTCACGGCCGATGCCACGTCGTCGGGCACGTCACACCCGCTCGCGACGCAAGCCGCCACCTGGCTGCGTATTCGATGAAGGGTGCCGCGGGCCAGTTCCACGGTCAATATGTACGGCCTCTCGCGCTCCATCAAGCAGCCGGTAGACAGCATCTGTAATGCGCGTCCGCCGACCGGCCACGGGCAATAGACGCTCCCCGAATCCCCCACCGACCGAGTCAGCACGATGTCATCATCGTCCCACTGCGCGTCGGTGGGCCAGGGTACTTCTTCAAAGCCTGCCACGTACATCAGCGCGAGCCGCGCGTCATCGAGCATCGACCGATCGCCGACGTACAAACGCATCTGTCCCATGCCAGTTGCCCGTCACCGCCGTCCGCGCGCCCCGGCGGATGGCCACTGTAGAAATTCCCCGGGAGCATGTCCCCAACGCGAACACCCCGCTTCGCCGCCCGGCATCCCTGCCCGGCCCCTTCGGGAGTCTACTGCTGCGGCCGCCGCCCCTCAACCGCCAGCAGCCCCATGCTATTCGATCCGCTCCGCAACTGATATAGTCGTATTCGATGCCAGTCGTGCGTTGCAGCGCAGCGTCGCGCGCATGCCGCCGTCGACAAGCACTGCGCCAGCGCTGTGTCGCCCGGCCAACAATGATTGTTCGGACTGTCCGTTTGTGTGCTACGTGCAGAAAGGAGTTTGCCGATGACCCGTGCCGTGGTCCTCGACACATCGTTTGATCACCTTCCCGTCAGACGTGGGAAAGTACGGGACATCTACGATCTGGGAGATCGATTGCTACTGGTTGCGACGGATCGCATCAGCGCCTTCGACTGGGTATTGCCAAGCGGCATCCCCGGCAAAGGCATCTTGCTGACGCAGATCAGCACTTTCTGGTTCGACTACCTAAACGTTCCCCATCACGTGCTCGCATCCGATCTGTCCAGCGCGGACCTGCCGGAATGCGTGGAACGGGAGACGCTCAACGGCCGTGCGATGCTCGTCCGCAAATGCGATGTCGTGCCGGTGGAATGCGTGGTCCGCGGTTACCTGGCCGGGTCAGCCTGGCAGGAATACCAGCAGAGCGGCGCCGTATGTGGTCTCGCGCTGCCGAGCGGGCTCAAGGAATGCGACCGTTTGCCGGAACCGATATTCACACCCGCTACCAAAGCGGCTGCGGGTGAGCACGATGAGAACATATCGTTTGACCAGATGGTGCAGCTGGTTGGACAAAGCCGTGCCGAAGCGCTGCGGACCCAAAGCCTTGAACTCTATAACCGCGGTGCGAAATACGCGCGTCAGCGGGGCATATTGATTGCCGATACGAAGTTTGAGTTTGGCGTGTGTGGCGGTGAACTGCTCCTGGTGGATGAAGTGCTCACGCCCGACAGTTCCCGTTTCTGGCCCGCGGACCAATATGCGCCGGGGCGAGGTCAGCCGTCGTACGACAAGCAATTCGTCCGCGATTGGCTCACCGCCAGTGGATGGGACAAGAACAGCCCGCCCCCGGAACTGCCAGCGGACATCGTCACTAAGACACGCCAGAAATACGTCGAAGCGTACGAGCACTTGACAGGCAAACCGTTCGGCATGTAGCAGCGCAAGGCTACCTTCGGCCATTCAGGAAACAAAGACGTCGCCGGTGCTTCGGGCTTCCGTGCGCGGGGTGGCGGTCCCGTGTCAGAAAGTCCGCGGTATCTGCACGGGCGGGGTCGGCGGACCGTCCGGCGAGGAGTGCTGCCGTCATGCCACCGCCCCATCCGCGTGGCAACCATGTCCAGAACACTGGTTTGCGCAAGGGTCAGGACGCACCCCGGCCCGTGGGGTGCAGGCAATCGGCCTATCGTCGGTCGGAAAAACTGCCTAAAATGTGCAGTTCGCGGCGGCGCTGCCGAGTACCGTTGGCCGTCACGGGCCAGGCGTCCGGCCGCGAAAGGCGTCCAACGGTCTGCAAGGGGTGTTCGCTCTTCCGCCGGCCTGGAAGACCGGGCCGCGGCGGCCTGATCTCTGCCGGCGACCGTGCGGCTGGTCCGCGCCGAACCGTTCCCGGTGGTCCACCGGAGTACGGCGTCAGGCAGCCACGGGGCAGCGGCATGCGGTCGCCGACGTCGTATCGACAAACGGCTTCGTTTTTTTCATCGGCTCCATGGGTTCGGCGTACCGGCTGAGATGTTGCGTTACTGGACCGCGGGTGAATCGCACGGAACGACCATGCTGGCCGTGGTGGACGGATTCCCCGCGGGCGTGGCCATCGGCACCGACTCGATCGACGCCGAACTGGCGCGTCGCCAGGGCGGCTACGGTCGCGGGGGACGGCAGCGGATAGAAAACGACCGGGTCCAGGTGCTGACCGGCCTGTGGCGCGAGACGACGCTGGGCAGCCCAATCGCGCTTTCTGTGGTCAACAAGGATGCCAAGCTGCACCGGCTTGACGATTTGTTTCGCCCTCGGCCCGGTCACGGCGACCTGAGCGGATCGGTGAAGTTTTCCAGTTCCATCCGGGCGATCCTGGAGCGGGCCAGCGCTCGAGAAACATGCGTGCGCGTCGCCGCGGGAGCCTTGACCAAGCAACTACTTCGTGAATTTGGAATTACGGCGTTTGGTTACGTCGTCGAGCTGGGAGGGATTTCCATCCCGCCGGTCGATGGGTCGTTGGAAGAACTTTGTGCGATCCGCGACGGGAGCGCCGTTTACGGGCTGAACGCAGAGTGCGATGAAGAAGTCAAGGCCCTCATCGACCAGGCCGGCAAAGACGGGGACACTCTGGGGGGCGTTGTCGAGGTACAGGTGTTTGGAGTCCCGTTCGGCCTGGGAACGCACGCTCAATGGGATCAAAAACTGGATGGACGGATCGCGCACGCCGTGATGGCGGTACAGGCCATCAAGGGCGTGGAAATTGGCATGGGATTCACGGCCGCGCGGCTGCGGGGTTCCCAAGTGCACGACCCGATTTTGTACGACGAGAAACAGAAACAAGACCGCACTCTAGGATTTGTCCGGCCGACCAACAACGCGGGCGGATTGGAAGCCGGTATGACCAACGGTCAGCCGTTGGTCGTGCGCGCCGCAAAGAAACCAATCAGCACGCTGCGCAAGCCGCTCGAGTCCATCAATCTAAAAACGAAGCAACCTGAGGAAGCAAGCTACGAACGCAGCGACGTCTGCGCCGTGCCGGCAGCCAGCGTTATTGTGGAAAACGTGGTGGCCTTTGAAGTTGCCCGGGCACTGGTCGACAAGTTTGGCGGCGACAGCCTGATTGAAATGAGAACCCGGTGGGATGCGTTCCACGAGTTGGCGCGGAAAACCTGACGGGGATGCATGGCAGATCGTTCGCGACCACGAGACGTGCCGCGTCAGGGAGGACCATCATGGCGGCGTTCGACGATCACACGCGGCGAAAGATTTGTCGTCTGGCGTTTGTGGGCGTGTGCGTGCTGCCCACCATGGCCGTGGTCGTGTGGGCCTCGTGGCAGCAGCTTCCCTGGTTCCGGATGGTTCATGAAAACGCGCTCAGCCGGCAGCTCGGCTTGCGCGTGGCGGTGGCGGAAGTCCGTCGTCCCCGCCCCCACCGCGTCGTGTACCGGCAGGTGGTGTTGAGTGAAGCGGAGACAGGACGCAAGCTTGCGCTGCTGCCCCAGCTCACGGTGGCTTCAACACCGGATGGGTGCATCGTCGTGGCCCCGGAAGTGCGTGTCTCGGCGTCCGAGCTGAAGACGCTATGCCGGCACATCGGACACCGGCTTCGGACGCTCAACGCCGGAAGCCTGTGTTTTGCCGGCACCGACGTGCGCGGCTTGGAAACTCCTGCCGACATCCTGGCCAGGGATGTGCGGTTCAAGCTGGAGGCCGCGCCGGCCAAAGTGGAAGTGGACGCGACGTTTAACGCCGGCGCTCGCGACCATGGCGACGAACCGGTGACCGTCCGCATCGTCCGCGATCGGTCGCCGGATCGGCCACGTCCGCGAACGTCTTTGACGATCCACGCGCGGCGCAACTCGTATTGCTGCGAATGGTTGGCCCCGTTTTTTCCCGCGGTCCGACGGCTGGGTACGGATTGCCGCTTTCGCGGCGAGGTCACCGCGACGAGTTCTGAAGGGCAGTGGAACGGGGAAGTCAACGGCGAATTGCTGGACTTGGACCTGACCACGCTCATGGCCCAGGAATTTGGGCATCAATTGACCGGCCGTGCTGATGTGAGGCACTTGGAGGCGCGCGTCGTGGCGGGTCGGCTCGAGAGGATCACCGGTCTTATTCAGGCGGGGCCCGGCGTCATCGGGCAACCGCTGGTCGATGCGGCCATCAACGCCCTGCGCGGGCGATTCCATGGCGCGGGCCGCACGCCGCCCGGTGCGTGGGCGTACGAAGAACTGGCCGCGCGGTTCTTACTGGAATCGGCCGGCCTCTTCGTGGAGGGCGCCTGCGACGTAAAGCAACCGGGCGTGCTGCTGTATGGACAGCACGGTGCCGTGGTCGGTTCCAACCCCAGCCGGCCGGTCTCGGCTTTCGCACTCATCCAGATACTGGTGCCTCGCATGGATATGGATGTGGTGGTCCCGGCCACACCGGCCGCCCAATCGCTGGCGCGATGGCTGCCGATTCCGGAACCGCGGCGGCGCGTGGCGCGGCAGCGTCCGGAGCCGTAGTTCGACGCGCACGAAAGACGCAGCCTGGCCTCTACGCCTGGCTCCACCAGCGGTGGCGGGGCAGGCAACCAAGAGCGATGATCAGCAACTGGCTGGCGACGAACAATACCAGCGCCAGCGCGATGCCTTCGGTGAATCCGTAGGAATGCAGGCCTGCGCCCAGCTCGTTGACTCCAAACCATGACCAGCTTGTGGCAATGTTTCCGCCCACGGCCAGCACCGCCAATCCCCGGTCGCGAATCATACCGTCCCACCGCGCGTGCAGGACCAGTGCGTTCCACAGCACGATAATCAGCGCGCCGTTTTCCTTGGGATCCCATCCCCAGAAACGGCCCCACGAATCGTCGGCCCACAGTCCACCCAACACGGTGCCCACGAAGCTGAACAATATCGCGAAACAGAGCGTGCCGTACATCATCCGGGCCAATTCATGGCTCGTACGCGGCGAGAGTGACGGAGTCAAAGTGCCGCGCAAGATGTACAAAATCCCCAGGGCTCCAGCGATGAACGTCGTCGCGTACCCCAGGGAAATACACACCACGTGGGTCGCCAGCCAGAACTGCGTATCGAGGACGGCTTGCAAGACAACGAACGTGTCCCCGTCTCCCGACAGAAAGTGGGCGATCAAGAGCGTGCTGAAACCGCCTATCGACGCTATCGTGATGCCGACACCCATGCGGTAGACATATTCCAGGATAATCCCCAGCACGACGCACCCCCATCCCACGAACACGGCCGAGGAATAGAGATTCGTGACGGGGGGCCGGCCCGAAATGTAGATTCGCGAGATCAGTGCAAACGTATGAACGGCCAGCGCCAGTAGTATCAGGTACAACGCCGTGCGGTTGAGCGGACCGGTCCATCCCAGCCATCCCAGCGCGCCAAGCGCGAAAGCCAGCAGGTACAGGATCGAGGCGCTGAAAAACGGTTCGAAGCGGTTGAAGAATACTTCGTACCTGGTCTTGTTCATGTCCAGGTTCGGGGCCGGGATTTCCGCCAGCAACTCGCGATATCGCTCCAGTGCGTGATTGAAGGCCCCGGCATTCCCCTGGCGGTAGTGGACGAGCATGGCAGTCATGGTCCGAGTGGCCGGATTGGGCGGCTGACCGATCATCGATTTCACCCAGGCCGTCACCGCGGCGTTGGTGTACGGTTCCCATTGCTCGTCGGACGAGTGGGGCGGGACGGCGTGCGGAAGATTCATCCGCGACAGCCGCTCCCTCCGTTCGGCCGCGGTACGGATATCTTCCTGGATGTGGTCCTCGCGCAATTGAGGCAACGTGAAGGATTCCCGCAGGCTCAGATATAACCGCAGCTTGTTGTCCAGTTCGAGAACCTTGCGCTCGAACGGGCCGCGTTCCGGCGGCTCCATTTCGTACGCCTTGCGGCTCTGACGATCGAATTCGCGGAGCCGGCCGCGGAATTCCTCAACGGCGTAACGATAACCGGGTCGCCGGTCGAGTTGCAAAACCTGCAGCAGGGCCGTGTCCTGGATGTAGAAGACGCGGTGCTTGTCGGCAGCTTCCGGGTCGGCGATCAGATCCAACAGCCAGCGGATGGCGGGTTGCCTCGTGCCGCTGGCGTCCTTGAACGTTTGCCTTCCCGAGATGACACGCAGACTGTTCCGCGACAGCGTGTCGAAAGGCTTGACCCGCCCTTCGTACACCACCGGCAAGCTGCCGAATTCGTGCAGGCGCATCGCGTCTTCTTCCGCCGAACGGGGCACCGCTTTGCTGCCCGCCCAGGCGCCCGCCACGACCAAAGCGATCCAGGGCACCAGCCGCGCCGCGACACCTCCGCGCCGCTCCGCGGCTCCCTTCCCCGTGGGGCCAGCGGTGTCGCCGCGACCGGCCCCAGTGGGCAGGATCCCGCTCCGGGACTGTCGCGCCAGAAAGCGCAGCAGCGTCAATGCGAAGTGAGCCAACATGCCGACCGCCACGAGCATGCAGGCCACATAGGGAATCATCCATCCCGTGTTCTTGACAATCTGCAGGCCGGTAACCTCCTGCCCGGTCCGCATGTCCGTCTTGAATTCGCTCTGGTAGAATGTTTCGCTCCCGTACCGCAGCGGATTGTTCATCCAGATCCTTACGCTGCGGTCGACGCCGGTGGACGCATCCACCAGACGAATGTCGGACGAATAGTTGCGGGCCTTGGTCGTGCCCGGATACTTGTCGAAGCGCACGTCGAGCAGTTCGATCGAATACGGCTTGTACAGACGAGTGAAGCGCAGGGCCAGATCATAAGACTGGCCGTCGACGCGAACTTCTTCTGTGAAATCCTGAATCGAAAAAGAAGTGCTCAGCAGGTACGTGCCCAGTTGGCGGCCCGTCGACTTTTCCAGCAACGTGACGTAGGCGGCCGGCTGGTCCACGGCGCCGGACGTATCGGTTCCCGTGCCGGCCCGCACCTCATCCACCGTCCATTCAACGCCCACTCCAGCGGTCGCGAGGGACGTTTCCTCCGGCTCGATTCGACGGGGCACGGACGCATTCGGCAGCCAGCGGTCAACGCGAATGTCAAATGGCAGCAGCGAATCAGAAATGATTGTGCCGGACTCCGTCAAATGCGTCTCCGGAAGGACGACGACGCGTTGTTCGTCGGCGGAGTAGTCGGGGTCGACGACGGCCAGTTCGACCGTACGGATGTCTTCCGAGTAGTTGACGACCTGGCCTTCGCGGATCGTCATCTGCGATTCGACGTGCAAAAAGTGCACGACCAGCTCGTTGGCCATCAGCAGGCCGATGCCGGCATGCAACAGCACAATGCCGGCCCGCTTGCGGAACAGCAGCAAACAGCCGGCCAGCAGCAACAGTCCCGCCAGGCCTCCCTGGATTAGCTGCCACAGGATCCTCAGTGACGGGGCTCCAAGCAGCATGTCATCGTTGTTGTACAGCAGCCACCCCAGCATGCTTCCCAATCCACCCAGCACGGCGGCCAGCAATCGCCGCTCGGTCGTCTTGGAGCGATCGATCATGGCGAAACCGTACGCTGCCGCCAGCCACACGGCAATCAGCGCTCCCTTGATGGCCAGCCACAACGTGGACCAGGAGATGACCGAGGTCTGGCCACTGCCGGCCTTGCCGCTGCCGCCCATGATGATCAGCACGGTGGTGGCCGTCCCGAGCCCGATCAGCGCCAGCCCGGCTGCAAGCTGCCCGCGACGCGCTTGAACCTTGAAGCGGGAAATATGAGCTGCCAGCAGATTGGCAAACAGGATGGCCCCGATCGTAAATCCGCCGGGAAAGTAGAAGCCTCCAGGCACGTTCCAATCACGTGGAAAGAACAGTTGAAAATCGATCCAGGTAATGGGCGTACGGAAGTATTCCCGAACGACGATCCAGATTCCCTTGTCGACTTGCGCGAGCGTCCCCGCCAGAACGACGACAATCGCCATGGCGAACATCGTGACGGTCACTTTCAGCGAGGCCAATCCGCCGATGATCCGGACCAGCCCGGGCGTGGCCCCACCGCCGCGGCGCGGCACCGACGGTCTCTCAATGGTCGCCAGGTTGTCTTTCATGATCGTTTCATGCGTCGCGGCACTGGAGCGCCGCACTTCATCCGTAGTGGGTGCTGCCACCGGCGGCGGCTGTCAAAACGCGAACAACGCTCACCGCTCGGCTAAGAAACACGGCACCGTGGGACGGCCAAACAACGCCCCGGTCGGCAAAGGCGGGTTGTCAGTCCATTATAGCGGTGGGTCGACCGAGGAGGTACCGACGTACCGCGCAGGGGCGCGCACGGCGAACCCCCCCGCGTCAGGTTTATTGACGTTGATTGGTGGATAAAGGGCGAGTCGTCGTAGGGAATCCGCTCGGTGGCGTTCTGGACTCCCCGACGCCGGAATTCACCCTGCGTTTTCGCGGAACGCAACAGACGTCGCTCCCTGCGCAGGCCAACGCGAACGGAGCTGGAGTCGACGTTACGGAAAGGCCTTCAGGATGGCATCCATCAGGGCGCTGTTGAGCGCAAACGGTTCTTTCCAGCTCCAGATACTCCGCAGCAGGTCGAACATCATGAAGCCGCACAACATCAACAACAGGCAGCACATGCCGAGAAATACGAGGTTCCAGGCCGTATATTGGCCTTGCGCGACAACGGGCGCTGCTGGCATTACCGCGGGACCCGTCGCGGCTGGGGTGGCCGCCGCCGTCTCTTCGTCGAGCATGCTTGGGGCCGATTCTCCCGCGGGCAACTCCAACTGGCTGCCAATCCCGGAGCTCATCGTCCCACTGCCAAAATCGATGCCGCTGCCCAGCGCGGATTCACCGCCCAGCATCGTGGCACCCGTCTCATCAAACTCGGTCTCTTCGAGATCGAGCGCGACGACCTGGGAATCACTATCTTGCGAGGAACCGCCAGCTTCGCCCATCGCGGAAAGAACGACGCTGTCTTCGATATCGGGCTCGGACTCCGACTGAGCCTTCGTCTTGGAATCTTCGGCCAGAGCCAACGATCCGTCGGGATCAACGGGCGGCGACTCGACGGAGGACCCCCCCAGCTCCAACGGTACGTCGTCCAAGGCGATGCCGGTATCCGACGCATCCACCAGTTGGATACCGCTCTGTTCGGCCGAAAGCGTGATGTCGCTGCCCGAGCCCTCCCCGAGGACCAATTCGTCGTCCTCGTCGTCATCCAGTTCGATCGAAGAACCTTCGGCCTCGGCCTTCTTCGCCGCGGGAGGCTCTTGTCCGGCGTCGCTGGCCGATTCACCTTCGGAATTTTTATCGTCCAGAATCAGGGACGAGCCGCCTTCGGCCTCCGTGGGCGCTTGCGCGTCGGACGGAGGGGGCAGTTCGACCGGAGCCTTGATCGTAGCCGAACCGATTTGGCTGGCTTCGGCTTCCAGGTCGATATCCAGCACGTCCAGATCTTCGAATCGGGAACCCGCATCGTCTTCCCCGGACGCGAGCACGCCAGAGCCACCGGCGTCTTCGGAGAATACGTGCGAGCCATCGACGTCCAGGCCCAGATCTTCGTCGGCCGAGTCGCTTTCCAGCTCCAGCACGATCTCACTTCCGTCATCCGACGGTGCGTCCTCTTTCGACAGCTCAAGATCGCTGTCTTGCTCGTCCGAAGGTTCATCCTCCTTGCCAATGATCGTGCTGGACGACTCCGATTCGCTCTCACCAAGATCGGACTCGTTGAGCAGAATCGACTCGGACTCTTCGGCTTCCAATTCGAGTGGTTCCGGTTCAATCTCGCTGCCGTCTTCGTCTTCCGGCGCGCTGAGAACGTCGGAGGAAATCCGCCGCACCTCTTCCTCTTTGAATTTCCAGCCGGCGCCGTCGCGGAACGCACGCGCCTTGCCGGCCTCGCGGAGCTGATTGAGCCTGTCGACCGATACGCCTAACTCTTTGGCGGCGTCGGCAAGACTGATGAATTTCTGCGGCATGTTGGCTCCCCTTCAATTCGAACTCGCGCGACGGATAGCAATCGGCCCACTGACCCATTGCCATCCGCACGACGACGTCGTCACTTGCATGACCCTCGACGTCGCCGCCGGGAGGACCGTGTCCCGGCCTCCGCGGCCCGAACTTGTCGTCGCCGCCGCTGCCGGACATCAGCTGCCCGGTGGACGGATGCGTCATGGTGTCTGCTGAAGCATGGACCGAACTTCCTGGGGCTGAGGAGGCTGGCTGTTCCATTGCAGCATCTGCAGGTCCCACTTAAAGTTGCGAACGCTCTTCAGCGAAATTTTTCCGCTTTCGTGTCCCACGTGATAGACAGCGATGACCCGCAATTCGGGGTCGATCAACACCACCTGTTGCCGGTCTTCGTTGTCGGATGCGACGACCGTCACCCGTTGTGCATTGACGTCCAGCACGGGGCTCGACGGCGTTGCGTGGACTTGTCGCGTCGGATCAGCCAGACCGGCCATCCCCAGAACAATTGCCACACCGAAAAGGATTCCCCACACCGCAGGCTTCATGAATCACCTCCTGTAACATGAAACGCCCGGCCGGGGTGAAAGCCTGCATCGGGCAACGCATCCGCTCGGACAAGATGGCGGCCGCCAACCGGACATACCGATTCCCGGCAGCCACCCTATGTCCGGGCGGGAACCGCCCAGCTGACAAGCAGGCCTCCTTATTCATTCTAAGAGCCCCGAACCGGACATCAAGAGAATTCGACGTCCGGGCCGACCTGCCGCGCCGGCGCCGCCCGTCCACGCCAGGCACGCCCGAACTGGAAATCAGCACAGGGCTTACGCCGCTCGACGGGCCGACAGCGCCGGGCGGCCGCTGACCGATGTACCCGTGCCGTGGAGCCGGCAGCGCGCCCCGCGGATCGCGACCGCCGCTCGCCGGCGAACAACCGCGGATCGGCCGTTCGTCGGAGTCGCCTCGGGTCACACGACCTTCCCCCATTCGTTCAGCTCGTTCAGCGACGTCCGATGCGAGCCCCACCACATCGTGCGGCCGTGGACATGCCGTTATACGCGTTGAAGTCTATGAATGGCATGGCGTAACAGCAAGATCATTGAACAAGATCATTGAATCGGACATCTGGTTTCTATCCCGCCGGCACGTTATGTTCTGGAAACGATGAAGCAACCTCCAGTCGAAGCTGTTCGGGACCGGCTCCATCTGGCCATTCATGTCGCGCGGCAGGCCGGTGTGGCGACCCTTTCGATATTCGGCGACGCCAATCTAAACGTCGAACACAAAGGCGACGGCACGCCCGTGACCATTGCCGATCGGGAAGCCGAACGGCTGATCCGCGCCGCGATTGAAACCGAATTCCCCGCCGACGCCATCGTCGGCGAAGAACTGGGCCAGACCGCCGGCACGTCTGAATTCCGTTGGATTGTGGATCCGATCGATGGCACCAAGTCGTTCGTCTCCGGGGTGCCGCTGTACACGACGTTGATCGGTCTGCTCCGCGGCCAGCAAGCGGAAGCCGGCGTGATTTTTGCGCCGGTGTTGGACGAACTGGTGTATGGCAGCCGCCGCGAGGGTGCCTGGTACGTACGGCACGGGCAACCGGCGTGTCCGGCCCGCGTGTCGTCGGTGACGAGCCTGTCCGATGGACTGTTTCTGACGTCCGAAGTGATTTCGTTCCAGCGGGATCGACCCCATTCGGCCTACCCGATCTACCGGCAACTGGAGCAGAACGCGCGGCTGACCAGGACTTGGGGCGACGGATATGGATATTTGTTGGTTGCCACGGGGCGCGCGGAGGTCATGGTCGATCCGGTGATGAACGTGTGGGACGCCGCGGCCGTGGCTCCGATCCTGGAAGCCGCCGGTGGTACATTTACCGACTGGAAGGGACGCGCGACCGTGCAGGGGGGCGAGGGCGTGGGGACCAACGGCCACGTTCTGGAAGAAGTTCTACGCATCCTGCAATGCGACGATGGGCCGCCTGACGAAGCGCCCGCCCGCCCGGCTTCGCCCGAGTAACGCAGGTCAACTTGCCGAACTCGCTGCAACCGGTATACTTGCGGTTCGGCGCGGAGGACGGTGGCTGGGGCTGGCGACGCGGTGGCTGGCGACTCTGAACCGGCCGACCATTCGGCGGCAGGCCCCCCCGGGACGCCTTTGCGGTGCCCGGCAGGCATCGGGCTGTGCCGGCGGACTCGGGAGTCACCACCGAGCTCTTCGCGTCCGCCAGCTGACGATCACCCGACGATCGAACGATGGGACACTGCGATGGCGCGGCAATGCGAAATATGTGGCAAACGGTCCCAGATGGGCAACCGAGTGACGACTCGCGGTAAGGCCAAATATCTCGGAGGCGTAGGCACCAAGGTCACCGGGATCTCGCGTCGCCGATTCAAGCCCAATCTGCAGCGCGTTCACGTGACGACGCAGAACGGCACGAACAAGACGCTGCGCGTGTGCGCTCAATGCATCCGCAGCGGTGCCGTGACCAAGGCAATCAAGAGCGCGCCGTTCCGGCTGCCCACCGCGGTTTCTGCCACTGAACGTGCGTCGGCGTAAGCATCGGTCGCTGCGGTCCGACAAAGGCGCATTAAACCTAGGCATGTGCGCGGCGGATGCTTCCGCCGCCAACCGTTGACCGCTCCGGCCACACCTGGCTATCTCGCTGTCTTCCCTGTTTCCGGAACCCGACATGGGCATCACCAAAGACCAGGTCCGCAAGGTGGCCCTTCTGGCACGGCTTGAACTGCCCGACGAACAACTCGAGGTGATGACCGGGCAGTTGGCCGAGATCGTCACCTACATCGACTTGCTTTCGGAATTGGACACGGATCGAGTGGAGCCGATGGCACACGCCATGGATCTGGCCAATGTGTTCGCCGAGGACGATGTCGAGCCGTCGCTGGACCGCGATCAGGCACTGGCCAACGCTCCACGCCATGACGGCCAGTGTTATCTGGTTCCGGCCGTGCTGGGCGATTCCTGAGCGGGCATAAAGTTGAATGACACTCCTTGAATTGACGGCGACGGAACAACTGAGGCAGCTCGAAGCGGGCGAGCTGACAGCGGCCGAGCTGACGCGAGCGTACCTGGAGCGTATCGCGCGGGTAGAACCGCAAGTGCAGGCCTTCACGCGCGTTAACGCCGACGCCGCCCGGCAGCAGGCTGCGCTTGTCGATCGGCGAAGACGGCAAGGTGACCGGGTGGGTCGCTTGGCGGGATTGCCGGTGGCCGTCAAAGACGTGCTGTGCACGCAGGGCGCCCCCACGACCTGCGCATCGCGGATGCTCGCCGATTTTCGGCCACCCTACGACGCCACGGTCATCGCCCGTCTCCGTGCGGCGGATGCGATTCTCATCGGCAAGACGAACATGGACGAGTTTGCCATGGGGGGATCGACGGAGAATTCAGCCCTGCATCCGACGCGCAATCCCTGGGACCTGACGCGTTCGCCCGGCGGTTCCAGCGGTGGCGCCGCCGCTTGCGTGGCCGCCGGCATGGCGCCGCTGTCGGTGGGGTCGGATACCGGCGGTTCGATCCGACAGCCGGCCGGGTTGTGCGGCGTTGTCGGTTTAAAACCGACCTACGGACGTGTAAGCCGATTTGGTCTGGTGGCGTTCGCCAGCAGCCTGGATCAAGTCGGGCCCATGGCCCGCAGCGTGGAGGACGCCGCGCTGCTGCTGGAAACACTCGCGGGCCACGATTCCCGCGATTCGACATCCGCCAACGTGCCCGTGCCGGCGTATCACCGCTCGGTTCGTGAACCGTTGAACGGACTTCGCGTGGGGATTGTTCCGGAACACTTCGCCCAGGGCCTGGATGCCGACGTCGAACAGGCCATTCGCGAAGCACTGCGGGTTTACGAATCGCTGGGAGCGGACGTCCGCGAGGTCAAATTGCCTCACGCCCGTTACGCCGTGGCTACCTATTATGTGATCGCACCCTGCGAAGCGTCGAGCAACCTGGCGCGGTACGACGGCGTACACTATGGCTACCGCTGGTCTCCGCCCCCAGCGCCAGTCGGGGGGGAGCCCGTACCGTCCCCGCCGGATGCCGACGAGTCGGATCTGGTCCGCCTCTACCGCCGGACGCGAGCGGAAGGTTTCGGGATGGAAGTCAAACGCCGCATCATGTTGGGGACCTATGCGTTGAGTGCCGGCTATTACGACGCCTACTACCTCAAGGCCTTGAAAGTGCGCCGGCTGATACGTCAGGATTTTGACGACGTGTTCCGCGACGTCGACCTGGTCGCCAGCCCCGTGACGGCGGCGCCGGCGTTCGAACTGGGCGAAATGGTCCACGATCCTCTGAAGATGTATCTCATCGATTTGTACACCGTGAGCGCCAACCTGGCGGGCATCCCGGGAATCTCGATGCCATGCGGATTCAGCAGCAGCGGACTGCCGATCGGCCTGCAGTTGTTGGCGCCGTCGTTTGGCGAAGAGATTCTATTGCGAGGAGCCTACCGCTTCCAGCAGGTGACGGATTGGCACAGGCGTTCTCCGTCTTTGTAATTCATTTTCGGCTGCCGCCGGCAAATTTCGGATACCCCCATCATGTCACCGACATTTGTCACCGTAATCGGGTTGGAGGTTCACGTACAGCTGGCCACCCGCAGCAAACTGTTCTGCAGGTGCAGCACCAGGTTTGGAGCTTCTCCCAATACACAAACGTGTCCCGTCTGTATTGGCATGCCCGGCGTGCTTCCTGTGATGAACGGAGAAGCGTTTCACTTGGCACTGCGTACGGCGGTCGCATTGAATTGCTCAATCCCCGAATTCACCAAATGGGACCGCAAGCAGTACTACTACCCGGATCTTCCCAAAGGATATCAGATCAGCCAGTACGATTTGCCGATGTCCGAAAACGGCTATCTGGAGATCAGCGATCCCAAAGAACGCTTTGAAACCAAGAGGGTCGGCGTGCGTCGCGCGCATCTGGAAGAAGACGCCGGCAAAAGCATGCACGACGACGCACAGGGGACGGCCGAAAGCCGCATCGACTTGAATCGTACCGGAACCCCGTTGCTGGAGATTGTCAGCGAACCGGACATGCGATCGGCGCTGGAAGCAAAAACGTTTTTGACCGAATTGAAGTTGCTGCTGACGTATCTTGGCGTGTCGGACTGCAACATGCAGGAGGGCAGCTTGCGCGTGGACGCGAACGTCAACATCCATGTCACGACGGGCCGCGACGTGGCGGCGACGCCCATCGTGGAAGTCAAGAATATGAACAGTTTCCGCGCCGTGGAACGCGCGTTGGCGTTCGAAGCCGGTCGCCAGTTCGAACACTGGCGGCAGACGGGCCAACGCCTGGGCGACGTCCCCAAGCAAACGCGCGGCTGGGACGACGCGAGCGGCGTGACCCGGCCACAGAGACATAAAGAAGAATCGAGCGACTACCGCTACTTT
>CAZNKT010000096.1:0-22408 GCA_964573605.1 uncultured Pirellulales bacterium
CCATTCAGCTCAGTCCGCGGCGATCCCGGACAAAATCGACGCGCTGGTCGTCACCTGCACGCCGCAATCCCGTAGCTCGCCCAGAGCCCGACGTTCATCCTCCGGGCTCTGGTTAATCGCGCGGCAGGCATCGGCGACCAGCCAGGTGCGGAATCCCATTCGCACGGCATCAAGTGCCGTATATTTGACACAGTACTCCGTCGCCAACCCGGCAACATAGGTCGCTCGCACATTCGAGGACTTCAGGTATGCGTCCAAGCCCGTGGCGTGGCGATGACCGTTGTCGAAGAAGCCGCTGTAGCTGTCGACCTCGCGATCGGTTCCTTTGCGGAATCGGCGAGTGATCCGCTCCGTCTCCAGACCGTCGGCCAGCTCCGCACCCGGACTGCCCTGCACGCAATGGTCGGGCCACAGAATCTGCTCCAATCCATCGACCGCTACCCGCTCGCCTTCGCGATGGCCGGGGTGCTGGCTGGCGAAGCTGAGGTGATCGGCGGGATGCCAATCCTGCGTGGCCACGACGCATTCGAAGGCGCCCATGATGCGATTGACGACGGAAATCACTTCCCTGCCCTGCGGCACCGGAAGGGCTCCGCCCGGCAGGAAGTCGTTTTGCACGTCGACAACAATCAGGGCCCGTCGCATGGTTCACCTCGAGACTCCAGAATGAGCCGCAATTTCCGATCGTTCAGTCCTTTTTCAATGCCCACGGGATACTCATGAGGGTTGACCAATCGTCGTACGCCCTCGTGGAAAGTCGCGAGCTGCGTGCGGGCTCTGCGGCGCGTCTCTTCCAGCGGCGGCGCCTGATAGGTCACCGCGCCTTGACGGACAATCGGCACGAGCAAATCGTCACCGTGGTTCGCTGGTTCAACGCTCCGCCGCCGCGTGGGATCCGCGGGATCGACGATCACCGGTTCTTCGGGCACGCCATCGTGCTGGTCGTAAATCATATCCATCACGAAGTTTCCATCGCGCCGATATCTTCTCACCTGTAGCACGCCGGGTGTTGTTACTTTACCGGCCTGCTCGGAAAGTTTGATTCTGGGGATCCAAATCCCCTGGGCGTTGCGTACGGCCGTCAGCTTGTAAACGCCTCCCAGAGCGCCTTGTTTTCCGCCCGTCACCAGTTTGGTCCCGACGCCCCATACGTTAATTGGCGCTCCCTGTTGGCGCAGGCTGGCGATGATATGTTCGTCCAGGTCGTTGCTGGCCACGATGACAGCCTGTGCGAAGCCTGCCTCGTCCAGCAATTGCCTGGCGTGGATGCTCAGGTAGGCAAGGTCGCCCGAATCCAGCCGGATGCCGACCATCTCGTGTCCCTGCTCGCGGAGTTTTCGACCGACATCGATCGCGCGACGCACGCCTTGCAGCGTATCGTACGTATCCACAAGAAACACGCAGTTGTTGGGCAAGGCCTGGGCGTAGGACTCCAACGCGGTTGCTTCATCGTCAAACGACATGACCCAGCTATGGGCATGGGTTCCGCGAACCGGTATGCCGAACCGCTTCCCCGCCAGGACATTGGAAGTCGCGGCACATCCTCCCACGTACGCGGCCCGGCTGGCCGCCAGACCGCCGTCCACGCCCGGCGCGCGTCGCAGCCCGAATTCCAGTACTGGATCGCCGCGCGCCGCGTCGCACACGCGGGCTGCTTTCGTGGCGATCAGTGTCTGGTAGTTCAGGAGATTCAGCAGCGGCGTTTCCAGAATCTGTGCCTGAAGTATGGGCCCCACGACTCGGATCAGCGGCTCGTGAGGGAACACCACCGTTCCTTCTTCCACAGCGTCCACGTCACAACACATTTGCAACGACTGGAGATGGCGCAGGAATGCATCGTCGAACAGCCGGCGTCCGTCGTTGCCCTCCAGCGTTGACAGATATTGAATGTCGTCATCCTGAAAACGCAATCCGTCCAGGTATTCAATCACCGTGGCCAATCCCGCCGCCACGCCATACCCGCCGCCGAAGGGAAGCCGCCGAAAAAACAGATGGAAGGCCGCCTGCTGCTCTGCTTTGCCCAACTTCCAGTAGCCGTAGGCCATGGTCAACTCGTACAGATCGGTAAGCAGCGCCAGGGACGTTCGATACGTGCTTTTCAGATGCGTCATTCCAGGCCCGCTCGCGAACGAGATTCCGCTTTAAATGGTTGACGTTGCCCCGTCATTTTCCGCCGCGAATCAGCCACAGATGCCTGGTGTGCACGCAACGCGCGGCCGTGCCCTAACCGCTTTCTTGGCTTACGCTTCAGGCGGCGCGGTATGGCGCGACGTCGCACGGCGTACAACGTCCGAACCAAACGTCCGACGGTCGGCGTCACCGACGCACGTGCGGCCAGACACATTCCGCCAGGTTGCAGCCACGCATAGAATAAAGCGTGCGGGACCGGTGCGAAAGCGTGGATATCGTACACGCCGTGACGCTGAGGGTCCCCGTTTATCAATCGGCACACTTGTCACGGAATTGAATCTTCCCGATTGTTTTATGTTGACAGCTTCCTGGCATGTTCTGGTGCAGCTTGCGCCCTGGCTCCTGCTGGGCATGGTCGTCGCGGGATTGCTGCACGGTCTGCTGCCCGAGGGATTCATTCATCGGAGACTGCGCGGTTATCCGGGAGTGGTCAAGGCCGTGCTGCTGGGTGTGCCGCTGCCGCTTTGCTCGTGCGGTGTTATTCCCGCCGCCATCGGCTTGAAGCGCGACGGTGCGGGCAGCGGCGCGTCGCTTGGGTTCTTGATCAGCACGCCGCAGACCGGCATGGACGCGATCCTCGTAAGCGGGTCGCTTCTGGGCTGGCCGTTTGCGATGTTCAAGGTGGCGAGTGCCGCGATCACCGGTCTGGCAGGCGGGTTTCTCGCTCAGAAATGGGAACCTGCGGATCTCCGCGCGCCGGGTTCAATCTCTCTGGACGGCGTGGCCGGTGCGCGCGGCTTCCGGTCCATGGTCACGCACAGCTTGTCCATACTGCGCTCCATCTGGCACTGGCTGGTGATCGGCGTCCTTGTTTCGGCCGCCATCGAACAATACGGATCGCGGCTTTTCCTGGACGACATCGGTCGCTGGGGGAGCCTGCCCGCGTCGCTCGTGACGCTACTGTTCGCCTTACCGCTGTACGTCTGTGCCACGGCTTCGGTGCCCATTGCGGCCGCGCTTGTGGCAAGCGGCTTTCCGCCCGGCGCCGCGCTGGTCTTCCTGATGGCTGGACCGGCCACGAATGCGGCGACCGTGGGGGCCATATATCGCGAATTCGGGGCGAAGAACTTGGCCATTTACCTGGGAACGATCATTAGCGGCAGTATGGTGGCGGCCGGGCTGTTCGATATGCTGCTCACGACAACGGTCGTCACGGCAACCGATGCAACCGGCGACCACATGTCTTGGTGGTCGCTGGCCAGCGCGGTCTTGCTACTGCTCCTGGCCGTGTGGTTCGCCGTCGACGATTCGCGCCGCGTGCTCCGCCGATGGTTTTCCGCCCGCGAAGGTCCACGGCGGACCATCTTTGTGCAGGGAATGCGATGCGGCGACTGCGCCCGGCGACTGGAAGATGCCTTGCGTCACGCGAAAGGGGTCAATCACGCCGAAGTCCATTTCGATACGAAAACAGCGATCGTCCGAGGAAGGATTGAAGATGCTCGGATTCGAGAAGTCGTGCAGCAAACCGGGTTCACGCCCGATTGAACGGTTGCCACGGCGCCGGTCGCTACGTGCCTGGAAACAAGGCAGAATCTCTTTTCCCCAATGCTTTCATTCCCAAACCGGCCGTTATTCCAACGGCATCCATCAATACGTTGTGCGTCTTTAGATGTTTTGTTAGACACCATCAGTATCCGACCTGGAGATGGCGCTCATGAAAGTCCTCGTCACCGGCTCGTCCGGCCTGGTAGGTTCGTCACTCGTCCCGACGCTGGAGTCGGCCGGCCATGATGCGGTTTGTCTGGTGCGATCGGAAAACAACGCGCCAGGGTCGCACTGGAGTCCGGCCCATGGAAAGATCCACGTCGAACAGCCCGAAAGTATTAACGGCGTCGTGCACCTTGCCGGAGAGAATATTGCCGAAGGCCGCTGGACCGCCGAAAAGAAACAACGCATTCTGGAGAGTCGCACGCAGGGCACGCAGTTGCTGAGCCAGACGATCGCCCAATGGACTCCGCAGCCTGAAGTGCTCGTCTCGGCGTCGGCCATTGGCTATTACGGAGATCGTGGCGACGAGATGTGCGATGAATCGTCACCGCCGGGATCCGGCTTCCTGGCCGATGTCTGTTGCGAATGGGAAGCGGCCACGTCGCCCGCGTCGGAAAGCGGGATCCGGGTCGTCAACCTGCGGATTGGCGTCGTCCTGAGTGGCAAAGGCGGGGCGCTTGCGAAAATGCTGCTGCCCTTCAAGCTGGGCGTCGGCGGCCGAGTCGGCGGCGGCCATCAATACATGAGCTGGATCGCGATCGACGATCTGGTCGGCGTGATTTTGCACTGTCTGGAAAACGAAACGCTCCGCGGTCCTGTAAATGCCGTGGCCCCCCATCCGGTGACCAATCGCCAGTTCACAGCCGCGTTGGGCGGCGTGTTGCATCGTCCCACAATCTTCCCGATGCCCGCATTTGCCGCCCGCATCGCGCTGGGAGAAATGGCCGATCAGCTGCTGCTGTCCAGCACGCGTGTACGTCCGGCGCGGCTGGAAGAGTCCGGCTACACGTACCGCCACTCACAGTTAGATGACGCGCTGCAGAGCTGTTTGCGTTAGACCAGCACGTCGTGGATCACACGCGCGGGTTCCACACCGGTCAGGCGGACATCCAATCCCTTGTAGGGAATGGAAAAACGTTCGGCTTCGATGCCCAACAGGTGCAACATCGTGGCATGCAGGTCGCGTACGTGCACGACATTCTCGACGGCGTGGTATCCCAGATCGTCGGTGGCCCCGTGGGTCGTGCCTCCGCGCACGCCTGCTCCGGCCATCCACATCGAGAATCCCTTGATATGGTGGTCGCGGCCCGGGCCCCCCTTGCCCTGAAACATGGGAGTCCGCCCGAACTCACCGCCCCAGATGACCAACGTGTCGTCCAGCATTCCGCGCAGTTTCAGATCGGTGATCAACGCCCACGTCGCCTTGTCGGTGAGCTCGCAGCAGATGTTCATATATTTCACCAGGCTGCCGTGGTGGTCCCAACCGCGGTGATACAAGTGCACGAAGCGAACGCCTCGCTCCAGTAGACGACGCGCCAACAAGCAGTTGGACGCATAGGAGCCATCCCCCGGCTCGGCGCCGTACATTTGCAGCGTGCTGCCTGATTCGTCGGAAATGTCCATCAGCCGGGGGACCGACATCTGCATCCGAAACGCCATTTCGTACGCCGCAATCCGTGTATCAATCTCGGGATTCCGCACGGTCTGATAGCGCTCGCGGTTGAGCTGCGAGATGGTATCGACGAGGCGGCGTTGCTGGGAAGACGTCACACCGCGGGGATCGCGGAGATAGTGCACCGGGTCGCCGCTGGAATTGAATTCAACGCCTTGAAATCGGCTAGGCAGAAATCCAGCGGACCACTGGCGCGAAGCAATCGGTTGGGGATTGCGACCGCCTTCGCTTGTCAGAACGACGAAACCGGGCAGTTCGGAACCTTCGCTTCCCAGTCCGTACGTAATCCAAGCGCCCATCGAGGGGCGGCCGGGAATCGCCGTTCCGGTGTTCATAAATGTATGCGCCGGATCGTGATTGATCTGCTCCGTGACCAGCGACCGGAGAATGCAGATATCGTCCGCCATCTTGCCATGCCACGGCAGAAAATCACTGATTCGCTGGCCACTCTGTCCATAACTGCGGAACCGGGTCATCGGCCCCTTGCATTTCAACTCCTGCCCCTGGAGTTGGGCGATGGGCTGCCCGCGGGTGAACGATTCCGGCATCGGTTGGCCGTCTAGCGCGGCGAGCCTGGGCTTTTCGTCGAACGTTTCCAGATGCGACGGGCCACCCGCCATGCACAAGAAAATGACACGCCGCGCCCGCGGCGCGATATGCGGCAACGTCGGCAATCCAGTATACGGCTGAGACGCGTTCCGCGGGCCGGCGGACGCCAGGTCCGGCGCCAATAGTGAACCCAGCGCCGCGGCGCCCACGCCCAATCCGCTGTTGGAAAGGAACGTGCGGCGGTTGATCAACGTGCCCGTGTCGCAAGGGCCATGCATGGGGTTCAATTCCTGGTGATCAGCTCGTTCAAGTTAAACATCGCCCGCGAGACACACGTCCACGCGGCCAGCTCGACGGCATCCATCTCTTCGGGCAGAGGTGCCGCACCGGTCGTGATCAGTTCCACGGCCCGCTCGGGAGCCCGCGCGTATTCCTCTCGACTGTCGACGTAAAGACCAGCGATCAGCTCGCGTTCCCGATCGTCCGGGCTTCGCGACAGGGCCTGCCGGAACGCGAATTCAATGCAGGCGTCGACAGAACCGCCGCCTTCCCGCACAATCCGGCTGGCAAACACCCGGGCCGCTTCCACGAACTGCGGATCGTTGAGCATCACCAGCGCCGCGGTTGGTGTGTTGGACCGCGGACGAGCCGCCGTACACGCTTCACGACGCGGCGCGTCGAATGCCTTGAGCATCGGATGAAGAAACTGCCGCTGCCAGTGCATGTAGACGCTCCGCCGCCACAATCGTTCATCCGTGTCCGGTTGGTACACCCGCTTGGGAAAATTCAGATGACGGTAGTAACCGGCGGGTTGGTATGGCCGAACGGGCAGACCGCCAATGTCCCGCACGAGCAACCCGCTGACGGCCAGCGCATTGTCGCGAATCATCTCGGCCGGCAATCGAAATCGCGACTGGCGCGCCAGCAAACGGTTTTCCGGATCGCGATCGTGGAGGCCTTCCTCCGGCCGGGAACTCTGGCGATACGTTCGGCTCATCACCAATAGCTTCACCATGTGCTTCACGTCCCAGCCACTGTCGAGCAACTCGATGGCCAGACAGTCGAGCAGTTCGGGGTGCGTGGCCGGTTCGCCCTGGACACCGAGGTCGTCCAAATCCTTCGACAGTCCCGACCCGAAGAACAGGTACCAGAATCGGTTGGCGAAAACGCGGGCGGTCAATCCGCCCACACCGCGATCGGGATCAGTCAGCCAACGGGCCAGATCCAGCCGCGTTGCCCGCGCTCCTTGGTAGTCCAGCTCTCCCAGGAACTCGGGAACCGCGGGCTGCACCACGGGACCACTGTCGTCCATCCAGTTCCCCCGCGGTAGAATCCGGATCGTGCGCGGCTCGATCGATTGCGTGATCATGATCCGCCTGGCGGTCGCGCGGATCGACGCGGCCTGTTCGCGCAGTTGTTCGATCTCCGCCTGCGTTGATTCCACCTCGACATCATCCTGCGCGCCGGCGGCCTTCAGCGCGGCATCCAGACGGTCGATTTCCGCCTCCAGCCGCGCGACCTCCTCACGCTGCGGTGGCGTCAGTACACGCATTTCAGGTGGGCGGGCCGTCGGCAATTCATTCTTGGCCTCGGTGAAATGCCGGGCTTCATCGATGTCGGCGAAAAAGGCCTGCATCGAGTAGAAGTCCCTCATCGTGTAGGGATCGTACTTGTGATTGTGGCACTGTGCGCATCCCATCGTTGCACCGAGCCAGACGGCCGACAGGTTGCGGACGCGATCCGCTCCGTAGATGGCCAGGTATTCGCGAGGCTGCACGCCTCCCTCGTGCGAAGTTTGCAGCAGGCGGTTGTAGGCGGACGCAATCCTTTGATCGGTCCCGCTGTCGGACAGCAGGTCGCCCGCCAGTTGCTCGCGCGTAAAAATGTCGAACGGCATGTTGTCATTGAAGGCATGAATCACATAGTCGCGGTAGGGGGAACTGGCATGATCCTGGTCGCCGTGATAGCCCACCGTGTCGGCGTAGCGGACCAGATCGAGCCAGTACATGGCCATCCGTTCGCCGAAATGAGGCGACCGAGTCAACGCGTCTACAAGCTGTTCGTACGACGTCGCGTAAATCCGATCACCGGGCTTGCCCTGGAGCCGGAGAACATCCTTTGGCGATGGTGGCAAGCCGGTAAGATCAAAATACAGACGGCGCACCAGAGTCACGCGATCGGCCTCGGGCGACGGCGCGAGACCGCGTGATTCCAACTGCGACAGGATAAACCGATCGATCCAGTTTTCGGGCCAGTCGACCGCGTCGACCGGTGGCGTGGGATGTCGACGGGGCGGTACATACGCCCAATGCCGGGCCCAACGTGCTCCCTCGGCAATCCACCGGCGCATCAGGTCGATCTGTCCCGCAGAAAGCCGCTCGCCGAAGTCCGCCGGGGGCATGCGCTCCAGTTCGTCTTCCGCGGTCATGCGATCGATGATCGCACTCTCCGCCGGCTCTCCAGGAACGATCGCGCGGTATCCGCCCAGGTCGCGCTTGGCCGACTGTTCATCGTCGAGCCGCAGTTCCGCCTCACGGTGCTCGTCGTCGGGACCGTGGCAGGCGAAACAATTCTCCGAGAAGATCGGGCGGATGTGGCGGTTGAAATCAACCGGCCGAGAGGGCGCGGACGCCTCGCCCGCGGCTGTCGGCGCCGCCGTGCACGCCGCGCACCACAGCCAGGCCGTCGCGGCCAGCAGCCCGACCAGCCGCACGCGTTGCTCTCCCATTGCGACGGATGAAGCCAGCATGGCTTTTTCAAAACGAATAATGTAGCGAACGCCCTGCATCGCCGCAGGGATCATGGGGGGGACCGGCTCCTGACGATCTCCTGACTACGTCGGGCACGCGGCAGCGACGGAAACGGATATCGACGTCGCCGGAGGTGTCATTATACCCTTTCGCGGGAGCCGTGGCAGAGTCGGCCCAGCGGCCGCCTGCTTTCACCGTTCGGAAATTGTTGCTAAGCTCGCGTCTCCATTGTCCTTTCGCGCCATGCCGCCTGGTTTCCATGCCGCCCGATCGCCTTTCGACTCAGCGACACCCAACCGGCAAACCCACGGACGTGGCCGCCACGGGTGCCACAGTTTACTTCCTGCCGGCAGGCCTTCGCGTGCCGTTGAAGTTCGGTGCCCAGACCGTCACCGACATCACTTGCGTGCGTGTGCGCATGAAGGTCCGCGATCAAACCGGTCGCGAAGCCGAAGGCTGGGGTGAAACTCCACTGGCCGTCGAATGGTCCTGGCCCGCGTCGGCCTCGCACGCGTCCCGGCTGAACAGGATGCAGCGGTTCTGCGAAATGCTGGCCGATGCGTGGATCACGGATCCCCCGATCGGCCATCCGTTAGAGGCTGGATACGACTTCCTCCGAGACCGGTTGCCCGCCGTGGTCGACCATGAGTCGGCGGCACACGAAAAGACGCGGATGCCTTACCTGGCGGCTCTGGTGTGCGCCAGCGCGTTCGATGTCGCCATGCATGATGCCTATGGCAACGTCCACCAACGCGACATTTATTCCATGTACGGTCCGCAGTTTCTTTCGCGCGACCTGAACACGTTTCTCACACCGGCCGAGGACGGCGACGTATCGTTCGCGGGGCGGTATCCGGACGAGTTTCTCCAACGCGAAGCTCCCCGCCGTCTGGCGGCATGGCACCTCGTCGGGGGACTCGATCCACTCGACGTTTCCGACAGTGCAGGTCCACAGCCCGACGACGGGTATCCCACCCGGTTGGACGAGTGGATCGATGCGGACGGCTTGTGGTGCTTGAAAGTCAAATTACGAGGCACGGACGCCCACTGGGATTATGAGCGAATGGTGCGCGTGGGGCGAATCGCGCAGCACAAAAACGTACTGTGGCTGTCGGCGGACTTCAATTGCACCGTCCAAAACGTCGGCTACGTGAATGGCATCCTGGATCGGTTGCGCGACGAGCATCCCAGGACGTACGGCATGATTCTGTACGTGGAACAACCGTTTCCCTACGACCTGCGAACGCATGGCCGGGACGTACGCAGCTTGGCGGCCCGCAAACCGCTGTTTCTGGACGAGAGCGCGCACGACTGGCAGTTCGTCAAGCTCGGCCGTCAATTGGGCTGGTCGGGCGTGGCGCTCAAAACATGCAAGACCCAGACCGGCGCGCTGCTGAGTCTGTGCTGGGCCAAAGCGCACGGAATGCCGATCATGGTGCAAGACTTGACCAATCCCATGCTGGCGCAGATTCCGCATGTTCGATTGGCCGCCCATGCCGGCACGATCATGGGCGTGGAAACCAACGCCATGCAATTTTATCCGGCGGCATCCGTTGCGGAGGCCCGGATTCATCCGGGATTGTATCGTCGGCGCGAGGGCGCCATTGATCTGTCCACCCTCGCGGGTCCGGGCTTCGGCTACCGTTTGGACGAGATGTGCCGGTCGCTGCCGGAACCGGCCGTCGATCAGTAACGGTCCTCCATGAACGCGTAGCACATCACGTGTGTCATCACGAAGAAGCAATCCTCCAGGTGGCCCATGTGCGAAGTGGGTACGAGGAGAGGGATCGATGCCGCGTCCTTGAGCCTGCCGCCCTGGCTGGTTGTGCAGCCGATGGTCACTGCGCCGACGCTATTGGCGTGTTCCACTGCCTGGATCACATTCTCACTATTCCCACTTCCGCTGATGGCGATCACCACGTCGCCCCGCGTGGCCCAATTCCTTAATTGCTCCACGAACACACAGTCGTATCTCTCGTCATTGGCGTAGGCGGTTATCGTAGCGATGCTGTCTGTCAATCCGATCATGCGGAACCGCGGCGTGGACTTGCCGAACGACGCTCCCTTGACGATGTCCACGACCATTTGCGAAGCGATACTGGCACTGCCCCCGTTACCGCAGGAGAAAATCGTCCGGCCGGCGTCGCGGGCGTCGCGGAGTGCCCGGATGGCGCGTTCCACCGGATCGGCATCAATTTTTTGCAGGATTCCGGCCAGCGTATCCAGGTAAGATTTTGCGTAGCTTGATTCAGCCATTATTGCTCCTTGTCGGAAAATCGCCCCGGGTTTGCGCGGGGGCTCCTCAAATCGCGGACCGTGTCACGTCAACGTCCTCACACGATCCACAGCGTCCGCTGCCATGTCGCGCACTGGTACGTCCCCACTGGCCCCCACCGAATCAGCTTGCGCGGCCCGCCTGTTGCTGCCACTGGGCGAGCCGTTCGGGCAATTGGTCGGGGCGTGCCACGCCTGTCGTGGCCAGTTGTTGCACGGTGATGGACGCCACCAGGTTGCCCACCACGGCAGCCTCCGGCAACGTCGCGCCCGCCGCGAGCGCCAGCACGGTGCCGGCCGTCGCGCTGTCCCCGGCTCCCGTGGTGTCGACTTCCCCGCCCAGCGATACGCCGGGCACGATCGTCCAGTCCGGGTCGCTTACCAACATTCCTTTTGCTCCTCGCGTCACAACGATGGGCGCGTCGTTGTCGTGGCGCATCTGCTGGGCGGCGTCGCAAAGCGTCGCGAACGCTACTTCGGCATCGGGTGGCGGATCGACCATCCCCACGGCTTCGAACTGGTTGGGCTTGATGACCACGCCGCGGAAATTGCGTATCCGGCGGCGACTGTCCGCCCAGAAAATCACCTCCGGCATCGCGCGGGCCTGCCGCGTCAAACCCTCGCGAACGGCGCGGGTCACGACGCCGCACTCGGCCTCTTCCACCTGGTCCATGACCACGAGGGCATCGACGGTTTGGGAAACGGCCTCCAGCGACGCGATCAAGCGACGCTGGATCGCCTCCGGCGTGGGCCGGCGGTTCTTGGTGTCGTACCGCGAATGCTCGCCGGCCAGTCCCCGAATATTGCGATCCCGGGGCTTCAGATAGGTGGGCGTAAATCGTCCATTGGCCGTAAACAGATGCTCGTCGCTGCATCCCAATCGCCGGAGTGCCTGACGCAGGTCGTAGGCTTCGCCGTCGTCGCCAACGACGCCAATGGCGTGCAGATGGCCCGTTCCCAGTGATGCCAGATTGCTGACCACGGTTCCGGCCGCCCCCGGACTGCAACGGATCCCCACGATTTGATGCGCGGGTTTGCCGGTTTCCAGACTCGACTCCTGCAATTCGGGATCCACTTCCAGGTACTTGTCCAGGAAGTAGTCGCCGCATACCGCAATGCGGCAAGACGCGAACCGGTCGATGAGCGCCGCCAGCCTGTCCGATTCCAACCAACCTGTGTTCATGCCGTGTCGTCTGTCGGCGAGGCTCGAAGCGTGCTTGGCGAGCGATAATCCAGCATCTGGGCCAACGTCAACAATAAATCACGATTGTCGGCCTGCAGGTAGCGCATCGTCCCCCCCATCCGGCTGAAGGACTTGTTGTAGCGCAAATAGTAGGCGGGGTCCTCTTCCGGAGGCTCACCACGCGACCAGTCCCAATCCGAATGTGCAAGGTCGGAAACCAGGATGTAGTGATTCTCGATTCGCGATCCTCTCTGTATCGCCAGGTTCTGGGCCATCGACAAGGATTTTTCAAAGATCATGGGACTCATTACAGCGGATCCGACCGACAGGTAAACTCCCCCGTCCAGACGCGAAACGCCATCGGCGAACGCGAGAAAATCGCGCTGTGCCGCGCGGCCGAGGCACGCGCAGCGATTCATGGGATGATTATAAATGATGTCGTGGCCGATCATCGGATGCCCCGTGGCCGGGACATCCAGCTCGAACGCTTTCGCCTGGATGCTGTATTTTTTCCATGGGTGAGCCACCTTTCGCCATCCCGGCTCCAACTTGAACTGCCGCACGACATCCAGCAGATCGGCCGCCGCGGCCGACCGTTGCGGATCGGTGCCCAGGTTCGCGACGACGACGTCTTGCAGCTGTTCGGCGTCCGGAATCCGCAGACCCTCGTTTTGGATCAGCGCGCCTACCGAATCGCCGTATCCCCGGCCTTCGTAAGCCCCGACGTTCAACGCCAGGTTGATGGCAAACCCCGTCTCCTCCCAATTACCGAACCGCCCGTCACGCACCATGACTTCGACGTTTTCACAACTCTTGCCTTGAAACGCGAACTCCCAGTCGTGAATGATGCCCGCGCCGTTGGTGGCCAGGTGTGTGACCCAGCCCTGGGCGGCGAGCTGCCGCAGCACGGGACCGAGTCCGTTCTTTATTGAATGCGCTCCGTAAGCCAGCATCACACTTCGGTCGTCCTGCCGCGCCTGAATGATTCGTTCCACCGTTTCCACGATGACGTCCCGCGACGGCCCCCTGAACGATCGTGCCTGCGCGTCCGGAGCGACGTGATCGCGCTCGATCTCTTTCTTGTTGGGGCGCGCCGAGAGGGGCTCCATCCTGACCGCCGACCGGTCGAACTCCCTGTGGGGCATCGACAACTCCCTGATCCACGTTTGATGCGACTCGAGACGGCCGCGCCGCCCTCCGGAGAAGCGTCTCGGAAACCATAATTCTATCATCTGACGCCGCGCTTTCTAAGGCCACACGTGCACGACGTACGGACGCGTGGAAACCCCGCGGGCGAGCGTTTACACTGGCAGGAGTCGCGCGCCGCGCGTGCGGCTGTGAATTTCCGAAGAAGGGAGAATCCAGCATCATGTTCGTCCCGCGCCCCGAACGGTGTGAAAATCAGACGACTCCGCAACGCCGGGCAGCGCGTCGCGCGGCGCTCCGCGTGTTGGATGCGCGTTACGGGGCCGCGACATGGGCCGCTCTGGCGGTGGCCGCGATGCTGACGATGGGTTTGTCACCCTCCGCTCCGGCCGCGTCGCGGAATATCGTGCTGGTGGTTACCGATGACCAGAGCCCCGATTTCGGGGCATATGGCAATCCGGTCATGCAGACGCCCCACATGGATCGCCTGGCGCAGCAGGGAATCCGTTTCGACCACGCATTCTGCACGACAGCCAGCTGCTCGGCCAGCCGGAGTGTCCTGCTGACGGGCCTGCACAATCACGCCAACGGCCAGTACGGACATCAGCACGCGTATCACAAGTTCGAAAGCTATGACGACCTATTGAGTCTGCCCGTTCTGCTCAGAGCGCGGGGATATCGCACGGCACGGATTGGAAAGTTTCACGTCGCTCCCCCCGACGTTTATCACTTCGACACCGTGCTGGCAGCGAATTCCCGACACCCGGTTCACATGGCCGACGCATGCCGGGAATTTGTATCGGACAACAACGAGCAACCGTTCTTCCTGTATTTTTGCACGAGTGACCCGCATCGCGGCGGCGGCACCGCCGAGGATCTGCCCCACCGGCCCAATCGATTCGGAAATCTCCCGGATGGAAAAAGCCGCCAGGATATCCAGCGGGTCGAGTACGACGCCGCGGACGTGGTCGTTCCCCCCTTTCTGCCCGATTCGCCGACGTCGCGGGCGGAGCTGGCCCAATACTACACGTCGTGCTCGCGTGTCGATCAGGGGCTCGGGCGGTTGATTCAAGTCCTCGAAGAATCCGGCCACTGGTCGGACACGCTGGTCGTCTACCTTTCGGACCACGGCATCGCCATGCCGGGTGCCAAAACCAATCTGTACGATCCCGGAATGCACTGCCCGCTGCTGGTGCGTGATCCCCATGGTGGCGCCCGGGGCACGGTCAGCCCGGCGATGATCAGTTGGGTCGATATTACGCCGACCCTGCTGGATTTCGCCGGAGCGTTGGACCGCGAAACCGAAACGGTGCTTCCCGCGGTGCTGCAGGCCGCGCGCGCGCCGGACGGCCGCCGCGCGGGACGGACGTCGTCAAACACGGCGCCGGGGCACTTCCATGGGCGCTCGTTTCTGCGCGTGATCGATGATCCGATTGCGACGGGATGGAACGAAGTTTACGCTTCGCACACATTTCACGAAATCACGATGTATTATCCCATGCGGGTTGTCCGTACGCGTCGCTATAAACTGATCTGGAATCTCGCGCATGAGCTACCGTTCCCGTTCGCGAGTGATTTGTGGACGGCACCCACGTGGCAGGCGCAGTATCGCCAGGGCCCGCAAGCATCGTACGGCCCGCGGACGGTACAGTCGTACATCCAGCGGCCCGAGTTTGAATTGTTCGACCTGGAAGCGGACCCCGCGGAGTCGCATTCGGTCGCTGACGACCCCGGATGTGCCGAATTGCTGACAACCATGAAACGCAAAATCCGCGCTTTCCAGCAGCGCACGGATGACCCCTGGATTTTGAAATGGGACTACGAGTGATTGCCCATCGCGAGGCCCTTTGCCTACCCGCGTACGGCACGATCCCGCGCCTGACGGCGCTGACACTGGCAGTCATTCTCGGCGCGCTGTTTCCGGCCGCCTGGCGGGCACACGGTTCGGAATGGGATCGGCCGCATATCATTTGGATCATGGCCGACGACCTGGGCTACGGCGAACTCGGCTGCTACGGGCAGGACCAGATTCAAACGCCCAACCTGGACAGGATGGCGGCGGAAGGTTTACGGCTCACCCAGTTCTACGCCGGATCAACCGTATGCGCGCCGTCTCGCTGCGTGCTGATGACCGGCCGGCATGCGGGCCATGCTTTTGTCCGAGGAAACGCCCGCAACCAGTTGGCCGTCCAGGCGCTGCGTGCCCGGGATACGACGGTCGCCGACGTCCTGCATCAGGCCGGGTACCGCACGGCGCTCATCGGCAAGTGGGGGCTGGGAGACGCGGACAGCAGCGGCTATCCGCTCGACCAGGGGTTCGACTTCTTTTTTGGCTACGCCAACCAGGTTCATGCGCACAATTACTATCCGGAATTCTTGTGGCGCGACAGGTCGAAGCAGCTTCTTCGCAACGAAGTGGAGCGCAGCCCGCGGTACGCCGGCTTTCGCGGTGGCTGGGCCATTCGGCGCGTCGATTACAGTCACGACCTGTTCATTGATGAAGCCCTGGATTGGATCGACCGGCAACGCGAGCAGCCTTTCTTTTTGTATTTGTCGTTAACGATCCCGCACGCCAATAACGAAGCGACTCGCGCCTTGGGCAATGGTGCGGAAGTGCCCGACGTCGATCCCTACGCGGATCGGGCATGGCCCGAACCGGCCAAGGGGCACGCCGCCATGATTTCCCGCATGGACCGCGACGTCGGTCGACTGCTTGCGCTGTTGCGCGAGCGGCAAATGGCCGAGCGGACCCTCGTCTTTTTCACATCCGACAACGGCCCCCACGGCGAGTCGGGATTTCCGTTTTCGCACTTCCGGCCGGCGGGGGACCTCCGCGGCAGGAAGCGCGACCTTTACGAAGGCGGAATCCGCGTGCCGGCCATTGCCTGGTGGCCCGGCGTGATTCCGCCGGGCGGCGTTTCCGATCACGTGGCCTATTTCGGCGACCTGATGGCGACGGCCTGCGAACTGGCCGGCGCGGAACTCCCCGCGGACGACCTGGACAGCATCAGTTTCGTGCCCACGCTGACAGGGCGCGCTCCGCAGCCTCGGCACGCCTATTTGTATTGGGAATTCTACGAAGGTGGCACGAAACAGGCCGTCCATTTCGGCCCTTGGAAAGCCATCCGGCAGCCGATGCTGCACGGCAGCGTCGAACTGTACGACCTGGCGCGGGATCCTGGAGAGCAACTCGATCTGGCCGCCCGCCGCGCCGACATCGTCGAACAGGCTGTCGCCCGGATGGGCGAAGCTCACGTGCCGTCGCCCAACTGGCAAGTTCCCGCGCCCTAAGCGCCGGCCCGCGAAGAAACCATCGCCTGGCGTCGCTCCGGGCATCGAACGAGAAACCTCCGCCCCGCAGTTCGACACGGACGGTATGGCCGGATCAAATGATGTGCGAGTTGGGATTGACGATTCCCGCCAGCAGCCGGTTGAATTCGTCCGGATTGGGCGCGGCCAGTCGTCCCACCTCTTCGTCTATCCATCCCTCCTTATGCAGCGCCACCAGGCTCTGGACAAAGTTTTGCATGCCTTCCTCTTGTGAGCGGATGATATCACCCAGTTCGGACTCCCGCTCTTCCGCGATCAGCTTTCTGAAGATCGGCGCCGTGACCAGGATTTCGACCACGGGCACGCGGGTTTGCGTGTTTTTCGAAAAGAAACTCTATGGGATCCTCGACGGTCAGGATGTGCTCGTGCCGAGTGCGATTAATCTCTTCGATCAGGGCGGCGATGGTCGTGCTCTTGCCACTGCCCGTCATGCCCGCCACCAGAACAAGTCCTTGCCGGGCGTTGGCCAGCTCCGCGACAACGGGCGGAAGCTTCAGCTGCTGGAATGACGGCACGTTGCGAGGCACCATGCGGGCGGCGACGGAGAGGCCCGATTCCTGCCGGAACACATCGATCCGGAAACGCACATCATGATCGAGTTGGTAGGCAAAATCGACACTGCCGTACTGCAGTAGCTGCTGCCGTTCGTGCTCGGTCAGGAACGCCAGGACACTTTTCTCGAATTGCTCTGTCGGCTGGGCCTGTTCATCGACTTTCCGCAGCGAGCCGTCGATGCGCAACCGCGGCGACTGTCCCGATTTCAAATGCAGGTCCGAGACGCCCATTCGCACCACGGCACGCAGGAATGCGTCCGCGTCGCGCTCTCCGCGGTGCGGGCGGGTTCGTTTTCAGGCTTCGGGCAGATTCGCATGAGGAGCATCGTCCGGGGAGGGACGGGTGTCGGGGGAATCGCTGTTCATGGAACTTCCCGTTCAGGTCCGTGCTGCACGCCGGTCACTTGAAGAGACACGCCCCGGGGGGTCTTTCCCAGCCGCACGCGAGGCGCGTGCGGGCTGTGCACCCAGATCGTGCCGGTGACGTCTTCCAGGTCGAGATAACTTTGGTTCTGCGAATAGACAACGGTGTTCCGCCAAAGAGTGTCATGAACGTGGCAGTCCACGAAATCCACGCCACCCAGATGCCGCGTCAATTCGGGCCTGCGCAGTTCCAACAGCACACTGACTCGTGGACCTCCATAATCACGCGTCCGCGATACCCAGGCGTTGCTCCAGTTGCAATTCACGAACCGGACTTTGGCGGACAGGGCGGACTTGTCGAATACCTTGGCGCCTTCGCGGCCCGAATTTTCGGCTGTGCAGTTGACAAATTCAATGAGCCCCTGGGGGCCGTCGTCTTTTACCGCGCCCACGGCCATTCCCGACCAGCCCATCGTGTCCGGATCGGCGAGGTCCCGCGGCGTGTCGCCCGGTGATCCCATTCGCGAAACACAGTTCTCGAAGCGGATCGAAACCGGTTCGCTGTGCCGCGTCAGCGGCTTCAAGTAGACAAGAATGGCGTGGCCGGCGTTGTGAGCGAAGGTGCAGTTGCGGACCACACAGTCGACCAGGTACTGCTCCTCGCTATCCGGCTCGAAGTCGATTCCCGCTTCGGGAGGCGTCCCCCGCGTGTGGGAAAATACGCAATGCTCCACCAGCAAATCGCGCGCGCAGATTACGCTCATGCCCTGCCGGTGATTGTCGTGGCAGATGCAGTCTCGAACCACGATATCCTCCGACGGCCGCTCGCGTCCGCCATCCACATAAATGCCGTCCCCTCCTGAACTCTCCACGCGGAGACCTTCAATCAGGATATGCCGGCAACCGTACATGCGAATGCCCATCCGCCATTCCGCGCGCTCGTAGGGGGGATTCTGGTAATCCGATTTCCGCATACGGAGCGTAGCACCATACCCGCGGATCGTGACGTTCGACTCCGACTGCATGGTGAACATCGAGTCGCCGCGACCCCGATACTCCCCCTGCTTGGCAAGCAACAGCACGCCCGGTTCCAGCACCAGCTCCAGATCGCTGCGCAACTGGATGGGCCGCACAATCCAGGACTGTCCCATGTAAGGAATGACAACGGTTTCCGCGCCCGAATCGACGGCCTGCTGGACGGCGTCCGTGGCGTCCCCGGCATGGAAGCCCCACCAGGCGGCGCTGGCGACGGTGCGACGGCCTTTCTTGACTTCTTCAATGCCTTTGGGGAAGGGCGCCTTGCGAGCGGCGACCCATGGCTCGGCCAACTTCTGGGCGGCTAATGGCTGGCTCCCGAGCAGGGATCCACACAACAAGATCGCCAGACTCGCGGACGGCGTTATCGAGCAACGCTTTTTCATGGAACCTCCGCCGGAATGAATCGGCATTGCGGTAAACGTCATCTTGGTGGAGCCATGTCCCGCGCGCATCGCGTTCAGTTCGCGCGCTGCGGTCCGCGCTGCGGTTCGTGGTCCGCGGTAGCAGTCCCGCTACCGGCCAGCAGCACCTCCATCTCGCGATGAAACCGACCTCGGCTCAGTACCCGGTCGCAGCCGACCTGTCGGGCGCGCTCCAAGCGGGCTTGCTGCACGTGCGGCCCGAATGCGGCAATGGTTGCCGGCGGACGGTCGGCAGCGCGCAATTCACCCACGAGCCGTTCGATGTCCAGTCCGGACAGTCCCAGGTCCACAAACACGCAACCGGTTTGATGGACGTTGTGCGCTGCGATGGCCTCGTCCGAATTGCCGGCGACAACCAGCGTTGTTCCTGCTCGCCGGGCAACGCCCTCGGCGTGCGACGCCAGCATCAGGTCGGCCGTTACCAACAGGTTTGTTCCGGAGGATGGCTGCGCGGCGTTCAAATCGCGCCCCTCCCGCGGGTCAGTCCGCCGATCTGGACGGCATCGCCCACCGGCAATACAAAGATTTTCCCATCCCCGATCGTGCCTTCCGGCCCGGTACGCGCAACGTCGGTAATGCACTGAATCGTTCGATCGAGAAAGTCATCGTTGACGGCGATTTCCAGCACGATCTTTCGCAGCAGCGTCGTTTTATATTCGTGCCCGCGGTACATTTCGGTGCGTCCGCGCTGTCTGCCGTGTCCCTGGGCATCGCAAACGGTCATCCGGGTGACGCCGATTTTGGACAACGCCTCCTTCACGGCATGGAGCTTTGTCGGCTGAATGACGGCCACAATCATCTTCACGTCGCGGGCCCTCAACCCGTGATCGTCTGCCGCGTGAGACTGCCGGTGACGATCGCGCACCGCAGCCTCCGCCACGGTGCTCCGAAAAAGACATCGTCGAAGTTGTACGATACCTGTTCACGCGGCGGGTGGCCAGCCGGTTGCTGCTAAATAGGCTTGCGTGATTCCGGGAATTCTACAGTGGATCGACGAACGGCTCCCCGCGGGCTTTTGCCCGCGGCTACATGCTTGCGCCATTTTGTGGCTGGTTAACAACCAATTACGCTGAGGGCTCACTCGCAACCCCATGCTTACACCACATGGAGTTGGGAAACGGCTTCCAGCTCCGAACCGGCCGAAGGTCAAAGCGCCGGCAGCTCAAGCCGGGCGTCCAGCACTTTATGGATCCGTCGGGCCGTCTCGACCAGGTGCGCGCGACTGTATGTGTCGAGGTCGAGGTCCGCATCGAGGCAATTCTGGATCCGCCCGCGCAGGTGGGACAGGCGGGCGAAGGCCACTGTCTGGCAATCCTGGGGCGCGTCGGTCTTTCCCATGGCCAGGCGCGACACACTGGCGACGTAGCTTCGCTGGAGGTTCCGCCGAAAACTGCTGATGAACGGCTGCCGATTGGTGTACTGCCTCTCGACCGATTGATCCAGTTCCGCGAACACGGCCGACGTCAATCGCTCGATCAGCTCGGCAGTCGTAAAGGCATCCTCGTCGGCGGGTATCTTCAGTTCCGAATCGTGCAGCCGCCGGAGCGTGACCGGCGACAGCAGGTGTTCGATGATTCGCTGCTGCCACATCAGCACGACGGAGTGGATCGGGTAGTCCACCTGCAAGACGTCTTCGGTGCCCCAATGGCTCCAACGGGAGGCGGCCAGCGAGTTGATCAACTCGGGCGGAAACTGAAACGGCGTATCGGCCAGCATTTGGGATTCCAGCAGCTTCAACGCATCTCGCTGCCGTTCTGGGGGCACGACTCGAAACGGTCGTTTCGCTCCCTCGTCCCCTTTGTGGCTGCGGTTGACCTCCACGCCGCCCACCAATCGTGCCGCCAGATACATCGCGCGGCCATGCGATGTCAGCAGGATCCCGAACGCGCGGCGGGCATGATGATAACTTTCGCCCTCGTCCGTCACGCGATCCGCCAGTTCGGGCCAGGCCTCCTGCACCACGCGGGCCTGGCGGCGGGCGAAGCCGAGGATGTCGTCGCCCAGGTCCCACCGATTGCTGAACGGATCAGGATCGATGGCTCGCGTATCTTCATCCGTCGCGTAGGCCAGTTCCGGCTTCCCGCTCCGCGACGCGATTTCGGCCAGATGTTTCCGCTCGGCGTCCGTATCGCCCGCCATCGGCTGATAGCCGTATTGGATGGCCCACACGTCATAAGGGCCGATGGTGGTGGAGAAATAATCGCCTTGCGTTTCATCCTGCGGCACCACATTGGCAGGCGCGTAGTCCATGACCGACGCCGTTAAACCGGTGGCGTCGGTCTGGGAAACATCGTTGATGCGCTCCAGTGAAAATGCCGTGCTGGCCTTGAAGTTGTGACGCAGTCCCAGCGTGTGGCCGACCTCGTGCATGGTGATGCACTTGATTCCCTGACGGATCAATTTTTCCAAATCTCGGCCCCGGTGATCGCGGGCCGTCATCACGGCGGCACTGATCGCGAATTCATGCGCCAAACCGCTGAAGAAATCACACGCTCCGCAGCCATGCTGGCATGCGGCCGAGCGCCCCGCGCGGGGCTGGTGGTAGCTATCCAGGTCCAAGGGTCCGCCAGTCAGCAGCGCGATGCCGTCGGGAGTGAACGTCTCGTAGGTCCGTTTCCAATACTGCAGAAAGTCGGCATCGAAAATGATGTCCGCGTCCAGAATCTGTCCCGTTCTTGGATTGACACGCGACGGTCCCATGGCGAAACCGGCGCTGGCCGTAATCCAGCGGAACGTATTGTAATTGATGTCTTCGGGATCCCATTTGGCGGATTCTGGCTGTTGACGCACCTGAATTGCGTCGTAGAAGCCGGCCTGTTCGTACGCCTTGTTCCATTCGCGAATCCCATCCGCGATCGATTTTCGATAGACGTAGGGCACGGTCTTCTCGATCCAGAAGATGATCGGCTTCTTAGGAGGAGACGTGTCCGCGGAAGGATCGGCCTTCCGCACGTCCCACCGGTTGATGTACCGCACGAAGCGCTCGTCGGGACCCTGCTTGGAGTAATCCTTGATCACGGTCAGAAAATAGCCCACACGATCGTCGGCCAGGCGCGGCTGGTAGCTGCCGGTCGCGGGCAGTTTGCTGATCGAATAATGGATACCCAGCGACACGCCGCGTGAATCGGCGACGGAATCGATGTGCGACGATCCGCTCGACGCATACGTGGCTGCTACCTGCAATTCTGCGTTGTCTGGATACACCTTGACGTCGGACCAACTCGATTTGGACGCCGAGAATCGAAAGCCGGAAAGCACCTCCGCAATCTGCGGCAGATCGCTCATGAAAACGGGATTCAAATCGACGATGTACGCACCCGAGCGCATGGCGGCAATCGGCAGGCTGAACAAGACGCTGTCGGTATAGGCGAGTTTGACAGCATCCAGTTCCGGACTTCCTTTGGCCGCCGTGAAGCGCACGTTGCGACGTACGACGTGAATGGCGTCGC
>CAZNKT010000096.1:22418-22746 GCA_964573605.1 uncultured Pirellulales bacterium
ACACCCAGTCGTCGCCGAAGCCCCAGCTCATGCCGCCCAGCAGCGGTTGCTGCCCGATGCCTTTGGCGATGGAAATAAGGACAATCAAGTCCTTGTTCAGGTGCTTGGAAGAAAGTTCCGCGTAGAGACGCGTGTCCGTGCGGTACATTGGGATCAGCCCGTCCAGCTTCTTTGCGCCTTCCAACACTTCTTCAGCGGGGGGATACTTACCGTTCGTCTGGCCCGCGTTCGTTTCATCGGGCGCCGTGGGCGAAGCAGCCGATGAGGACGCGTCGTCTGCCGCCGCACGGCCGTCGTGGGCGGCGACGACGACGAGGTTCACGACGAG
>CAZNKT010000097.1:0-22676 GCA_964573605.1 uncultured Pirellulales bacterium
GTCGGCGCTGAGGATCGTCATCACCGTGGCGTTCGGCACGTCGACGCCAACTTCGACGACCGACGTGGAGACGAGCACCTGTGTCTCTGCGCTGCGGAATCGACGCATCGCGGCGAGCTTGTCCTCGCTGGACATCCTGCCGTGAATCAGTCCCAGCCTGAAGGCTTCCAGTTCGCCGTTGGCCAGATCCTCAAACACTTCCTCCACACTGGCCGCGGCCAGCTGTTCGGATGGATCGACCAGCGGCGTAATCACGAACGCTTGCCTGCCTGCACGGAGCTTCTTGCGCACGAATTCCCACCACCGCGGCGTGGCATCGGACGACACAAGGTACGTGTTGACCGGTTGGCGCCCGGGTGGCAGGGTCCGGATGGTCGATATCTCGAGATCCCCAAACAGAGTCATGTTGACGGTACGAGGTATCGGTGTCGCCGTCATGACCAGGTAGTGCGGGTCGGTGCCGCTGTCGCGCAGGGACGCGCGCTGGCGAACGCCGAACTTGTGTTGTTCATCGACGACGGCCAGCCCGAGGTTGGCGAACTGAATGTCATTTTCCAGAATGGCATGGGTGCCGATGACCAGGTCCACCGATCCCGCGACGATACCCGCCAGAGTCTCTTCGCGTTGCTTTGCCGGCAGGCCGCCGGTGAGCTGAGCGGTGCGTACTCGGGCCGCTGACAGGTACGCCCCGAACGTCTCCGCGTGCTGTCGTGCCAGGACCTCGGTCGGTGCCATCAGCACGGCCTGACAGCCGTGCGCGACGCATAGCAGCATGGCGTACACGGCCGGAACGGTTTTGCCGCTGCCAACCTCGCCTTGGAGCAGGCGGTTCATCGGGTGGGGCTTTCCCATATCGCGGGCGATATCTCCAATAGCGCGTTGCTGGTCTTCGGTCAGCTCGAACGGAAAAAGCCGGCGGATGCGGGCGTCGATTTTGGGGGTGGCTTCCAGCGGGGGTGCCTTGGCGTGCTCGGTTAAATGGGCTTTTCGCAAGGCGAGGGCGAGCTGCAGAATGAACAGTTCCTGAAAAATGAAGCGCCGGCGCGCTGCGTCGCGGTGCGCGGCGTCGTCTGGGAAGTGGACCTGGGCCAGCGCCTGGCGGATCGGCAAAATTTCATATTCCGACAGCAGGGCGTCTGGAAAGACTTCGTCCACGTATTGGCTATATTGGGCGACGATCGTCTGGATCATTTGCCGCAGGCGATGCTGGGCCAGTCCTTCGGTCAGAGGATACAAGGGGAGCAGCCGCGCGACGGGTTCATCGTCAATGGACGTGAAGCGTGGATGGGCCATCTCCCAACGGCCGCCCCGAAACCGGGGTTTGCCGGAAAGCATCACGCGCTGACCGGCCTGGATGCGGCCCTGCAGGTAAGGTTGGTTGAACCATAACGCACGCAGAAAGTCCGCGTCCTGGCGAAGCAGCACACCCAGCATGGTGCGACCGCCCGTCAGATCGCGCAATTCGACCTCCTCGACCGTGCCCCGAACGCTTTGCCACGCACCCTCCTCCAGATCCTTGATCGACCGTTCATCGGAGAAGTCCCGGTAGTCGCGCGGGAAGTGAAACAGCATGTCCCGGACGCGGTGCAGGCCGAGGCGGGCGAGCAGCCGGGCGTGGTGAGGACCGATGCCCTTGACGTACCGCAATTCCTGGGACAGGCGAGCGGCTCCCGATTCTTCCGCCGGCGCGCCGTGCGTGGCACTCATCATGCACGCATTATACCGCCCATCCTCGGCCGATCATCCCGCCGCGCCGCAGGTTGGGCGCCCGGCAACGGGGCTAACGCAACCGCTGGCAGGCCGCCACTGCCAGCGCGTCGCAACGGTCATTTTCGGGATGGCCGCTATGCCCCGCGATCCGCTGGTAGTCCACTTCGTGGCGGCTGAGCAGCGGATCGAGCTGCCTCCACAGGTCCTCATTCTTGATCGGCGCCCATCGATTAGCTTGCTTGCGCCGCCAGCCGTTGGCTTTCCACTTGGGCAACCACTGGCTGATTCCCTTGCCCACGTAGACGCTGTCGGTGAACAGCGTCACGCGACAGGACTGTTTGAGGTTCGCCAGTCCTCGAACGACGGCCGTTAATTCCATGCGGTTATTGGTCGTTTCGCGCTCCGCGCCACTGCGTTCGATTTGTTTGCCTGACGCGGGATGCCGGAGAATGAACGCCCACCCACCGGGCCCGGGATTGCCGCTGCACGCGCCGTCGGTAAAGAGGTGGACTTCGCTGGACACGGCGGGCCGGTTCACGAGGCGGGCGTCGAACGGATCACGGGCGCATCGGGCTGGCCCGTTACGTCGATCAGCCGCGACTTGGTCAGGCCGTCCAGATCGCCGGCCAGATCGGATTCCAGCAGTGGCTGGGCGGTTCTCCGCCACGGCAAGCGGACGAAAAACGTGCTGCCCTTGCCGAGTTCGCTGGTCAGCGTGACTTCGCCACCCAGCAGGCGACAGAGCTCCTTGACAATCGATAGACCGAGTCCCGTGCCCGAATACTCACGGGTCATGGCATCGCCGCCGGACAGAATGGTCGTGCCCTGACGGAACTTCTCGAAAATGGCTTGCTGATCCTCCTGGGCGATGCCCACGCCCGTGTCCTCCACCATCAGCTCCAAGCGGTCCTGGTCGTCGCGGCGCGCAATCAGCGTGATGCGGCCGCCTTCGGGCGTGAACTTGATTGCATTGGAGAGCAAGTTGTTGAGAATCTGCTGCACCTTGGCCTGGTCTTGGACCAGCCCGGGAAGGCCAGGTTCGACTTCGTATTCCAGGTCGATATTCTTCTTTTCGGTCAGGGGCCGGGCCATATCGCACTGCGCGGCAATCACCGATTCGATGGAAAATTCCGAAAGACGAATTTTCATCTTGCCGCTCTCGATCTTGGCCAGGTCGAGAATATCGTTGATCATTTCCAGCAGCATCCGCCCCGATCGCTGGATGTTTGTCGCGTAGCGCCGCTGCTTGTCACTCAACGCGTTGATACTACTCAACACGTCGCTGAACCCGATGATGCTGTTGAGCGGCGTCCGGAGTTCGTGGCTGACGGTGGCCAAAAAGTCGTTCTTCATGCGGTTCATTTCATACAGTCGCATGTTGACCTGGGCCAACTGATCCACCTTGCTGTCCAGGTTGCGATTAACCGCTCGCAGCTCCTCCTGGGCGTCGACCAGGTGGTGCAGCATGCGGTTAAACGCGGCACCCAGCTCTTCAAACTCATCGCCCGTGTGGATGTCGGCTCGCAGTTGGGTGTTGCCGCGGCTGATTTCGTCGCTGACGTTTCTCAAGTGCTGGAGCGGCTTCACAATGACATACCGCACGATGACGTACAGGGCGACCATGGCCAGAAACACCGTGATGATCGCCGTCGCCAGGAGAATCGCCCGATTGTGCCGCTGGGCCGCGAACACCTCCTCGTCCGAGATGGTCACTTCGATGATCGCCATCAAGTCGCCTTCTTCCAGCTGAAATTCAGAGGCCAGATCAAGCTGGGTGTCCAGCGCCCGGTGGCACGGAACGCAGAAACTTTCGGCATAGATCGGCTGATAATAGTGATACTGCTGCGCGGATGTGCTGGACCATTCGTAGAAGGGTGTCTGGCTCGGTTCCTTGGCCTGAGGAACTTCCGTCGGATGAGTCCATTTGTTGAGGAGTTGGCGTTCGTGCTCGCTCAGCTCCGACTCCGGGTCCAACGTGGGCGGTTTGATATAACGCCACGAATAATCCTGGAGGCGATATTCCTCGAGCCACCGGTCAATGACGGGAACAAAATTCTGATCCTCTTCCAGCGCGCGCAGATGCAGGCCGTACCATGCCGTGTCGACGATCAAGCGGCCGAGCTGGCGATTGCGCTGGTAGACGAGCTTGTTGGTCTGGTTTCCGTACCACCAGAAGCTGCCTGTGATGAGCAGCAGCAGGCACAGCCCGAACAGAAAACGGCATTTCCTTTCCAGATGGGTCTCGCCGATGACGCGCTTGAGCGAGCCGTACGCCATGCTGTGCTCCGGTATGCCGATTTTGTCAGAAGCTCTTTAATCCTGTATCTTATGGCACCTGCGGTCGGGCGTCCAAGAGCAGGCCGGGCGCGTTACATCATTTCCCGTGGATCGACGTCGATGGTCCACTGCACACCGTCAGGCGGCTGGACATCCCGGATGGCGTCGGCCGCCGCCCCACGCATCTCACGTCCGTCCTCAGCCTGAATCTGAATCTGCAGCCGAAATTTGCCGCCGATCTTTGGCATCGGTGCCGGCGTCGGCCCCACGATCCGCACGAAACCCGGCACGCGCTCCGCTTCGTCCCGCACTCTTTGGGCAAGATGCTGAGCGAAACCGAGCGCCGCGGGCTCGGAAGGCCCACGGACAATGAAGCGAATCATGCGAGTAAAGGGTGGATATCGGTGGTCGCGCCGAATGACGAGTTCTCGCTGGGCGAAGCGCCGGTAATCGTGCCGCGCTGCCGCCTGCAGCGCCGGGTGCTCGGGATCGAATGTCTGAACCAGCACGCGGCCGCCCCGGGCGCCGCGCCCCGTTCGGCCGGCGACCTGCGTAACCAGTTGGAACGTGCGTTCGGCCGCGCGGAAATCGGGCAGGTGCAGGGCCGTGTCCGCGTTGATGACGCCGACCAGGGTCACATTGGGAAAATCGAGTCCCTTTGCGATCATCTGCGTGCCGAGCAGAATCTGCACGTCACCGCGTCGGAATGCATCCAGCGCCTTTTCATGACTGGCATGGCCGGCCATGCTGTCGCTATCCATGCGAAGACAGCGATACTGCCCAAAACGCGCCCGGACTTCAGCTTCAAGCCGCTGGGTTCCCAATCCACCGTAGCGCATGGCATCGCTGCCGCACTGCGAGCACACGGTGGGGGCCGCGGTGCGGTACTCGCAGTAGTGGCAACGCGCCTGCTCTTGGGCGTGATGATGAGTCACGGCGATGTCGCAATGCGGGCACCGGACAACCTCGCCGCACCTGGGGCACTGAATGTGCGTGGAAAAGCCCCGGCGGTTCAGCAGCAGGATCACCTGCCCTCCCCGGCGCAACGCGTCGTCGATCGCCTGGTACAACGGGCGACTAATCGCGCCGCGCCGGTAGCCTCCACGCGCTTCGACGCGGAGATCGACCAGCACCACGTCGGGCAGCGGTCGACCTTGGACGCGCCGGGGCATCGACACCAGTTCATCGTTTCGCTGTTGCACCTCGTGCCAGCTTTCCATGGACGGTGTTGCGGATCCAAGCACCAGCGGAACGCCCTCGGCTTGGGCACGCCACCGCGCCACATCCCGCGCGTGATAGCGCGGCACGCTGTCCTGCTTGAACGACGATTCGTGTTCCTCATCCAAAACCATCAGTCCCAGATGCGGAGTGGGCGCGAAGACCCCGCTGCGGGCGCCGACAACCACGGAAACCCGGCCTTCCGCGATTTCTCGCCAATACCAGTGGCGTTCGGAGTCGGTCAGATTGCTATGCAGCACAGCCACGCTCCCAAACCGCCCACAGAATCGCTCTCGAGTCTGGGGAGTGAGGCTGATTTCCGGGACGAGGACAATCGCCTGCCGGCCGTAGCCGACCACCGTCTCAATCGCCTGCATGTATACCTCGGTCTTTCCGCTGCCCGTCACACCGTGGATCAAGATCGTCCGGTGGCGTCTGGCTTCCATTACGGCATGGATGGCGGCCAGCGCATCGCGCTGATCATGGTTCAACCGAAGCGACTCGGTGCGGCAAACCGGGATTTCTTTCATCCGGAATTGCTGGATGCGACGCGATTCAGCACACAAGATGCCCTTCCGCCGCAAGGTGTTGATGGGTGCCAACGTGCAACCGGCTCTGTTGGCAAGCTCCCGACCCGACAGCGGTTCGGATGCCTCGGCAAGCACGCGGACCACTTGTGCCTGCTTGGCGGGCAGGGACAATGCGTCGATCGCGGCGGAGGTTGTCTCCGCCAGCCGAAACACCGTTGCCTGGCGGGTCCCCGCTCTTCCCCGTACGGCTGCCGGCACGACCGTCTCGAGCACTTGGCCCCAGCCGGCAATGTAGTAGGCGGCCATCTTCTTGGTGAGCCGAAGCATCGAGGGCGACAGCAGCCGGTCCACGACCCCGCGGACCACCTTGAGCCGCCGACCATGCGTGCGACGCGTGGCCAATTCGATGCAGTAACCGACACGCGGGCGGTCGGCTCGGCCAAAGGGCACCTCAACCCGACAGCCCACCTGGACATCGTTGCGAAGACGATCCGGAACGAGATAGTCGAACGGCCCAGCGGGACCTCGGGGCAACACGACCGACGCGACGAGCTGTTGCGACGCGTCGTCGGCCTCCCAGGGGGCGTCGCCGTCCGTCTCGAAAAGGCTTCGCTGCCTTTCCGCCATGAAGAATTCTCCGGGTGGCCCCGTCCGAGCGACCAGATTGGGAAACGTCGGCTGAATGATTACGATGGGCCATACAGGCGTCACGCGAGCGCACGTGGGAATTATCCCATGCTGTCCCGGTCGATAACAGCCTCGAGCAGGTGCAGGTCCGCCCGACATGCGACTTGGAATCTTTGGCGGCAGCTTCGACCCGGTGCACTACGGCCACCTGCGGCTTGCCGAATCGTGCCGGGATCAACGGTCCCTCGATGGCGTGTGGTTCATGCCCGCCGCCGATCCGCCGCACAAACGACGCCAGGTTCGGGCAACCGGTGCTCAGCGGATCGCTATGTTGGAGCTGGCTCTGGGCGACGATGCGCACTTCCAGGTCAGTCGTTGGGAACTGGACCGCGGCGGCGTGAGTTTCACGGCGGACACGCTCGTGCAGATCGCGAATCAGCATCCGAACGACCAACTCTTCCTGCTGATGGGATCGGACACGCTGGCTGACCTGCCTAACTGGCATGGGCCCGATGTCGTGTGCCGGCTGGCGCTGCCGCTGGTGGTCCGCCGAGCCGGCGACGAGGCACCGAACTTCGATGCGCTGTCGGACCTGGTCGCGCCGGATCGACTCGATATGATTCGCGCGCTGGCCGTGGATATGCCTGCTTGCGGCTTGAGCAGTTCAGATATCCGGACACGCCTGGCGGAAGGAATGTCGATCAAGTACCTCACGCCTCCGGCCGTGGTCGAGTATATCGCCCAGCAGGGCCTGTACCGTGATCGCAAGGCGTAGTTCAAAGGCAGGAAAACGCGGGATCACGCGGATTTACGGAGGTCCAGCATCTGACGCAGTTCGCTTGACAGCGGCGTCGGATCCACGTGAGGATCGCTTTGCAGCGCGTCCATCACCACGATCAGCTGCTCGGCCGGCGATTGGGCCAAGTCCAGAAAGAGCCATTTCTGGCCCTTGATCAGACAATCTCCGCCACCCCCGCCACCCAGCCATTCGTGACGGACGTGAAAGCCCGATGCACGGGCGGCAGCCAGTGCGCGTTCGAGTAATTCCACGGTGTGCATGTGCCTGATTCCATGGCAGACGCACCCCGGCCACCGTTTACACGCCGTCCGAGGCTCGCCGATTGGCTGGCCCGCAATGCCGCGGGCTGACGGTGCTTCCCCCACCGCTGCGGCGGATTATACGTTGTTGCGTTTCAGTTGACGAGCCGAATCCGTCGATACGAGAATTGACACTAAGTTTCTGAGAGATAACAAGTTAAACGAGTCAACTGGGAACTGATCGGCAAGAAAGCCCCAACAACATGGATCAGGAAAAATACGTCAATCTCTGGGAATAGGGAATTCGCTTTCTCTCAGATCGGAGGCATGGATGCCATCGGATGATAGACGTACGGTTCAAGCGCTGGAGCAACAGAACGCGGTCCTTCGTGAGCAGCTCATGCAGGCGCAGAGACTGACGGCGCTTGGCGAGCTGACCAGTACGACGACGCACGAGTTCAACAACGTCCTGACGACGATCATCAACTACGCAAAGATCGGACTGCGTCACCAGGACCAACCGACGCGTGACAAAGCCTTCGACAAAATCCTGACGGCGGCCAATCGGGCGTCCCGTATCGCCAACGGAGTACTCGGCGCGGCGCGGAATCGGTCGAACGAGCGAGAGCCAACCGAGCTGGGGACGCTGATCGACGAAAGCCTGGTGCTGCTGGAACGAGAGATGCAGAAGTACCGGATCCAGATCGAACGCCAACTGGAACCGGTTCCGCGCGTCATCGTGTGCGCGAATCAGATCCAACAGGTCTTGCTGAATCTGCTGATCAACGCCCGCCAGGCTATGGGCAACGGGGGCCGCATCGTCATCAAGACAGGATGGGATGCAACACACGGCATGGTGGACCTTGTCGTCCGCGATACGGGATCGGGCATACCCCAGGACAGATTGCCTCGCATCTTTGATCGTTTCTTTACGACCAAGCAGGGACCGGACGCCAGCGGTAAGGGAGGTACGGGCCTGGGGCTTGCCACGTGCCGCGACATCATCGAGTCGCATCGGGGACGGATTCGTGTGGAGAGCACGGTGGGCAAAGGCACGGCCATCACGCTCAAGCTGCCTGCCGAGAAGGTGCCGGACGGTTCCCGCGCGCCGGGACGTGCCCCCGCGTTGGACGCCGGTACGCCGCCCGCCATGGATGTGACCGGACACGGCAACGTGTAGGCGGTTTCCCGTCCACATTGCGTCGTCCCCCGGCAGCGAAGGCCGGCGAAGCGGTTTCCCCGAGGGGGGCGAGCAGCGGCGCGAAACGCGTAGCGCAAACGAACGTTCCCGTTCCCGCCCGGCTGTCCCGATCGCTACCCGTAGGCCAGCGCACCGGGCCGGCGGCGCTCGATGGGGACGTCGATCAGCGTGGGTCGTTCGTTGTTGAGCGATCGCCTCACGGCGTCGCTCAAACTGTCGGGATCTTCAACGCGGCAGGCATCGACACCCATCGCGGTGACCAGCGTCACCAGGTCGATTTCCGGTTGGCGGACATCCAGCGCTACGAGGCGATCCTGGGCGGCATGCCGGAGTCCGAGCTGCTGGGCGCAGACCTTCAGAATCTGATACTGCGCGTTGTTGGGGACGACAATCGTGGCGGGAATACTGTAATGCGCCGCCGACCACAGCCCCTGGATGCCGTACATGATGGAGCCTTCGCCCAGAATGCCCAATACCCGGCGGTGGGGCCAGGCGAGTTGGGCTCCCAGGGCGCATCCCAGCCCCCAGCCCAGGGCCCAGCCGCGATGCCCGAAGTAACCAGTGGTGTTCTTCAACGCGCCGAGGCGTTCCAGCAGCGTCCCGGTCGTTGTCACGGCTTCCTCCACCACGGCGGCATTCTCTGGAAGGACGCGGGCCAGGGCGTGCATGAACTGCCGGGCGCTCATCGGCTGCCTGGCCGGTTCATCGGCAATACTCTGCTGCAGTGCCGCGCGAGTGCGAGCGTGCCGTGCAGCCCATTGCGAGCTTCGCTCGCGGGCGGCCGACTGCTGCTGCGATGTCATCCGCGCGCCTAATTCGTCGGCCAGCAGTGTCAATCCCGTCCGCGTATCTCCAACCATGGCCACATCCAGCGGGTAATTCTTGCCAAGTTGCCACGGATCCTCGTCCAGTTGCACGAGACGGACATGGGGGGGAATCGGGCGGGAGGGTTCGCGGTGGATATACAGCCGGAACAAATCCATGCCGACGACCAACAGCACATCAAACGCGGTCAGCCGCTCGACAATTTCCGGCGACCACAGCGGCAGTCCCTGGCCGCAGAGCGGATGATCGCAAGGAAACGGCAAGCGTCCGTGAGTGGTTCCGGGTTCAAAATAGACGGGTGCCCCCAATCGCTCGGCGACGGCGACGAGTTGCCGCTCGGCCTGAGCCTCAGTCACGCGACTGCCGGCCAGGATGGCAGGCGCGCGGGCCGACGCCAACCGCTCAGCCGCCTCCCGCAACGCACCGGACGGTGGCCGAACGCCGCGATCGGGGACCCGGGCCGGCGTCAGATCCAACGCATCTGATGTTTCCATCTGCAAGTCGACCGGCATGGATACGAACACCGGGCCGGTGGGCGGAGTCCGTGCGGTCTGGATCGCGCGGCGGATCGTGTTCGGCAGATCCTCGATCCGGTCGACCTCCACCGACCACTTCGTCCACGGCCGCGCCACCGAGACCATATCGCCCGCCAGAATCGGTTCCTCCGATTTCAGGCGACGGTCCTGTTGTCCGGCCGTGACCAGCAGGGGCGTGCCTTCACGGTAGGCGTTGTACAGCATGCCCATCGCGTTGCCGAGCCCGCAGCACGCATGGAGATTGACGACTCCTAGTTGGCCCGAAGCCATGGCGTAGCCGTCGGCCATCGCCATCACCGGGACTTCCTGCAATCCCAGGATGTAATCAAACCGCGTGTCGGCGGCCAGGGCGTCGTTCAGCGGCAGTTCGGTTGTACCGGGGTTGCCGAAGATGTAGCGGACGCCGGCCGAATGCAGCAGTTCCAGAAAGGCTTCGATTCCGGAGACGGACATGAGGCGTGCATTGTCGAAGACAGAAGCGGCTGGTCCATCATCAATATGCCACACCCGGGAGAGGCACGCCAAGGCTGGCGTACACGCGACTGAGGATCTTCTGTTCCAGTGCCACGTCTCTGCCCAGGGCGATCCACGACCCACCCGTATAGACGTCGCCCGATGCCGTATCGCGGCCAGCGTAATTGGGGGCCGTATCCGACCGGAACGTTGCGGCACCGGCCGTCGCCTGCTCGGGTTGCGGCAGGTCTTCGAGTTCTTTAAGCACGGCCACGTCCACGAAAAAGCCGTTCTGATCCGGTATCACCCGAATGTGTGCGTGGCGGCGGATCGTCTGAAAGGTACTCTCCAGGCGATTGTACGGACCGAACGAATCGTCCCGATGCGGCTCCAGGTAGGTCGCGCCGCCCCGTGGAAACGTGTCGATCCGGCCCTCGGTCAGAACATCGCTCACCTGCTGGACGCGCTGCTCGTTTTGGATCTTGAAATCATCCTGGACAACGTCGACCAGCACGCGCCACAGCAATTCGTAGTCGCGCGTAGGCACCAGCGCAGGATTCGGATACTGCACGGGAACCGGCGGTGGCTGACCGTTGGGCGCGACCGCGACGCACCCGACCGTCACGAAGGCCCACGCCACGAGAGCGCGGCGACCTGAAGTGATTGTCGCGTGCCAAAACGATTTGATCATGGACGCCGATCCGCCATTGGATCCATGCCGTTCGCGCAGGGCGCGTTGCGGGCAGGAAAACCCGAATCCCTGGGACAGGTCTCCTCATGCACCGATCTGGCCTGGGGGCGGGAGTTTGGCGGAAATGGCGATTTGAGGCAAGACCGGATCGAGCCACGAAAGTGCGGGGTGCCCTCACGTGCCCCAGCGCCTCAAACAGTACCTGACGGGCGTTTCGCTCCGGCGATGGCAAGACGACGCCGGCCGAGAGATGTCATGCACGGCATGTGGGGCTGCCGCTGCCCTACATGAAGCTGTCCATGCCGAGGCGTGTCTTGAGCTGCTGGAACTGACTCGCGAAGAACTCGCTCGTCGAATGCACGTGCTCGGCCTCCGTGATGAATTTCAATTCGTCCCGGCACGGCAGTCTGCGTTGCCGAAGCGTGTGCTCGAAAGTCGACAATTCCCGGCCGTACACGATCAGCAGCTTGTGCTCGTCGAACTGTACTTCGTTGGTAATCCGCGGGTTCAGAACGGCGATACCTGTGCAGCCGTCGTTGGTGAGCAGTTCTTCGAATTCCCACAGGATGCTCTTGAGCACCGGCATGTCGATATGTTCGCGGTACAGGTCGGTGTGCTGGCGCGCCGCCGTATCGTGGCTCGTTTCCAACACCACGTCGACGACCGAACCGAGCGGGTCGAGCAGGTCCATGAAGGTTTCGAAAACCTGATCGTTGGAAGCGGATGCCATCAGAACGGGCACCGACGTGCGCGTCTCGGCGTCGTGATAAACATCACGGCGGAAACCGCGTTGCGGCACAACTTGCAAATCGTAGCTGGGCCGTACGGCATCGGTTAGCACGAAATCGCCATATTGTTTCACGCCAAGATGTGCTTCCAATTCGTCCTCGCTAAGCTGGTCGAAGCTGCTCGTTGCGGATTCTTGGCCTGTCTCCTGAAATACGTTTCGGAAGAACTTTTTGAGGAAGCCCATCGGCGGTCTCACACGTCACAAGGTCGGCGAAAATCGGGGATGCGGGAGTTCAGCCGGGAGGCCCTACACCAAAGGTTAGGTCACGGTAGCCGACCGCTGATCCCGGTCGTTTGGCGTTTTTCCCGTGGTCGGCGCCATGGTGCTCGGCACAGGCAGAACAACCGGCGCCCGCCAAACAGCCGATGCAGACACTCCTCGCTCGGCTGACGTGGCCTCTCGGCGGACTCTTTACGGTGTGGCCGGATGCGGAATATAAACGGCTGCAGAGGTCCGCCGCGGCTTCTGGACCGGGACGGCGCAACGGTGTGCCCGTCATGCCGGCCCCGTGTTGCAAACAGGACACACTGCGAATCGAGGGAAGCTGGTGCCGATCAACGGCTCGTCTGCAAGCCTGGGCACGCGTTCACGCCGCCACATCCACTGCAACCGATTTCGCCGCGACGTGCCCGGCCGGCTGTTGTGCGGCCTGATCTGGGGACTGGCCGTGCTCGGCGGAGGTTGCCGTTACGACCCTTCCCGCGAAGAGGGCGCGCCTGCCGGCGATCGCGCGGACGAGAGCGAGCACGCAGCGGCGGCTGCCGATGAGCGTTGGCACGTGTTTTTTATCAAAGACCCCGCGACCGACGAACGACGCAGGGCCGGATACCGCCACACCGTCCAGCGAGAGGTGGTGCGCGACCAACAAGAGTTCGTCCGCACCGTTGCCGTCGATCGCCTGCGGTTTATCCGATTCGGTCGTCCGACGGAAATTGAAATGCGCGCCGAGAGCCTGCAATCGCCGCGTGGGCAGGTGGTCCGGTTCGGGTACGAAGTTTCCCTGGGCCCTGGCCCCCACAAGGCCACTGGACGGATCCAGGACGGGCAGCTCGAGCTGGAAATTACCGCGGCCGGCACCACGACCACCCGGCAGATGGAATGGCCCGAGGACTGCGGAGGTGTCTTCGGGGTGGAACAATCGCTGCGGCGCGAGCCGCTGCTGCCCGGCCAGCGGCGGACGATTCACGTGTTTCTCCCCATGCTGGACGTCGTCGCGCCTGTCGAATTGACGGCGGAGGACTACGAAATGACCTCCTTGCTCCAGCAGCGGAAACGGCTGATGGCGGTTCGTTCCCGAGCGTCCTTGCCCGACGGCCAGGTGATGGAGATGCGGCTGTGGGTCAACGATGCGGGGGAGATCCTTAAGTCAACGACCGACGCACTCGGGCAGCAGATCTACCGAACCGATCGGCAAACCGCCGAGCAGCCCGGCACGACCGCGCCGCTGGACGTGGGGCTGGGCGTGATCGTGGAAACCGACGGAGTGCCCCAAGAGATCCACCAACTCGCACAGATGGAATATGTCGTTACGTTACCGCAGGGCGATCCTTCGCAGATTCTCCGCGCGGTCCCCAGCCAGACGGTGCGGACCCTGGGCCCCCACGCAGCCGCTGTCACGGTCCGGGCCATCCGTCCGGATTCGCCGCCCGCGGGACCGGACGCGCCCGGCCCGCCCACGGCCCACGACAGAGATCCCAGTTCGGCGGTGCAGAGCGACGACCCCACGATCGTCGCACTGGCTCATCGTGTGGCGCCGGGCGAGTCCGACTCGTGGCGGCTGGCCGTGGCACTGGAACGTTTTGTGCACGAGTATGTCGAGTCGAACGATTTCAGCCAGGTGTTCGCTACAGCGGCGGAGGTCGCCGAAAGCCGCCAGGGAGACTGCACGGAGTACGCCGTGTTGCTGGCGGCATTGTGCCGGGCCCGAAACCTTCCTTCGCGGCTGGCCGTGGGACTGGTATACGTCCCGGAAAGGGGCGGTTTTCTTTACCATATGTGGAACACGGTGTGGATCGGAGACCGATGGATACCGCTGGATGCCACGTTGAGCCTGGGTGGCATCGGCGCGGGCCATCTGACGCTCGGCGTATCGGACCTGCATGATACGTCGGTATATGTGAGCATGCTTCCGGTATTGCAGGTAATCGGGCGGCTCCGGGTGGAGATTGCCGACGGGACCGAATGACGGCGGCGCGGGCAATGAACCCTGGGATTCGCGTCCTACGCCCGGTTCGCCGGGTTTCCGTTGGTCGCCCTGGGACCATGAGCCGCGTCGTCTGGAATAAACGTTGGGCGAGGCGTTGATGGCATGAAAATTTACACACGAGGCGGTGACGCCGGGCAAACCGGGTTGCTGAGCGGCGCTCGGGTTTGGAAGGATTCCTCTCGCATCGAGTCGTTTGGCACCGTGGACGAGCTGAATGCCTTGCTGGGCATGGTGCGAACCGAGGACCTGTCGGACGACGACGATCAACTGCTGCACCAGATCCAGCGCCAGTTGTTTTCCATCGGTGCCGTTTTGGCCCAACCGCGCGGTTCGGCCGGCGGCGCGCGGGCTGTTTCGCCCGACGCCGTCCGCGTTCTGGAATCGGCGATTGACGAGCGGGAAGGGCGGCTGCCTGCACTGAAATCGTTCATCTTGCCGGGCGGCACGCCGGCGGCCGCCAAATTGCACGTAGCGCGGTGCGTGTGCCGGCGGGCCGAACGCCGTGTCGTCCAGTTGGGCCGCGAGGAATCACCCGAGCCCGAAACGATCCAATATCTCAACCGCCTGGGTGACCTGTTGTTCGTCATGGCGCGGACTGCCAACCAGCGCGGCTCCGTTGGCGACGTCCCGTGGCATCCCGATCCGCAATAAAGTCGCAGCCCGGGCGCACCGCCCTGCTGCCCTTCCCGATCGGTCATCCGACGCAGCGGATCGGACGTCGGCTTGCGGTGCCGGGATGCCCGGCCGCCGCGCATCGCGTCGCTGTTCAGGAAAAAGTCGCCCCAGGTACTTTACGCATCTCATCGTGCTGGATAGTTTGTGGATCTGACCGGCAGGCCGGGCGTGCGCGACCATAAATGTGGAGCCGGGGCCGACCTGCCCGATGCGGCAAAGGATTTTTGTGGCCGAGCGCCAGCGGGCGGGGAGATGATGCGATGCGTCGGCGTCTTCAAACGATGTTATTGGTCTGTGCGGTACCGGTCCTGGCGGCGCCGGCGGTATCGCTGGCTCAGGACAGCGAACCTCCGCTGGAGGAGCAAGTCGCGTCGGCCGCGCTGGCCGGCCACAACGCCTGGATGCTGACGTCCACGGCGCTCGTCCTGTTCATGACCGCGCCCGGGCTGGCCATGTTCTACGGCGGTCTGGTCCGCAAGAAGAACGTGATCAGCGTCATGATGCAGTGCCTGTTCCTGATGGCCGTCATGACGGTCCTGTGGGCCCTCTATGGTTACTCGCTGGCTTTTGGAGGAAACGACCCATACATCGGCGATGGGCAATACCTGCTGATGAACGAAGTGCAACGCACTTGGGATACCGAGCAGGGAGCGCCCGTCGAGCCCATGGAGGGTGCCATCCCCAGGCTGACGCACATGCTGTTTCAGGGAATGTTCTTTATCATTACGCCCGCCCTGATCTGTGGAGCGTTTGCCGAGCGGATGAAGTTTTCCGCCATGGTCGTTTTTCTGATGTTGTGGGGTACGTTTGTGTATTGTCCGTTGTGCCACTGGGTGTGGGGTGGGGGCATCCTGGGATTTGTGCCGACCGGTGAAACCGGAAATGGATGGGCGGGCGGAGCCCTTGATTTTGCCGGCGGGACGGTCGTGCATATCAGTTCGGGTGTCTCAGCGCTGCTGTGTGCCTTGATGATTGGCCCCCGCCTGGGATTCCACCATGAACCCATGCCGCCTCACAATCTGACCTATACCGCCATGGGAGCCGCCATGCTGTGGATCGGTTGGTTCGGCTTCAATGCCGGCAGCGAACTGGCTTCGGACCACCTGACTTCCAGTGCTTTTGCGGCCACGCATTTCTCGGCGGCTGCCGGCGGAATCGGCTGGGCGGCAATGGAATGGATCGGGCGCGGCAAGCCAAGCATTCTGGGCACGGCATCGGGCGCGGTCGCCGGACTCGTCTGCATCACGCCGGCTGCCGGATTCGTCAATCCAATGCCCGCCTTGATCATGGGCGCTGCTGCCGGAATCGTCTGTTTCTTCGCGTGCACCCAACTCAAATCGGCCCTGGGCTACGACGATTCCCTGGATGCCTTTGGCGTCCACGGTGTCGGGGGCACGCTGGGCGCGATTCTGACCGGAGTCTTCGCGACCCGCGCGTGCTGGAACATCGACAATGGCAACCCTCTGGGACTGATCGACGGTTCGTCCCGCGTGTTGGTCGGCCAGGTCGTGGCCGTGGTGGTGACGTGGGTTTTCGCAATCATCGCCACTTTTGTTATCTTGAAAATGGTCGATGCCGTCATCGGTCTGCGGGTCGAAGAGGCGGAAGAGATCCAGGGTCTCGACTACACGCAACATGGTGAAGAGGGCTACATCTTCATCTGAAGCGATGAGAGGGGAGCTATCGCATGAAAAAAATTGAAGCCATCATTCGGCATTTCCGGTTGGAGGATGTCAAGAATGCACTCAGTGAACAGGGCGTTTCCGGCATGACGATCACCGAAGTGCGTGGATTTGGGCGGCAGAAGGGTCACACCGAAATGTATCGCGGCACGGAATACGCCGTGGACTTTGTGCCCAAGGTCAAACTGGAAATAGTCGTGGCCGACGACCGCGCGCAGACAGTGATCGATACGATCATGAACGCCGCCAAAACAGGCAAGATCGGCGACGGAAAGATTTTTGTTTCCGACCTTGCCGAAACCGTGCGGATTCGCACCGGCGAAACCGGCAGCGATGCCATCTGAGTCGGGCGCGATTGGGGCACTGCAGCATCAGCCGGCACGCGCCAGCGTCCGGTGCTGGCGCAGTTGTCGCGGTGCGAACCGGCCGGAACCGACGGCCAGGAGTCCGGGACGGATGTGCCGCAGTCTCGCACGGTGACCCTGCCAGACTTGCGCTTGGTGGAGGTGTCACGGCGAACGTGGGGCATGTCCCGTGCGACAGACCCTTTCCGTTGTCGGCCCATTTCTGACCGGCGGATATAATGTCGAGGGGTCCGCCGTGGCCCGGCGACGACGATTTGCCGCCACGGACGACCCGTTCGCAGGAGCCGGGCAGACTCCTGTGAGATCCATGCATCCCACCATCCGTGACCAGGATGGTCGTACCGCCCGTCGTCCGCAGGTCGATTGCCGATGCCCATGGGACCTCATTTTCGAAAAACAGTGCTGGCTGCCAAGCAGCGCCTTGCCGACGGGACGGCGGACGTCCGCCGCCTGCACGAACGAGGTCTCCCGGGAATCCAGGTCGGCAACCGCCTTTCGTCGTTGTTGGACAGCGTCGTTTCCGACCTCTTCGAAAGCGTCCTCGAAGATCTGGATCAGGCCGACGCGGGCGGGCTGCGGGAAAAGGTCGCGCTGGTACCGCACGGCGGATATGGCCGGCGTGTACTCGCGCCGTATTCCGACGTCGACTTGATGATCCTGCACGACCCGTCGGTCGCCGGCGACGTGGCTCAGTTCGCCAAACGCCTAACGCAGGATATTTACGATACCGGGCTCGACCTCGGACACAGCGTGCGAACCGTCGCGGATGCCTGCCGGCTGGCCCGCAATGATCCGATCATCTTTACATCCCTGGTCGAGTCGCGGTACCTGGCAGGCAGCGACCCGCTGTTTCGAGATTTCCAGGAACGCTTCAGTAAAGCCGCGCAGCGACGATCGGCCGCTTTGCTAACGAGCCTGATTGATTCGCGCCGCGCCGAACAACACAAGTACGGCGAAACGGTGTACCTGCTCGAGCCCAATATCAAGCGGTCACGCGGAGGACTCCGTGACATCCAACTGATCCGCTGGATCGGTTTTGCAAAATACGGTGTGGCCGATCCGGACCACCTGCAAAGAATCGGGGCGCTATCGCACCACGATCAGCGGCGGCTGCGGGCGGCCCACGAATTCTTGGCGCGTACGCGCAACGAGATGCATTTTTACTCGCGTAAGGCGAGCGACGTGCTGGACCGGCCCGAGCAATTGCGGATGGCGGAGTTCTTCGGGTTTCGCGGCACTGCGGCGCTGCTGCCGGTCGAGCAGTTCATGCGCGAATATTTTCGACACACGAGCAACGTGCGCTACATGGCGTCCCGGTTCGCGGAGCACGTTCGCCCGGCGCCGGCCGTCAAACGGATTCTGGGGCCTGTATTCTCCCAGGCGCTGGGAAACGAATACCGCATCGGTCTCAAGCAGATAGGCGCGACTGCCCGGGGGATGGCCCGATTGAAGACCGATCTGGCGGAGGTTTTACGGCTGATGGACTTCGCCAGCCAGTTTGACCGGCGTATTGACCACGGGACGTGGGCTGCCGTTTATCGCGCGTCGCCCAACTACCCCCGGACGGTTTCCGACCAGGCGATCGAACGATTTCGCACGCTGCTCGGGCGTCCGGCGCGCCTGGGCGAATTGCTGCGCAGGTTGCACGAGCTGGGCGTTCTGGAACGCCTGGTTCCCGCATTTGCCCATGCCCGGTGTCTCCTGCAATTCAATGAGTACCATAAGTACACGGTCGATGAACACTGCATCCGGGCCGTGGAATGTGCGACCGAACTCGAAGTTCAGGACCATCTGCCGGGCCGCGTATATCGCCAGATCCAGGACAAGACGGTGCTGCACCTGGCCCTGCTCGTACACGACCTCGGAAAGGGACAGGTCGAAGATCATTCCGAAGTGGGACGGCGAATCGCGGTGGAGACCGCCGATCGGCTCCGACTCGAACCGCGGGAACGAGAAATCCTCGAGTTTCTCGTGCACAAGCATCTGATGATGTCGCATCTGGCTTTCCGCCGCGACACGAGCGATGAATCATTAGTGCTGCGTTTCGCCGTGGACGTAGGTTCGCCCGAGGTGTTGAGCATGTTGTTGGTGCTGACCTGCGCCGATCTCGCTTCGGTGGGGCCCGGCGTTTTGAACGGGTGGAAGATTGAGGTGCTGGGAAATCTTTACCGACGCGCCATGCGCCATCTGTCGAGTGAGGCAGGTGTTGACACGGACGTGGAGTTAGAGGCGCGCCGCAAAGGCGTGTTGCAGGCGCTGGGAACCGACGCGGACGACGCGTGGTTCGTGCGCGAGGTGGAATCGATCACGACGGGATGCCTGTGGGACGTGCCCGCCGAGACCCTGGCCGATGGTCTGAAACGCGCGAAACGCCTCGTTTCGGGAACCGCCGAGGTGTGGGCGCGGTTCCTGCCCGGCAGCCAGACCATCGAGTTCCTGGCGGCCGTGCACTCGTCATTGAGCGAGGGGTTGTTCGCGCGACTCACTGGAGCGATCTCGGCCCAGGGCCTGAGGATACTGTCGGCCGACATCAACACTCTGGCCGGCGGGCTGATCCTCGACCGCTTCGTGGTCGAGGACGAGCAGTACGAGGGCTCTCCGCCCCAACAACGGCTCGATGCGGTCTGCCAGTCTGTCGTCGGCGTGATTCGAGGCGAGCGTCCCCCGAAGTTCGGGCAGCTGTGGGGAAGCGATCGCAGACGCACCAAGACCGAACTGACGCCGATGCCCACCGAGGTGCACATCGATAACAATACGTCCCACGCCTTTACCATCGTGGACGTATTCACGTTTGACCGTCGAGGTCTGTTGTACTCGATCGCCGAATCGCTTCGCAGCCTCGAACTGTCCATAGGAGTCGCTCGCATTGGCACCTATCTGGACCAGGTTGTTGACGTTTTCTACGTGACCGACGCCAGCGGACAGAAGATTCGGGATCCGGACCGTCTAGACCGAATCCGGCAAACGCTGTTGGAGGCCGTGGATGCGCCGCAAGGGGAAGAGGTCGATTCCACCCGCGCCTAGATCGTGACCCGGCCGGGATCGGTGGTTCCGGCGCGGTGATTCATCGACAGTTCCAGCGGCGCGGGAATCATGGGGGATGACCAACGTATGATGTCACGCACCGGATCCAGTGCGATATCGAGCGGTGTTCGTCGCATGTTATTCGTGCCGATTTTGTTGCTGCAAGGCATGGCACTGGCGATCACCGCCTATCTGCTGTGGATCGCCTTGCACGAGGGCGCGTCGCCGGCCGGGTGTGCGGGTGACGCCATCGTGAACTGCGACCATGTTCTGGCCAGCCGCTGGTCGCGGGTGGCCGGCCTGCCCGCAGCACTGCCGGCAGTGCTGCTGTATTTCCTGATGTTCGTCGCGACGTGCGTCGCCCGGTTCTCCTCACCGCCGGTGTGGCGCTATCGTGCCTGGTGGTTGACCATCGCGCTGGCTGCCGGCGCGGCCGGCGCGGCCGGATGGTTCATCGCGCTGCAAGTGGCCCTGCTGGGATCGGTCTGTCTGTTCTGCCTTGCCGTCCACGCGTGCGGTCTGTTGCTGATGGTGCTGGTCGTGGGCAGTACGATCCATGATCGGGTTTTTGACGGACCGCAGCCGACGGACGCACGACCCGCGTATCGTCTGGGGCCGAGCCATGCCATCATGCTCGGGCTGGCCGGCGCTGGCGTGTTGATCGCCGTGCAGATCGTCTTGCGGCCCCGCCAATACGTCGTCAGCGGCGCGGAAGACCTTCCCACGGTGGCAGCGTCTCGAGAATTGGAGCCGTCGGTCACCGACGCAACGGCACGCCGCGCCTCGGCGACGGATGTCCGCGAATCGCCCGCCATGACCGGGAGTGCGCCGATCGATAGTGCGGTGCGGGACGAGGCCCCGCGCACCGATGATTCGGCATCGTCGTCTACCGCTTCGGTCCCGACACCGCCCGAGACAGATCGCGATTCCGCCGCCGAAACGCGGATGGTCAGCTTTCTGGACGGCAAGCTGAAACTTCGGCCGTCCGAGCATGTGCTGCTGGGCCGGCCCAGCGCGGAATGGTTCATTGTCGAACTGTTTGATTACACCTGCAGCAAATGTCGCCAGATGCACGCGCATCTGGAGGCCGCCCGGGAACGTTACGGCGATCGGCTGGCCGTCGTACTGATACCGGTGCCGCTCAACAGCGGATGCAATCCGACCGTCCATAAGACGCAGCCGATTCACGAGTATGCTTGCCTGTACGCGCGGCTCGCCCTGGCTGTATGGAAAAACAACCCCGATGCGTTCCCGGAATTCCACCAATGGATGTTCGAACCGGTACATCCTCCGCCTCCCGGCATTGCCCGGAGCCGCGCCGGTTCCCTGTTGGAGGGTCGCGGCCTGTTCCAGGAGAGCAATTCGGCATGGGTGCAGCAGCGGCTCGATGCGTGCATCGAAGTTTTCCGGCAGCTGGGCGCGGCAAGCGTCCCCAAGCTCGTGGTCGGCCAGCGCATGATCAGCGGTAGCACGCGGGATCGCGACGAGTTCTTCGAACTGCTCGAAACGTACTTGAAGCCCAGTCCGGCGGATCAGGAGAGCCGCTCGAGAAAGCGGCAACCGGTCAGGTAACGGATACGGCATCCGGTCAGAATTTCCGTCGTATGCACGACCTCGGCCACAAAGTACGCCAACGGAACGTCTCCCAGCGCGGCAATCAATTTCGGATACGCCGGCCTGCTCGTCGCGATATAGGCGAACCCACCGGGCGAAATGTCATGACACCTGACACGGCAAAACGCGCCGGCGGGCACCGGATGCCTGCCGTCATACGGGGCCAACAGCAAAGTGGTTGCACAGGCGTGACGCGGCATGACCCGGCGGTCGAATTGGCTCTCGCCCGACCGAAGCAACAGGTCGTGGACCATGGAGTAGAGATGCGCATCTTTGTCCGTGGTCGTGAGCATACTACAAACGTACTTTTGCCCCCCGCCCCGGGCAAATCGGGGACAGGTCGAACAAGTCGCACGGAATGTAACGGCTCGCGACCGCGCATACAGCCGAGAGTATTTCACTCTCAGGCGTTGAGGGCTACCGAAGCATCATCGGCGACATTGACCCAAACGTGGACGTGCGGGGCGCCACGAAAATGCCACACGAACGTGGGACCTTCCAGCCGCCAGTTGTCCCATACGCCATCTCCGCCGATATCTCCTTCACGGTAGAAAGCCAGCGAGCAGGCGTCGATTCCGCCCATCGCCTCCAGGCATTGTCGCACCTCGGCGCGGTCCGCATCCTGGTACGGTTCCAGCAACTTGGACAGCACGTCCCTCAGGTGGTCGCGCTGGTCCGGGCTGAGTTCTGCGACCGGAATGCCTTGAAACGCGCTCTCACTGCCGCGGAACCCGACTCGGCTTTCCCGCGGAAGTCCCTGCTCGACCAGGGCCATGTCCTGTTGCTTGCCGTCGAGCATCTGAAACACCTGGTTGGCTGCCACGGCCTGCGGCCAGAACACGTTGCCGGGATGATCCGCGGCCTCGTGAAATCCCTGCGCGGCATGTCCGTAGAAAATGGGACCGCCGAATGCGACGTGTTCGGCCGTGTTCCCGTCGCAGCGAAGCGTCATATGACGGCCGGTGATCAGGAATTGAAATTTCCCTTCGCCCGGCTGGCCAAACAGCGCGATGCTCTGCTGTTCGCCGAAACCGCCGGCATCATCCGTCAACTGCTGGTCAATTCTGGCGTGCCAGTCGGGATGAACGATGCGTTCGAAGATCGAACGGATCAGAGCCCGCTGGTCTGCTGTATAGAAATCGCTGTTAATGTCCGGCTTCGTTACTTTCCAATTGTTTTCGACGCGGGTACGCAGCAGCCCGCGTTTCGGATGC
>CAZNKT010000098.1:0-22553 GCA_964573605.1 uncultured Pirellulales bacterium
GCGGACATCAGCAATGCGCAAGGCCTTCGACGTAACTACGGTGGTGAATGGCCTCCGCGAGCAACGCGTCCCAATGCAGGCTCGTGATACGTCGCTGGCTGCTGCTTCGCAGCACGCCATCCGGCCGAAACTGCGGTTCCGGCCTGTTCAACCGGCGAGCCACCTCACGGTAGAAGTCTCTCCGCGCTACCGGGTGGCCGTCGCAAACGTTGCAGACGACGGGGGGCGGCCAGGACTGTCCCGCCTCCGCAACGACGGCAGCGGCATCGTCGACGTGAATCAAATTCAATAGATGGTTGGGGTCGGTGGGCAGCGGCTGGGCCTTCAGAATCCGATCCCCGTGCGGAAGACGATCGGGGCCGTAGATGCCGGCCAGCCGCAGCACGATGAGCGTTTCGGCCCACCGGCTTTTCCGAAGCCACATTTCGGCATTGAGGCTTGCCCTCGCTCCGTCGCGTGTAGGCACGCACCGGGTCTGCTCGTCCACCACGCCTTCCGCCTGACCATAGACGCCGGTGGTGCTGATATAGATGAATCGCCGCACGGCTTCCGAGGCCTTCTTCGCAACGCATTGCACACCGGCCTCGTACACTTGTTGAAACGTCTGGTTCGAGCGTCGGTCGCGGCCCACGGCGAACAGAATGGTGTCCGCTTCCGGAAGCCGATCGCCAAGCGTCGCCGGCTGTGTCACATCGCCGACCAGCGGCGTCCAGCCCATGGCCCGGAAATGATCCGCGCGATGGGGGCTTCGGGTCAGCACATAGAGTTTTTCACCGCTGGCGTGCCAACGCCTGGCCACGCGTTCGCCCAGGTATCCGCATCCCACGATCAGCTTGGCCATTGGTGCCGAGCCTCCGCTCCCTTGCAATCTGTCCCACAGGTCTATTAGGTCTATTCGATAAAGCGGCAATACTTCCGCGAAAGCGACGCAGAAACTGTCTGCGGTTGGAAAATACGACAAAGGATTACACGATTGATGTCGACGGCCGATCCAACAAGGACGCTGCCCGCTGCCATCCGGCTTCCAGAGACGCCGCCCAGCAGATTGCCAACCGGGTTGCCTTTTGGAAAGGTGCCGACATCCAAGAATGATCCGCCGGCCGTTGAGCCGACAAGCTCACTCACTCGAAGTCATTCTCAAATATCGAAACCCCATTTCCGAACATCGAATCCGTAGCTGTGGTAAAGATTTGCCATATCCTCCTGCAGTTCGTGGCGTACGAAGGTTTTTTCCTCCTCCGTCAATAGGCGTTTCTTGGAAAGGCCTCGACGCTCCACAATTCTTGCACGCAGTCTTCTCACCGGACCGGATGCCATTCGAAACAATCCACTGACTTTCGTGGTTTCGAACTTCCGCAAGAATTTCGCTTCGACGCGACCAACATTTTTGATGCTATAGTCATCAGGATAGTGGCCGGGGGCTACGTTGAGAAAACGATATGTCTTTTCCAAGACGACGGTCGGGCTTGTTGTCATTTCATCAAAATCCAGAATCAGTATGTTTTCGCGCGGAAAATACTTCGTATACTGCTGTAATTGAAGATAGTAGTTGCTGGTGTTGACGAGGTGTTCGTCATCGGGATCCATGGATCCCGTCTCGTCGTATCGCATAAAACTGTAATGCGAAGCGATTCGATCGTACGGATTGCGGATAATATAGATGAACTTCGGCCTTATTCCATAGTTGAAGATCTTCTCAGGGACATTGGGCTCGGAAGGGTACTTCGTGTAGCCGCTTGATGCCTCCATTGCATACTTATGAATCGCAGGATCGAAAGACCATAGTTTCCTATAGTCGTCTGTTTGCACGCCATGGTCTTGATGTTCTGAAAAAAACTCCGGTTCCTTGATGATTGCAGGACAAATCTGAGGGTGTGCTTGGAGGTAGCTGTAAAGTGAGGATGTGCCGCATTTCATGGCACCGATGATCAGCGCGAATGCGTCCTCGGGGATGCTGCAGGCCATGTCGTTTTTCTTCTGATGCTGGGACTTCCAGGCAAGCAAGGATCTCGCATGCAACGAGCAGGTCGTGCCAACTCGGAAACAGGAAGTTGCACGACGTCCGCAGACGAAGCACCCGCTAACCTGTTGGCTGACGGCGCAACCCAATCGGAAGCCGTGTTAGCTCCCTACTTTGGCAAGCCTCCGGCTATTGTATCGGCACTACTCGGCCAGCGAAATTCGCCGCCGTTGCGGCAGCGCGTGGCGGTCGCGAAGCAAGGGTGTTGTCCCGCCGTGGGATACACGCCTGTCGCTGCGTCGACGAATGTCAGCTTACTTGCTCGTCTCCGTCCCGGCGGCCGTCGTCGCGTCGCCCGCCGTGGTTGGCACGGTTACGCCGCTCTGATCCGGGTGGTGTTGCTGATCGCGGCGGGCTGCGCGATCGTGCGCGCGCAGACCACGGCACTCGGGCAGCCAAACGACGGGCCGCCAGGTGCTGCTTATCAGGGCAATCTGATCGGTTACACGCAGTTTCGCGCGGACGATCCTGGAGGTATGCATCCGTACCTTACGAGCCAACGAGCGTATGTCGCTCGACGGGACGGCACGCGGCATCGGGCCATCGCGGCAGAGCTTGTCCGGCAACCGAACGGCTGGACCCGGTTCAGCGGCTGGTCGCCGGACGGCCGATTCGCAATTGTCGGACGGGGCTGGGAGAGCCCGGACAACGCCGCATGGGAAAAGGCGCATCGGACGTTTCGGATGACCGAAGGCTGGTTGTACGACATGTGCTTATGGGAAGTGCGGACGGGGGACACGGAGAACGTAACCGCCGTGGACCGAGTAAGCATTTATAACACGGGACTGTTTTTTTGGGGGGACGGCTCGAGACGCCTGGGATTCCAGGCGCTGATTGACGGCCAATCGCATCCTTTTGTCATGGACCGCAACGGAAGAAACAAACGCGACCTGACACCCGGCTCCGCTGCATTCACCTACGGGTTTTCAGCATCGCCCGACGGAGAGCACATTGCCTACCATAAGGATTACCAGGTGGTAATCGCCGATGCCGACGGCTCGAAACCGCGAAGAATCGAAACGGGGAATCCATTCAATTTCGTGCCGCAATGGTCTCCCAACAGCCACTGGTTGCTCTTCCTGTCAGGAGAACACTACGACTGCCATCTCTACATCGTTCGATCCGATGGCACGGCCATGCGCAAGCTTGCCGATCGCAACGGCTATCGCGGCGTCGTGGAGTGCCTCGATAAGCCGGCGTTTCACAGCGCCAGCAGCGATGTGCCGGTGTGGTCCGCCGATGGAAGGTGGATTTATTACAGTGCAAACGTCAAAGACAGCGTGGAACTGCTGCGCGTCAGCGTGGAAGGGAACATCGAACGGCTTACGCAATCGCCAAGCGGGTCACTCAACTACCACCCGCAGGTCAGTCCCGACAATCGATGGTTGTGCTGGGGATCCAACCGTACGGGAATACGGCAGCTCTACGTCCGGTCGTTGCGTGACCATCGGGACCGGGCATTGACGAAACTCGGGCCGGGTCAGGCCGCCATGTGGCCGCACTGGCAACCGGAGCATGGTGAACGTTAGCTTTTGGTGAGGACAACGCATTTGAGCGTCTGGCGGTCCCGAACGAACAATCTTCCGTTGGCCAAGGCGGGCAACGCGCGGGTCGTGCCATAGAAAATGCGGAAGCGTGCCAGCTCGTGATAGCGATCCTGTTGCGGCATGATGCACACGAGCTGCCCGTCGGTTTTCATGGCCAGTAAGACCTTATCGGTCATGATTAACGTGGCCATTCCAAAATCGGTGCGCGTCCAGAATGTCTCCCCCGTCAGTGGAGCCAACGCCCTCAGCGACGGAGTGCCGATATCTTCGCGGCCATGCACTCCGTACAGCACGCCCTTGCAATGGACAGGTGTCGTATACTGGCTGGACAACAGGTCGGGCTGCCGGTACACGACCTGGCCGTCCGCCTCGGTTAGCCGCACCAGGCAGGCGCCCACGCCATAGCTGGCGGTGAGAAATACGTGCTGCTGGTCGATCCGCACGGCGTTCGCCGCGTTAACCGTCGGTCCTCGACGGCCGAACGGGCATGTAAAAAGTACGCGGCCCGAATCCGGTGACAAAGCAACAAAATTCAATCGTGTCACGAATAATGCCGCCGGCTGATCGCCAGCGCTGATTTGGATGGGCGAGGAATAACTGGCCCCTTCGTCGGTAGCCTGCCAGAGTGTTTTGCCGGTCACGAGCGACAATGCGACAATCCCACTTCCGTTCCGTCCACCGACGTTCAGCAACACGCGGCCATCGCGAACCAGCGGCGTGCTGCCCACACCAAAGTAGCCTTCCGAGAATCCGAATTCCTCCCGCGTGTCCCTGTTCCACAGCATCCGCCCATTGTTCAAAGAAATGCAGGCGAGTACGCCCCCTGCGCCGTGACACAACACCTTGGCGTCGTGGATCACCGGGACACACCGCGGGCCCGAATCCCGATCGATGCGGCTCTGGTATCGTGTTGTCCACTGCTGTTGCCAGAGAGGCTTGCCGGTGCCGCTGTCCAGTGCCTGGACAACTTCCCGGTCGCCTAGTCGGTGAAACAAGATCAGCCACTTGTCCTGGACGGCCACGCCGGCGTAGCCTTGTCCCACGGAGAACTCCCACAGGGTCCGCGCCTGCCAGGCGGGAGTAACGCCGGCCGGGCCTTGCTGGGCCGCCACGCCATTGCGATCGGGGCCCAAGATCTGCGGCCAATCGGTGGCAGTGATGTTGCGGCATATTCCGATTGCCATCAGAACGGCCATCGTGATGCGCCGCGCGAACGTTCGTCGCGCGAGGGCATAACTGGTCATCGATCGCGCCCGCCGTCGGTTTTCTCGGAAGGGCGTTGACGGAACCGTTCCGCATGCACGTGCGCCACGTCCCACATGTAATCCGGCAGCACACGCGACTCTGCTTCGCGGATGTGAACACCTTCCAGCTCGCGATTTTCCTGCGCTGCATGGTAAAGCGCAACGTACAGGTGCCCATAGAACAGACGCCGCTCGAGTTGTTCACCGGACGGCGCGCTCTGCTTCGCTCGTGCAAGGACTTCGAGCGGTTCTGCATTTCCTCGAAACAGCGCGTCGACCTTCATCAGCGGGACGCGGTGGTCCGGCCGGGACAGAGCCAACATTGCTTTGCGTGCACGGGCGACGCCTTCGATTTTGGACTGACACAGAAAACGCCACACAACGTTTTCCACGTCCGCGGCATCAACCGTCTGATACGCCTCGAACTGCCGCGCCCCCAGGCCATACCTTCCGGCGTAGTAATACGATATTCCGCGTTCCCACAATCGGGCGTTCAAACCGGGTTCGCACACGACAGCCCGATCGAAATCATCCAGGGAACCGTCGATTTCGCCCTGTTTGAAGCGCGACCGGCCGCGCCAATGGTAACCGCGGGCACCGTCAGGCTGCAAAGCGATGACGGCTGTAAAATCTTCGGCGGCGCGAATGTGCTGGCGGACTGCATCGAACAGCCGTCCTCGGGCAAACCGAATGTCAGGATCCTCCGGCGCCGCTGTCACTGCCTCGGAAGCCGCTTCCACCGCGGCCGTGACATCGCCGCGAGCCAGCATCGCCCGCGCGCGCTCCATGTGCGCTTCGGCCGCTGGGGGCGGTTCGGCCCATGCGAACGAGGCAGTGACCAACAAGGCAAAAAGAATCGCGAGCGGCCGCGCCCAAAATGGCATGCGCGTGGCGACAGTGCGGTTACGGTCAGAAAGGTGAAGCATGTGGTCCTTGGTCCTTCACCGCCGGTGAGCGATGGCTTGACGAGCCCGGCACGTTCGATACGCGGCGGAGAACCGCCGCGCATGGCCCGTGCTCTATTACGCGCTTATTCCAATATCTTGGCTGTATCGGCCACGATCGCTGCAATTCGTTTGTCGGTCAGCCCATCCGGCCCCGTGGAATGATTAGCCTTGACGGTCGTGTTACGGTACAGCATCACCGTAACTTCGGCGTCAGGACTGATCTTGAAAGACGGTGGACCATTTTCATGGTCCCTGGGCACGACGATCGCCACGTCGCTTACATCGTGCTCTTCCGCAAACCGTCGGGCGGCTTTCCGGGTCGCCTGTTCGTCCTCACCGAGAATATTCACGAACGAAGCCACTTTTTGGTCCATGTTTTCTTTGATCACGTTTTCGATTTGCTTGACCAGACTGGCCAATGCGTCGTTGGTCTTGCGAGCGAAGACCATCACGACGGGTTGCTTTCCCAGTCGTCAGCGGTAGCAGAGTTGTTCGCCCGGCGGCACTCCGTCGTCGATGCCGCCGGCCTTCACGACCTGGAAGGCACCGACGGCGTCGCCCACAGCGAGGCCGCTGGACGTTTCCACCGCCGCGGCCATTGGATTCAGGGGCGCGTGCGCGAGCCACGCCAATACGACAGTCGATACGGTCATCCGCTGAATGAACATGACAGCTTACCTCCTGTTCAAAATGCGACAAACCACCGGCGATCGCCATTGGATACACCGACGTCGGCCTCCAAACCCCCGGCGCGTTCGGCGACGTTGTCGCTGGCAGCCACTCGCCACAAAGTACTGTGCACGTGTCAATGATAACGAATGCCCGAGCCCGCCGAAAGTTTCTCCGTGAATTCGCGGCACGCCAGGGACGGGTTGCCTTAGCGGGGTTGGACTGTGTGACTGATTTTGATGCAAGGATACCGTCCGACGTGGCACACAACGGCTCCCGTGCCGCTGTGTACACCACGGGAGTCTTGCCGAACGATGAAATTGTTTGCTGGTACCCGTTCTCCGGTTGTAAGGAACGCCCTCCGTGCCGTTCCGGGCGCGTTAGTCCTTTGAACGCGATCGCGTACTGGACGTCGACCGCTTGCGGCGTGTCGCTGCAGCACGTTTCTTGCTGTCCGTTGCTTTGGCTTCCAGTCGCCGTGGATCGGTAACCAGGGCCACCAGCGCGGTCACATGGTGATGGGCCACGAGCCGGTGGCGCAACGGGTGCTGAGTATGGACCTGGTAGCGGTTTCGTCGTCCGGACCGCAGGCGGGTAAGATAACCGGCGTCGACGAGGTCGGCAACAATTCCCTGCACGGCGCGCTCGGTGATGCCGACGCTGTTGGCAACGTCACGCAGGCGGAGTTCGGGATCGCTGGCAATCGACAGCAAAACATGCGCGTGGTTGCTGAAAAACGTCCAGTTGTCGCCGCCTCGATGCCGCTTTGCCTTTTTGGCCGCCATAGCCAAAATCCGTTAGACAAATGAGCCCCCAGCCGACAGATGTGGCTGGGGGCTCAGAGGACTTGAGCTGCCTCGCGGCAACCCTGCGTTTTTCATTTCGTTAACGCCGGCGCCAACCGTAGAAGGTCAGACCCAGCAGGCCCAGGCACGCCAGCACCACACTCGACGGCTCCGGAATCTCGGGACCAACATCACCCACGGTCAGCTTGGCGTCGAACGTCGCGCTGTCCATGTTCCGATCCGTGTCCGCGTTGAGCGGCGGATCCTGAGGATCACCAAACACAAACTCCGTCTGCGCCGAGCCTTTGCCGTCCAGGTTCGCTCCGTTGCTCCCAATCTGAAGCCAAAGCTCGGTCATCGAATCCATCGCGCCGGTCACGTTGAACTTCACCGTCGCAATCCGAAACGCGTCGATCGCCGCATCGTAAAACGTGTCCGCACCTTGCACCGCCGGGCCCATGCCCACGCCTCCCCTTTCCGTCCCCGCGACCGTGAAACCCTGGAAGTTGCTCAGACTGTCCGGATCCACCGCCGGAAGCACAGAACCTTCCGGAGTATCGGCAATGAACTCGAAACGATAAATGTCCGGACCAAACGGGTTGGCTGCCAGAAGCGGGTTGTCCATGATCACTTCCGTGAAATCCAGAACCGCGTCGTTCGACGACCGGATGTTCAGTGACATGTTTTTGAGCGTCTCGTCCGCATCCGGACGGCCCCAGATGTAAAGCTCTCCCGCACCCGCACCGACACCCAGGTTCGGCACACCCTGCGCGGCGCCGCCACCAACCGTGCCTACGTCCGATAGCCACACCTCGCTCGCAAACGTACCCGTCGCTGCAATCGCCAAAATCACAAACGCACAAAGAATATTTCGCATGGTTTTAAGTCCTCTATCGTTCAAATTTCAAAATCCAACGTCACTCTCGGTTCAAACGTTTCACTTCAGACAAAAAGTCGCTCCAAGACAAACCAGCCGATGACTCCGCTTCTATGCATCAAAAGTCAGTGCCGCCTCGAAGCGTCCTCCTCGTCTCTCCACCTCATGCACGAGCTATCCTTTCGTTGCCTGCTCTCTCGCCGAAAATCAAGTCAAATCAAGTCAAACCTGATTTCGAAACCGTGCCGGCCGCAAAAACCGCCTTAACGGCAGGCTGGCCAGTGCGGAGGCTAAGAGCACCCACACCGAGGGCTCTGGAACGGAGGTTGCCAATTCGAGCTGGCCGCTGCGCGTGGCCGGAAAAATCGTGACGTGGTCCATCGCACTGTAACTATGAAAAGCGGGACCCACGTACAGGGGATCATCAATGGGATAATCCGGCAGTTGATCCTGGAGCAACACCGGACTCGCGGCCTGGGCGTCATGGAAGACCGCTTCCAAGCTTGCGTTGTCGGCAGCGTCGTCTCCATTGGCATCGAAAAGGACGGTGCGAAAATCACTGAGTGGAAACGCGTCGGCATTGTCGGGGTCGATGTCGAGCTGAAACCGCACGAAATCACCGCGTTGGAAGTTGTTAAACTCCAGCCGAAACTCGTCGCCACCGAGTCCGTTCTCCACCATGTCAACTAAATGAACCGACACCGTTACCCCGGGCGACGCATCGACCACCCGCACCCAATCAAACTGGTGATCCACGTCCCCAACGGTCATGCTGAACATCGTGATTTCCGTTGTATCCATCTCGGAAGTATTCACCAACTCGGCGAAAGGCATGTTGCGGGCGATTTGCAAGTCGTGTTGCGTCTGCCAGGCCGCAAGCATGGCCGTTACCGGGTCGCCCGGGTTTTCGAGGACTCCCAGATTGGCTGCCATGCGAAACTCGTATCCCAGGTTGATCATTTCTCCGTGTGACGCCGGAGCCGCCAGAAAGAATGCCAGAGTGAAGGCGGCCAGCAGCCGCACGCCAAGTACTGTTTTGGGTAAGTATTCGAGCATGAATGATCCGAACCGTATCTTTTGAAGTACATCGCTGAAGCCTTAAAACCGGTCCGTGTCCAATGCATCTGTCCTTGCTTTTCCGTCAAAACCCTTTCTCCACTTTTCCACCATCGTTGATCGCTGCGAACCCGGCCCTCACAGGTACCCGGAACAGCAGCCGCGTGTGACATCCGTTTGATGGCCAACCGTTGCACGGGTGGCGAAGCGAATGACCCGTACGTGCAGATCGGCAACGGCTGCTGGTGATTAGGGCGGTGTCTCTTTACGGGCCGCCTCGCGGGAATACCGGCTGCACGTCCGCGTGATATCGCAGGGACGATGGGCCGAAGCGTTCTGCTCTGAGCTGCTTACGGAAAACCCTGCTGGCCGTGAGCGGCCAGGGGTCAGGGCCAGTAGCAAGGGAACTGTCGCGCGAGAAAACCAGATGATGAGATATCAGCACCGCCCGGACCTACGCCGGCGCCGACCTGGTTGTCATGAGCAGTTCCAGCCCTCAATTTTGCAGTTCCAGGTACCACCCGCCGGGCCGCATCTCCGCGGCACACCACCGAGGGCGTGTCCTGCAGCCCGCACGATGCGCCTCGAGAGGACGCCCTGCGGGGTTTGACCGCCGCTTTCAAAGGAACGAGTCCATCCAATAGTGATATCGGTCGTCGTCCCGTGTTGAGCCCCCAGCCGACAGATGTGGCTGGGGGCTCAGAGGACTTGAGCTGCCTCGCGGCAACCCTGCGTTTTTCATTTCGTTAACGCCGGCGCCAACCGTAGAAGGTCAGACCCAGCAGGCCCAGGCACGCCAGCACCACACTCGACGGCTCCGGAATCTCGGGACCAACATCACCCACGGTCAGCTTGGCGTCGAACGTCGCGCTGTCCATGTTCCGATCCGTGTCCGCGTTGAGCGGCGGATCCTGAGGATCACCAAACACAAACTCCGTCTGCGCCGAGCCTTTGCCGTCCAGGTTCGCTCCGTTGCTCCCAATCTGAAGCCAAAGCTCGGTCATCGAATCCATCGCGCCGGTCACGTTGAACTTCACCGTCGCAATCCGAAACGCGTCGATCGCCGCATCGTAAAACGTGTCCGCACCTTGCACCGCCGGGCCCATGCCCACGCCTCCCCTTTCCGTCCCCGCGACCGTGAAACCCTGGAAGTTGCTCAGACTGTCCGGATCCACCGCCGGAAGCACAGAACCTTCCGGAGTATCGGCAATGAACTCGAAACGATAAATGTCCGGACCAAACGGGTTGGCTGCCAGAAGCGGGTTGTCCATGATCACTTCCGTGAAATCCAGAACCGCGTCGTTCGACGACCGGATGTTCAGTGACATGTTTTTGAGCGTCTCGTCCGCATCCGGACGGCCCCAGATGTAAAGCTCTCCCGCACCCGCACCGACACCCAGGTTCGGCACACCCTGCGCGGCGCCGCCACCAACCGTGCCTACGTCCGATAGCCACACCTCGCTCGCAAACGTACCCGTCGCTGCAATCGCCAAAATCACAAACGCACAAAGAATATTTCGCATGGTTTTAAGTCCTCTATCGTTCAAATTTCAAAATCCAACGTCACTCTCGGTTCAAACGTTTCACTTCAGACAAAAAGTCGCTCCAAGACAAACCAGCCGATGACTCCGCTTCTATGCATCAAAAGTCAGTGCCGCCTCGAAGCGTCCTCCTCGTCTCTCCACCTCATGCACGAGCTATCCTTTCGTTGCCTTACTCTCGTCACCCACTCGTAACCGCCTGGCGAAACGTTATTTAGCACCAGGAAACTCGGGCGATCCGCTGCCCGTAATCGATGGGGTGCCGCGGATCCGCCAAAACAGGGAAGCACCAGGTCAGAGGTGACAAGAAAAACTAGTGCGTGTTCTTCACACCGTGGCCCCCCGACTTCTGAAGAATGTCGGTGGCGCAGCATGGGTGACCCGTGGGTCACCGACCGCTCGAGAACACCTCGTTGCTCGGAACGGAGGTCCGCACACGTCGGGACAGACTGACACGATGCCAGACGCTACCGGGGCGGGCCAAGAACTAGGGAACTGCCGAACCGAGATACCAGGCTGTAAAGAACAGCATCCAGCATTACGTTGCCGGAGCTGACCTGGTGTTCATGAGCAGTTCCAACCCTCAATATAGAAAAGTCATACGGGGCGTACCGCCCCTGCCATCTACAACGATCAATCTAAACGGGGCGCCAGCTTGTGTCAAGCTTGCGGAACAAAATTGCCAAAAACTTTTTCCTTACCACTACTGGGGGGGATCGCCAAGGGACGCCTCCCGGATGGATCCGTCCTCCGGAGACCTCGCCATTCCGTTGGCAACGATCTCGGCAAATGCCTGTTCTCCGGCCAAATGGTCCGTTCGGCTTCACGTCGAAAGACGTCACTAACGATCCCCCAATCATTTGCACTTTACAGAGCACGGCGCAGCCGATCCAGGTATCCGGAGGATGCCGCCAAAGAAAAAAAGGAGCGCGGCAAGGTCCCCTCTAGCTCCCAGCTATCCTTGCCGCGCTGGTGACCAACGCCCCTCCCCAAGGCGCGGGTGCACTGGAACCCTACGGCGCGGCATCGTCGAGTCAAATTGATTGACGTGTGTGGTGACAGTTTCGTCATCTGTCGACCGATCGCGCTGCAACGTCCCCCGGTCGACGATGCCAAGACGCCACATTGTTGCCCGGTGTCACCACGGCACCATCCGTTTTTGGGCACGCTGTCGCTGGCATGCTGCGAATCCGAAGGCCGACCCTGTTTACGGTGCACGGAACGCCACGGAGGGCGTTCTCTGCAGCCGGTGAAAGGGTACCAGTAAACTGAACCCATGGTTCGGCCAGATTCCGGTGGGGCACACCGCGACGCAGGGGCCGTTCTCTGCGACCGGTCAACGGGTACTCACATCGCTGTCGTTCTGCCAATCCAGGCCGAGGTCGAGCCAGGCTGCCGAGTGCGTTATGGCTCCAATGCTGACGCGGTCGACCCCCGTCCGCGCAACGCGGGCGACATTCTCTCGGTCAATCCCTCCCGACGCTTCCAATTGCACGGACGGTGCGGCCTTGTCGCGCTGATCAACTGCGTGGACAAGGTCTTTGGGAGTGAAATTGTCGAGCAACACGATATCGGGACGGGCGTCGAGCACATCGGGCAGCTGGTCGAGGCGATCGATTTCAACTTCGATCGTGAGCGAACCTGGGCCCAGCTCCGCGGCCTGCGCCGCCGTGTCGGCGAGAAAACGCCGCGCCTGCCGGACGGCCTCCGCCGGCGTGGACCGCTGGCCGGTGTTTGCGCTTCTGACAACGGCCAGATGGTTGTCCTTGATCAGGATTCCGTCAAAGAGACCATGCCGGTGATTGCTGCCTCCGCCGCAGCGTACGGCATATTTTTCGAGGGCCCGCCAACCGGGAGTGGTCTTTCGCGTATCCAGGATGCGGGCATGTGTCCCCTGCGCGGCGCGTACAAAAGAGCGGGTTGTGGTAGCAATGCCGCACAGGCGGCCCAGCAGATTGAGCATCAGGCGCTCGCATGTGAGAAGATCACGCGCCGGACCAGTCAGCGTTACCAGCGACTGACCGGCAGCGATAGGATCTCCGTCGTGCACGTGCCACCGAGACTCGACGGGAGCATCCACTTCGTCCAACGCGACGTCGAGAGCCGGCAGCCCGGCCACGATCCCCGCCTCCCGTGCCACGACCTCGGCCATGCCCGTCTGGTCGTGCGCTACCAGCGCCAGCGTCGTCCAGTCCTGCCCCCTGCCTAAATCTTCGTACACGGCCAGGCGGACGAGGTGCCGGCAATTGTCCTCGACCGACGCGTTCCAACCCAAGTTCGCTGGCTCTCGGCCCACGTCGGTCATTCTCCTGCGGCGTCTGGCCATGGGGTCCCGGGTTTCATCATAATGACTGGGCATCTCGGCCAGGAAGTCCTGGCGCCGGATTCAAAAGGGGTAACTCAATGCATGATCGCTTGTCGGATCGGAGGGACCTTGGCCCCGACCCTGCGGCGGATCGTCGTACGGTGCTTTGGCGGCGGGCGGACCAGGCCGCCGTGGCGGGCCTGGTCGGCGCCGGGCTCGTGGCCCTGGCCGCATACTGGGCCGTGCACGTGCGCGGCGGCAGGATGATCGAAATCGAACGGGCTACGCCGCGCGACGCTCGCTTCCGAGTGAACATCAATGACGCCACGTGGCCCGAGTTGGCGCAGCTTCCCGGTGTCGGCGAAACTTTAGCACGGCGCATCGTGAAGCGACGAGAGCATCACGGTCGATACCAGCAGCCTAGCGACCTGCTGGACGTGTCCGGCATCGGCCCGGCGACGTTACAACGGCTCGAGCCCTACCTGCTGCCCATGGGCGACCCCCACGTCGCACAGCGGCGCGAACTCGAATCGAAGGATCGTCCCTGAGCGGAGTGGCGACCGATGGAATTTCAATTGAAGAGTTCCTTTGAGCCCCGCGGGGACCAGCCTGATGCCATTCAGGCCCTGGTCGACGGGATCCGCCAGGATCGGCGCAACCAGGTCCTGATGGGCGTCACGGGATCGGGCAAGACGTTCACCATGGCCAGCGTGATCGAGGCGATCCGGCGTCCCACCCTGGTGCTTTCCCACAACAAGACGCTCGCCGCCCAGTTGTTCGCCGAATTCAAGGAGTTCTTTCCGTTCAACTCGGTTAACTATTTCGTCAGCTACTACGACTATTATCAACCGGAAGCCTACATACCCCAGCGCGATATCTATATCGAAAAAGACGCATCAATCAACGAAGAGATCGACCGGCTGCGGCTGGCGACCACCAGTGCGCTGGTCAGCCGGCGCGACGTCATTGTGGTCGCCAGCGTCTCGAGCATCTACGGCCTGGGTTCTCCAGAGGACTATCGCGAGATGATGGTGTCTCTGGAACGTGATCAGATCATCGACCGCGATGAAGTCCTCGCCAAGCTTGTGGACATCCAATACGAACGCAACGACGTCCAGCTGGCCCGGGGGAAGTTCCGCGTTCGGGGGGACTGCGTGGAGGTGTGGCCGTCGTACGAAGAGTATGCGCTGCGGATCGAATTCTGGGGTGACCAGGTTGACCAGTTGTCGCTGGTTCATCCCACGAGCGGCGAAGTTCTGGCGCGCCAGGAACAGATGTTTGTCTACCCGGCCAAGCACTTCGTGCTTCCCGAACATCGGATCGAACAGGCGGTGCAGGAAATCCGGCAGGAACTCGAAGAGCGGTTGGCGATTTTCCGGGAGCAGGGCAAGTTGCTGGAAGCCCAGCGTCTGGCCGCGCGAACTCGATTCGACATCGAAATGCTGCTCGAAGCGGGCTACTGTCCCGGCATCGAAAACTACAGCCGTCCCTTGAGTGGCCGGCCGCCCGGTTCGCCGCCGTACACGCTGTTGAATTTTTTTCCCGAGGATTTCCTGCTGTTCGTCGATGAATCGCACGCGACGATTCCCCAGGTGCGGGCCATGTACGAGGGGGACCGGAGCCGCAAGATGACGCTCGTGGAACACGGCTTTCGCCTGCCCAGCGCCTTGGACAATCGTCCGCTCACGTTTGATGAATGGCGCGTGCGCGTGGGGCAGTGTGTGTACGTGTCGGCGACACCCGGCCCCTACGAATTGGAAACGACCGGTGGAGCAGTGGTTCAGCAGCTGATTCGGCCCACCGGCCTTCTGGACCCGGTCATCGAAGTCGTGCCCGCCCGTGGCCAGGTGCCTCATCTGCTCAATCAGGTCCGCGAGCGGGCAGAGGCCGAACAGAGAGTACTTGTCACGACGCTGACCAAGCGGCTGGCGGAAGACCTGGCCAGTTACTTGAGCGACGAAGGTATTCGCTGCAAATGGCTGCACAGCGAATTGGACGCCTTCGAGCGGGTGGAACTGCTGCGGGAACTCAGGCAAGGGTGCTTCGACGCGCTGGTAGGAGTCAACCTGCTGCGTGAAGGGCTCGACCTACCGGAAGTTTCGCTGGTGGCCATCCTGGACGCGGACAAAGAGGGCTTTCTGCGCAGCGAAACTTCGCTCATGCAGACGATCGGCCGATCCGCCAGACATGTTGACGCCAAGGTTATTCTATATGCGGACCGCGTCACCGGTTCCATGCAACGTGCCATGGACGAAACCTCGCGCCGGCGGAAACTGCAGCAGCAGTACAACCGCAGGCACCGCATCACGCCCGAATCCATCCGCAAGGCCATCCTGAACGGCATCGAAGCGGAGGCGGCCGCGCATGCACAGGTCCGCGCGGCGGCCGGCGATGACGACGAAGCGGTCGCGGTCACCCGCGAATACATCAGTGAATTGGAAGTAGAGATGCAGGCGGCGGCCGACGCGCTGGAGTTTGAACGCGCGGCCGCCATCCGCGACCGTATCGAACAGCTCCAGGACGAACTCAGCGGCGACAACGGACAACCTGCCAAGCGGTCCCGGCCACCATCGAAGCGTCCGCGACGCCGCACGTCGCGTGGCAAGCACGTGCCCCGACCCAAGAAAACCTGACCCGCCGGCCGGCCGCGAACCCAAGGGCGCGCAGCGCCCAAAAAAACCCGTCATCTGCCTGAGGCAGACAACGGGCTGTTCGTACCTGAACGTGACACTCGCGGAGCAGCAAACAATCGTAAATCACACGTCTGCGGCTCGCGCGCGTGATGTGCGGCCTCGGCCCTACTTGGCACCTTCTTCTGACGCTCCCGTGCCTTCACCGGTTCCTTCGCCGCCTCCACCGCCTTGGCCGCCTCCTTGACCGCTGCCATGCTCGTGTTCGTCTTCACCACTGGCGGCCGGAGCGGCACCGCCATCCCCGGTATCCTTGCTGCAACTTGGCGCTACCGCCCACAACGAGAACAATACGAGTAATGTTCCAAATTTCTTCATGAAATCACCTTCTCCTTCTTAATGCTGCTTCCCAGAGAAGCCATCCGAATCACGCAGGACAGTCCTGGCGTGCGACAACCCTCCCATGAGGTTCCTCCCCGCTGCCCGCATCCGTGCGCAACCGGCACGAACGTCGCCGTTCGAGGCGGCCCGGGGGTCGCGTCTACCGCTTGTGGGCAGGAGCGTCTCCCCCCCCGCGATGATAGCAATCGTCGGACGGTCTATCTAGCACCCCCGAAGGATATTTCTTCACCCGTTCGTATTGATGGTCTCCATTTGGATGGACAGCACTTCAACGGGCCGCCTGTGCCCAAGATGCCCCGCGAGACGATTCGCTGACGATCGGATGTCCTTGAACTAGCATGGTGAGAAACCACGCGCTAAGGGAGTGCGGCATCGAGGTAGAACGGGGGTTCCGCACTGTTTGTGCGGAATCGCGCTCATCAAACGGCACCGGCATCGCCGAAGGGGCTATAGGTAGAAGCCTACATCTTCAGCAGGGAGGGCTTGCCATGCTTCGATTCTTTCTCGGTGCCGTCGGTGTCAGCATTGTTCTGGTCATGCCGCTGGCAGCCCAGCAGCCGAAACGCAGCGACCCCCAACCCGGCATTTCCTCGGCGCACAGCCGGGAGCGCTCGCCGGAAAACACCTACGCCGTTCCGCCCGGTCAACTCGAGCACCCCACGGTCACATTGCGTCGTAACGCGCAATTCCGGGCCGCACAGCGACGGCGTCGCATCGCTGCCCGGCGCTGGTTTGGGCTATCCAACGTCCGTCCGATGGCGTCGTCCACGCCCTGGATGGGGGCCTACAGTCCCTACTGGATCTCGAACACGGGGCAGCCTTTTGGCTGGGCGGGCGTCGGCCGAACAACGGTCATTCGATCGGAACGGACCATTTATCGATAGCCGGCCCTTCGATCGGAACGGACCATTTATCGTTAGCCGGCCCGGCGAACCACCGATGCCACGGCAGGGACTTGGGTGAGATCGCGCATCACCATGCGCAGGACATCCTCGGTCGCCATCGCCTGCAACAGGGCTTTGCTTCGCAACGGAAGAGAGCGGTCGCGCATGAAGGCTTTTTCGACGGCGCGCCCCACGGGCAGGGCCGCGCGGGCACGGATGTAACCGCGGGCCTCAGGCCGGCTCATGCCGACGACTTGCCGCCCGATTCGCTGGCGAACCATATTCTCGGTCTCGCCTGCCAGGGCTTTGGCCACGCGCTGCAGCTTGACAGACGATTTCCAGGGCGATTTCCAGGGCGATCTCCAGGGCAATAGAGTGTGTACGGCAGCGGCCCAGGGCATCATGTTGCAGCGTCCTTTCGGTGGGAGGGAGCGTCGTTCCAGCGGGCACCTGACTGCCGGCACACAATCCAGATCGAGTCCGAGCGGCCTCCATCTTCATATGATTCCGGAAAAGCCCGTCTCCTTCGCTCGCGGGAAGGTGGGGCTGTTGCATGCATCGCTCGCCACGTATCCCAGACTACCTGACTGTCATTCCTGCGTTACGTCTACACAGAGCTGCGTTTTTTGGGGGATTGGTTGGGCTTGCCCGGATGGAGGATTTGAGTAATCTTACGGGCGTGGACACCCAGGTGCGCACCGCGCGTTCGCCAGAGCGGCGCACCGGGTCGTTCGGCGTCCGAATCGTGGGTCTCCTTTCGCGCATGTTGGTATGGGACCGCTGCGGGGACCGTCGCCCCAGCGAGCTCGGCCCGCCGCCGGCCCCGGCATCGATGGCGCCGTAGCCAAGTGGCTAAGGCAGCGGATTGCAAATCCGCCATCCCCGGTTCGAATCCGGGCGGCGCCTCTGGAATGGAAAAATCCGGTCGCTCGCCACACGCGCGACCGGATTTTTTTCGTGTCTGCGCCGCTCGTCACCTCCCATGGGACATCGTTTTTGCGAGAATCGTGACAACAAGACCGGCGTGCCGCCCGCCACCGCGCCGCCCCGGCGGCCAACGTCACTGAAGCCGTCCCGGTGCCATTGGAATCCTTTGCCATGGTTCGTTCGATTATGTATGCGGTAACGTGCATCGTACTGCAACGTCTCGCTCCCATGGCCACGGCCGCGGAAGACGCCACCCTGGCCGGCCATTGGAAGCTCGCAGCAAGTGCCCGCGACAGCTCCAGCCACGGTAATCATGCGAAGATGCATCATGGAGTGGATCTGACCGCATCCGGCCCGAACGGTGCGGCGCGGACAGCGGCAGCGTTCGATGGCCTCGATCATTTCCTGGAAGTCCCGCACGCCGCGTCGCTCGAGTTAAGCCGCAGCGACTTTACTATCGCGGCTTGGCTGTATACCGATCCGTCGCTGGACGACGTGCTGGGCGATGTCGTCAGCAAATACGATCCGAAAACCCGAACCGGCTTCCAACTGAGTCTGCTGTGCAATCCCGGAGTGACGACGCATCAGCCCAATTATCGTCACGTCGCCTTTGGCATCGATGCGGGCACACCCGCGGGGAAATGGATCGACTGCGGACGGCCCGGCAGCGCCGTCCTGGTCTTTGCATTGTGCGTCCACCACGGACATCTCTATGCGGGAACGTGCGAACCCGAGGCCGATGAGGCTGGACACGTATACCGCTATCAAGATGGAAACAGGTGGGCCGATTGCGGCGCGCCCGATGGCGCGAACTCCGTCAGTTCGCTGGCAGTCTACCGCGGTAGGCTCTACGCGGGAACTGCCAAATATCGACTCCGAGGTTCCGCTCTCACCGAATCCAATAACCCTCATGCCGGAGGCCGCGTTTATCAGTTTCAAGGCGGCACATCCTGGAAGGATTGTGGCCGCATCGGGCCGGCCGAGGCCGTTAACGGGCTGGTCGTATTCGATAACCGGTTGTACGCGTCCGCCATGTACCAACCCGGATTGTTTCGGTACGAAGGTGGCCAGAACTGGATGTCCTGCGGATCTCCTGACGGTAAACGCGTGGAATCGCTCGGAATCCACGACGGCCATCTCTATGCGACCGGCTACGACGAAGGCGCCGTTTACCGCTACGACGGCCCACGCATGTGGACTCACCTGGGCCGAGTGGGCGAGAGTACCCAGACCTACGGACTGGCCACCTACAACGGCCAGCTACATGCCAGCACGTGGCCCGGCGGAAAGGTGTTTGCCTACGGCGAGGGGCAGCGATGGATCGACAAAGGCCGGCTAGCGGATGAACTGGAAGTCATGGCTCTGGCCGTATACAACGGCCAGCTCTACGCGGGAACGCTGCCGTCGGCGGGAGTCTTTCGTTACGCGGGAGCCTTACAATGGGAAGTCACGGACTACCTGGATACAACCCCCGACGTTCGATATCGACGGGCGTGGTCCATGGCCGTGTTCGACGGCAGATTGTTTTGCGGCACCCTGCCGTCTGGGCACGTCCTGTCGATGGAGGTGGGTAAAAACGTGACCTACGATACGGCGCTGAAGGCCGGCTGGCGCCATGTGGCCGCGGCTCGCGACGGCCGCTATTTGAAACTGTATATCGATGGCCGGCTCGTGGCCCGGTCGACCGAGTTCGAACCGGAAGACTACAACGTGACGACGACGCAACCGTTGTGGATTGGACGCGGCACCACCGACGTGCTCAACGGCCGGCTCAGCGACGTGCGTCTATACCGCCGAGCGCTTACTGCAGACCAAGTCGTATTGCTCTATCGCGCGTCCGATGTGTCTGACGACCCCTAACGTGCGCTAGTTTTCGTCGGCCTCGCGACGAACCGTTACCGGAATGAACTTCTGGGCCCGTTCGCTGTAGATGTCTCCAACATAAAGATTCCCCTCAGAATCCTCGGCAATACAGTGGACCCCCACCGCGTCTCCGGGTTGGGGATTTTCAGGATCCCCCAGTGGAATTGACCACACCTGTCGGACGCGTCCGTCCGACGTGAAGCGCATGAAAACCTGATCTTTGAACTCCTGATATTCTCCCGCTTGGTACCACCAATGGGGCGAAGAGCCGCAGACCCAGAAGTCGTCGCGTCGGGTCACAAAAAGCCCCCACGGCATGATTACGTTGGACCATTGATCAAGGACCTGCCCCTGTTGGTCGAACACCTGGATCCGCCCGCTGTTGCGATCGGCAACATAAAGGCGTCCATTCGAATCCATGACAATGGCATGGGGCAACACAAACTGTCCAGGCCCCGTGCCGTATTCTCCCCAGGTCTTGACGAACGTTCCGTTTCTATCGAAATGCACGACGCGGCGGTTGCCGTAACCGTCGGTGACAAAAACATCCCCTCCGGGGGCGATCGCCATGTCCGTCGGCCGATTGAAATGCGTTTCGTCCTCACCCGGCTGGCCGTCCGTACCGAGCGTCATCAGGAGCTGGCCTTCCGGTGTATACTCCTGCACGACATGGCGGCCGAAATCGGCCACCCAGATGTGGCCCTGGTGATCGATGCGCAGATGATGGGGATCGATGAACCGGTTCTTTCCCCAAGACCGCACGAACTCGCCCTGGGGCGTATACACCTGCACCGGATCGGGCCCCTTCTTGAAGATCCAGACGTTTTGCTCGCGGTCAATGGCCATGCCGGACACCCAACCCCCCGCTGAAATGTGATCGGGCCTGCGGGGCCACGTCGGATCGACTTCAAACCGCACCACGGCCGGATCGACAGCGTAACTGGGAGCAGCGCCCGCAGTAGGCCTCGTCGCGACGCAGGCCACAAAGGTCATGGCGACGACCCACCACCCATTCGACCGAATAAACATGTCATCTCCCGTTGTAAAACACGTGGCAGCGACTGGTAGCAGGATCTGCGTTTAACGCTTCGCGCTTGCATCGCATGGTATTCGATTCCCGCGGCAGAGCCGGCGGCTGGATTTGCGATGCGTCCTGTTTGCGCGTGGCCGGTGTCATCCGATCCGCAGGCTACTTCAACGTCATCAGGTACGCGACCACGTCGGCCAGCTCCCGCGGCGTCAGCGCTTCATCCAATCCCTTGGGCATAATGGATGTGGAGGCCTGCGTGATTTCGTCGATGGAGTCCCGACGCAACACGATCGGGTCTCCGACCTCTTGTTGCAGCGTCACGGTGTCGGCCGTTTCGTTGAGGATCAAACCTGTCAACATCTTTCCTTCGTCGGTAAGAAGTACGTACGTCTCGAACTGCCGCGCGATACTCGAAGACGGGAACACGATCGCTTCCAACAAGTCGCCGTCGGTACGGATGCGGCCGATGGTGGTCAGATCCGGACCGATCAAGCCGCCTTCCGATCCCACGCGGTGACACGTGCTGCACTTGGACTTCTCCGCCTGAAAGAGCGCCCGTCCACGCCGGGCATCCGCCTGGCTGACGAGGCGCTGGAATTCTATCAAACGCTGTTGTTTTTCGCGGTCATGCTGCTTCAGCCTGTCCAACAGCGCGTTGGCCCGCGGCAATAATTCGCGCGGGTAGTTTTTGATCGTGTCGGAAAATTCGCCGGGCGTCAGGCTTGGAAAGCTGGACGCGTCGGCCACGGCCGCCAGAAACCGTTCCGCGGTTTCGGCCGATCTGACCGAGGCAAACGGACGAACAAGCTGTTTCAGTTCCAGCGGCCCGGCGGATTCTATCTGTGCGAGCAAGGCAATTTGTTGCGACTCGGTAAGCGTCGATTCGCCAAGAATGCGGGCCGCTTCGGCGCTCTCCGTCACCGTTCCATGGTGCTCGAGCACCCGAACCAACAGGTCGAAGGCTGCATCGCCCACACGGGAGCTTGCACCCGATACGGCTTGCATTGCCGCGATTCGAATCATAACGGGTCGTTGCTCGTCGCTGGCGACTCTGTTGAGTATGCCGGAAAACGCTTCGCTGCCAAGCACCTGAGCCGCTGCCAAGGCCGCGTCGGACGTCCCGCGGTCTTCGGCCTCCATCAAACGGGCCACCGGTTCGATCCAACTCGGATGCGGTTCGGCGATGCTACTTTCGCGAATCGCCTCCAGCAGCAGTACGCGCCATTGGGCGTTGGTTCGTTCGTTGGCCAAGACCTTGCCGATCAAGGCGGCCGTCTCCGGATCAGCGGCGAACGCCGTGACAAGACCTCGTGCCAGATGTGCATGGGCTGGATCCCACGCCGCGTTGAGCCACCGTGCGAGCAGCGGGCGAACCGCGTCTGCCCAATCGGGATGCCGTTGCACGACGTCCAGCGCGGCGAGCTGAAGTGGAGCGTGGACATCCTCCAGCAATGGCAGCACGTGCTGCGGGGTGAGGCTGCCGGACGCCATCTGGTCCAGGGCGATCAGAGAGGCTCGGCGGGCACACGGGGCGGGCGACGAGAGGCCGGCCAGCGTGGCTTCGGGACAATCGATTTCAATCAAGGCAAAAATGAACGCATGCGTTTCCGACGGATCGCGCTCGGCCGCCAGGCACGACAGCAGCGACGGGACGGCCTGCGCATCACCTGTCCGCCCCACCAGCGCGGCGGCCTCCCTGCGCACCGCGGCGTGTTCGTCTTTGATCAGGTCGAACAGTCGGTCCGACCACACCGGCTCGGCCCGCGCCGCCGCCGCACGGCATGCCGCCAGCCGCACCTGCCACGTCGGGTCCGCAAAAGCCGAGT
>CAZNKT010000099.1:0-22006 GCA_964573605.1 uncultured Pirellulales bacterium
CGGCCATTGAAGCACTGGGCATGACGTTGCCCTACAGCGCGTCGACCCCTGCCGAAGACCCGTTGAAGCGGAAAGAATGCCAGTTGGCGGGACAGGCCATCCGCGTCTGCCTGGAAAAGGACATCAAGCCCCGTGACATCATGACGCGAGACGCCTTCGAAAACGCCATGGCCGTGGTCATGGCTCTGGGCGGCTCGACCAACGCCGTGTTGCACCTGATTGCCATGGCGCATGCGGTCGACGTCCCGTTAACCATCGACGATTTTCAGAAAACCAGCGACCGCGTGCCGTATCTGGCGGACCTCAAACCCAGCGGAAAATACGTGCAGGAGGATTTACACCGCGTGGGGGGCACTCCGGCCGTGATCAAGTACCTGATCGAAAAAGGACTGATGAAAGGCGACTGCATGACAGTCACCGGGCAGACGCTCGCCGAAAACGTCGCGTCGCTGAGGGACCTGGAAGACGGCCAGCCGATCGTGCACACCGTCGAGCGTCCGCTCAAGCCGACGGGGCACATACAAATCCTCAAAGGCAACCTGGCGCCGGAGGGCGCCGTGGCCAAAATCACCGGCAAGCAGGGAATGACCTTTACCGGGCCGGCGCGCGTGTACGATTGCGAGGAAGACATGCTCGCCGCGCTCAAAGCGGGCGAAATTAACAAAGGCGACGTGGTGATCATTCGTTACGAAGGCCCCCAGGGCGGGCCGGGGATGCCGGAAATGCTCAGCCCAACCTCGGCCATCATCGGCGCGGGACTCGGCGGGGACGTGGCCCTGATGACCGACGGAAGGTTCTCGGGCGGATCGCACGGATTCATCATCGGCCACGTGACGCCCGAAGCGCAGGCCGCAGGCCCCATCGCATTGGTGCAAGACGGCGATACGATCACCATCGATGCCGAGCGCCGCGAAATCAATGTCGATCTGACCGACGAGCAGTTGCAAAGCCGCCGAAAGCATTGGACGCCGCCGCCCTACAAAGCCGCCCGCGGCACGCTGGCCAAATACATCAAGAGCGTGGCATCGGCCTCGCAAGGGTGCGTGACCGACGGATAGCCATCCACGGCGGCATGTAACACGCCGCCACCAGTGCCAACCAGGTGTCCTTGCACCAGGGTCGCTCGCGACACAGCCACCGCAGGTGTTTCCATGCCGTGTCCGGATGGCCGCTCCGGAGCGCCGAACGCACCCACCGGCGATGGGCGGCTTCGGCGCTCGTGGACCGCATCCGCTGCGTCGCGGTCCACTCCGGTGGAGGCACTCCCCGGCGTCGGCAGGCGTCGATGACCGCTCGACGGACCGCGCACCGCTGCTCGAGGCGGCAGGTCGTGCTGACCGCGAGAGGATGTTCGCGGTAGCGCAACAATGGCTGAGGCAGGTTGGCCAGTCGTCCAATCTCCGCCAGACGCAGCCATAAATCCTTATCCTGGGCGGCGGGAAATTCTTCGCGATAGACGCCCGCCTGCAACACCGCCGCGCGACGCATCATGGCAGCCGGGTGCGCGATGCCGCCCCGCCCCTGCATAAGGCGGCGGTCAATCTCGTCGTGCGTTTCCGCCCACGGCATGACGCCCAACGGCGCCCCGTCGGGATCCACGATCTCGATCGACGATCCGACCGCGACCACCTCCGGATGCGATGCCAGATAGCTCGCCTGCCGCAAGAACCGGTCGGGGCGCGACACGTCGTCCGCGTCCATACGCGCCAACAACTCGCCTCGCGCGTGCCGAACCGCCGTGTTTAGGGCCGGCGTAATGCCGCGATGCGCCGTGCAAAACAACCGTATCCTGCGGTCGCGGCGAGCGTGCCGGGCAACCACGGCGACCGATTCGTCCCGCGATCCGTCGTCAACGACGATGAGTTCAAATTCGGCCAGCGTTTGCCCGAGGACACTCTGCACGGCCTCCTCGATATAATCAGCCGCATTGTAAACAGGTAGAAGGACGCTGATGCGCGGTAACATGAGCTCCGAACTCCCTGTGTCAGTTGTAAAAAACGGTAAACTTCCTGTCCGGTCTGCTGCGGGGCACGGCATTCCTGACGGCGTGCCATGGCGGACAGCCGGACGCGACCTCCCGCAGCAACTCCCATTCGCATTCGAGAACACGGTCAAGCCCGTAGCGGCTTTCCGCCACGCGGCGCGCGTGCCTGCCCAGGCGGTGTCTCAGGGCCGCATCGCCGAGCAGCTTCAGGATGGCGTTGCGCAGCGAGTCAGGCGGTGTGCCGCACAGAACCCCAGTGTCGCCGTGCGTGATGACCTGGCGAGTTCCAGGCGTTCGGGCCGCGACGACGGCGAGTCCACACGCCATGGCTTCCAACAAGACCTTGGGGCTGCCCTCATAGAGCGACGGGAGCACCATAACCTTGGCCGATGGGAGCAAGTGGCGAAGTTCGTGATGGGGAATATTTCCCTTCCACACCACGCGGCCCGCCAGATCACCGTAGCGGCGCTTCCAGGCTTCCACCTGTTGACCGCCACCGACGATCGTCAAGCGCACCTGCAAGGGCCGTATTGCTTCCAGCAGCGCGGCAACATTTTTTTGAGTGTCGAGCCTGCCCACATAAATCAGATCCGTCGACGAGGATGCGTCGTCTATCGGCCGAAACTGGTCCGTATCGACGTAGTTGGGCACCACGCGGAGCCGATCGGCCCGAGACGGGTACCGCCGTGCAATACGGCTTGCCATTTCTGGTGTCGGTAGCACGATCCGTTCGGCGGCGCCGAACACCCGGTCTTCGATGCCAAGCGCCCGTCGCGCCGCGCGACTTTCCGCTCCCCGCCGGCGCGCTTCGAATTCCGACCATACGTACCCACCGCGGGCGATCAGTGGTTTGGCCCAAAAGCGTGCCGCCCGCAGCGCGATTTGCGACCCGTCCGTCTGGTTTGTCTTGATCACCGTCGCTGATCGCAACACCCGGCCGTGCAACCACGGAATCAGGCGTTCGTAGACTCGGCGCGGAAGGCGCCGCCGGTTGCAACAGATATCGATGCCTTCCAGACGCGCGGCGTACCGGCTTTCATCACTGGTTCCATACGTGACCAGGCTGACGCGCACTCCCCGCCGGCGAAGCCTCCGATACAGCGCCGTCTCGCGGTCCAGCATGCCCAGCCGGTCCCACGTCCCCAGCGTCATCCGCCGCGTGAAGAACAGCACCAGGTGTCTGCAGGCCATGGTCGTCATCGTGAAACCCGATTCGATTTTTCCAGAACGGCCCATAGCGTGCCGGCATACAACTGACCAACGTCCGTCGTGCCCCTTAATCCCAGCGTCTGCCACCAGCGGGCCACGCGCGTCATCCAATCCATGCAGCCGTCCGTCTCGTCGTCCATTTGAATGACAACCATGTCGCAACGCCGCGCGCGCCCGCCGATGAATTCACGCGCCTGGTGCTGGTTGAAGAACCAGCGGTGTCTGTCTTGCGGTGCCCCCACCGGCAGGCCGTAATACTTCAGCGGCTCCTCCCGCCGGTAAGGTCCCTTGCGGAGCATCCGCCAGAAGTCCTTCCAAGGGTTGGGCAGCGAGAGGATGACGTGCCGTCGGCTGACTCGGCAGAGTTCGTCGAAAATTCGGTGTGCGTTTTCGAGATGCTCGAGAACGTCCAGGCACAGGACCGTGTCGAACGAACGGCTGTCGAACGGCAGATTTGCCTGTTCCAGGTCCACATGCTGGTCGGGCGCGCCCCCGAGGCCGATTCCCCAATAGGTGGCGGCGGAATCGATCTGCGATTTCAAAAAGCAGTTGTCGGCGCCCACGTCCAAAATGCGTCTGGCGCGAAGGATGTCCCGGTATTTCAGCCAGACATAGCGAGACTTGGTCCGCCGATCGACGTAACGATAGTCCGTCTGGAATGCCGTGCCGCGCGACCCTTGCCGCCGCGCACCGGCAGCGGCCGCGTGCGTGTTCGCCGAGCGACCGTCAGATGTGAATGTGGAAACAGGCATCCTTGCCCTCGCCACGGTTCGGGGAAACGCGGCGTCTCCAGTCAGTATTTATTTATATCCATGCCGCCGACAAAGCCGGCGCAACGGAGCCGGTGGCGGCGGCCGCCAGGATCCGCTGAGCTCGACGTTCATAGGTAAGTTCCTCGGCCATCCGCGCGGCAGCGCGAGCCCGTCGGCGCCCCGGCGCGCTGTCGGCCACCAGTTCGCGCACCGCGGCGGCCAGCTCCACTGGATTGTCAGGCCGCACGAAACGGACAATTTGGTCATCCAAGACGCGTCGCAGAGCGGCAATCCTGCTCGCAATGACCGGCACCCCCGATGCCAGGTACTCGCCCAGCTTGACGGGACTTGTCCACCGCGCGCTGGCATGGCGGGCCGACGGCACCAGCAGCAGTGCATCGGCGTGCCACAGAAACGGGGGGACCGCCGCGTGCGGCTGAGGGCCGTGCAGCACGACGTTGGTCAGGCCCAGAAGCTGCATGCGTTCACGCTGCCGCTGAACGTCCTCGGCCAGGCCACCGACCAGATGGAACCGCACGTGAGGCACTCGGGCGGCTGCCGACAGGATCGTGGGTATGCCTTTGTAGTCGTACAGGTGACCAGCATAGACGATGTGCGGGCCCCCGCCACGGTAGGGGGATGGCGGCAATTCGGCCGGCGGCCGAAAAAGTTCCAGGTCCACGGCGTCGGGCAGCACGACCAGTTTCCGCGGCGGCACGCCAAGCCGCCCGTAATGCGCTGCGAGGTACGGCGATATCGTGACCAGACATCGGAAATTCCGATGGCGTGTGGCACGGATCATTCGCAAGAACGGGCGCGTACGATTGTCCGGGTGGGCGTGTGTCTCGACAGCGGTTGGCAGTCCGATGCGCGACGTCACGCACGGTGCCGCATAATTTCGCGCGTAGACCATGTGGGGCCGGAACCGGCTGGCTACCATCGCTGCCCCCCAGCCAAATCGCAACCGCTCACCAACCGACCAGGGCAGCTGACACCATGCCACCGGTTCGTGGATGCCGAACTGGGCACCCAGCGCGGCCGGATCGCGACGCACGGCCCGGCGAGGCCGGCGGCAGGCGACCAGAATGTCGTGCCCCAGCCTCGCAAAACCTTGCGCCATCTTGCACGTATGGATCGCATGGGCGTAGGGGGCGCCGGCCGGAAAGGCCGCGGCGACTAAGATTTTCATGGCGGACTCTTCACGCCGTTTCTGGGGCAGCGAACGGTAAGCAAACAGTCAGGCAGCGTCAAGCCCAAAGGGGCGACGGTGCCGCCCGGCCGCCCGGGGGGCGCCCGGCCGCCCGGCGTTTGCTCGGCCTGGCCGGCCCCTGCCCTGCCCCGCTTGGCCCGACTGAGGGCCGCGCTATAATTCGGGAACCCCAACCAACAACGCGTACCACGGACAACGCGCGCCGGCCCACCATCGTGCATGCTTGCACGGTACGACGACCCCTGTCCCCGCTCGCCGCCAAAACGCTATGAATGCTGCCGAGAAACCGAGGACGCTCCAAGCTCTACGAGCCAGCGGCTGGCGTTCGCGCTCGGTCAAGCGCGAGATCCACGATAACTTTCTGAAAGTGCTCAGCCACGGCGATGAACTCTTTCCGGGCATCGTGGGGTTCGACGACACGGTCATCCCTGAAATCGCGATCGCATTGCTCTCGGAACACGATATGCTGTTTCTCGGTGAAAAGGGGCAGGCAAAGAGCCGTTTGATGCGGAGCCTGATACGCTTTCTGGATGAGGAAATTCCCTACCTCGATTTGCCCGAGGCGCCGCTGCACGACGACCCGTTTCACCCCATCAGTCGTGTTGGAAAGCATTGCGTGGCGGAACGGCCTGAAGACAAAGTGCCCATCGCGTGGTGGCCGCGCGAGGACCGGTACGCGGAACGGCTTGCGCCCGGCACGAAATTCGCCGACATCATCGGAGAGATCGATCCGGCCCGCCTGGCCGGCGGCACCAGCATGTCGGCCGAAGAAGCGCTGCACTTCGGACTCATCCCGCGCATGCACCGGGGCATCTTCGCGGTTAACGAACTGCCCGAATTGGATGAACTGGTGCAGGTGGGCCTGTTTAATATCCTGGAAGAGCGCGACGTGCAGATTCGAGGCTATCCGGTCCGCTTTGATATCGACGTGATGATTCTTTTTTCCGCCAACCCGGCAACCTACAACCGCAGCGGCAAAGTGATTCCGCAACTGAAAGACCGTATTGGGTCGGTGATCCATACGCACTATCCCCACAGCCGTGACGTGGGGATTCAAATCATGGAGCAAGAAGCGCGTGTCGAGTTGAATGAGCGCTATCCGGTCGTCGTGCCCTACTTCATGAAGGAGATCGTGGAAGAAATATGCAACGCGGCGCGCAAGTCCAAATTCATCGACCAGCAATCAGGGGTAAGCGCACGGCTGGGAATCTCCAATTACCGTACCATGATCGCGTCGGCCCGCCGCCGGGCCGCGGTCCTTGACGAAACGCCCGCCGTGCCGCGGATCAGTGACCTGGGACACCTGTACGCTTCGTCGCTGGGCAAGCTGGAACTGGACGCCATGGGCACGCACCAGATGAGTGAACGGCAGGTGTTCGACAGCGTGATGGCCGAGGCGATTCGGACGGTGTTTTCCGAATACGTGGATCGGCACGGCCTGGAAGAAATCTCCCATATTTTCGCCCAAGGCGTGAAAATCGAAGTGGGCGATATGTTACCATCGACGGTCTATGCTCAGCGACTGGAACGCGTGCCCGCCATCTGGGAAAAGGCCTTCGAAGTGAATGCCTCGGCCAGCCCCGAAATACGGGCCTCGTGCATTGAATTCGTACTGGCCGGTCTGTACGCCACCGACATGATATCTCGAAGTCAGCATCACGGACGGATCGTGTACGAAGTCGAATAGTTCGTTTTGATACCCACTTGGCCCTTTCCGCCCATCCCAGCCTGGCCATTTCAGCCTGGCGCACCAACCGGGATCGCCGCAAGCGTCTTGAACATCCGGGCTTGATCTGTCATGCAGCATTCTGGAAGAGATCATCGCGGCGGCATCATTCACACGTATCGCAGATACGATCCGCAGCGATTTCCCAGTCCCACGCAGCCGCCTCCGGATATTCTTTCCGGAGCGTTCGATCACCTGCTGGCCTATGGTTCTCTGCGGCAGTTAAGCGAGCAGGAATTGGCGCGGGCCGTGCGGCTGGACCCCAGCCAGATCGGGTCGTTGGGGCCGAGCATCGACGCGTTGATCCAGATCCTGCTGGAACGCAAACGTAAGATACTTGAACGATACGAAACAAATGCGGCCCTGCAGGCCGCGACCGACGCCTACCAAAAGGAGGCCCGCCGCATCGACCCGCCCCGCCGCCTCCGGAAGCCACTGGCCGATGCCATCCGCGACGAGCAGCTCCGCGACCTGCAACAGCTTTGGTTCCGCGCCGGTGATGATCGCTCGCCTTTGGCTCGGATGCTGGTACAGGTAATCGAGCGACTCGGTGAAAAGTACCAGGTGGAAGAACTGGCCGCCAAATATGAGTTCCGCGGTCGAACCCCGATGGATGTACCGCACGCGCTGGCCATTAAGGACGAGCTGGAACAGATCGACCGGCTGCTCGAGCAACTCAAGCAAGCGGCTGAAACTGCGCAGATCGCGGTGATCGACATGGAGGCCCTGGCCGAGTACGCCGACACCGAAGATGTCGCCAACCTGGCGGCGGTCGCGCGGCAAATCCAGGATTATCTTCGCGACCTGGCCGAGCGGCAGGGTCTGCAACGGGATCGCGGGGGTTTCCAGCTCACGCCCAAAGCGTATCGACTGTTTCAAGGCCGGTTACTGGAACGGTTGTTCAGCCACCTGCAGGCGTCGCGCACGGGCCGCCACGAGGGTCCTGTTACGGGCGAGGGCGCGGTGGAACTGACAACGTCACGTCCGTACGAGTTCGGCGATTCGGTGGCCAACATGGATATTCCGGCCACGTTTCTCAACGCTCTGGCGCGCCAGGGTCCCGGGCTTCCGGTGACCGTGACGCCACGCGACATCGAGGTGCACCAGACTCGCAACCGCCCCAAATGCGCCACGTGTGTGTTGATGGACATGAGCGGTTCCATGCGGTACGCCGGTCTTTATGTTCACGTCAAACGAATGGGGCTGGCACTCGAGGGACTGATCCGCCGGGAGTACCCCGGCGACTACCTTCAGTTCCTGGAAGTCTACTCGTTTGCCAAACCACGTCGCGCAAGTGAACTCGTGGAACTGCTTCCCAAGCCGGTCACCATCACGGATCCGCTCGTCCGGTTACGGGCCGACATGAGCCGCGACGACATCTCCGAACACCAAATCCCTCCCCATTTCACCAACATCCAACACGGGCTTAGCCTGGCCCGCAAATTCCTCGCTACGCAGGATACACCCAATCGCCAGGTCATTCTTATCACCGACGGCCTGCCCACAGCTCATTTTGAAAATGCGATGCTCTACCTGCTGTACCCTCCGGACCCGCAAACCGAAGCTGCGACGCTCCGCGAAGGGATGCTCTGCTCGCGGGAGGGCATCACGATCAACATTTTCATCCTCCCAAGCTGGTCCCAGTCGGAGGAAGACATCCGGTTCGCCTACCGGCTGGCCGAATCGACACGGGGCCGCGTCTTTTTCACGGCCGGCCACGATCTGGACCGATACGTCGTCTGGGACTACCTCAGCCGACGGAGGGAAATCATCGGGTAGGCCTTAACAAATCCTCACAAGTCCCCTACATTAACCGCACCGCCTTGTTGCGAGGCCGGTTACTGAGGATTTTGGCGAGGGGTGCGCCCACAGGTTCAGGCGCGTCCGCCGCGGGACCGATACAGAGACCTATCGGAATCCGTTTTCGCACCGGTGCGGCGGGATGGAATTGTGGCCTTGCCCTGACGGGGACCCCTTGATCGGGACCCCCTTGATCGGGACCCCTGACGGGGACCTTCGTGGATTGCTGGACGCCCGACAGGCCCCCCATGACGCCGCAAGCGTACGATGGAAACAGGTTGCGTCATGACAACCCATGGTCCGCCACGGAGGGCCGCCATGCGTCGCCATCCAGGCATCCAACATCCAGTATGGCGCCCCCTGCCGTATCGCGTTCCCTGCTTTCGCCACGGGTAGATTTGCCGCGGAGACTTTGTCAGCCACCGACCTGTGTTGGACAAATGGGTCGCTTTGGGATGCCAGCCGTAACAAGCTTCCGAGTCGGACGCCCATTGGAATCAATCGTCAAGGACAACACAGAACGACCAGGGGGGGTGCCCGCTTTGAATCCCATCACGACAAGGAAATACATCGTGCCCATCCAAATGCAAGGCTTTTTGCTGGCTCTGGCGCTAGTTCTCTCGGCGCCGGCGGCTGCATGGAGCGTTCCTCCCTGCGACGAGTTGTTGCCGTCGACCACGGTTGGTTACCTGTCAGTGAAAAACGTCGAACAGTTCCGTGAGAACTGGAACCGCACCCAGTTTGGCCAGTTGCTGGATGACCCGGCGATGGAACCCTTCGTGGAAGACATGCGGCGCAAGGCGCGGAATAAATTTGATCGCGTCACCGAGGATCTGGGCTTGACCTTGAAAGACCTGGGAGACGTGGCCGGCGGCGAAGCATGCATTGCACTGGTGGAACCGCAACCGCGCGAGGCGGCCGTGGTCGTGCTGGCGGATGTCTCCGGCCACCGTACCGAAGCTCAGGCGTTGCTGGAGAAAATCGATCGCCGGCAGAAGGAACGGAGCTCTCCGCATAAGGTATACGACGCCGGGCAGATCAAGCTGATGGCGTATCAGATTCCTGACCGTCGGGACAGCACGAAAACCCGGCAGTCCGTGTTTTTCCTGCACGACGACATGCTCGTCGCGGCGGACCATTTGGGAGTGGCGCACGCGATTGCCGCCGCTTTCGAATCGGGCCATCGCGAGGATCGGCTGTTTCGCGTGCCCGAGTTCCGCGCGATCATGGACCGCTGCGGGAAGGAATTGGAGTCTGGCGAGCCGCAGGTGCGGTGGTATGTCAGTCCGTTCCGTTTTGTGGAAACCTATCGCGTGGCCAACCCGTCGCGGGAACCGCGGCGCGGGCGAGACCTGATCAAAATCCTGCAGTCGCAGGGATTCTCGGCGATTCGCGGTGTGGGCGGATTCGTGGACTTGTATGTCGATGGCAAGTTCGAATTGATCCATCGCACGTCGGTTTACGCGCCTCCCGTCCAACAAGCGGATGGTTCGGATGATCGCTACACGTTGGCTGCGCGGATGCTCCGCTTCCCCAACAGAGGGACGCTGCTTCCGCCGACGTGGCTCCCGCGTGAAGTGGCGGCATTTGCCAACTGCAATTGGCAAATGCAGCGAGCCTTCGACGCGTCCGAAACCCTGGTGGACGCGCTCATCGGAGAAGAAGGGTCTTTCCAAGAAGTTCTGGACGGTATCCGCGAAGACCCGGTGGGACCTCAGATTGACCTGCGCAGCGAACTGGTGGGGCACCTCGGCGAGCAGGCGATGATGATCACGGACTATGCGCTGCCGATCACGCCGGAAAGCGAGCGGATGTTGGTTGCGCTGGCAACCACCGATGAAAAGGCGCTGGCTCGGGCGATCGAACGCATTATGAAAAGCGATCCCAATGCCGTGCGGCACGAGTTTGCGGGAGTGACCGTGTGGGAAATCGTCGAGGAGCCGTCCGAGATGCCGGAACTGACGATCGAATCGCCGATCCTCGACCCGCTGGCGGCGGATCTGTACGAGGATGCGGATGACATGGACGACGCGGACGGCGACAAGAAGGGGTTGCCCAGTTCGGCCGTGTGCGTCGCCAATGGCCACCTGCTGGTGGCGACCCATTTCAACTTTCTGGTCAAGGTGCTCGTGACGGCGGAGGAGCGGCAGACCTTGGCTGGCTGCGACGATTTTGGCCTGGTGGCGAAGCAGATGGAATCGATCGGCCCCAAAAACATCAGCTTCCGCTTTTTCTCGCGCACCGACGAAGAGTACCGGGCCGCGTACGAGTTGATTCGTCAAGGTCGCATGCCGGAAGCTCGGTCGTTGCTGGGAAGAATCTTGAACGCCATTCTGGGCGAAGGAGACGAAGATGTGCTCCGCAAGCAGCGAATCGATGGCAGCAAACTGCCCGACTTCGAGATGATCCGCCGCTATTTCGGTCCGGCCGGAGTGACCATTACGAGCGAGGACGACGGCTGGTTCGCGGTCGGATTCATGCTCAACAAGCAGGCTCTGTGAACGGGCGCACTGTGAACGGGCGCACTGTGAACGGGCGCACTGTGAACGGGCGCACTGTGAACGGGCGGACGCTGCTCCACGGGCAGTGCGACGCGGGCCGCGGAGCCGCCTGGCCGCGTCTTGACATGCCGCTCCTCTGCCGGCAGCAACCGGCCGGTGCGGCAGATCGCGCGGTGAAATAATGCGTCCGCCGGCGTAACGCTTTTCACCGAACGTCCCACCGAGCCCAGAACGGGTGCTGCCGATCGCCTCGCGTACGCGCGTCTGAGAGCATCACGTCGATGCTGGGCCGAACCGCGTCCTCGTCTCCGCGCACCAATCGGCCATTGACCCGCAGCGAAATCCGTTGATCAAAGTCGACCAGTTCTGGCGTCAGCCAAACAACAAACGGTTCGCTGCCGGCCCGCACGAAGATGTTGGTTCGTTTTTTGACGGAACCCTGGATTTTGAGCGGGTTTGTCCCGCGAGGGGGGGGCCATTCGACGGGGTCCACGATCGACCGCTCGGGAACTTCACTGAGTTCCAGCCACCAAAAAAAGCTGTCCCAGGCCCGCATCGTGACGGCCTCGAATTCGGCGGGAAAAAAGTTGCGGCGGCGGCGCCCCATCCAGTCAAACAAGTCCTGAATCTCATCGTGGAAATGCTCGTGTCCCCGCCCGAGATACTCGACCACCGTCGCGTCGTATTTGCGGCGGAGATAGCGGTCGAAGTTGATCGCATTGCGGTAGATCTTGTCTCCGTCCAGCTCGCCCGCGACGAAGTATAAGGGCAAGTTGGCCGCATTTTCCCAGTAGTGCGTGCAATACCGATCGCTGACCGCCACGACCAGGATGACTCCCGCCCACAAATCGGGATGAGCCAGACCGATATCCCACGCCGCATCCCCACCTATGTCGTGACCGCTCAGAAAAACCCGATCCGTATCGATGGAGAATCGCCGCTGTGCGTCACGCAAGCTGGCCAACACGGCATGGTGCGCGCGTGCCGAATAGTGGTACTCAAGCTGATACGGTTTCTGCCATTTGACGGCCAGCGTGATGTAGCCGTGTCGCATGGCCTGTCCCTGCCGCATTCCCTGCCCCGTCGGTCCGCCGGCCCACCAGTCGATCTGCATTTCGGGTGTGGAGCCGGACCCGGGCAAGGTCACAATGGTAGGATAACGGCGATACGGATCGTATTCCGGCGGAAGCTGCACGGAATACGTGACGTCTTCTTGCCCCACCAAACCTGGCACGGTGCGGACGTAAACGCCACTTCCGGGTTCCGCCTCGGGCCCTGTCTCCAGGGGCGGGGCCATTTGGGCCAACAGTTGCGCCACCCGCGCCGGCGTGGCACCTTCACGTGATCGCAGTGTGTCGAGCAGCCGCTGGTGATCGGCCATCTGCTCCGCGCGGAGATACTGCCCAACGAGATCGCGCACCTCGTACAGCGACACGGCCACCGGTAGACTTTCCAGCGCGTGATTACTGCCCACAAGCCATCCGCTGGCGGCCAGGGCCAGTTTCTGGGCCGGAGACAGATGGGTGTCGTCGGCCAGGCGCGCGAACGCCGCCATACGACCCACCGTGTTTAGATCCAAGCCCATATCCAACTCGGCAAGGATCGGTTCCATGCGTTGCCGGATTGGTGCCTGGCGGAGTTGATCGGCGAGTTCCGCGAGGCGACGGCGAATCTTCACCACCTGCTGCCGCAGCGCCTGGTCTTCGCGCAGGATTTCGCGCACCTGAGCCAACGTCTCCCCCGCGACTCCGTCGGCCGGGAAGCTTCGCAGCAGAGAAGCCGCCAGTTCAAACTGCCCGGCGCGTCTCCGCATTTCGATTTCACGCAACAGTCGCCGCGCACCGAGTTGCCGCAGGGCGCGAAGCTCCGCGTCCAGATCATCGGCACGTGGAAACTCCTCGAGGACCCGGCGCAGCTCCTCACGGGCATCCGCATAACGTTCGCTCTGTAGATACAACCGGACAATCCGCAGTCGCTGCTCCAGGTCATCCGGGTCCACGGCCTGGTGCAGGATGCTGCTCAGTACGTCGCGCGGTATTCCGCTCGTGGCAATCCGCATTTCCCAGACGTAGGACTTATACGGGCGCGGCCCGCCCAGCGCCTCGACCTTTGTGTAACGAGGCGTGATTTCAGTGATTCCCTGGATAATGTCCACTTGCCCTTTGGACGTCGTCATGGAGAAAATCCGCCGGCCATGCTTGTCGAAGGGTTCGATACCGACGGCCGGGCCCACGCCGGCAATGGCGTGCCCACTCTGGGCCACGGGCTGCGGAACGCTAATCCGTTCCAAGGTTTCCCGGGACGTTTCGTTGATGCTGCCGATCCGCGCTTTGGGCACGAACATGCGCCGTAGCCCATCGTCGAGGATCAGGATGGGACGAACAGCGACGCCGCCGCTTGTACGCGGAGCTGCGTTGGGGTCCTCGGCCACACCCGTCGCCAGGCCAATCCGTCCCGACAGCACACGGCCGTCCTCGTGAACAACTTTGGCCGCCGTCGCAGCCAACGGCAACAGCAGCACGATCAAACCAGCCTTGCCGAACAAGTAAACCAAAGCGTTTTTTTCCGGCCGCCGACAGCGCTCTTGATCAATCATTTCCCGCTTCCCACCGCCAACGATTTTCGCAGGTCTTCCTCGCCAAATAGTACTGTCTCCTCATTATAGTTTACCGGTGCGTCTCCGCAGACCACGCGAAATCGCCATCCGCGTAGCGCACGACAAGAAAAACGTTATGGGAATACCGCTTGTCGGGGCCATTGACACCCTTTAAGTCGACCCGTCAAATGGGGCAGATCCCGGCCGTTGGGCAAAAACCAAGCGGGCCGTCTCGAGTCGGTGGCTCCCGTTCGATGCCCGCGGCATGAATGCGGCGTACCTCGCTTGCTATCGGCGACGCCTCTGTGAGATCGGTTCACTCCTGGCGCGCTCGACCGCGTCCGACACGGCAATTCGATTGGATGGCAAGAAATGATTCCGCGTCGCTTCCTGATCAGCCTCGTCACCTTCGCGCTGGCGGCGCCCGCGGCGACGTTGCTGTTGTACGGTGTGGGAAAGCTACTGGGTGCGATGCAGGACGAGGCCGGTGAGGCTGTATTGCTGCGTATCAGCCAGGCAGCGGGGATCACGTGGCTGGTCGTCCTTTTGATGCTGGTTATCGCGTTGGGCATCGAGGCGGCTTTCACGTCGCCACGCGACTCGGAGTGACTTTCGGTGAAGGACTACCAGAGCGAAGGATTGAGCCACGATCCTGTCCACGGCTACATTCCTTTTATCTCGCGGGTGCGGAGTGATACGGAAGTCGCGGAACGCGAGATCATCGATCATCCCTGGGTGCAACGATTGCGGCAGATCCACCAGCTGCAGACGGCGTGGTGGGTATACCCAACAGCCGAACACACTCGGTTCCAGCACGTGATCGGTGCCATGCACCTGGCCAGCCGCCTGGTTGATCATCTCTACGATAGTCTGCGCCACGTGGCGAACGACGTGCCGAGTCGAGGCTACGTGGAGTGTCTCATGCGGATGGCGGCGTTGTTGCATGACGTGGGACATGGTCCCTTCGGGCATTTTTTCGACGTCCATTTCCTGGCGGACTTCGGACTGACGCATGAGCTGCTGGGGGCCGTCATTATTCGCCAGCAGCTGGGAGAATTGCTGTCAGGGGTCCGGCAGTGTCCCCAAAGCCGGCTGGAGCCCGGTGAAACGCTCGATCCCGATCAGATCGCCTACCTGATCCAACGGCCGCAAGCCCAAGGCACCGACACCCAGCCCACATGGCTCAGGCTGTTGCGGAGCCTGTTCTGCGGGATCTACACGGCGGACAACATGGATTTCGTGCTGCGGGACGCGTTCATGACCGGATACAGCACCCGCGCCTTCGATCTGGAACGGCTGTTGCATTACAGCTTTTTCAGCGACGCGGGGTTGACGATTCATGCTCGCGGCATGGACGCCTTGATCCGATTCATGCAGGCGCGTGCGGATCTGTTTCGCGCGGTCTATTTTCACCGCACCGTGCGGGCGATCGACCTGACGCTCGAGTCGCTATTTCTCGAGAGCAAGTCGCTGCTATTTCCCGACAATCCCCGCGATAACCTGACGGCCTACCTTCGCTTCACGGAATGGTCGCTGCTGGTGGACGTGGCACGGTGGGCGACTTCCGAAGGTCCGCGGCGTCACCTGGGCGGGCAGTGGCAGGCCCTGCTCGGCCGCCAACTGCAGTGGCGCGCCGCGTGCGAGCGCAATGTCGTTTTTGTCCGCGGTGAGAGCGAAGCGGGCAGTATCTTCGCCGATGAAAATACAGCCGGCGAGCGGATCCGGAACGAACTGCCGGCGGAGTGGAAATCTTTGGAACTCCGCGCCGACCTGCCGCGACACATCCACCGGCCCCATACCCGCGGACCGGTCGCGCGCCAGAACTTTCTGTACGACGCGGCAAAGAGCCGGACACGGCCGTTGACGGATGACCAACTGTTTCGCCAGCTCCCGGCGGCTCATCGGTCCTGCCGCATCTACGTCCCGCGTCGGACCGACACACGTGTGGACCACCATCTGGCCGTCATCCTCGATCGTCTGCTGGGAAACGCCCTGCTGGACGATGTCACGAACATTTGAACACGTACGGCTTTGATCCGTTACACTCGAAAACGGCGACCAACAGGGGACAGGCACGCCGTCCTTGGGACTCAAAATAAGCGACAACCTTGACATGTGGCGGCGAGCCAGTCCCCTTTTGTCAGCCACCTGGCGTTGTAGCAACAGGTCCCATGAGAAATGCGGGCCAGCAGATCGCGCGATCAAGCCTGAAGCGCCGGCGAAGCGTGTCACGGCGTGGTTGCCTCTCTCGCGCTTCCTGTATCATCGCCAGCAGTCGTCGCCGCACCCCAGCGATTTTGAAACCAGCGCACGACGACGTCGGCCGGCATCTCGTCGCCCTGCTCGTGCACAAGATATTGAAAGTCACCGCCGGCTCCCAGCGCGGCGTACTGGTCGCGAAACAGCGCTTCAAAGTGCTCAGGACCTTCACGTTGCGAGCCTTCGTCCTGGCGGCCGTGGCCGGCCAGCAGCGGTCGTGGGCAATAGGCCAGGGCCAGGACGTTGCGGTCGCACAGCGCCAACATGCCGGGCAGGATGTGGCACAAATCGCGCTGCCCGGCAAACTCATCGGAAGTGATGCCCGGCGGAACGGCCAAGGTCTTACGCCCGAAATCTGCCACGGCCCCGATGCGGTCGGAAAGCAACGCCGTCTGGACGCTCAACCATCCGCCCAGCGAAACACCGGTGGCCCCGATGCGATCTTCGTCCACGCGCGGGTGCACCGCCAGAATCTCGCTGGCTGCCAGACACGCCTGGAGCTGGTGCGCGCGTGTGACTTGCCCCCAATGCAGCCATGTCGTGGTCACTTCCTTCTCATCGGTCCCCCGCCGTCCGTCGCGCGACAAATAACCGCTGTCGATCTTTTCCACAGCGATGGTAACAAATCCGTTCTGTGCCAAACGCACCGCCATGCCCTGCTGATAGCTGTTGCGGTCCCATGTCAGGTCGCGCAGGCCATGCTGCGTGTGACCGGAGAAGACGCAGACGCCCGGCGCGCGTTGGCTGCCCGGCGGCAGGCAGACGACCATGGGGACCACCAGACCCGATCCACCAATGCGGACCACGTGCAATTCCATGCTCACGCCGTCGCGGTGGATCACCTTCAAGACGCGGTCGTGGAAGCGGTCGGCGAGCGGGCTCTGCTTGCCGGCAGGACCACGAACCACCCAGTCTTGCATGTGCAGTGTTTCCGTCAGCCGGGCAACCGCCTCTTGCCGGAAGGCCGCGAACGCGGCGGACGGTAGCGGAAATCTGCTTTCCGGATACTTGCGTCCGCCGCGATACCTATGCAGAACCACGTCCACCATGGAGGTCAATTCCGGGGCCAGGCAATCGTACAGCGGATCTCGCGTGTCGTCGTCGGATGGGTCCGCCGAGGATTCCCGGGACGCGTCGCGTGCCAGGCGCTGTTGCCAGGCGGTGAATTCTTCGGCCAACGCCTCCCGCCGCTCGGGAAACCGCCCCGCCACGTCGTGCTGCTCCCCGATATCGCTCGCCAAATCAAACAGCATCCAGGGTTGATCCGGCCGGGTACGGACAATTTTCCAATCGCCCTGACGCAGGGCGGCATGCTTGCGGAACTGGAAGAAAAAAGCGCGATGGGGCGACGCAGAACCTTCGGTGAGCACCGGAAGAGGGTCACGCCCGTCCAGGACACGGTCCCGCGGCAGTTCGACGCCGGCCAAACGGGCCGTCGCAACGAACAGATCCGGGCTCCAGAGCGGCACGTCGACGATCGTGCCGGCATCAATGTGGCCGGGCCATCGGGCCAACGCGGCGATGCGCAATCCGCCCTCCCAGCACGTCACGCCGCCCCCGCGCAGCGGTGCGTTGGAGGCCACTTCGCCTCCGCACCGTTCGCGCATGAAGGCCCCGTTGTCGGAGAAGAAAAAGACAAACGTGTTGTCGACCTCTCCCAGCTCGTCCAAGACCGCCAGGACGCGACCCAGCGCAGAGTCCAGGGCGGTGAGAACGGCCTGGTACCGCTGCGATTCGTCGCTCGTTTGCGGGTCATAGCCGTATGCTTCAAAAGCCGACGGCGGCGCCTGCCACTGGACCGGTTCGCCGGGCCATTTGTTCTTGGGGTTGGGACAGTGCGGGGCATTGAATGCCAGGTACACAAACCACGGCCGCGGCTGACGCGACCGGCGACGAATGAAGTCGATGGCCGCATCCGCAAACAGATCCGTCGCGTAGCCGGAAACATGAGCTTCTTGAATGCCCCGGTACAAATCGTGCTTGTGATTGTAGTTGTGCGTGTAGTAATCGATGTTTCCCGACGCGTGGCCGAAGAATTCCTCGAATCCGCGCTCCGTTGGCCGCGACCCCGGCGCGAAACCAATGTTCCATTTTCCGAAGCAACCGGTCGCGTACCCCGCTTGTTTTAGCAACTGAGGCATCAAGCGCTCGGTGGGGTTGAGCCCACGGCCGTAATTCCCCTCGACGCCCGGCAACTGGTTCGTCAGTCCGTGCCGCGCGGCGACGCGGCCAGTGAGCAGACACGCGCGGGACACGGAACACGTCGGAGACGCGGTGTAGAACTGCGTGAGCCGGCCTCCCTCGGCAGCAAGTTGCTCGAAATGAGGCGCACGCACCCGGGACCGGCGGTTGAACACCGGCAGATCACCGTAGCCTAGGTTATCCGCCGTCACCAACAGAATGTTGGGTCGCGCGTCGGTCTGACCACCGCCCGCCGCGGATGCCAGACCGGCCAGGACGATCGACGCCAGCAGCAGCGTCTTTCGGCGGTTATCTATCATGTCGAATTATCGGCCGAATGCTCATCCGGCCGCCATCCCGCGTGCGTTGCGCCCAGTGCATGACGAGACCGGACAGGTCACCCCTCGCCGCGCGTGGGGCGGGACTCCCATCCGGCGGAACGCGGCGGCCGGGTCCCCGCTTAGCCGTTCTGTTTCTCCTCAGCGCCATTTTCCCAACGGACCGTCACCCCCGCCCCTTCACGAACCCCTAGCATGGTTGCGGCGCTGTCGTTGACGATAGCCAGCTCCAGGAAGCCGGAAGAACCAATCAGGGCTATCAGGGTCATTTCGGGCTGATCGGCGTACGTTGAGAACAGCCCCATGGTTTCATGTTCGTCGCATTGAACGATCAGGGACTCGTCGCGGGGAACTCCCTGCAGCATCTCTTCGGTAATGTTCGTGCGAAGATTACCGAATGCGTCGACCGATACCACCTCACCCCTGATCTGCTTCGCCAAGACGCGTACCTCCGGCCAGGGGACCCGGGCCACTCCTTGCTGTTGGGGACCAAGGCGTTGGGGGGCGAGTCCCATGCTCAGGTGTGCTGCTACCGGGGCCATAATATCACGTCCGTGGAACGTTGCCGACACCTCATCCAGCCAATAGCTGGAATCCGTGACGGCGACCACCAGACGAGGATCGCTATGGCCTGCCAGGCAGCCCAAAAGACCGTTGTCGGGGGCCACGAAGTTCTGCGACCCGAACCGTGCGAACACGATTCGGCGCTGCGTGCCCACGCCGGGGTCCACGACCGCCAGATGCGTCGTTCCGACTGGAAAGCGCATGGCGACATCGGCCAGCACATAAGCCGCTCGGCGAATATCCTGAGGCGGGATATCGTGTGCCAAATCAACGATTCGGGCGTCGGTATTGACGGACAGAATAACGGCTTTCAACGCACCGACGTACTCGCTGCCAGGACCAAAGTCCGTCGTGAGCGTGATGATGCCGTTGGCCATCGCTCCACACGTATCAAATCAATCGACGTAGCCCAGAGTCTTCAGCCGGCGGAGACGGGCATCCTCGTCGACAACCGCGGCTCCGCGGGGCGTGAACCCCACATAATAGATTGCCGTCAGGCCGTCACCGGAAGGTTGGATGTTGACCCGGAATCGTTTGTCGTCGACGACGATTTCGCCGAACGAGACCATTCCGTCCGGCTTGCCCCGGATCAACCGCTTCACACCATTGACCTCCAACACGGCCTCGCCCTGCAATCGCACGGACATATCGTACGGCCCGTCGGGCATGGCGCATTGGAGCACCAACGGTTGGTTGGTGCGATAGGCGACTACCGCGGACGTGCGCGTTTGCTGCGTCCGGCTCCAGCCCGTGGGCGGAGCCCCGCTCGAAAAACCGCGCAACGGCGAATCGCTTCTTAAATATTCCGCCGCGATGGCAAACTCGGACCGAGGCTGCCGTTCCGTCCGCGCCAGGCGATAGCGCGCGAAGCCTTGTGCCATGTGGCGCCGATAGAGTTCAAGCAGGCGGCGTACGCGGTCGGGTTGCTGCGCGAACAGATTCTCACGCTCCTCCGGGTCGTCAACTAGATCGTACAACCGGCCGGTTAATTGGCCGGGCTCCGGTGCGGGTTCGGCCAACAAGGCCTTGTCGGTTTGATCAAACAAGCACTTCTCGGTTTTGGTACGCACGCCACGGCGTTTCAGTACACAGCTTTTGGGCGGTCTGCGCCCGGCGACGATTTCCACCAGGTTCACGCCGTCGCATGTTCTGCCAGGCGGCACGTCGACGCCGGCCAGCGCCAGCAAGGTGGGAGCCACGTCGACGCCTTCGCTGAAGTGGGGAAATGCGCCAGGTTCCAGTCGCTGGGGTGCGAACAGGATCAGCGGGATCCGAGCCACCCGCTCGAACCACGGGCCTCCGTGTGCCAGCACCGCCGCCCCATCCTCGGCCGGATCGCCCGGTCCCTCCATCAGGTTTTCACCGTGGTCCGCCGTGATGGCAACGACCGTGTTTTCCAGTGTCCCGCGGTCGCGCAAGAATTGGAACAATCGCCCGAGGTGCCGGTCCGTGTACCGCATGCTGCCGTCGTATAAGGCGTCAAGCCATCGCCGATCGTCCTCGGTCAAACGTGACTGCAGATTCCTGGGACTGCCGCCTTCGACGAACCGGGCCGCCGCATCGTAGGTTTTCTCGTTGAAGAAGCTGGCCGCATCATCCTCGAAAAAATGGGGAAAATGCGTGTCCATCAGATGCAGGTACAGAAAAAAGTCTTCCCCCTGGTGCTCACGCATCCACCGGATGGCGTATTCGACCGCATAGTCCGCCCGCGGATAGCCGTACTTGCGGTCTTCCAGTCCCGGGGAAAGGTCGTGCGCTTCGACGAATTCGGCCGCGAACGGCGTATCTTCGCCGGTCCAATTGTGTGCGGAGATGGCCACCGTAGTGAAGCCGGACGCCTCGAAGGCCATGGGCAGCGACACCTGTGCGTCGTCTGGCCGTCGAAAGAGATCCCACGGAGCGGAATAGGGGACGTGCCGGCTGTTGGGAAAGATCGGTGCGCAGAAATACCGGGAATAGAGCATCGAGGGAATCGACTGCCGCGTACTGGAGGCCTGGGCGTAGTGCCGGCGGAAGACCATCCCCCCTTCCGCAAGGCGATCCATTTCGGGCGTCGTGGGCCGCCCGTAACCATAACAGGAGAACCGATCGGGACGCGCCGCGTCGAGGAGGATCAGAATGACCTGGCGCGGGGCACGAGCGTCGCCAGGGCAACCGACCGTTACCGATAACCCCGCCGCCAGCACCGCTGCTGCGGCGACCGATGTTGTGGCAAGGGCAACGCGATTCATGGCAACGAGGCGTCGCCGGTGATCAATGCGAGACATATCTGCCGTACGCGGCTGGGGTTGGCATTGGGACTGCGTTGGCGGGCCTGCCCGATCAACGCCCCAGCGGCTTTGATCTTTCCGCTGCGGACATCTTCCACAATCTTCGGATTGGCATCCACCAGCTCGCGGCACAGCGCTACCAATTGCTGCTCGTCCAGCGACTCGATGCCCAGTTCGGAGAAGGCTTCGTCCACGGACCACCGTTGGGCGATCATCGCGTCGAGCACTTCCCGGCCGCGAGTCGTATCGACGTCGCCCGCTTTGACCCTCCGCAGTAATTCCGCCAGGTCTTCTGGGCGGAGCGCCAGCGTATGGATGGAAACGCCTTCGGCATTCAGCCGCCGCAACACGTCCTGCTGGATCCAATTGCTGGCCAGCTTGCCGTCGCCACACCGGTCGGCCACCTGCTGGAAATAGGTTGCCAGCGGCCGCCCCTGATTGACGAGCACGTCGCTGTCGTACGACGAAAGCCCATAGTGTTGCACCAGCCTCTGACGAAGGGCCGCGGGCAGTTCGCCCAGTTCGGATCGCACGCGCTCGACCCTGTCGGGAGGAACCTTGACGGGCACGAGGTCGGGATCCGTCAGCCCGGCGTTGCCGTGGATGCCCGCGCCGA
>CAZNKT010000100.1:0-21670 GCA_964573605.1 uncultured Pirellulales bacterium
GCATCGTTGATTCGATCCCCCGGCGGAGCCGGGGGCTGAACCACGGTGGATGCCAGACAGCGACACGGCGCTGCCGTGGAGCGCCGACCTGGGTTCCCTTAGAATAGGCCCGTTTTCCGCGAAGCCCGTAAGCATCGTGCGCCGGGAATACGGCAGCTCCGACCTTGATTGCCTGGAGTGGCTTGTGTGTCAGACGTTTGAGTGGAATGAATATCCGCTGCACAGGATATCGCCCGATCATCCGGCGGAAATGCATCATGCCGACGTCGTGCGTCTGCTCGAACAGATTCGAGACGGCAGCGCGACGCCGATGACGTTGACCGAACGTGGACGATCGGTGGAGAACCGGGCCATTCTCCTGGCGTCCCTCGGCCGCGGGCCCCGAAGAATTCTCCTTTGGTCGCAGATGCACGGCGACGAGCCGACGCATACGGCGGTGCTGCTGGACGTGCTGAACTTTCTGACCCGGCAGCCCGGTCATCCGACCGCCCGGGCAATCCTCGAACATTGCACGCTGTTTCTTCTGCCCATGCTCAATCCCGACGGCGCGGAATGCTTCTCGCGCCGCAACGCACAGGACCTGGACATTAATCGCGACGCACGAATTCTGCAGACTCCGGAAGGCAGAATTCTACACGATGCAGCCGCGCAACTGCGGCCACAGTTCGCGTTTAATCTGCATGATCAGAACGAGCGGACAAGCGTGGGACATACACGGCAGCCCGCGGCGATATCGCTGCTCGTACCTCCACTGGGCGTCGCCTGGCAAGACACCGAGAACACGATCCGGGCCAAGAAGATTGCCGCTTGTTTTCATCAGGCTGTGGCGGCACGGGCCCCCGGCATGGTATCGCGGTACGAAGCGGAATACATGCCGCACGCCTTCGGTGAAGCCATGCAGCAGGCCGGTGCGGTGACGGTCTTGATTGAAGCGGGTGGCTGGCACGGCCACGATCCTCAAGAGCTGGTGCAACTGCACTTTTTTGGATTGATCCATTGCCTGCTCGCGATTGCTACGGATGCGTACGAGCAATCGGATCCGGCGAGCTACGATGCCCTGCTCCGGTGCGGCGACGCGCCGCTTTTCGATCTGGTAATCGCCGGTGTGGCTGTGGAAAACGGGCACGGCCATCGTACGTTCACCACTGATATCGGCATTCACGGACCGACGCGGAAGGCACGATGCAACGGGCGCCCGCTGCCGGGAATCATTGATGACCTGGGAGATCTTCACGTGTCGGGACGCCGGGAAACGCTCGCCGGTCTTGGATTGACGTGCGCGCCGGGACGAATTGTCTTCCATCCGCAAACGACGCCTCGATGCCTCCCGGCCGATGGGCAGATCCACGACTGGATTCGCGGCGGCATAACGACCGTGATCGGTGTCGCCGATCTGCATGATTCCGAACAGTCTCAACTCATGATGGGCTTGTTCAGCAATGGCAGTCCGCGGATCAATCTGGGCTTTGTCGGTGCATCCGGCAATTCCGAACGCGCTGACGAATTACACGCGGGTTGGAGCCACGCAGCGGCCAGGCGTCTGCTGGCCGTGTGGGGACCGGACGGTGGGGATCGAGCCGCGCGTCGTGCCGGCCCGTGGGGGCTCCCCGTCCTGCCAGAAGAATCGTGGGCCAGTGAGGAGGATCACCGTGCGGACGCCCGCCGGTTCGCGAATCTCAATCGGCGACGGGCGTCCCGATTAGGACTCGCCGACCGCGGATTTGTCGGTCGCGGCGCCGTGGCGGACCTCATGCTGGTGCGTTCCGACGACGGTGTCGCGGCGCGGCCGTTTCCCCAGCCGGAAACCATCCAGCACGTCATTCTTAATGGGCGTGTGGTGTACAGCCGGGGCACGTTCGTCGACGAATGCCGCGGCTTGCTGCTGAATCGGTCTGTTCATTGACGTGGTGTTTCGGGCATCATCCAGTCGGAGTATTTCGTTGCCACCGTGTGGCCGGTTCATCAGACTGGCACAGGCGGCGCCGACGGAGAGTGAGCCACCGGCGTCATCCGGGAAACGAACGGCGGAAGACGGATGCTGAATAAAATCTGGTTTGGCCTGTTGCTGGTCGGCATCGTTTACGGATTCAGCAAAGCGGCGGTAAAGACCGTTGTTGCGGCGGCGTCTCGCGATGCAGCGGTCGAGCAACCCGTGGATGATGAACCGCGCGAGACGCAGACTCCGGCGGCGACGCCTCCCGCGGCGGAGCATTTACGCGAGGCTGGCCAGGCCCTGACGGACGCGGCACTCAATGCTGCCAAATCCGCCGTCGACTTGTGCATCGTGCTGATCGGTATGATGGCGCTGTGGCTGGGCATGCTCCGTATCGCACGGGACGCCGGCCTTGTCGACGCGCTGGCGCGCGCCTTGCGCCCAGCAATGCGCTGGCTGTTTCCCGACGTGCCGGACGGGCACCCGGCCCAGGGAGCCATGCTGATGAATATCTCGGCCAATGTGCTGGGCTTGGGCAACGCCGCCACGCCCTTTGGACTCAAGGCCATGCGCGAATTGCAGACTCTAAATACGACTCAGGATACGGCCACCAATGCCATGGCAACGTTCCTGGCCATCAATACCAGCAGTGTGACGCTGGTTCCCTTTACCATCATCGGCTTGCGCGTGGCAGCCGGCAGCAGTAACGCGGCGGGACCGATTGCCGGAATCATCGCGACGACGGCCGTCAGCACCACGGTCGCCGTTGCGGTCAGCCGCAGTCTCGCCAGACTGCCACGCTATGCGGCCACGCAGCCGCCGGCACTCGCGTCGCAGAACACGTCCTTCCCGTCAGATGAAAGGCAACACTGATGGAAACGCTCCGCCTGGGGATGGAAACCGTCAGCCAGTGGACGATCCCGCTGGTGATGCTGATTATTATCCTCAGCGGCGCGCTGCGGCGCGTTCCCATGTATGAGTCGTTCATCAGCGGGGCCAAGGAAGGGTTCGACGTAGCAGTGATGATCATTCCTTATCTGGTGGGGATTCTCTTCGCCATTAAAGTCTTCATGGCCAGCGGCATTTTCGCCGATTTGAAGCTGGCATTCGGGTGGGTCATGCATCAAACGGGGATGGGCGCTTACACCGACTCGCTGGACCTGCTTCCCCTGGCGCTGACCCGGCCGCTCACTGGCGGCGGAGCCCAGGGCGTGCTCGTCGACATTTTTACTGCCCACGGCCCCGACAGCTTCGTCGGTATGTGCGCTTCGGTCATGATGGGCAGCACGGAGACGACGTTTTACATCATGACGATTTACTATGGTGCCGTTCAGATCAAAAAAATGCGCCATACGCTCCCCTCCTGCCTGGCCGCCGACGCCGCGGGTATCGTCACGGCGGTGGTATTGGGCTACCTGCTCTTCGGAGGAACCTGATCGTTGACCGCCATCACGCCCATCTATCCTGCGGCGCTGCGAGCAGGCGACACGATGGCCATCGTGGCTCCCTCCGGGCCCGTGGACGTCCAACGCCTCGAACGGGCACGCACTCGACTGGCCAAGCGGGGTTTTCGAGTCCGAGTGCCGGACCACATCGGCCGATCGCGGGGCTATCTGGCCGGCGACGACGCCCTGCGGGCTGATGAATTGATGGCTGCCTTTCTAGACAACGATGTCCGCGCGGTCGTGCCGGCTCGCGGCGGTTACGGGGTGACCCGCATTTTGAACCGGCTGGACTTTGACGCCATACGCAGCCACCCCAAGATTCTGACCGGTTTCAGCGACATCACCGCGCTGCATCTGGCCGTCCAGAAACGCACCGGGCTGATCACGTTCCACAGCCCGCACCCGATGGACGGCTGGGGGTCTCCGGCCCCGCCGAGTGCGCTCACCGACGAGGCGTTCTGGCAAGCGGTACTCGTGTCGCACGACGAACAGAAACCTAACGAAGGGGACGGTTATTCTCTTGCCATGGGCAGCTACGCCGACGGCCTGACAGCGTTGCGCGACGGGGTTGCGCGAGGAAGATTGACGGGCGGTAATCTTTCGCTCGTCGCCGCGCTGCTGGGTACGCCTTTCGAAATTGAGACGGAAGGGCGCATCCTGTTTCTGGAAGAAGTCGATGAGCGACCCTACCGCATCGATCGGTACCTGTCACAACTGAAGCTGGCCGGAAAACTTGATGCCGCCGCGGGCGTCCTGCTGGGCCATTTCTCCGGTTGCCACGCTCGAGCGGACAAGCCGAGCCTGCCACTGGATGACGTCCTGCAAGACTACCTGGCCGCGCTCGATGTCCCCGTGCTGGCGGGCATCCCCGCTGGACATCATTTCGACAACATCACGCTGCCGCTCAATTGTACGGTGGAGATGGATACCGGACAGCGCCGCGTGACCGTGTGCGAGGATCCGGTCCGCCCCGCAAACGCAACCTCGCCCAACGCGTGAAGCGACTCGATCCGGCACGCGGCGTGAACGCGCGGTCGAAGAAGCCGTCGCCATTGTTTCTGGCGGCGGCTGCGCGCTTGATTGCCGCGTCTCGGCGACTGTCAACGTTCGACAAGCAGTCGCCGCACGAAGTCTTCGGCCTCCTTCTCGATGCCAGGATGCGAACTCTCCCTCGGACCTGCCACGTTGAGAACGCCGACATCGGCTTCCATGAGCCATCGGCGAACGTCCTGCAATGGCGGGGGCCTCTCGAAGTTCACGCGGTACAAGGGTTTGACGTGCCGTTTGGCCAGATGCACCGTGAGCTGCGTTCCCCCTTTAAGGCGTCCACGATTCAAAATAAGCGTACCGTCCGAGTCGATCACATTCTGCTCGGTACGGTCCGCGTAATCGACCGAGGCGTGTTCTACCAACTGGTAGCGATCGGGGATCCGGCCGTCTTCGGCGAGGCGTCCCGCGGGACACCATCCGCCGTGGGGCACGCCCAGGGCGATGGCGGCGTTGAGCGCACCCCGATCCACGCCGGTTTGTCCACCGGACACGATGCGTTGTACGCCATGGCCAGGTCGGTGGGGACGCGGGTTCAAATGAGGCTCAGCGGATGATGCGGATAGGTTCTCGCTTCAGGCTAACCGCGTGGTCGTTGCCTCCCGGCACGTTTAACTGCGTGCCGGGAAGCAAGTGATTGTAATTGTCCTTCAGTGTCTCTCGGTTCAGCCGGAAGATTTCCGGCCAGCGACTGCCATCTCCCAACTCTGCACGTGCAATGTCAAACAACGTATCGCCACGTTGAACGGTATATGGACGAAGCGGGTGAGCGCCCGTCTGCGGTTCCGCTTCGGCCGACGATGTCTTTTCAGTACGAAGGATCGCCGGCACTCGGCGCTCGCGCCCGGCTCCATCGTCCGCCGCCGACCGGGGGCGCGTCGGCGCTCCCGGCGATTCGGCACGTTGCCGATCCGGATCCTTGTGTGGCACGTGCGCCTCGGGCAGAGGCCTGCGCGTGTAACGGTCGCCCTGGTTGGACGCGGCATCCGGCGTCGGCACCGACTTGGCAACGGAAGTTTGCGTTGGAAAAGGATCGTCCGTCCGTTGTTTCGTCGCGCGCAGCGATCGTTCGGCACGGCTGCTGTGCGGCGTCGTAGTCCGCGCCGCCGCGTCGTTCTGTGCGTTGGCACGCGGTGCGGGCCGATCCGACGCGAAGGCGTTCCGCCCGCCGGATTCGTAGCGGGGCGTCCCGTCGCCGGTCATGGACCTCCGCCGCCCCTCCTGCACTGGGGACGCGGTCGGTGCCCCCGACGATGCCTCGGGATCGCGCTGATGCAGCAGGCCTGCAAGTCGGGGTACATAATCGGGCGGATCGGTGTCGGCCGACGGGCGTGGTTGGGGCGCGACCTTCTCGCCGGGCCATTCGGACGGTCCGCCAGAGGACCCATACGGCGGGGGGCCAAACCCCGCGCGCGCCTCCAGTTCGGTGGGCTGCTCGGACCTGGTCGACGGGATTTCTGATGTGCCTGAAGGCTTACGCGGGAACGGTTCCCGGGAAACGACCGGGGCCGGCCAGTCGTCTTCCGCAGTAAATCGCACACCGGCCAGTCGGAGGGCAAAGACGATGACCAGCACGAGTGATAGCGTCGCTATCACACCAATCCCGACGCGCACCTCCGTCTTTCGGAGCCCCTCAGTGGTCGCCATGCCGCGGATCCTCCTTGAGTCTCGCCGGGTCCTCCACGCGGACCGCTACCCGCAGTTTCGCGCTGCGGGCGCGGGGATTGCGGTCAATCTCCTCGCGCGAAGGACGTATCGGGCGTCGCGTAAGGGTCTCAAATCGCGGGTCGTCGCGAAAGGCCTGTTTTGCGCGTCGGTCCTCGAGCGAATGATAGCTGATGATCGCCATCCGGCCGCCGACGGCCAGGCAGTCCGGCAATCGCTGTAATCCTGTATCGAGCCAGCGCAGTTCTTCGTTTACAGCAATTCGCAGCGCCTGAAAAGTTCGCGTTGCCGGGTGGATGCGTTGCGTCGCCGCCTTGCCGGGCGGTACCGCCCGAAGAACGATTTGCGCCAGGTCCGCGGCACTGCGGACCGGATGTTCCCTGCGGTGCCGGACGATGCGGCGGGCGATTCGACGGCTGTACCGCTCCTGCCCATACGAAAACAGGATCTCCGCCATATGCTCTTCACTGAGGCGTTTCAGCAGACGCCATGCAGGCTGGCCCTGGAGGGGATCGAACCGTAGATCGAGCGGTCCAGCGCTGGAGAAACTGAATCCGCGATCCTCTGCGGCCAGCTGGTCGCTGGACATCCCCAAGTCAAGCAGAATGGCATCGACGGATTTCCATTCCCGTGCGGACAGGACTTCCGCAAGATGAGCGTAGTTGGCCTGGACGCATTCGACCGGCAGATCGGCGCACCGCGCTGCGGCCCTCAGTACGGCTTGCGGATCCCTGTCCAAGGCGATGACGCGCCCCTCGGCTCCGACCAACTCGGCCAAACATCGTGTGTGGCCGCCCGCACCACACGTTCCGTCCACCACGAGTTGACCCGGTTTGACGTGGAGCCAATGTACGACTTCGTCGACGAGCACCGGCACGTGTACCGTTGGCTGATCCATGACGATCCACTTTTTCTTACCTGGCCGACGCGCCATCGACAGCAAGATGCGTGACAACGAAAACCATGGCAACATCCGTCTTGAGGTGACCGCCTGTTTACAGACGGTCTGTATTCAGACGGAACGGCGTCGAAAAGGGTTGGCAGATGAAATAGGGCCCGTTGCCGAATACCCCGTTGCCGAATACCCCGTTGCCGAATACCCCGTTGCCGAATACCCCGTTGCCAAACATCGCCGACGGGGAAGGAACACACCCCGGGCATTGAAGGCAACTCGGGGCGCGCGCTTTCGGCGCGGGGCACCTCACCATGGGAACTTCCGTGTATCCCACGGTGGCCTGGTGCTTGCGGGACACACGCGGCACGAGCAGCTACGTGTGTCTCCGCGGTTCGCTACCCAGAAGGCTTCCTTGCCCCGGGTTCATTCGAGACCCGACGCGGCGCGCAAGGCACTGTGTCGTGGCGAAAGTCGGTGGCCGTCAACTCTCACCGCGGCCTGCGATTGAGCGCGAACGAAACGGACGTACGAGGAAAGAGTCGAAAGAAAAACCGTGGTGTACCCGGGCCGAATCAGGCGGCCCGCGACGCACCACTGGGGGCAAGAATAACCGGTTTTAGGCGTACGTCAACAACGGTTTCGCGGGGTGGCGGACCGCCGCCACGGGCCCGACGTCGCTAGGTGTTGCGGGGCCGATAGTTCGGGATATCGTACGAAATTAATTTCGCGTAATAAATATCATCCATGTGGAACAGAGGACACCTCGGCCAGGCTGACCGCCTCCGGCGCCCCCATGCCCCAACGTCCCCGGGGGCCGTGCCGGCGGCCCCACGCGCTACGCGTCCGAGTCCCGTGGCGGGCCCGCGCCGAGCGATTGATACAGACGCTCGTAAGCGTCCACGCACCGCTGGATGTTAAAGTGCTCGACGGCACGCGCGTGGTTGCGAGTTCCGAGTTGGTCGGCCCGCTGCGGATCGCGGGCAATCGCCGTTGCCGCGTTCCGGAACGCGTCGCGATCGTGGCCGCGCACGATTTGTCCGCCGTGGTCGCTTCCCAGCAGTTCCACCACGCCTTCGGCGTCGACGGCGACGACCGGTTTGCCAAGCGCCATGGTTTCCAGCACCACCCGCGGCAGGCCTTCCCACCGCGACGCCGCCAGCAGCAGATCGCAAGCGGCGATCACGGACGTTGCGTCGGCGCGCCATCCCAGGAAGTGGACCCGCGCCGCGTATCGACTGGCCCGCGCTTGCCGTTGCAAGTCCTGTCGCAGTGGTCCGTTTCCCATGATCAGTAGATCATGGAACGGGAGCTCCGCCAGCAAATCCGGCGCGAGCCGCAACAGCCAGTCGATTCCTTTCTGACGAACCAGCCGGCCCACCACGACCAGTCCCCGGCGGCCCGTGGGCACACCGACGTCCTCCAGTGGCGCCGGCGCAACGGCCTGAAAAGCTTGCACGTCCACGCCGGTGGGGATGACCATCACTGAAGCCGGCTCCAGACCCGCGCGGCTCGTCATGAAATCAGCTACCGCGTTGCTGACGCACACATGGCGGTCGACCCAATGGGCGGTGCAGCGCGTCACCCAACGATGCAAGTTGGCTCTGCGTTCCGCCACGCGAATGCCGGACACGACGCGGGGCACGTGCGCGAGCCTTGCCGCGATCGCACCGGCCGTATTGGCGTGCCACAGGAACGTTTGCAGGATCGTGGGGCGGATCTCGCGCAGCAGTCGCACGAGTCGCCCGATCGTGGACAACGCATGGATGGGATGTCGTGCACCGAGAAAGTGGACCGGCACTCGGTGCGACGCCAACTGGTTGACGAGGCAATCATCGGCCGGGGGCGGAGGGTTCGCGAGCGACACCACGTGCGGATCGAAGCGATCCGACGACAGACGCGTCACGATGTCAACGAGTGCTTGTTCGGCGCCTCCCACATGAAGACTCGTAACGGCGAAAACGACTCGCATTCCACCAGCGTCCGTCATACAACGTAGTTATCGTGACCGACGAACTCGACCAATACGATTATGCGTTGCCCCGGGAGTTGATTGCTCAGCAACCCGCGCGGCAGCGCACCGATGCGCGTTTGATGGTCGTCGACCGCAAGCAGAGCACAATGCGGCATGGTCACGTTCGCGACCTGGCCGACCACCTGGACCGGGGCGACTGCCTGGTATTGAATGATACTCGAGTGATCCCGGCCCGGCTGGTCGGATTCCGCACGCAAACGCGAGGGCGCTGGCAAGGGCTGTTCCTGGCGGACAACGGCCGAGCCTGCTGGCAGATACTTGCCAAGACCCGCGGGCGGATGCACGTTGGAGAGTCGGTGACGCTCGTCGACCGCGCGGCCCGTGAAGACTCGCAGCTCCGCCTCATGGCACGCCAGGAAGGGGGAGTATGGATCGCGACGCCCGAGCCCCCCGAGGACGCGCTCTCGCTCCTGGAGCGGGTGGGGCGCGTTCCCCTGCCTCACTACATCCGGGACGGCGAGATGGTCGAAGCGGACCGGCGCGACTACCAGACGGTGTTCGCTCGCCGGCCCGGGTCGATCGCCGCGCCGACGGCGGGCTTGCACTTTACCGAAGTGCTTTTCCGCGACCTGCAACGGCGCGGCGTCCGCCACGAGTGGGTCACCCTGCACGTCGGGCGGGGAACGTTCCAGCCCATCTCCACTGCCCGGATCGAGGATCACGTCATGCACGATGAATGGTGCCAGGTCACCGCGGAAACCGCCGCCCAGTTGCGCGCCACGCGCCGCGAAGGCCGTCGCATTGTCGCGGTTGGTTCGACGACGCTGCGGACGTTGGAAAGCGCCGTGCGTGATGGCCTCATCGAGGCCTTCGAAGGATCGTCGTCGCTGTTTATCCGTCCGCCCTATGCGTTCCAAGCCGTGGACGGACTGCTGACCAATTTTCACCTGCCTCGCACAACACTGCTGGTCCTGATATACGCCTTTGGCGGCAGGGATCTGATGCGACGCGCCTACGCGGAAGCCATCCGTGAACGGTACCGGTTTTTCAGCTATGGAGACGCCATGCTCATTCTTTGACGAAACGTTGCAAGGCGGGGGCGCGGACCACCGGTCGGCTGTTTGCCCGGGGCGTCTCGAGCAGCTTTCATTTGCCGCGCCGGACACGCGGCTGACACCGATGCCGGCGGCTGTGCGAAAGACACGCACGTCGTTATACTGGCGTGGGAATGACCACAAGCTTTGAAAGGAGTCGCTGTGTCCACTGTGCAATCCGAACTTGTCATGGTCGTACCGACCCGCTGTTTGCACCGATTGGGCTATTTTCAGGGATTTACCGACAACACAGCCCGGTATCTTCCGGAGCTGTTTCGATCCGAACACATCAGCTATCGTCCTCGGAGCGCAATGGAACACAACCCGGACTTCAAACAACTGATACCTTACGTCATCTTTCGCCACCGGCCGTCGGCCGGACCGCCGCATTTGTTTCAGTACACGCGCGGGACCGGGCAGGGCGAAGGTCGCTTGCATCGCAAACGAAGCGTGGGGGTCGGTGGACATATCGCCTCGACCGATGCCGAAGCGTCCCTGTCGGGTGATCCCTATACCGAGGGCATGCGACGGGAACTCGGCGAAGAAGTCATTACCGATACGCCTTGCCGCGAGCAATGCGTCGGCCTGATCAACGACGACCAGACGGACGTCGGACGCGTCCACCTGGGAATCGTCCACCTCGTGGACGTGCAGCGCCCCGAAGTGCGGCCTCGGGAAGCAGATATCGTCGACGCCGGATTCCGGCCGGTGCGTCAGCTTCTCGACGAGGCCACCCAGTTTGAATCGTGGTCGCAGATTTGTCTGTCCGCGCTGTTTGCCGATCGCGTTCGAACGGACGGCTAAGCAAGCAGCGTGCGTTCCGACCCCTGTCCTGAACAACTCGTTGACACCTTTTTGAATCCGCTTGCACGAAGCCCGGTGCGGGCGCGAAGCCGCGTTTCGCTCATGCGCCGGTGATGGGATGTGAGACAATCTTCCCGCTGGCCCGATGCCCCATGCTGCAGCCCGCTGTGTACATGGACAACCATGCGACGACCCGCGTCGATCCCCGCGTGGCGGATGCCATGTTGCCGTACTTCGTGCGGCACTACGGAAACGCGGGCAGCGTCGGCCACGCGTTTGGGCGGGAGGCCGCCGAGGCGGTGGACCGGGCACGCGGCCAGATCGCTGACGCGATCGGTGCGCGGGACACCGAAATCGTTTTCACCAGCGGCGCCACCGAGAGCAACAACCTGGCCATTCTGGGGGCGGCGGCCGCCCAAAGGGCCGGGCCCGGCCATGTCCTGTCGGTCAAGACCGAACATCACGCGGTGTTGGATCCGTTGGCACACCTGGCTGAGTCGGGCACGGACGTGACCCTGCTGGACGTCCTGCCGGCGTCGGACCCCCAGGCTGGCTGGCTGCCTCCGGGCCGTGTGGCCGATTCCATCCGCGAAGACACGTTTCTGGTTTCAATCATGCTCGCCAACAACGAAATCGGCGTGTTGCATTGCATCGCGCGGATCGGGGACATTTGCCGACAGCACGGCGTGCTGCTGCACTGCGATGCCACGCAGGCGGTGGGCAAGATCCCCGTGGACGTCCGAGACCTTCAGGTTGACCTGCTGAGTTTCACGGCGCACAAGTTGTATGGCCCGAAAGGGGTGGGTGCGCTGTTCGTCCGGCGCGGGCCGCCCCGCGTGCGACTCCAGCCGCGCGTGTTCGGCGGCGGCCAGGAGCGTGGTCTGCGAAGTGGTACTCTTCCCGTGCCGCTGATCGTGGGTTTCGCCAGGGCCCTTGAGCTGTGCCTGGAGGAGATACCCGCCGAGCACCAGCGTGTGGCCCACCTCCGCGACACGCTGTGGACGGGGCTCACCGAACGGCTGCCCGGCGTACATCTATGTGGCCCGGCCCTCAACCAGGCAGACCTCCGACTGCCGGGCAACCTCAACGCTCGCTTCGAAGGCGTCGATGGAGAAGCCTTGCTGTTGAACATGGGCGACCTGGCCGTCAGCAGCGGCGCGGCCTGCACGTCCACGTCGCCGGAGCCCAGCCACGTCCTCCGGGCACTCGGCCTGGACGACGACGCGGTCAAAAGTAGCCTCCGCTTCGGGCTCGGACGATTCAACACGGAACAAGACGTGGCGTTTGCCGTGCGGCGCGTGGTCGAGGCCGTGGAAAAACTGCGGCCGATGCGCAGCCTGTGAGGTCCCGAGGCGGCGGCCCGCCGGCCCCAGCGCGGGGTGGGCGGGCCGGCCGGTGTCCTTGAAACCGGCGGGTGCCTAACGTCGGCGGAATCGGCAGAAAAACGTCTTTTCCGCTAAACAGGGTTCCCTTTCCCACCCGAGTTGTATAATTTAAGAACCTGTGGCTGCGAAAAATAGCGCGTGCAGCCCGCGGACAAGTCAGTTTGTTTCCTCAGCCGGAGCTAAGAACAGTCATGGCGATCACGCTTACCGAAAAAGCCGCCACCGAAGTCAAGAAAATCATGCAGGAGAAGAAGCTCAGCGACGAAACCGTCCTTCGGGTCGGGGTCACTGGAGGCGGGTGCAGCGGCTTTTCCTACGCACTGGGTTTTGACAATGGCTACGACGCCAAGGCCGATTCGCGATACGACGTGCACGGCGTCACGATGGTCGTCGATAAGAAGAGCGCCTTGTATCTGGACGGCACGACCGTTGACTTCTATGACGGGATCGAGCGCCGGGGTTTCACGTTCGACAATCCCAACGCCGTCAAATCGTGCGGGTGCGGAAGTTCGTTCCAGGCGTAGCCGACCAGGCTCTTTGACAGCGTCGCCGCGTTCTGATCTTCGCAGCGAGGAAACCTGCGGAAACGCGGCCGTACATCCATTTCCGGTTTGAATCATCCGCATGTCGTCCCATCCCCAGGCGTCCCAGCGCCTTGGGGCGGCATTGCGGAATCTCCTCTCCGTTCGGTGCATCCGCCGACGGCCGCCGGTCCCGGTCGCTGATTCCCTACAATCCCTTTCACCGCGCGGCAACCGAAGGTTCGGAGGGCGCCAGGCCCTTCGGTTCGGCGGCAATCGCCAAGGCAGGATCTTTTTTGCTTGATTTCCCCGTGGGGTGACCTAAGTTTGCCATTAGAGGCCAATGCTATTCTGATGCGTGTTACCCAAGAAGGGTTCGGTTCACTTTCCCCTTTAATTCGGTCGCGTTTACGGCGCCGGAAAGGCGGCGAGGTCATGTTCAGACGCCTAATACGTTTCGTCCGGCAAGAGGACGGCCCGACATCGGTGGAATACGCCGTAATGCTTGCACTTATTCTCACCGCGTGCATTTCAGCTATTGAGCTGGCAGGTCAGGCCGCTGGCGACAGTTTCGAACACTCCCGCGACGAAATTGCCGCGGCCATGAATCCGTAGGGGGCCTTTGGCGCTGCTTGCCGCCGGCACGCGATTCACGCTCGTGCCGTCACACCACGCTTCTCGGCGGGCCGCCGCCCCGCAGTCCTTGAAAAATGGACAAGGGTTGCCGATTGCAGGTGCGGGCACTTGAAAAACCCGCTTGAGTTTCTTCCCGCCTGTTCCGACAGCACGCGGGAATGCGGTATGATAACGATAGGCGCCCGCGACCCGTACAGTCAGCGGGCAAGAACCCTCTTACGGCGTACCATCGTTATCCTTCATTTTCCGGCCGGCTCACGGCCGGTTCACTGCCGGCCGCTTCCCATCGACTTGCCCCGTTGCATCCCGACACATCTGAGGCGCACGGAATCGTGTCACTGCCGGCCGGTTATTCAGGAAAATCCCCGAGCGGTGCTGCCCCCATGATTCGCAAGTCTTTCGAACCGCCCGCCAGCGGGCTGGATATTCAGAGGCTACCCGTTCGATTCGAGAAAGACGGCCGACGGGTCATCACGCGGCCTTTCATCGTCGGGGGCGAAACGCGCGTACGCTCGGTCGTGGATCGCGTCATGGGACTGCCGCAACGCGAAGTCGAGGCGGTACTGTCACAGGTACGGGACCGATTCGCCCATCGCCACCGCGATATTGATCAGGTATTTGAACAGCATTGCTGCACGGCGCTGGCGATGGCCAAGCTGGTGCAGCCTTCCTGCCGCAACCGGCGGCTGCTGCTGGGGTCGTACTTCACCATGGAGTACTCGGTCGCATCGAGCGCGCTGTTCAATCCTTCCATCGTGCCCCATCCGGATCAGACAAATGTACCCGCGGGAGGCAAACGATTGATCATGAGCCTCCGCGCAACGGGCGAGGGCCATATCTCGTCGATCGTGTTCCGGACGGGCGTCATTGAGACGGGGCATTCCGTTGAATTCGACGCCACGGGTCCGTTTTCGCGTCCTGTCACGCAGTCGCCGGATCGTCGCTACGAGAAAAAACTGTACCGGCGGAAACTGATCGACATGGCGATCGACCGCCGGGCAGTCGACCGCGTGATGGACGCGCTCAATGATTATTTCACGTTCAGTGAATTGGATCGCGCGATCGACGCCACGCGAACCGCGGCTCCAGAATTATTTCCAGAGGAGACGACGGCCGACGGCATGCGATGGCTCGGGCGCGAGAACTATCAGATTGAAATGCCTGACGATGCCGATATATCGGACGTCGTGATTTTTCCTCAAAGCGAAAATGAGGCCCGCGGCATCGAAGATTTGCGTTTGGTGCCTTTCGTAGAGGATGATGGGACAACCACCTTCTTCGGTACCTACACCGCGTTCAATGGTTTCCAGGTCTTGCCACAGTTGATGGAGACTCAGGACTTCCATCGAATCCAGATGCACACGCTCAATGGGCGGTGCGCCCTGGGAAAGGGAATGGCATTGTTCCCGCGGCGCATCGACGGGCATTATGTGATGTGTTCGCGCATTGACGGCGAAAACCTTTACCTGATGTACTCGGACATCGTCCATTTCTGGGAAACCGCCGAGTTGCTCCACGCCCCCAAACATCCCTGGGAATTCACGCAGATCGGCAACTGCGGTTCACCGCTGGAAACGCCCGAGGGATGGCTGCTGCTGACGCACGGAGTGGGGCCTGTCCGCAGCTACTCGATCGGCGCGATGCTATTGGATCTGGAGGACCCGGGCCGGGTGATCGGCCATCTCGACCAGCCGATGATCATCCCCACGGAAGAGGAACGGGAAGGTTACGTGCCGAATGTGGTCTACACGTGCGGTGCGATGATCCACCAGGACCGGCTCTACGTGCCCTATGCGATTTCCGATTCGGCGACCACCATGGCGTGCGTGTCCCTGCCGGAGCTGCTCGCCAGGCTGACGCGGGGCCGCTGACACGCGGATGTTTTCCCGTCCGAGCGCTGAACGGCCTCTTTTTGCCGGCGGCCAGGGAGCCCTCTCTCGCACGGCGGCCTGCCGGGAACGCACCGCGAAAACCCCGATCGGGTGGCGATTCGTTCCCGCCGGTGTAACAGCTCTCCCCGCTTCACGCTTAGGAAGCAGCAGCAGGCAAAACGGCCTGCGACCCGCCTGTCCCCCCACTACGCACAAGGAGATCGACCATGTCCCGTTTCCTGCGAACCCTGGCATTCGCATCCCTGGGCATCGCGGCGGTGGCGATGACATCCGCCACTGTCAAAGCCGGTTGTCACAGCCATTACCGGCATTACTATCACCCGCCGCGTGTCGTCCACCACGTGGTGAACCGGCCGGTGGCCGTGTATCCCCCGGTGGCGCCGGCACCGATCCAGCCGGCCGCCCAGCTGCCTTTGGTTCCCGCTGGCGCGACGCTGACGCTGCCCGGCAATTTTCTGGGACCCGCACCGGGGCATGTGTTCCTGGTGCTCAACGACGTAAAGCTCCCCACGCAGGTCCGCGACTGGCATCCCAACGGCGTAACCATCACGCTGCCCGCCATGGCGGTCAAGCACCCGACGCGGGCCCGCATTGACGTCGTGCTGCCGCACGGCAACCTGAGCAATTCCGTGAAGATCCTGCTCACGCCGCCCGCCCCGCTTGTGCTGCACGGCTCGTCGCCGACGCACGCCTTGCCGACCGGCCCGGCCGCCGCTCCCGCGGCGCCTGCCATGGCGCAGGCCGCCGCTGCTCCCCAACTTGGCGGCCCGGTCGTCCAAAGCAATCCCAGTGAATGACTGAAGGCATCGCGCCCACCAAGGCCGGCATGTCCACGCCCGGATGTGCCGGCCTTGCTCGTGCGCGAATGACCCGCGTCCCGGCCGGCGGCCGCGGTGCGCGATGACCGGCCGTCGGGGCGGCGTTATTCGGCGAGCGTCGGTCGGCCGCGGACGCCCGTGTCATTGGCTGGTTTCTGCCAACAGCCCTTGCAATCGATTCAGTCCGCGCGACAACATGACGCGGACGGCTCCGTCGCTCTTGCCCAGCTTGCGGGCGATCTCTTTGGAAGACAATCCGACAAAATAGCGTAGCCGCAGTGCCTCGCGCTGTTCTTCCGCCAGGGTTTCCAGCGCGGCCAGCAGTCGCAACTGCTTGTGATCGCGCGAGAACGCCTGGCTGGGCGTGGTCATACTGGCCGCCAGCAGGTCGGCCAGCCCGCCGCCCGCCCGGCTGCCTTCCTCGATCACGGCTTCGCGCGAGGCATCTCGTTTTTGGCTGGCGAAGAACTTGCGGTGCGCGTCGATAATCTTCCGCTCGCTGATCTGAAACAGCCAGTGCAGCAGGTTGTCCTCCACGAATTCCACTTTGTCAAGCGCTCGTACCGCTTCGATGCACACGTCCTGAAGGATGTCCTCCGGCTCGATTTTCCGCCGCAGCGGCGTTCCCAACCGTGAGTCGATGAAGGCCAACAGCCGCTGCCGGTTCTCTTCCACGAAACGCACCAAGGATTCTTTTCCGTCGGTGCGGAGGCGCTGTATCGATTCTTCGGAGGACATCCGGCACACCCTTTCACGCGGATACGATGCGGATCGTCTTCTCACGCACGCCTGCCTGACGATAATATCCCAAGGCGAGAAAGTAAATCCAAGCAGGGGACCATGGACCATCATCGCCAGGATGCCACGGCTATTCGGAACGACGAAGAATTGCTGTGGGACCGGATTGCCGAACGTGTCGACCGCCTGGCACAGGCGTGGGACCGGGTCCTCGATTCCCCATCCGGTGAACCTGCGCTGGAATCGTTTCTGGACGGACTCGAGCCGTCGGAGCGCCGCACGGCGCTCTGCGAATTGATCAAAATCGATCTGGAACGGCGCTGGGAAGCCGGTCGCCAGCCGAAGAAGATCGAGTTCTATCTGCGGCGCTTCCCCGAACTGTTGTCGGGCGACGGACTGCCCGTGCATTTGATCTTCGAGGAGTTTCAGATCCGCCTGCAGGCTGCTGATCGCGTCGACGAGGACGAGGTCAGACGACGGTTTCCGCAGCACGCCTCCGAACTGATCGCCATGCTGGGATCGGTGGCTTTGCCAGGAAGTCCTACGTGCACCTACAGCCGGCTGGGGCCCGACCGCACATCGGAGGAATACGTCAATGAACAACAGCGGCTACGCGCCGCCCTCGGCGAATTGAACGCTCTGCAGGAAGGGCAAACGCTTGACGATTTCGACCTGCTGCTAGCTCTGGGACGAGGAGCCTTCGCGCGCGTGTTTCTCGCCCGCCAGCGCAGTATGGAGCGTCTGGTCGCACTGAAGGTGACCGTCGATCAAAGCAGCGAACCGCAGACGCTGGCCCAGCTCGATCACCCCAACATCGTCCAGGTATTCGACCAGCGAAAGTGGGGACAGGCGGCCCTCCGGCTGCTTTACATGGAGCTGGTGGCGGGAGGAACATTGCAGGACGTCGTGCGCCATATCGCGTCGGCCGGGACCGCCTGCCGCGACGGGCGACACTTGTTGCAAGTTGTCGATCAGAAACTGGCTGCCAGCGGAATGGCCCCGCCGGAAGGGTCGCATATCCGCCACACGCTGGGCTCGTCGGGCTGGTGTCAGGTTGTCTGCCAACTGGGGGCGCGGATCGCCGACGGACTGGCCTACGCCCACCGTCGGGGCGTGCTGCATCGCGATATCAAGCCGGCCAACGTCCTTCTGACGAGCGAGGGCTCGCCCAAGCTGGCCGACTTCAACATCAGTTTCAACGCGGCGCGTGAGACGGAAAAGCCCGAAGACGTGTTCGGAGGCTCGCTGGCTTACATGTCACCCGAACAGCTTTGCGCGTGCCACCCCTTGCTGGAAGGATCTCCGCGGCTGGTGCGGGAAGCCAGCGACATCTATTCGCTGGGCGTGCTTTTGTGGGAACTGCTTACCGGTGCCCGGCCGTTTGACGATCCCCGTCCCAGCGGCGGCAGAGCCGCCGCGATTCAAAGGATGGCGGACCGACGCCGCGACCTGCGGCCGGAAACCCTGGCGGACAGGTTGCCCGCCGACTGCGAAGCGTCACTCCGGCAGGTTCTGTTACGCTGCCTGCATCCCGATCCGCAGCAGCGATATAGATCGGCGGGAGATGTCGCGTACGCCCTCCGCTTGTGCCTGCACCCGCGATGTTGGACACTCCTGCAGGAACCGGTGGGCTTGCTGGGAAAAAGCATCCTGCGATTTCCGGTGACCGCGGCGATGATCGCCACCATATTGCCGAACATTGTCGTGGCGATACTCAATTTCATGTACAACCACGCCACGATCATATCGCGGCTCACCGCCGACGGCCGCAACGCGTTCATGCTTGTACAGGGCATCGTCAACGCGACGGCGTTTCCGATCGGCATCGCTGTAGGTATTTACGTGGCGAAAAAGAGACTTCGCCTGCTGAAAGCCCCGCCCCCTTCCGAGACGCTCCATCCCGGGGGTACCGCCATGTTGTTTTTGGGCCTTTTTGTCGCTCTGTTGGCCGTGGCCATGTGGTGTGCGGCCGCGGTCGCCTATCCAATTGTCATCCACTGGGTGATGGAACGGGGCGCGTCGCCGACATTGTATGTTCATTTTCTGGCATCTCTCACCCTGTGCGGGCTGCTGGCCGCCACCTACCCGTTTTTTCTGGTCACGTTGCTCAGTGTGCGGTGGTTCGTTCCGGCGATTATCCGCCGCGGCATTTCACTGGGACCGAGTTATCGAACGTTTGAATCGCTGATGAGCCTGATGAGGCAATTCTTGATCATGGCGGCCCTGGTACCGCTGTTGTCGATCTTACTGACGTTGATCTTCTGGCAGGAGCACAGAAACTATCTGATCACCATCACGGTAAGCGGGATTGGATTCGCCGTCTTGTATTACTTGCTGTACCGCCCGATGGAAGAGGACATTGCCGCCCTGGCGGAACTGGCCCCCGACCATCCCGGCGAATTGGGCGTGGGGTCGCCCGGCCGGCCCCGGTGACATCCGCCCGCCGTCCCGGCGGCCGGTGCGGACCCTCCCATCCTTACGACTGCCCGGGTCCACGAAATTCGTGTAACAGCGGCGTTCGCTTTTCGCTCTTCTTTGTAGACCGGTTGAGCCGTGTCGAGCTCGACCAGACCCCAGTCACGTTTTCATCAGGAGAGCCGTCATGAACCGTTTTGCGAAGTTGCTGCTGGTCGTCGCGTTGGCCGTCACAGCGTTTGGTTTTGTGAGCCTGGATCAGGCCGAAGCGGGATGTTACGTCACGCCCCATCACATCACGTACGCCTATCCAACCTTCTACGCCCCCACCTGGTATTACGCCCCCACGTATGGCTGCAGCTACGGCTACCAGCCCTATTATGGCTGCAATTACGGTTCCTACGGCTGGTAACACGTGACTTCGGGCCTCACGAACCTGCCAGCGTTACGGCCGTCGGAAATCGCGATTCCGGCGGCCGTTCTTTTGCGCGCCAACGCGATGGTTGCCGGCGACCGCTGGCCCGTCCGCCGGAGAATCCACGACCGCCACGCGCCCGCCTTTCTTCGGCGGGCGCTTTCCTCACAACGCGTCCGGCCGTTGATTTGACTTGTGCGCGCCGTTGGTACCCGAGTTGTTCGGCGCGTAGGGGACCACCGGATCCACCCGAGCGCCTCCGGGCGGAATGCGGTCTTCCATCCCGAGCGCCCACAGGATGCCATGCACGGCGACTCTCCGCATGGCTTCCGTTCGGAAATCGTATGGATGGGCGGTGGTCGCAAAGAAAACGCGGCCGACGGCGTTCTGATCCGTCTGGTAGGTCTTGGTCCACGCCACGGGGTTCATCAACGGATACCGTTCCGTGTTTCCGCCGTTGGCATGCGTCGACTTGAGGGCCTGTCCCATCAGAAGCGGCCGAGCATCGCCGCGCAACCGGTCCCCGCCGCCTTCGACGTGGTACAGCCACGAATAGGCGAAAAACGGTTCGACGCCGCGCAGGATGGGATGGTCCCGCGCTTCGTCAACCAGGGTTACTTTCGTCAAAGGAGCTTCGCCGTCATCGAAATGACCGTGGTGGGTGATCCAATTCTGTCCCAGGAGCTGCGCGATCTTTTCGCCGTGCCAACCCCACTCCTTGTACTTCGTGTTTTTATCGAACTTGAATGCGTGCGTTGCCGTGCGAAAACCGACGATGGGTCTGCCCGAACGCACGTAATCAAGAAAATAGTGAAACTGGCTGTCGGGCAGGTCGCGAAAACGCGTGAACAGGACCATCAAGTCCGCGTGCTCAAGTTCTTCGATTCCGCTGATCGACCACCGGTTGTTCGGATCGATGAATCCCTGTTCGTTGAGTGAGTAGGCAACGAACACACGAAAATCGTAGTTGCGTTTCAAGATCCGAGCCAGCATGGGCATCGACTCTTCGGAACGGTATTCCTCATCTCCGGTAATGAAGACGACATAGGGCGAGTCCTCCGCACGCGCGGTGGCGACGCACAGGCAGGCGCCGAAAAGGCAGGCCCCGAACAGGCAGGCCGCCAAGGAAAGCAAGGTCCAGGACGTGCTGCATCGCATATGCTTTTCTCCTTTTTGAGCCGCGACGCTGCTACTTCAGATCCGTGATGAAGCATCCGACGGCCTTGGTGACGGGCCGGGCGACCGGCCGGCCGGCCAGCACGGCCTCGATGGCGTCCCGGAGTTCGTGCGTTGTCGGCTGGGGCCGGGCTTTGCCGAAATCCGCATACCAGTTGTCGATGCGGCCCCGGTAGACGCGCCGGCCGTCCGGCGCGAACACGGCCGCTTCGGGCGTGATGGTGGCCCCGCAATGATCGACCAGTTCATGTTCGGGATCGAGGATCGCGCGAAACGGATAGCGGTACTCATCAAGATGCCGGGCAACGTCCTGCTTGCTGGTACGGGGATCGGGGTACACCATCCAGAATGCCACGTCACGCCGCTCGTACGTCTTATACAGCCGCCGCACTGCCGGCGCGTAGCGATTGGAAATGGGACAATCCGTCCTGGCGAAAAGGAGCACCACCGCGCGGGCGCTCGGATCGTCCAGCGGATCGACGGCGCCTGCGGCGACAACACGATCGGCCCCGGGGTCGCTGCCCCCGGCCGTGTTCGAAGGCAAGAATCCTAGGAGCGTGTACAGTGCCAACTGGACGGCAACCGGGGGTAACCTGAAAGCGTTCATTCGACGTTCCACCTTGCTCAACCGATCGTGCGTGTCGTCCCGCGCCGTGCATGGCGCCTGTTTCGAGCCGTTTTCAAAACCTGATCCTGCTATTACATATCACGGCGGTGGAGTGATGACAGGGCGTTTTGAAACCGCTTCTAGTTGGACAGCGCCGCTTCGGGCGAAAGACCTGCGAAAATCATAACCCGAAGCGTCAGCGAGGGAAGCTC
>CAZNKT010000101.1:0-21108 GCA_964573605.1 uncultured Pirellulales bacterium
CCTTGCCGCCACAGATACGCGTGTTCCTTCATCGGCGGCCGACCGACATGCGGAAGAGCTTTAACGGATTGATCGCCTTGACCGAGTCAGAGTTGAAACAGGATCCGTTGTCAGGAAGCTTCTTCGCCTTCGTCAATCGGCGACGGGATCGCATCAAGATTCTGTATTGGGGCCAGACAGGCTTCTGTATCTGGTACCAACAGCTTCAACGAGGGACTTACCAACTGCCGTGTCACGAGTCCCTTGACGAGCGGGAGACACTGGAAGTCTCGCGTGCGCAGCTGTCCCTGATTCTGGATGGGATCGATCTCGCTTCGGCACGCCAACGTCTTCGGTTTGAGCGAAAGGTTACGCAAAAGACCGACTGACTTGCACGCCGCACCAGCGCGTTGCTTTGATGCGACCTGGGTCTTCCACGGTCGCATCCTTTTTTTTCGAAAAGCAGCCAAGTGGTCTTGCGCCATCCTTTTCAGTCTGGATAATGACGACGTCATTTACGCCAAGAAGGTCGGAATCACCGCCGAGAACAGATGACCTCGCCTCAGCTTGAACTGCCGAAGGACATCGCCAGTTGCCACGCCTTGATCAAGCAACTGCACGCGGAGTTGCAGGTTGCATCTCAGCGGATCGAGGAGATGGCTTCTGTCGGGCTGCAAGATGCGACGGCACGCGTCGCACATCTTGAGGCCCTGCTCACGGAGCAGAAAGAAACGATTGCTGATCAGCAGCAGACGATCCAGAACCTATCGGCGGACAACGCGCTGCTGAAGCGTTCCCTGTTTGGACGACGGCGAGAACGATTTACCGATCCGGCACAAGGTCTGTTGTTCGATGCGGAGGCCCTGGAAGCAGCTTCACAGCCGCCAAACGGAAAGCCAGCAGAAGGCGAGTCCTCCAAGCCCGGCAAGAAGGGCAAGAAAAGGAAGAAACGCACCAGCAAAGGTCGACGACCCCGCGTCTTCCCAGAGTTCCTGCCGCGGGAGGAAGAGAAGATCTACCTGGATGACAAAGACATCCCCGAAGAGATGCGGGACAACCCGAATGCTCGACGGTTTTTCAAAAAGATCAGCGAGCAGCTAGAAGTCGTCCCGATGCAAATGAAAGTTGTGGAGCGGTATCAGGAAGTTATTGCGTTGGACCAGGCCGACGAAACGACCATCTTTGTTTCCGCGAAACGGCCGGCTTCGCTGATTCAGTCCTTCGTGGGACCGAGCGTCTGGGCGTATCTGACCGTCTGTCGCTTCGCTGATCACTTGCCGTATTATCGCATCGAAGACGTGTTGGGCCGGAGCGGCTTCCGTATCGACCGCAGCACGCAGTGGCGGTGGATGCGTGGACTTGCCCAGGGCGTGACGCCGTTGGTCGAGCTGATGTGGGAGCGTGCTCTGTTGTCTGGATGTCTCCTGGTAGACGAAACTCCTGTCAAGGAGTTGGCTCCTGGCGGGACGCTCACGGGCTATCTTTGGACCGCTGTTGGCGACGCGAATCATCCGTACGATTGCTTTACCTATACGTCCGATCGCCGGAGCATCGGACCAGAAACGTTCCTCGCGGGCTACCAGGGTTATTTGCTGGCCGACGCATACGTGGGCTACGAGCGAATCGGCAAGCTCTGGCCAGGCGTGTTGAAAGCAAGCTGCTGGGTGCATGGCCGCCGCAAGTTTCAAGAGTGTCATCATCTGGGCGCGACCGACCAAACTCGCACTCCGTTAGCATACATTCGCCAACTGTTTGACCTTGAGGACATGTATCGGGAAGCCATCAACGAGCAGCGGCTTGCCGCTCGGCAAGCGAGATCCAAGCTGATCGTGGAAGCTTTCCACGAATGGCTACTTGAGGAATGGTCGCGCCAGCTGCCCAAATCGAAGATGCGCGGCGCGACCAATTACATGCTGAATCGCTGGGATTCGTTTACTCGATTCTTGGAGTCGGGTGCGATCCCCATGACGACGAACTTTGCAGAACAGTCGCTGAAGTACCCAATTCTGGGCAGAAAAGCGTGGCTGTTCGTGGGCAATCCCCAGGCGGGTGAAACGGCAGCGAAGCTGTTCACGCTGACCAAGACATGCACGCGTCACCGGATCGATCCGTACGCATACTTGCAAGACGTCTATGCTCGTTTGCCGACACTGTCGCCCGATGAGTTGCCGACTCTGCTTCCGGACGCGTGGATCAAGGATCACCCTCAACACATTGTCCAAGAGCGAGTGCAAGAAGCGCTTGACCGTGCTCGGCGCACGCGCGAACGTCGGGCAGCTCGGCGAGTGGCGGCGTAACGGCTGCCGATGTACCACGGGACCTACTTCGCATGGCGCGTCATCCGGCAATTAAACTCGAGCTGTTTCCGCACGAACGTGCCGCTCTATTGAAGTGGAACTATACTCCCGAGGTGCGCGCTCAGCTCGAAGCATGCGCATCGAGCGAAGATGTCGAGACGATCACGATCACTTCAGTCGATGCCAACTGGCTGGCCAGTGACCTGACCCACGCGATCGTCAAGCGAGGCTGTCGAGACCAAGACGTCATCGATCTCAGCGAGCGTCTCGACTACGTCGACCGATCGGGAGACGGATCTCTCGACGGGTGGTATTACTAAGCCGGGAGCGCTCACTCAGCCCGGTCGATCAGTCGATCAGTCGGTCATAGGTCCGGCCGACCTCGGCCTCCCCGTCCGTCGACTGCTCTGTCCCGAAAAGTCAAGACGCCATGAATGCAACGCTCACGCAGGGCGGTCCGATTCGGAATGAGCGTAGCCGCTCGGTCGCCGGGACGCAGACCCAATTCCAGCAATTTGGCCGCCAAGCGCGAGCTGGCCTCGTCGAGGTCGCGACATGTCCAGGCCTCGTTGGGCGAAGCCAGCGCGGACGCGTCGGGATTCGACTGCAGCCCGCAATGCAAAAGCTCAGACAGCCGAACGGGCCGTTCTAAGGGTGGTCCTGTTAGCACCATGAAGATACCTAGGGTAGGCTGGAAGCTTGACCAAATCGAGCTTATAACTTGCTACGGGATGTCCGTTCACTAAAACAAGGTGTCAAGATTTAATGCAAATCGCTGCCTTCGTCGTTGTCACCTTGGTACTTCTGTTGACCATCCTCAGCGGGGTGATGGGGGCTTCAGTCTCCCCGTTCTTCTACGTGGGGCTGCTGCTGTTGGCGCCGCTGTCGGCGCTGGCCATCTGGGACCTTATCCAGTCGAAACACAGCATCTGTCGCAACTTTCCTATCCTGGGTCGACTACGGTTCCTGCAAGAGTCGATTCGCCCCGAATGGCACCAATACTTCATCGAAAGCGACACCGACGGGCGTCCGTATAGTCGTGTTCAACGTACGTTGATCTATGAACGGGCGAAGGATATTTCGGGTTTGCAGCCGTTTGGCACCGAACTCGACGTGTACGGCGAAGATTACGAGTGGCTTACGCACTCGATCTCACCTCATCCAAAAAGCAATGATCCCTTTCGAATCGACGTCGGCGGCCCCGATTGTAGCCGACCATATTCCGGCTCGCTAATCAATATTTCGGCGATGAGTTTTGGGGCGATCAGCCCCAATGCGATCCGGGCGCTTAACAAGGGCGCGAAGCTGGGTGGGTTCTACCACACCACGGGCGAGGGGGGACTGAGCCCTTATCATTTGGAAAATGGCGGCGATTTGGTCTGGCAGATCGGCACCGGCTATTTTGGCTGCCGCAATGAGGACGGCTCCTTCAACGAGGAGATGTTCGCCGAGCAGGCTCAGTTCGACTCCGTCCGCATGATCGAAATCAAGATTTCCCAGGGCGCCAAGCCGGGGCACGGCGGCGTATTGCCCGCGGCCAAGGTGACTCAGGAGATCGCCAACACGCGACGGGTGCCGGTCGGTCGCGACTGCATTTCGCCCCCTGGCCACAGCGCTTTTCATACCCCCACGGAATTTTGCCAATACATCAAGAAGCTGCGTGAACTTTCGGGGGGAAAACCGATCGGGTTCAAATTGTGCGTTGGACGCCCGCACGAATTTCTGGCAATCTGCAAGGCGATGCTGGACACCGGAATCCTGGCCGACTTTATCACGGTCGACGGGGCCGAAGGGGGCACGGGCGCCGCGCCGCCGGAGTTTTCGGACAGCCTGGGGACCCCTCTTCGAGAGGGCCTCATCTTCGTCCACAATTCACTCGTCGGATGCGGACTCCGGAACCGCATCCGCGTCGCCTGTTCCGGCAAACTCGCATCGGCGTTTCATGTCGCTCGCACCATGGCCCTGGGCGCTGATTGGTGCAACATTGCGCGGGGATTCATGATGGCTGTGGGGTGTATTCAGGCACAATCTTGCCACACAAATCGGTGCCCCGTCGGGGTGGCCACCCAGGATCGGTTGTTGCAGCGGGCTCTGGACGTCAGCGACAAGAGCCAGCGCGCGTACCATTTTCATCGCAATATGATGGAGGCCCTGGCGGAGATCGTGGCCGCGGCCGGTCTCGACCATCCGCAGCAATTCCTGCCGGCGCACATCTGCAAGCGGGTTGGACCGTCGAAGATCGAAACCTACGAACAGGCGTACGACTTCTTGGACGAGGGCGAGCTGTTGCGGGGATGCGAGAACCCCGTCTATCAGCGGTGCTGGGAAGCGGCATCGGCGGATACGTTTGTCGCTCAGATTGACCTCACCAAATAAGGCTCACATTTCGAAGCTGGGACATCGAGGTTGTTTCCTCAAGGTTGACCCGGTACGTTCAGGAGTTTACCTTCAACCGGCGGCAAAGGAGTTTAGCGCCTTCGTCGACCCAGGCCATGATGGGTCCCCTGGCGAGCCTCACGCATGAAATTTCCCGCGCCGAACGCGCCGATGGAAAAGGCGAGACGCTTCGCGGCGCCTATTGCTTGCAATTTTTTTAACTAATCCTCGAATCGCGATGCACTCCGATGGTCTTTGATCTTCTGACCTACGAACACGTTGGCGACAAGAAAAACTCTGAATTCTTTGAGGAGTATCGGCTCAAGATCTACGAACGCCGCATCAGCAGCGGGCTGGATCAATTGCTCGGGAAGATGCGCGGCGTCGTCATTCAGGTCGATAAGGGCGACGCCCTGCCCTACCTGGAAGAACTGTATGTGATGTCGCCGTACCGATACGCGGCGAGCTTTCGCAGCGCAACGCACAGTATTTACGTCCTCGTCTCCGAGGACCGTTTTCCAAGGCTCATCGTGATCGAACCGTTGGAAGAACACTTCGAAGACGACGTCAAACGGCTCAACATGATCTATCCTTTGGCCAAAGCCAAACCCAATGCGCGCTACATCGGTGAGATCTACCACACCGCCGACGCGAATGAAACTCGCAAAGTCTTGGAATCGCACAACATTCGTTTCGAGTATCCGGGCGACACGGAGAACCCTTTGTACACGCTCGATGTGCTGTTGTTTACGACGCCTTCTGACTTCACCTACAACCGGGTCGGCTACACAGAATCGAACCTCGATGAATATGAATCGCTTCAGCTTGGTGACTCTTTTTCGCTCAGCGCAGAGCAACTCGCCAAGCTCGAAAAAAACGCCGCGCTGGGCGCAAAAGCGGGCATCTACGAATTGCTGACCGGCATTGATCATATGGCCACCAGGATTCTGGCGGGAGAACGCGAGGACGCCATTCTGGAGTTCCTGACCCTTTCGAACTACTACTTCTGGGGCGCCTACAACATCCGAGAGATGAACTCATCGACGAACGTGAACCGGAACCACAACGTGCAAGACGACAAGGAGTCGCCGGCTAAAGTGTTCACGGCCAACAACACGGCCTCGTTCGTCAACTCTTTCGAAAACCTGCCCATGCCGACAGAAGACTTCGTGAGAAATTACGGTCGGCGGATGCACCACATGGCTTACGAGGTGATTGACGGCGATCATATCAGCGGAGTGAAAAACGTCGACTACGTGGTAGGCAAGCTGGCGGAGTTGGGCGTCCCCTTCCTGGCCCATATTGTCGGTGAGTGCAAGGACGAACCTGACTTGAAGCAAATTTTCTCAAAGCACTCGAAGTACTCGCTCTTGATCTCGGAATATGTCGAGCGATGCCATAAATTCAAAGGCTTTTTCACCAAACAGAACGTCGCGTCGCTCACGGAAGCCGCCGGAAAGGATGAGCGCTACGAGCATGGACATGTATTCGATTAGATCAACCGAGCAAGCATTCAAACGATGACGAACAACGTCTTGCTACAGCTTGGTGTGTTCGTGATGTTCCTCATTGCGCTCAATTTCTTTTTTCACCTTCACATCTCCATCATTGGCAGCTTGCTGCTTACGCTGGGAGTTTCCTTCGTGATCCGGATCATGCAATCGAGGTAGTCGCACCCCGAGTACGAGCGAAACACGTTTGGCCCCAATTCGTACAGCAAGGCCGATCGTTCTTCGGTTGGAGGCAACTGAAGCGGCAGGCTAATCTTCAGGGAATCGATTCGAATCGCGATTGTGTAACCAGCCATGTTTCCGGTCTTCCAACCAGAATCGCCGCAAGCACAGGCGATGCTCGATCTCTTCGTGATGGTGCTGGTGATTAGCGGCGTCATCCTGGCCATCGTGGCCGGTCTGGTGGTCGTCGCCGTGTGGCGAGGTCGAGCAAGGGCTACCTTGCCAGAACAAGATTTTGGAAGTCACCGGGCTGAGATTTTTTGGATGGTCGGGCCGGTGATCGTCGTCTTGTGGATCACGGCGATTAGCGCCAACCTGATCTTAACCATCACGGCCGTGCCGAAGGTGCATCTAGCACACGACGAGGCGGATGAGGCCGACATCACCGTCACCGGTCATCAATGGTGGTGGGAGATTCAGCACCACGACTCGGGCATTGTCGCGGCGAACGAAATCTACATCCCAGCCGGCAGGCGCATCCGCGTGAAGCTCCAATCGGCCGACGTGATCCATTGCTTTTGGGTCCCTCAGCTCGCCAGAAAGATGGACGTCGTGCCGGGCCGCGACAATTACATCTGGCTGGAGGCGAGCACACCAGGCGCCTATCAAGGTCGTTGCGCAGAGTTCTGCGGGACACAGCATGCGTGGATGAACTTCAAGGTCTACGCCTTGTCGGAACACGATTACGAGCAATGGGAAGCGATTGCGAACAACGTTCCGGCGGATCCCACCCAGGCCGACGCGATGGCCGGCAAGCAGCTCTTTTTCGCCCACACGTGCGTCAACTGCCATACCATCCAGGGAACCGACGCCCAAGCGACCATCGGTCCCGATTTGACGCATATCGCGTCCCGCAAGGAGATCGGGGGAGGCGTGCTGCAGAACTCGACGGACAATTTGAGACTTTGGATGAAGAACCCCCAGGCGATCAAGCCTGGTAGTAAGATGCCGGACTTTAATCTCAACGACGAGCAAGCGCAGCAACTCGTTGCCTATCTGGAGTCCCTGGAGTGACCACGCAGGTCATCGACCAACTCGATGCTCCCGCCCGCGGCGCGTCCTGGCGGCTGTGGTCATGGGTGACGTCGGTTGATCACAAGCGGATCGGCGTCTTGTACATCCTGTTCGCCGTTTTCTTTCTCGTCATCGGCGGCCTCGAAGCCGTGCTCATGCGGATTCAGTTGGCAACGCCGAACAACACGTTTCTATCGCCGCAGTTGTTCAATCAACTGTTCACCATGCATGGGACGACCATGGTGTTCCTGGTCGGCATGCCTGTGTTCACCGGTTTTTCCAACTACCTCGTACCGCTCATGATTGGCGCCAAGGACGTGGCGTTTCCTCGGCTGAACGCCATGAGCTTTTGGATGTTGCCGTTCGGCGCTTTTCTGCTTTACTTCAGCTTTCTCACCGGCTCGGCTCCAGACGCCGGTTGGTTTTCATACGCGCCCCTCTCAACCAAACCGTACAGCTTGGGACCCGGGATCGACTACTGGATTATTGGGCTCGTCGTCACGGGGATTGGCTCCATCGCCGGCGCCATCAACATTGTGGCGACGGTTTTGTGCCTGCGTGCGCCCGGCATGAGTCTGCAGCGCGTACCGTTGTTTGTCTGGATCATGTTGATGCAGGCGATGCTGATATTGATTACGATTCCGCCGCTCAACTCTGCGCTGGCCCTGTTGTGCGTGGATCGATGGCTAGAAGCGTCGTTTTTCGAGCCCATTCGAGGTGGCTCAGCTCTCCTGTGGCAACACTTCTTCTGGGTTTTCGGACATCCTGAAGTCTACGTGTTCGCTTTGCCGGCCTTCGCGATGATCTCGGAAGTCATTCCCGTGTTTTCGCGAAAACCGATCTATGGCTACGCGTTCGTGGCGGGATCGTCGACCGTGATCCTGCTCTTGAGCTACGGCGTGTGGGCCCATCATATGTTCGCGGTTGGTCTGGGGACGGGCGCCAACATTTTGTTTTCCGCGATGACGATGCTAATCGCTCTGCCGACGGGCGTGAAGATATTCAACTGGACGGCGACGATGTGGGGTGGTTCGATTCAACTTACCACCTCCATGTTGTTCGCCATCGCGTTTTTGATTCAGTTTGTCATCGGGGGGCTCACCGGAGTCATGTTCGCCGCGGTGCCGATCGATTGGCAAATGACCGACACGTACTTTGTCGTCGCCCACTTCCACTATGTGTTGGTCGGTGGCATCATCTTTGCCATATTCGCGGCGACCTATTATTGGTTTCCGAAAATCACCGGACGCATGCTCGACGAATCGCTTGGCAAGTGGCAGTTTTGGCTCTGGGTCGCCGGGTTCAATGGAACCTTCATGGTGCAGCATTTTTTGGGGGCGATGGGCATGCCCCGGCGCGTTTACACCTACGCCGACAATCCAGGGTGGGCGGCGTTGAACGCGATTTCTTCGGTCTCGGTGATCTTCATGGTAGCCGGAACTCTGGTTCTGGTCTGGAATGTCTTCAAGAGCCTGCTGAGCGGACCTCCGGCCGGAGATAATCCATGGGACGCGTACACGTTGGAGTGGGCGACCAGTTCCCCTCCACCAGCGGAAAACTTTGGCCGCTTGCCGGGAATCAAGAGCCGACGCCCGGTCTGGGACCAGTCGCATCCGGACGTCGCGGATTGGAAGAGTCACAGCACACCCGCGGATCGCGGTTGGCGGCCCGATCGCGCCAAGGTTTGCGCCTGGGCGTTCGTCGTCTCCGAGGCGGTATTCTTTTTGCTATTGCTCGTCGCCTACGTCGTATTCAATCACCAGCCGACCGGTGACGGACCCTCCGCCGCCACGTCGCTCGATGTCGTTCGCACGGGAGTATTCAGTCTGTTCCTCTTGAGTAGCAGCCTGACGTTCTACTTATCTGAGCGGAGTTTGCGACGGCGTCGGCAGGTGGAATTCATGAAGTGGCTGGGCGCAACCATTCTCCTTGGAATTGTGTTCCTTGGGGGGCAAGCTTGGGAGTACGCCGGCCTACTAAGTGACGACATAAGCATTAGTAGCAACCTTTTCGCTTCTGCGTTTTTCACGGTAACCGGTTTTCATGGGCTGCACGTAAGCGCAGGGATAGTGGCTCTGGCGATCATGTTCGCGCTGGGTAAAAAGAACCGTATCACCTCAGCGTTATCGCACCCATTTGGGGCGATCGGAATCTACTGGCATTTTGTCGACGTCGTCTGGATATGCGTCTTTGCGATCATCTACTTGAGGGTATTTTCGTCGTGATTGGTCCTCAGCTATGGAATTGGACGTCGCCCATTTGGCTCGCCGTCGCCGTTCTGTTGATCGCGTATGGAGTGGTTGCACGACGCGCCAGCCTTCATCAGTGGGCCGTCTACCTGTTTGGGTTGTTTGTCTTGACGATGGCGTTTGTATCCCCTGTCGGCGTTCTGGCCGATGGCTACTTGTTCAGCGCTCACATGGTGCAGCATCTGGTATTGCTGCTGGTCATTCCGGCGTGCATTGTCCTCAGCCTGCCGAAGCAGCAGGCGGCACGGTGGTTTCAACGTCCGCAACTCGACCGTCTTGGCAAATGGCTTGCGATACCGGTGATTGGTTGGATATGCGGCGTAGGAGCCATGTGGTTTTGGCATGTTCCGACGCTCTGCACTGCGGCCGCCCAGCAAAGCGAGCTCGGCGTCGTGCGCGATTTGTCCCTCGTCGGCTCAGGGATCGCTTTCTGGTGGCCCATCTACGCGCCCAGCGACCGATTCCGCCTGCCGGCGCTGACCGGCATGGTCTACCTGTTCTCCGCATGTCTCGGCTGCACATTACTGGGAATCTACATTACCTTCGCTCCGCTTTCCGTCTGCCCGGTGTTCGCCAACCCCGCGGATGGCCTTGGCATCTTGAATTCATTGTACGACGCCGGATTCACGCCTGGCGTCGACCAACACCTGGGCGGTTTGTTGATGTGGGTCCCCCCCTGCACCCTGTATACTTGCGCTATCATCAGCCTGCTGATTCGCTGGTATTCATCGACGGATCCGTCTGGGACTTACGAGACTGAATCAGCCCAACCAAGTGGTATCTAGCCATGCAACCTGAAGAATCGCGCGATTGTGAAGAGAACGTTCCACGGCCTACGTATGCGCCGATCGCCACGGCGATGGGAATATCGATGATCGCTTGGGGAACGATGGCGCTCACCTTGAACATCAACGCCCTGTGGTGCATGTCGATCGCTGGCGTTGGACTATTTGCCTGGGCCCTCAAGCATTGGATCGACGAAATCGTTTCACAGCGGGACGCCAACCGTTGAATGAATCCGCCGACAACGTTTCGCGATGCGACGCCTTGGACAAGCGTCGCACGTTCTTCGCCCGTTTGACGCTGTTTCTCTCAGCGATTATCGGGGCCATAATCGTCCTGCCGGGCTTTAGTTTCGTACTGGCGCCGGTATTTCGGCGGCGCGCGGAGATTTGGCGCTCCGTTGGCAAGGTCGACGACTTTGACAAGGGCGCGACTGTGCTTGTGAGATTCGAAGACCCGTCGCCGAAGCGATGGGCGGGAACCACTGCCCAATCGGCCGCCTGGCTCCGACGCGTAAACGACGCCGCATTCGTGGCATTTTCCATCAACTGCCGGCACTTGGGTTGTCCCGTTCGCTGGCTTGAGAGCGCAAGGTTGTTCATGTGTCCCTGCCATGGCGGCGTGTACTATAGCGATGGAACGGTCGCCGGCGGTCCTCCTCCGGAACCGCTGATGCGATACGACGTGCGCGTGCGCGAGGGGCAAGTGGAGATTTATACCGCCGCCGTACCACTGACCACGACCCCCCTCGATAAAGACGCCTAAGCGGCGCACCAATCCAGGGGTGAAAACCGCACAACGGAGCGCTTTGCGGAATATCGAACTCTATGAAGCAAGCACTGCTAAACATCGGAAATTGGATCGACAGCCGCATCGGCTTCTCCGACTGTATCTGGCCGCTGTTGACGCATATTGTGCCGTGCAATGCGCGGTGGTGGTATGTCTTCGGTAGCGCCGCGTTGACGGCGTTCATCGTTCAAGTGATATCGGGCGTCTGCCTGGCGATGGCCTACGTACCGGCGGGGGACCAGGCCTACGAAAGTTTGCGATATATCACCGAGGAGGCGCCGTTCGGCTCTGTGTTGCGCGGCATGCACGCCTACGGGGCGTCGGCCATGATCACGCTGGTTGTGATCCATCTGATCCAGGTTTATCTCCACGCCGCCTACAAATATCCGCGCGAACTGAACTGGATGACCGGAGTCGTCTTGTTCTTTGTTGTGCTGGGCATGGCCTTTACCGGGCAATTGTTGCGTTGGGACGCCAATGGCGTTTGGTCCGTTTTCGTCGCGACGGAAATGGCGGCCCGAACCCCGGTGATCGGGCCGGCCCTGGCCGACTTTCTGATGGGAGGCAAAACGGTGGGGGGCTCCACGCTCACGCGTTTTTTCGTCTATCACGTCTTTGTCTTACCAGCCGTGATTGTCGCCGGAGTGGGGCTGCATCTGTTTTTGCTGTTTCGGCACGGCGTATCCGAAATGCCAAACGTGGACGAGCCGGTCGATCCAGCCACCTATAAGATGGAATACGAAGCGCGGCTTCAGAAAACCGGCGTCCCTTTCTGGCCCTATGCGATGTGGCGCGACGTTGTCTTTTCGACGTTCGTGGTTGCCGTGATCGTCGGGTGCGCCGTCGTCTTTGGACCACCGGCGCTTGACGCGGCGCCGGACCCGGCGAGCATCAACGCCAATCCCCTGCCGGACTGGTATTTCTGGTGGTATTTTGCGGTACTGTCGCTGCTGCCCCCTTCGTACGAGTTCTGGTTCATCATGGGAGTTCCTGTGGTGGGCTTCTTGATCCTGTTCTGCGCGCCGCTCTTTTCGAATAAGGGCCACCGCGCCCCGAGCAAAAGGCCCTGGGCGGTGGGAATTGTTGTTGCAGGGATCGCCAGTTTTGTGGTGCTGACCGTCTACGGCTATCGGGAGCCTTGGTCGCCCGATTTCGGCGTCGAGGAATTGTCCGTGGCTGTAATTGGCGCCGACGACGGACCGGTGTTTGAAGGCGCCAAACTCGTCCACGAAAAGGGATGCCTTTACTGCCATGCCGTGGACGGATTTGGGGGGCATCGCGGTCCCGATCTTTCGGACATCAGTCGGCGCCTGACAGAGAACGACCTGATCATCCGCATCAACAACGGCGGCTACAACATGCCCGCCTTCGCGAGCATTCTAGATTCCCAGCAACTATCGCTCATCGTCGATTTTCTGCAGTCGCGGGTCGACGAGCGGGATGCCCGCGATGCGGGCGATTGAACTACCGCTCATGTGCTTTTCCTCGCGGATCGCTGCATTTCGCTCCCATTTTTTTGCATTCTTCATGGACCATATTTGCTTCCAAGAGTGCGTCGAATTTATACGCTTATCATTTCCCGCGATACGCATTATCTTAGGGCGTGTTGGGCATGCGACGGCGATGACTTGTGCGAAGGGGATCGAATGAATAAATCGGCTTCTACCGGCGCAGTGAAGACGGGCGTTGAGCGAATCGAAGACCCGCTGCTCAACAAGGGGACCGCGTTTACCAAAGAAGAGCGGCAGACGTACCGGCTCACGGGGCTGCTGCCGCCCCATGTCGACTCGCTCGCTGAGCAGGCTGACCGCGCGTATGAGGCGTTTTGCGGTGAACCAACCGACCTCGAAAAGCACATCTTTCTGCGGGAATTGCAGGACGAGAACGAGACCCTCTTCTATCATTTCCTGTTGGAGCATGTAGAGGAAATGATGCCGCTGGTCTACACGCCGGTAGTCGGTCTGGCCTGCCAACAATTCAGTCATATTTATCGCCGGCCGCGCGGCGTGTTTGTTTCTTATCCCAATCGTCGCACGATGGATGACATTTTCTCCCACGTCGAGCAGGACATTGACGTGATCGTCGTGACCGACGGCGAGCGAATCCTGGGCCTTGGCGACCAAGGCGCAGGCGGGATGGGAATCCCGATCGGCAAACTCTCGCTCTACTCGCTATGCGGGGGGATTCACCCCGCACGTACGCTTCCCGTCCTGCTTGACTTGGGAACCAACAATGCAGATCGCATCAACGACCCTCGCTACATCGGCTGGAGGCATGAGCGCATCAAGGGAAATCAGTACGACGATTTCATTGAGATGTTCGTCGAAGCGGTGATGCGGCGCTTCCCGAATGTGCTACTGCAATGGGAGGATTTCGCTTCGGTCGACGCCGAGCGCATCCTTAACAAGTATCGCGACCGGCTTTGCACCTTCAATGACGATATCCAGGGCACCGCAGCCGTCACGTCGGGTACGGTCTGGGCGGCGATTGAAGCGGTGGGCGGCAAGCTTGCCGATCAACGCTTTGTCATGCTGGGAGCGGGATCGGCGGGCGTGGGAATCACTGAGCAGCTTGTGCGGGCCATCATGGCGACGGGCTTGAGCGAAGAGGAGACGCGGAGCAAGTTTTACGTCATTGACGTCGAAGGTTTGTTGCACGACGGCCGGCAGGATCTTGACGCAATCCACCAGCCCCTGGCCCAGCGATCCGATCGAATATCCGATTGGGACTGCGACGTGTCGTCCGCGATTACGCTGGCGGATGTGGTTCGGAACGCAAAACCAACTGTAATTGTGGGGGCCACGGGACAACCCGGAGCGTTTCGGGAGTCCGTGATCCGCGAGATGGCGAGCCACACGGAGCGGCCTGTCATCTTCCCCCTTTCTAATCCCACTTCGCGAGCAGAAGCCACGCCCACTGACTTGCTGACTTGGACCGACGGGCGGGCGGTAATCGCTACCGGCAGTCCTTTCCAACCTGTGGAATTCAATGGCCAAACGCACGTCATCGCCCAGTGCAATAATTCGTACATCTTTCCGGCGATGGGACTTGGAATTCTAGCAGCGGGGGCTAAGCGTGTAACTGACGAGATGTTCATGGCAGCCGCCCAGGCTCTTAAGGATCGCTCGCCGGCCTTGAAGGATCCTTGTGCGTCGCTTTTGCCTCCTTTGCACAAGATCCGAGAATCGGCGCGACATATCGGCATCGCGGTGGCCCGCCAAGCTCAACTCGACGACGTGGCGGAATCGTGCACTGCCGCGGAGCTTGACAAGCGCATCGACAAAACGATGTGGACGCCAGAGTATTGAGAGTCGCTTTTCAGAGAGGAATCGACCACCATGGCCGAACACACTTGGACTGTTGGCAAGTATCTGGCGACGCGGCTTGCGGAATTGGGCGTGGGCCACTACTTCACGGTCCCTGGCGATTACAACCTTATTTTTCTGGACGAGTTGCTGAAGGTCGACCAGTTGCGGATGATTTCCTGCTGCAATGAACTCAACGCGGGCTACGCCGCCGACGGCTATGCGCGGGCTACCGGCGGCCTCTCCGCTGTGGTCGTGACTTATAGCGTGGGGGGACTGAGCGCGTTGAACGCGATTGCCGGCGCGTACGCGGAAGACTTGCCTATTGTCGCGATCTCGGGAGCTCCGAATACAAATTCGACGGCCGAATACGAAGTGCTGCACCATACCTTGGGCAAAGTCGACTACGACTACGTACGTGAAATCTTCGCTCGTGTCACAGCCGACGCCGTGACCATCGTGCATCCGACCGAAGCTGCGGGACAAATCGATCGCGCCCTGGACACGGCCCTCATCCAGCGCAAACCGGTGTATCTGGAAGTCGCCTGCAACATCGCGGCGGCTGAAATCTCAGCGCCGCATCCGCGCGAGTTCACCCACCGAGCGCCAAGTGATCCAACGTCGCTGCATGGCGCCGTAGAGCACGCCGCGACACTTCTGAACCAGGCTCAAAAACCGCTGTTGCTGGTTGGTCCGAAAGTTCGGGCAGGCGGGGCCGTGGAAGAATTGCGTCATTTGGCCGACGCCGCCGAATACGCGGTGGCCGTCACCCCCGATGCGAAGAGCTTTTTTGATGAGACGCACCCCAACTATATGGGAATCTACTGGGGACCGGTCGGTACGCCTGGCTGCAGTTCGATCGTCGAGTCGTCCGACCAGTGTTTGCTCGTGGGCGGGAACTTCACCGACTACTCGACAACGGGGCATACGACGCTTGTCGAACGACGAAAGTCGATCGACGTCCGCACCGACCACGTCATCGTCGCCGGCGAGTACTATGACGACGTCGCCATGGCCGACTTCCTGCGGCAATTGACCGGCGGGCTGAATCGCAACGCCACGACGGTGCAAGCCTTCGAGCGAATCAAGGAGGATCGTCCGGCCTTCACGCCCGGCGCGTCCGGCGAGCCGATTAGCACGCAACAATTGTTCGCCCACATCCAGCAGTTGCTAACGCCAGACTCCTCGGTGATCGCCGAGACGGGCGACTCCTGGTTTAATGGCATGAACTTGTCGCTACCGTCGGGCGGCCGTTTTGAAATTCAAATGCAGTATGGGTCGATCGGTTGGTCGGTGGGAGCGACGCTGGGGTATTGCTTAGGCCGCCCCAAGCGAAAGGTGGTCGCCTGCATCGGGGACGGGTCTTTCCAACTCACTGCCCAGGAATTGTCGACCATGCTGCGGTACCACGCCAAGCCCATCATTTTTCTCATCAACAACGGGGGCTACACAATCGAAGTTGAAATCCACGACGGACCCTACAATACGATTAACAATTGGCAATATTCCCAATTGGTCGAAGTCTTCGACGGCGCCGGCGGCGCCGGCTGGGGCTGTCGGGTGACAACCGAGGCGGAACTCGCCGACGCCATCTCCAAGGCCAAGTCGCACGATGGCCTGTCGCTGATTGAAGTTCAAATCGATCGGGATGATTGCAGCAAGAACTTGCTGGAATGGGGAAGCCATGTGGCCAAGAACAATGGTCGCCCGCCCCGATTCCTCTGAGCGGATCCGCGCCTAATCGCCGGCGGCGCCGGCGGAGACGTCTTCGTCGCTCAGCAAGATGCGTTTGCCTCGCTTATGAGTCAGTAGATTCCAACCCCAATCGACGAAGACGCTCGTCCTCTCCTCGGCATTGCTCAGGAGACTCAGATGGACTCCCAGCCACGCCAACCAGGCCACGTGGCCGGTCAACGTGCCACCGGCGGGTAGATCCACGACGGCCGCGCCGCGCCCAACTTGGGCCATGGTTCCGCGATCGTGATATTTGAATGGAGTGGAGGTTTCGCCGGCAATTAGTCGCGCGATGGTCTTGCCCGCATGGCGCCCCGCTTGCAGGGCCACCGCCCCCAGCCCCGGCAAAGGGTCGCCCGTATCGTGATCAGTCATCGACGCCATGTCACCAATCGCAAACACGCCAGGATGATCCTTTACTTGTGCATCGGGCCCCACCGGCACGCGCCCTCCGGCGGCAAGCTCGACGCCGAGCGACGCGGCAAGCGGATTGGCGCTTACACCGGCCGCCCAAACGAGCGTTTGCGTCTTCACTTTTTCGCCGCCAGTGAGGGAAATCTCGTCCGAGCTCACATCGGTTACTCCCGTACCCGTATGCACTTCCACACCGCGCTCTTCGAGGGCCCGCTGTGCATAATCACGCAGTTTCAGTTGAAAGTGCGCCAAGAGGTGGGGCGAGTGTTCGTAAATCACGACCCGGGCCCGATCGATCGGGAGATTTGGGTAATCGGCCTTGATTTCCGTGTTCAACAGTTCGGACATGGCGCCGGCTGTTTCAACGCCGGTCGGTCCCCCGCCAATAATGCAAAACGTGAGGGCGCCTTCATCGACAAGTTTGGGATTCTTGTCGACGGCCTCCAGCGTCTGCAGGATGTGGTCGTGCAACCGGATGGCGTTATTCATGGTATACAGCGGAAACGCATGGTCCGCAGCGCCAGGCGTTCCGTGGAAGTTGACGACCGAACCGAGCGCCAAGACTAGGTAATCGTAGTCCAACGGAGACATCCCCTCGACTACGACCCTCTTACGTGCCAAATCGACTTCGCGAACGGCGCACTTGTGGAACGTGACGTTGCTGTGCCGATGCAGGAGATCACGCACAGGCAAGCCGACGGCGTTGGGCTCGAGCTCGTCCGTAGCCACCTGGTACAGCAGCGGCTGAAAGGTGTGATAGTCGTGGAGATCGATGATCGTTAGCCGCACCGGCGCGCCGCGCAGCTTTTGCGCCGCGCCCATGCCGCCAAACCCTGCTCCCAAAATCACTACGTGCGGCAAATCGGCCACGGGCACGGCTCCTCGTATTGTTGGCTTCTATCATTCGAGCCGGGGGCGACCGCCACCAGCCTGACAGCCAACTTTGACGGTAACTTGCCAATTGTCAAGTCATCGGCCCCGAGTCGCTCACGGTATTCTGTTTGCCCCCGAAACGCCGACTTCGCATGAGGACCAGCAACATGCTCGAACGGCTCAATCGCGAGCTGAAGCGCCGCAACCGTGTCGTGAGCATCTTCCCCATGTCTTTATGCTAACCAGTTTGGAGACCTTCGAATCGATTGGGCCAAGAAATCGATAGCATCTACTGCTCTTTTCGCAAATTCGCCTCGTGACAACCGCATCTTACGGGTGCTACTGTGACTCTGAACTAAAAGCGTGCGGCGGCGATGCGTGCCAATCATCGGTCTGTTGCAAGAACGCATGGAACGCATTCAGGACATCGTCAACGGTTGTGTCATCTGGATCCGTTCCGAAATGATTGTCCGCTGACCCATCGCGGTATTCGAGCTGATAAGTCCCATCGTCATTATAGAAGACTTGAATATAATGGTCGTCATCGAGCGAAAGCACGGCGAATTGGTCGGCCATAAGCTTTGCGATGGCCGAGCGGACCGTCACGGCGTCAGGCATTTCCAAAACGTGGTCGTCGTTGATGTTGAGCTGCATCGCGATTCGTCGGCCTCCTGCGTCAATAGCGAGCGAAGTGGCTTGTCGCGGGGAACGATTGCGTTCACCGGGCCGTAGAGCCCGATTATCGACTGCCAAGCCGCCCGGCTCCGCCGCCGACTGCAACGCTTTGTTTGTTGGCTGTTTGCAGCAAGGGACTATTTGAGGGTGGCGAGTTCTTGCTTCAGCACGGTTTCCAATTTCTCAATCTCAGTTTCGTAGAAGCCGGCGTTCGAGTAAACAACCTGTCCCTCAGGTGACACAATTATTGTTCGTGGAATCAATTCTTTGGCAAAGAGAGAATACACCTCGCGTTCCGGATCAGCGGCGATTGGAAACGAGAATCCGTGCTGCTGATGGTAAGCTCGCACCGTTTCGGCTGTTTCCTCGCGACCAACGACCACCAGTCGGAAATGATCGTCGTTTCTGAGTTCTGACCAAATGCGTTCGATGTGGGGCATTTCCATTTGGCATGGCCCACACCAGGTTGCAAAGAAGTTGATCAGGACTACCTTGCCGCGTAAGGGTAGAGAGATGGTATGGCCGTCGATAGTCGTCAATGAGCATTTCGGGATCGTGTCACCAACCTTGACGACAGTCGTCTCATCAAATTGTTTGGCATGCGCGGCGTTGATCTCCGCCATTTGTTGCCGGCCAAGCGCCGGAAGGAAGACCCACCATAGAATAGCCTGTTGAGCGCCAACCAAAAATGGAATTGCCGCGATTGCGGTGAAAAGACGTACGGCATGAGAGCGCCGTTGGGGTGTCTTCCAACGGATCAACATGAAAATGAAAGAGTATAATGCGATGCCAAACGCAATCAGCACGCCGGCAACAAGAATCATGGTGATGCTGTTGTAGACCGCTATGTTCATGATCGGTCCGACGAACGACGGCCGAAACCGGCCTTCCCCGTTAACTTGTCCATTGACAACCGCGTCCCTAGCCGCTCCAGTTCACGGCTTGGTTTCGCCTTCGTCGCGCTGGTCGGGATTCACTTCTTGCGTCACGGATTCGTCTGCCCATCCAGGGACGCCACGTTCGTGGAACACCGGAGAATCCGCAACGGCATTGACGTATTTAGCGACAAGTGTGTCGTAGTTATCGCGAGTCTCGTAACTCGGCTGGAATTCTGAACGCAAATTCTTCAGTTCACAAAGGACGCGTTCAGTATTGCCGTTTTCGAGCTCAACAATGGTATTGTGAATAAGATCCTTTGTTGCAGCGCCGAAGTAGATATTTGAGTGCAAGCGATCGAGAGACCCCACGATCCACGCTACGCCAAATGTCATCGCTATTGCAGCAACCCCCAAAACGACGCGAACCAAAGTCTTCCCTATGAACTCGGAAACAAGCCAAGCGATCGGCAGTGCAACGACAAGAAAAACGATCACTTCCAGCATTGGTGAGGGCGCTCCTTTGCGAAGCAAGCGTGAGATGAATGCCGTAACGTTCTGATTAGCTGGGAGTCATCTGTATAGGGTGGCCTCACTGAAAGATGCCCCGGATAGCGCAGCCGTACTGCTCCCACCGCCAATACGAGATTTTAACGCGCCGCCAGGATACGAAACCAGCTGCCCGAGTCTTTCTTCATGCAAGAGATAGGGCCTCTCTGCGGATTGATCGGGCCTACCGTGACGGTAACAGAACGCGCCGCACGCACGCATCTAAAGAGAAGGACCCAATGGGCCGAGATGTACGCGGCTGTCTTGCACATCCCCGTCCAACATTGGCACACCGTGCCACCGCAGCCCTCCGACCGGTACAATGAGGGCGGATCTCTTCACACTCAAAGGGGACCGCCCCATGAGCACAACCGCCAAAGAGTCGAAAATCGCCGCCACCGAGCGACTCCGCCGCGAGGGGCGCTGGAATAAGGCGTGGCAGCACCGGCACCCGCGCCGGTGCCACGTCTTCGATGCTTCTACGCCGGCATAACTCTGAGCGAAGCTGCATCCCATGGACGTCCGCTAGAACAGCTCCCCGATCATCAAAGGCCTGCAGAGGGGCGGCACTCGCCACAAGGCCTAAGTGTACGAGTCGAAACGCATCCGTGGCAAGGTGAAGCATTGCTTCATCGCCTACCTGAGCGTCTACCGTACTGAGCGCTACGACTACGGCGGTGAGGGCATCACCGACTGGACCGACGGGTTCTGGGAAAAGGCAAGCCAGGAACTATACAGGCTGTAGCTGTCGGCGGACCAGCGGCAGCGCATCGGGCAGATGCTGGTAGAGTGCATGCCGTAGTGTCGGTAGGGCTGTGGCCAACCTGGGCTGCGTCGGATGGACGGCGGACCAGGGCGGGCATGCTCAGGGGCCCGGAGCGTCTTTGTATTACACGGATTGCCCTTGTTCTTGCATTCGGATCGTGACGACCCTGGCGGGGATTGTAGTATCTACGTGGCGAGACGAGCCAACACGTCGGACCCTTGGGGAATACCAGTAAAGCTGCCACCTCCCATCAACACCGCCTATGGTGAGGGTGCCTCGGACATTTCGCACGACGGGCGAACGGTGTTCTTTGTGTCTGACCGTCCCGGACGTCATAGAGACGGAGACCTGTGGATGGCACACATAGTCCCCGAACCTTCCTCTATTCTGCTGGCTTTGACCTGTGTTGCGGCGCTCATGGCGTATCGCTGCCGACAATGCCGGTGGAGTAACCACGCTCGATAGCGGCTGGTTACGGATGCTCGCGGACTGGCAATCACGCGGCAGGGAGGCACGCTACCCCAGCGTTTCAGAATCGTTATCGTCGCCGTGCGCCTGTCAAAGCGACGCAGGCAAGCAACAACACCCAGACGAGGAAACTGCTGGGTTCTGGGATCACGTCTGAGGGCAGCGTTGTATCAGCTAAATGGCCTTGCGCGATCCTGGGAACAATAGGTAAAAGAGGAACTCACAATCA
>CAZNKT010000102.1:0-20966 GCA_964573605.1 uncultured Pirellulales bacterium
CGATTCCTGTGCGGGAAGGTCCCACCAGAGCTGGTTCTTCTGGCCCATCACCAGCGCGAACCGGCGCCGGTAATCGTTGTGGCGCTGCCAGGGGACGTAGCCGAGCACTCGGGCGCGGCCGCCGGTGGGCGTAATCACTCCAGACAGCAGTTTGAGTGTCGTCGTCTTGCCCGCGCCGTTGGGGCCGAGGAAGGCCACGAATTCGCCTTGTTCGACCGTCAGGTCGATGCCCCGCACGGCGTGTACGTCGCGGTACTCGCGGTGAAAAAGACCGGCCAGCGACGCCCGCAGGCCCTCCTTCTTCTGGTAAATGCGGTAGGACTTGGCGAGCCCTTCAATTTCAATGATCGGCATAACACATCGGGTACCAACAAGCCACTCACCGGGCCGCGCAGCGCGGGCAACCCGCCGGTCCAGGCCGGCCATTCGATCGGCCGCATGCCACGGTCAGCAACTGGCAGGCCGCGTTGCCGCTCTTGGAAGCCTGCGTTATAATCCGCGCCGCTGCCGGCGTCGTCCATCCTGGCGGGTCACCGCCCATGCCCGTCGCGGGCGCAACCGGGTTCGACTCTCCGACACTTTTGGGGTCCATGTGCGGCGCGTCACGGCGCGCGGCGACCGTCGGGCGCTGCCCAGGCACGCTTTCCGGCGAGACCGGGAGGGAACAACCCGACGGCCCGCCACCATTCATAGCTTAGGCCGTCGGCCGTTGTTGGGAAAGGAGGCAGTCCAACGGACGGATTACGTGTCGGATTCGGCGAGGATACCCACCGCTTGGAGCCCGGCGGTCCGTTGCGGATCGGGGGAGTGGATGTGCCCCACAATCGGCAACTTGTCGGACACAGCGACGCGGACGTGCTGTTGCACGCAGCGACCGACGCCCTGCTGGGAGCCGCCGGTCTCGAGGATATCGGCCGGTTGTTTCCAGATTCAGCGGCGGAGAACCGGCACCGCGACTCCGCGGATATGCTTGGTGCTGCCCGGGAGAAAATTGCGTCGGCGGGCTACGACATGGTCAACCTGCAGTGTGTCGTGCACGCGCAACGCCCGCTGCTCGCACCACACCAGAAATCGATGCAAGAACGGATGGCCAACATTCTTGCCGTGCCGCCGGACCGCATCAGTCTGCAAGCCAAAACAGGGGAAGGTGTGGGACCGGTGGGACGGGAGGAAGCAATCTGTGTGCGGTGCGTGACGCTGTTGAAGAAAGCGAGCGAGACACCGTCGTGACGATCCGAATCTACAACACGCTGAGCCGCTGCAAGGAGCCGTTGCAGACCGTGGGCGACGGCAAGGTGGGCATGTATTTGTGTGGTCCCACCGTCTACAAGCCCAGCCACATAGGACACATGGTCGGCCCGGTCATCTTTGACGCCATCAAGCGATATCTTGTGTACAACGGCTACCAAGTGACATGGGTCGTCAATATCACGGATGTAGATGACAAACTGATCGCCGAGGCCGAACGTCGGCACTTGCCGATGGCGGATGTCGCCGCGGAAATGACCGAAGACTACATAGGCAACCTGCAAGCGTTGGGTGTGGACAGCATTGATGTGATGCCCAAGGCCACGGAACACATGCCCGAGATGATTGCGTTCATAGAGTCGCTGATCGACAAGGGATACGCCTACAACGCTCACGGCGACGTTTATTTCGAGGTCGACAAATACCCCGAATACGGCAAACTCAGCCGGCGCAGCGTCGACGAGCTCCAGGGGGAGGGTGGGCAATCCGCGGACCAGAAGCGCCACGCCAACGATTTTGCTCTTTGGAAACGTGCCAAGCCGGGAGAACCGTCGTGGGACAGTCCCTGGGGCGCGGGCCGTCCCGGTTGGCACATCGAATGCTCGGCCATGAGTCACAAACTGCTGGGCGACACATTCGATATCCACGGAGGCGGGCTGGATCTGATTTTTCCTCATCATGAGAACGAGATCGCGCAGAGCGAATGCTGCCACGGCAAGCCGATGGCCCGGTTTTGGATGCACAACGGCCTGATGCAGGCGTCCGGCGAATCGGGCAAAGTCGGCGGTCGGGCAACCCGCGCCGTCGACCAGCCGCACGCCGCGGCCGCCAAAATCAGCAAATCGACCGGCGCCCGGCCGTTCCGGGAGTTGCTGGCCGAGCATGCGCCGGAGACGATCCGCTTCTTCCTGTTGACAACCCATTACCGCCGCCCCATCGATTTCAGCGATGAGCGGTTGCGGGAAGTGCACGCGGGTCTGGACACGTTTTACCGACTCTTTAAACGCTACCAACGGGTGACCGGCCAAAGCATCTACGATCTGCCCACACCGCGGCTCCGGTCAGAAGGTGAACAGGCCGCGGGTGACGACCCGTTGCTCGGCGAAGTCGCACAACGCCGCGAAGCGTTTCTCGACGCTATGGACGACGATTTCAATACCGGCGCGGCGATCGGCGATTTGTTCGAGCTGGCGAGGTTGCTCAACCGCTTTTGTGATTCGGCCGGGCTGGAAGATCCCGATCACCGCGACGACGCCGCGCGGGACCGATTGCGCCGCGCCGCGACGACGCTCCGCGAACTGGGAGCAACACTGGGATTGTTTCAGTCCCCTCCACAAGCGGATTCCTCGGCCAGCGACGACCTGCTGGCAGGACTCATGAATCTGCTCGTGGGAATCCGGCAGGCCGCCCGTGAGAAAAAGGATTTTGCGACTGCCGACCACATTCGTGATACGCTCGGTGGATTGGGCATCACCCTGGAAGATCGCCCTGGTGGAACGGAATGGTCGCTTGATTGAGCCACGCGGCAACCGGCCCCCAACCGCACGCAGGGAAGCCATGGAACAAATGGAACGCAGCCATCGGGTTCTGGGCATCGACCCGGGGTTGAACGTCACCGGATACGCCGTGCTGGAACGCGACGCACGTCGCGTCAAACTGTGCGAAGCGGGCGTCGTTCGTGGTGCCCCGCGTGGGAGTCTGGCGGAGCGGATACGCGACATTCACGCGGGGATCGCTGATGTCATCGCAACGTTCCGCCCCGGGACCATGGCCATCGAGCAGTTGTATTCGCATTACCAGCGTCCGCGGACGGCGATCCTCATGGGACACGCTCGGGGCGTCATCTGCCTGGCGGCCAGCCAGGCGGACATCCACGTCGTCCACTACGCGGCGACCCAGGTGAAGAAGCTGCTCACCGGTCACGGCCGGGCGCCGAAGTGGCAAATCCAGCAGGCGGTCCAGCGAGAGCTGAGCCTTGTCGATATCCCCGAGCCTCCCGACGTCGCCGATGCGTTGGCGATCGCGCTGTGCCACGTTCATTCTATGCTGTGTTCGATCTCGGCGACCGGCCCTCATGCCGCAGCGCTGAACCGCGGGCGTTCCACAACCTCCAGAAAATCCGCCGCACGGCGGCGGTAGGGGAAAAACCAACCAAGACAAACAACCAAGGCTACGAGGGAATAATTTTGATCACGCAGATCACAGGTCGGCTCGTCACGGTTAAAGACGTCTACGTCACATTGGCAGTCGATGCATTCCACTATGAGATTCTGATCCCCGAGTTCACACGCCGCCAATTGCAGTCGCGAACGGGCGAGGAGGTCAGCCTTCATACGATGCAATACTTGGAGGGCAATCCCGCGCAAGGACGGCTCACGCCACGGCTCGTGGGATTTCTGAACCCCATGGAACGCGAGTTTTTTGTGATGTTCTGTTCGGTGGATGGCGTGGGTGCCAAGAAGGCGCTGCGGGCCATGGTCCGACCCGTGCAGGAAGTCGCCGCCTCGATCGAGCAACAAGATGTCACGCTGTTGTCGTCATTGCCGGGAATCGGTCCGGCGACGGCGGAGCGGATCGTGGCGAAGCTCCGCCGGCGAGTGCCCAAATTTGCACTGCTCGTGGCGCAGGACAGCCCCGAGCGCGGCGAGATCGCGCACGATATTGTGGCGGAAGCCTTCGATGTGCTGCGTACGTTGGGCCATAGTGAATCCGACGCTCGCCGGCTGCTGGATTCCGCGTTGTCGGAGGCCAAACCGCACAGAGATGTTGAATCCCTGCTGCGGGCCGTCTACGACCACAGCCATTCCGCGTAATGCAGAGCTCAATCAAAGCGCGAAAGCCCCCACGTTGCGGTGACCGGCATAATCCCGGAATTCGTTCCAGATTCCGCGGCGGTTCGATGTACCTTGTCGCGCCATCTGACAGTATGCCGGTATTGAAACAAGGCATGGACTGGGTCCAGCCGAGGTCCTCCTCCCCGCGCTGCTCCGCGGAGTGCTGCCCGCTCGGCAAGCCACCGCAACTCGTCTGCACAGCTGTCGCCGGATGAGGTGCGGTGCTGCTTGGGCGAATCGCGGCTTTCGGGGAATGTGGATGCCTCGGCGGACCCCGGACCGGTCCGGCATGGGCGGGATGTGGGGGCTGGAGCGAGCCTGCCTGTGACGGAGGTCTGTGCCGCGTTGACGCGAATGGACATTGGACAACGAGCATGGTCAAATGGACGATGGCGGAAGATTCAAAATTGCAAAACGCAAGGTGCGGGCTTGCCGTCGTCTAGATGGCGCGGGCGAGCTGCCTCTGGGTGTGCCGTGCGGTGTGCTCAACGCACCGAAGGGCATAGTGTGGACCACCGGTTGGGTCGTCGATTCAAGCGAGATGGCCGATATGGCAAGCGTACTGGTAGTTGATGATCTGGCAGCCGACAGAAGGCTGATGGGGTATTACCTCGAGCCGCTCGGCGACGTGTCGGTTGATTACGCATCGGATGGAAAAGAGGCGCTGGCCAAGATCGAGGTCGCCGTGCCCGATGTGGTGATTACGGACCTGCAGATGCCGGATTTGGACGGTCTGGGGCTGGTCCAACAAATTCGCGACAAATACTCGGAATTGCCAGTCGTGCTGGTAACCGCCCACGGCAGCGAAGAGATCGCCCATGACGCACTCGAGCAGGGTGCGGCCAGCTATGTGCCGAAGGAAGTGATGGCCGAACGTCTGCTTCCGACGGTCCAGGGCGTACTGGCATTGCGGCACGGCCAACGGCACGACCCTCGCTTGATGCAGTGCGTTCGCCGACATGAGATTGAATACGAAATAGAAAACGATCCGACGTTGATCCCGCCGCTGGTCGACGAAGTCATGGGACATTTGTCGGATATTGCGCGATGTGATGCTACGCGAAGAATCCGCGTCGGCGTCGCGCTGCAAGAAGCACTTTCCAATGCGCTCTATCACGGTAATCTTGAAATCAGCAAATCGGGGTCAACGATCGGCGCTTCGCGGGTGGTGGGGGGCAAAAACATCTCCCTGGCGGAAGTGCGTCGCACAACAAAGCCGTACTGCGATCGGAGAGTCCGACTTACCGTAACCTTGTCACCGTCCGACGCCAAATTCGTGGTGGGGGACGATGGTACCGGGTTCGATCCGGCCCTCATTCCCAGGTTGAGCGCGCCCGAACGAATCTCCGGGCCGGGTGGGCGTGGTCTGGTGCTGATGCAAGCGTTCATGGACAAGGTTCGCTACAACGCCCAGGGCAATGTGGTAACCATGTGGGTGCAAATCAAGAGCCAGCCGCAGCCGGTCGTCAGTGACGGCGCGCCCCCTGCCGCGTCGGGTCTGTTTGAAACGGAGCGCGAAGGCGATACGCTGATCATCGTTCCTACGGGAAACCTGATGAGTCTGACGGAAGAAACGGCGCAGAAGGAACTGATGGACATTCTGGATGCCTGGGCGAACGACGGAATGAAAAACATCGTGATTGACTTCGGACGTGTATTTCATTTCGGTTCCACCATGCTGACCGCCATGTCCGTTCTCCGGGAACAGGTCGCCAGCCGGTCGGGCAATGTGGCCGTGTGCAATCTGTCGCATGTCGCCAAGGAGGTGTTTGACATCGCCAAATTTTCTGACATCTGGCAAATCTGCTCCACCCGTAGATCCGCCTTGAAGGCGGTCAAGAAGAAATAAGCGTTATTGCACGCGCCCGGGGACCCATGTAGAATCATTAAGAGAGGCAGGAAGTTGAAGGGAGAGGCGCGTGGACAGGGAGGAGGTGGGCGTTGTATTTGACGGCGCGGCCGTTCGGCCGCGCGCAAGCGGTTGCTGCCGACGGGCCTGCCATGGCAATCGAAATCACGTGTCCCAACGGGCACCAGTTGAAAGTCAAGGACAAGTACGCTGGCAAGACGGGACTGTGTCCGTTCTGTAAGCAGCGGGTGGCTGTCCCTAAGATGATCAGCGACGCCGACGTCGCGGCCATGCTGTCGTCTTCCTCTGATCGCTCCAAGCAGGTCCACACGGACGATGAAGAGAACGACAACACATCCGTGCTTGACCAGCGTATCTCCGGGCGGGATAGCTCCTCGATGAGCCTGCTCGGAGGATCCGCCATCCGCCATACGAAGCGGTGTCCCAACTGTTCGGAAGATGTCCCGTACTGGTTCGCGACGTGCCCCCGGTGCGAACAATATCTATCCGAGCACGATTCATTCGGCTCGTGAGTTTGCAGGACTTCCGGACCACACGGTAGATTCAGTCGCTCTGTTTCAGAGGGCGTGGCGATTGTTTCAGGATCCGCTCGATGTTGCGCCGCCTATCGGGCGGGCCCGCCAGCACGACATGGCGGCTGGGTGCATCGTAACGGATCGCTTCCCACGACGCAGATGTGACTTGTGGATTTTTGCTTGCCGCATCGTCCAGCATGTTCATCAGGTCGGTGGGAGTCCACCCGGCTTCGATGTGTTTCGCCACCGGAAGCAGCACCGGGTTGTGAACGAACGTCGGCGCGCTTGTTGACACATGTACGACGGAGTCGTCCAGCAGTCGCCAGTCCGCGCCAAGTGGCTTCAACAGGCTGCTCAGCGCGACATCGACCGGCACGTCGGTTACGGAACAAGTTACCTGCGTGTCCGGGGTAAGTCCCAGCGATTCCAGACTCCGCCAGTCCACCACGAATTGAATGCCCCCGGCGATTTCCAACTGGCGCATGAGTCGCGCCAGGCGAACGGGTTCCACGAAGGTCACCGAGACGGTTCGGTCCCCCGCAATGGCCGCCGAACCGGCTTCCGGCGCACCGCTCGTCTGCCCCCCCGGGTATCCCCGTGCCTGCCGCAGGCGTGCCAGAAACGCTTCAATCTGCCCGTGCACGGCGTGTGATTGCGTGACCGTCAGCCGACCGGGCCCTTCAACAATGTTTCCCCTGCCGCCGGACGCTGTCCACGAACCCGGAGCAATCACCGCGCGCAGGCATTCCGCCAGGGGCGAGGTGGTTGCCACGTCGCGAAGTTTTGCCCCGTTACGCTGCAAGTCGTCGATCTCGTAGACCCGCTGGACGACATGCGGAGCTTCTCGCGTTGTGATGACCACGTGCCGATTGTCTTCGATCGTGGCCACCAGACCCAGCGGCGCGATAACCCGCCGCAGGGCGTCTGCAATCATCGCGTCTTGAGCGGATAGAGAAACGGGCACCATGGGCGTAAGCTTTCTGCTGGCCAGCGCATCCACGTCGAGCGTGATGGGCACCGCGGACAATTCGGACAGAAATGCGAGATACCCGGCCAGAGGGGATTCGTGCACCGAAATCGAGTTCAAACGCAAGCCCAGTCTGGTCTTGAGGGATGCGGTGCGGGCCGGTTCGGATGGTGTGTCCACCTTGCGAATGGCCGGGACTCCCTGGGGGCGATGATCGGCTGCAGGGATCGACCGAGGGGGTTCCGAAGCCGGTTCGGCCGGGCGGACTTGGGCCACGTTGCGTGGCTCGTTGTGTTGTTCATGTTCCTCGTGTTCACCGCGGGCGCCGGCCGAATCGACCGAATCTGATGCGGCCTGTCGGTGGCTGCTTATCGCGGCAACGTCAGGCTCGGGGGTTGTTCGATCCGCGGCATCAGCGTCGATGTCGCGCGCGGGTCGCACTGCCTCGGTGGCCCCATCGGCGTCTGGTGCGGACGGATGGCCGGCCTCCGGCGCGGCCGCAACGTGGGCGGATGGGGGCCCGTCCGCGTACGGAGGGGCGTTCGACTGGTCGGCGGAGGAAGACTCTTTCCGGCCGGAGTTTGTTCCTTGGTTCGCGGCGGTCGGTGTTGCCAGCGTGGGTTGGGGTGTTGGAGCGCGCGGCCCGATCCAGACTGCCAAAGTCCCGGCCACCGTGCCGCACATCAAAACGCCCACTGCTACCGTAATCGCGATTCGCCGATGACCCCCTGGTGGGACAAGCGGATCGTTGCCGGCGGGTGGCTCGCCGTCGAGGCACTGTCCAGCGTCGTCCGCGACGGGGCCTTCATCGCCCGGTGCGATGACGTGAACCATACTCTGGCACCGCGGACACGGCACCACATGTCCGACAGCTTCGGGGCGCGTCACCCTCAAACGCGCGTGACACGTCATGCAGACAATGCTATAAGGCTCCATTTCTCTTATTTCTTTTGATGGATGACGATCGAGAGAATCTCCACGGTTTGATTGCTCGGCGGAACCATCGCTGAAAGGTTGCACGCGATTTTAATTCCAGGGATCGAGAGTCGTTTTAGAGACCATTCAAAGATAGCATCGCCAGCGCGGCGAGGTTGTGTGCTGCCACGGACGGAAGGTAGCAACGCATGACGACGTGATCGCGCAACTCCAACACGCGCGTGTGTGCCGAAACAGCGGCCAGCATGTCGGGGCCCTTTTCCAAGAGTTCGAAACCGTAGGTTTCTCGGTCCAGGGACGCGTAGCGGCGCGCGAGCTGATCAAGAATCTTATCCAGCCGGGCCGGCGCGGCAGCGGCCCATTTGGAAAGGGACACATGCAATGCGCCTGCCACTTGGAGTTCGATAAACAAATGCTCATCCACGTGAAGGCTCATATGGATGGCGCGAATATCATGACCGAGGAGCCAATCGAGGGATTGCTTCATACGCGGCCAGCCATCGCCGAAGTACGGTGTCAATGCCGCCGACAGATAGGTTGGTGGAAAAACTACCGTTGCCAGTCGGTCGGCGTCGGTGAAGGACACCAGCCGTTCGACACTCCGTCTCAACGGCGGCGGTGTTTGACCCGCCTCCACGATGGCTCGAACTTCCTCCGCCGGACACACGATCAGTGTGGACGCGGCAGCATCCGTGGGAAGAAAGAACGCCGTGCGATCGTGCACAAAGTATTCATCGGCGCCGTGATGCACGATACGAACGCCGGCATCCAGCCGCTGTTGCCTCCATGCGTCCAGCGGCGTTTGCGATACGATCACGCACGTTGGTCGTGTGGATACCGCCTCGGCAGAGGGCATGCCCACCGTTATCTGCTCGATCCGTTCCCACGGAATACCCAGCTCCTGCTGCCATTGCGACAGGCTGCCGCCGAGATACGGTCCGAGCAGTTCGGCCGTCTTGGCGCCCTCGGGGTGAGTCAGAATGTCTGCGGGCCGCAGCACGGCGATCATCTCCGTTCCCACGGGCAGGTATGCAAGAGCGACTGGATGGCCCTGGGTCGGCGATAACCACAGCCCCGTTCCGTCGCCGGCTGGCGCAACGGAAGGGGACGCCTCGTGCGGTTCAGCGCGTTGGTCTTTCTCGGCGGCGCCCATCCGATGACTGCCGGACACAGCCGGGACGGGCCTGGCCGCCGGGCTGCGTTCCCTCTTCGAGTAACGGCAGGCCAGCGTCGCCACTGCCACGGACACGGCCAGAATACCGCATGTTCGCCAAGCGGGCCGTTCCAGTGGCGGCCGATCCATAAAATCCATCACAGGGCCAGCATCATGAAGACGAGAGTGGAAGGTTTTGTCGTGCACGTTTCGCGGCGCGTCTGCCCCTCCCCCTATTGTACTTTGGTCCTCTGGAACCACCAACGAGCCGGCGATTTACCGGTGCCGGTGGCAATTTTTTTCTCGCTTGGCATGACGACGCCCGACCGGCAGCGGGTATCGCAGGCTCCTTTGATGCACGGTGATGTTTGTTTGGCGATTTTTTTTGACGATCAACGGCACCGGGTGGTGTCGCGTTGTGGGAGGGTGACCGAACAGGTAGACTGTTGGCACGGCGGGTTCACTTGCGCATCCGGGTTTGCAGAGGTGCTGCATGCTGGACGTGGTAGGAGGAACGTTTCGCAACTGCGATCGTGTCAATCGGCGGTGCGTGTTGAAAGTCGGCACGCTGCTTTTTGGTGGCGGCACATTGAGCGGTTTGCTTCGCCGGCGAGCCGCAGCGTCGCGACGCGGGGCATCGCCGAATGATACGGCCGTCATCCAGTTGTTCCTGGGCGGCGGGCCGAGTCATCTCGACATGTATGACTTGAAGCCGTCCGCTCCGGCGGAAGTGCGTGGAGAGTTCCGCGAGATCTCCACATCCGTGCCGGGTATCCGGGTTTCGGAATTACTTCCCCAGCAGGCTGCCGTCATGGACAAGATGGCGCTCATCCGATCCGTGACGCATACCAATTCGAGCCATCTGCCGAGTTCGCATTGGATGCAAACCGGCTACGACGTCCGCTTGGCGACACTCGGTCGAAATCAACATCCTTCGACCGGTTCGATTACGGCACGCTTGCGTGGCGCAAACTCACCGGTGCTTCCGCCTTACGTGGCCGTGCCACGGGGGCTGGCCTTTCCGGGGGCCGCTTATCTGGGAGCAGCGTACGAGCCGTTCCATGTCGGCATGGATCCGAACCAGGATGAATTCCGAGTGCGCAATCTGCAACCGACCCTCGGCCTATCCAGGCGCCGTGTGCTTCATCGGCGTTCGCTGTTAGACGACCTGGACGGCCTGCGTCGAAATATCGACGCCGCCGGGCAGATGGGCGGCTTGGACCGTTTTTACGGCGACGCGATGCGGATGATCACCAGCCGCCAGGCGGCGGACGCATTCGACATTGCCAGGGAAGATCCACGGACGCGCGATCGATACGGGCGCACGAATATCGGCCAGAATTTGCTGTTGGCGCGTCGACTCGTCGAAGCCGGTGTCACTTATGTAACGTCTCTTTCGGGCGGCGAATGGGACACGCACAAAGACAACTTTTCCACGTTAAAGAGTTTCTCGCTGCCCCGCGTGGACCAGGCGGTATCGGCGCTGGTGGAGGACATTCATCAACGGGGGTTGGACGACCGGGTACTGGTGGTGGTCATGGGAGAATTCGGGCGGACACCGCGCATCAACAAAGACGCGGGCCGCGACCATTGGCCCGGCGCGATGTCGGTGCTGCTGTCGGGTGGCGGATTAAAGATGGGACAGGTGATTGGGAGCACGGACCGGCACGGGGCGTTCCCTGTTGAAAAACCGTATTCGCCAGGATGTCTGCTGTCGACAATCTATGGCGTACTGGGAATCGACACCAGCCGCGTCTTCCACGACACGGCCGGCCGGCCGTTTCCGGTGCTCAGCGAAGGTCGGCCGATCGCCGAATTGTTCCCATCTTGAGTGGCGGTTGTTCATCAGGAACGGATCTGTCGGACAGCCGCTGTGCCGAGTTGCAACGCGGGCCCGGCCAGTGAGGACGCGCACCCGAACAGGCCGCCCGCGACGACCAGCCACGCCGTGGTCGGTTCCGGCACGCTCTGGACGACGCCCAGCTCCCCCACAAATCCCGTGATATCATCGAAGTCCACGTCGCCGTCCGCATCCATGTCACCCTTCGTGGCCGGCGGTACGCCGTACAGTGCCTCGTAGCCGGCGGCGTCCGTCAGACCCAATACAAAGTCGTCGACGTCATCGAAGTCGACGTCTCCGTCACAATCCATATCTCCGGAAATGGGTACCAAGCGGAGCACCGTGCCGGTGGAACCTTCCAAACCGAAGCCCTCGCCGGCCAGAACGTAGACGTTGCCTTCTGCGTCCTGGCCAAAACCTTTAATCCTGAAATCGAACTGGCCTCCCGTGACCAACGGACCGTCGTCCAGCAGGAGTTCTCGGATTTGCGGATTTGCGGCGTCGAGATCCGTTTCGAAGATCCGCCCCCGGCCCATCCCCGGGCCCTCGTAGTCCGCGAAGTCATAGCTGCCCTGAAGACCGGCGATTTCGTTGCCTCGATAGACGTACCCGCCGATGATCGCCCGGCCCTCGGTGTGGTCGTACTGCACGACCGGGTCGACTAGTCCGGGAGGCTGCCCGGGGCTGTCGGCGGTGACGTCGCCATCGACTCCGGGACCTCCTTCGTCAAAGATGAACGTGCCTTCTTTCACGCGCCATCCGAAGTTTGATCCCCCGTCAACAGACACGTCCATCGTGTTGACCTCTTCGATGTCGTGTTGCCCCACGTCGGCAATGATCATGTTGTCAGTCTGGGTCCCGTCGGCGGCAAGTTCAAAGCTGAAGCGGAACGGATTTCGGAAGCCGTAGGCGAAGATTTCGTCGATGGCGTTGGGATCGGTCGTAAACGGATTGTTCCCGGGAATCCCGTATTGGCTGTTGGCGCTGTTGTTGCCCAGCGGGTCGATGCGCAAAATCTTGCCATGAACCTTTTCCAAATCTTGCGCGTTACCTTGGGGGCTGTGACCGTCTCCCTGGTCGTCCCCGTTGCCGCCGTCTCCCAGCGCGATGAACAGATTCATGTCGGGTCCGAAAGCGAGCATTCCTGCGTTGTGGTTTGCCTGGGGCTGATCGATCCGCACGATTTCTCGTCGCGTCGACGAATCAACGACGTCTGGATTGTTCGCGTCAACGAGCCATTCGGCAACGACGCTCTGATGGTCGGTGTTGATCGTACCGTCAACGAAGTCGGCCGTTCCGATGTTTGGCTCGCTGGTATACGTGTAAAGCCGCCGGTAGCCGCCGGTTCCCGGCATGGAGAACTGAGGATGCAATGCCAGGCCGAACAGGCCTCGTTCGTCGAAAAACGTATTTAGACTGACCAGGCGATCCGAAACGTTCAGAAACGGAGTCTCGAGGAGCGTGCCGTCCTTGATAAGCCAGATCTGTCCCGGTTGGTCAACCACCAGTAATCGATCAGTGCCGTCGGACGGATCGACCAGCAGATTAGGTGCCACGAGGCCCGTGGCGACCGTCTCCAGCCCGACGCGAATCGTGGACGTCGGTATCGGTGCGGGGATGGGGTTGTCCAGCGCCTCTGCCGGCGGTGTGCCCGCCAGGGATAGACCGAGCCAAAGCCAAAGCACGCCTTGAATTCGGCGCCCAGGGAACCCGTCCTTCATAACCCGGCCTCTCAACGGTCGCGATGCTGCCCCGTGACCATCGAGTGTACTCGGTGGGTCAAAATCTGTCACGCGCGGGGGTCAAGGGGAACAAGATGACGGGCAGCAGGATGCACACGCCGCACCGTCGCAGCGTGAGCATCGGTCGCCCACGTGGGGAAAGAATGTGGCGAAAATGCTGCGCGTGCACGTCTGGCTGGCGACAAACACGCGGTCCCCCGGCTCGATTTGAAAATTGGTTGACGTATCGCCCAATTGGACGATCTGGCGGTAGCAGATCAGCCGGACAAAGGGAAAGTCCGCATCCTCCGACGGACGCGTGAAAATGATGCGATGGCGATCGGCATTGTCGGCCAGGCCCCCGGCAGCAACGATGGCGTCCAACACGGTTTCCCGACCGATGACGGGGAACGAACCCGGCGCGTTGACTTCTCCCAACACGTAGTAGACTTGGCCCTGCGGATCGATCAAACGTACCGTCGCCCGTGGGGCCTCTTCGTTTTGTTCGGGGGCCGTTTCGGCCCGAATCCGGTCTGACACTGCCTGTTCAATCTCAGTCACTGTCATGCCGGCGACAACAATCGGTCCGTACCGCCCGAGGTGAACGGTCCCATCCGGCATCACGGTCTGGTCTGCCGCAACGGGAATCGCCTGTTCTCGATCGCGGCTCTCGATAAGCAGCGCGTCCCCGGGCTGAACGCGATACTCGGGCAACACGCTCCGGAGCAGTTCGCGAGGCAGGCCATCCTGTCCGATCGTTCCCTGGGAGATAACCTCGGCACGCTCCAGCAGACGATGAGGCGGGGGGCGAAACAGCAATCCGGAACTTGAACTGCATCCGGGCTGCAAGGCTACCAGAACCAGCGGGTAGCAGAGCGCGCAAAATGGAAGGTACGACCGGCAGCGCATGGCTAAGAGACTTTGAATGGCGCGGGAACAAAGGGTCGCGGAATGTCCCTGAATCGGCACGCCGCGTCAAGCCGTCTTTGGCGTGCTAGCGGTTTAAGCAGGCAGTCCAGTGTCCTTGAATCGAGGCTCCGCAGGACAGCCTAATGCTCGGATATTGCCACGGATCCGGTCACGGTGTGAGGACAGGCAGGAAAAACCGTATGAGTTCCTGCTGCAGGAATTCTTCCGTCCTGGGCCGCACGACGGGGTTTCGCAAACTTCCACCCACGTGGAGAAACAGGAGCCGGCGCTGGAGCAGGTCCGTGGGACGCAACAGACCCGTGACCACGCCAACGGCGTACGCGCCCGGCGCGTCGGCCGTAACATTCAGGTCGAGCGTTCCAAAACGCGATAGGGTGCCGTCGAGCCACATTTGCACGTCAGGGTCCTGCATGGTCATCCGCTCCACGGTCACGTTGCCCCGTCGCAGCCGTCCGCGAGCGACGATCTGAGATACGCTCAAGGAACGGGGCGCAGCGACGCCCAAGGTCGCCGCCATGGCACTGATCACGGGCAGGACAAAAATGTTGGATTCGCGCAATTTCAAATCGAAACTGCCATTCCAGTCGGCCAGTGATTCCGCATTCCGAGATTGCAGCGTGACGTGACCTTCCAGCCGCCCCCGCAACGTTTCGTTCAAACGCGGTATCCACTTCGAAAGAGACTGCATGTCGACCTTGCGCACGTGAAGATCCGTCTGCAGAGCGAGCCGACGATTCCACGTTATGGCCCAGTCTCCTCGCAAGTCGCCGCGGGCGAGCTGCACGGCGCGGAGTGTTCCACGGGCCGACATCGTGCCCGAATCCGGCGACACCGACCAGCGGAACGCGGAGCGTACCTGATTGGCGGACAAATCCCCCACCTGGCCTCGATCGACGTGCGCGGTACCTGTCCCGCGCCAAACGTCTCCCGCGCGACCGCGCAGCTGCGCATTGACGCTCCCCCGCACGCCAGTTATTTCAGAGGGAAGCCACGGCTGCAGAGTGCGCAGCGCCACGCGGTTGAACCGGGCCTGAAACGACGCGCTGCGTGGATCCCGGAGAGGCACCTGGACGTCCGCCCGAAAAGAACCGTTGCCGATCGGGCCTTCGAGCTGTTGGACTTGCAGCGTTTGGTCGTCCAATACGACTTGAGCAGTGGCTTGTCGTGCGATCAGCTCGTCGCCATACGCGATGGTGTCGACGGTCAGCTCGCCGGCCAGATTCGGCATACGCTGACCGGGCGGAAACAAGAAGTCCACCTGGCCGCTCACGTTTCCCTGTAGCGGCGGGATCGGCCTGCGAGACATCAGCCGATTCGCGGTCTCTTGCAGCGCGACACCCTGCCAGCTCAGCGTGCCTCGAACGTCCTGCACGACGAAGGCGGACGTATCCAGTTTGCCCGCCGCCTGCAGGCGCGCCGCACCGCCGAGAGTGTCCGCTTCCGCGCGAAGCTTCAGTGCTCCCTTGTCGTAATCCATCCGGCCCCGCACCGATCGCATCTGGGCCTTGAACGTTTTGAGCGACGGCACTGCGAATGTGATCTGGCCCTCGGATTCTTGCCATGTCCTGCCACGAAACTGGAAATCGCCCGCCGCGCTGGTTTGCGGAACAGGGAACAAATCTCCCATTCCCTCCGCCAGTTTGGCGAGGTTCATCGCCTCAAACCGTCCTTGCAACTCCATACGGCGTTGGTCGACGAGGGGAATGCGCGCCGAAGTGCGGACCTGGCCCCCGGCCACCTCCAGCACGGCGTCGGATACTTCCAATCTTTCCGGAGTCAATGACCATCGAAGTGTGGCAACATCGACAGTCCGATCAGCCACCGTAACGGACGATTCATATACCGTCCCGTGACATGCATAGTGCCAGGGACGGACAGTCCCGTCGGCCCGGGTCGTTCCGTGAAGCATTCCCTGCACCGGCTGGTTGAGGTCAATTTCCGCGGCGCCCAGCCACGGTGCCACCGGAATGCCGCGCGCCTCCGCCTGTGCCTGAAAGCGATACGGCGCGGTTAATTCGACAAAACCGCCGCCGCTGATAAGGGCGTTGTCCACCCGCATTCGCGCGTCGGAAACCTCGAGTCGGCCGCGATCGACGCGTATCGATGCGGTTGTCTCTGTCAGCGTGCCGGCATCCAGCTTTACCGGCGACACGGCCAGCGTCCCCGTGGCTTCCCATCGATCGATTTGCGTCCATTCGTCCGCTCCAACAGTGGCGTTCCATTCGGCCGACAGATGCGCGGGAGGCATTGGCATCGCGTCGACCAGTTGCCGACCGACCTCTCTCAAGTTGACGTCTTGCAGGCGGCCTTCCAGCCTGACTTTGCCGCGCGGAATCAGGCCGATTTCTCCACGCGCGATGATGTTTCCCTGCTGGCCGATCCGGAGTTTCGCCTCTTGGACTTCGAGCGCGCCTTTTTCGTACATCAGCCTGGCCACCGCATGCGGGATTTCGACATTTCGCCAGTGCGCGTCATGACCTTCCAGGCGTACGTTCATTCGATAGGTTTCTGGGTCGGTGATGGAATGCAGGGGCATCGTCAAACTGCCTTCTGCGGATAGCCGGCCCGACGGCAACGGCGTGGGTTTGTATGGCTTCAGCGGCGGAAGCGAAAAGAGTTGCCCGGCATCGAGCGATGGGGATGCCGCATCGATCTGCACGAGACCCTCGTACTGCGGCGGAGCATCCCGTCGAAACTCGCCATGCTTCACCAGCAGCTCGACGTCCAACGACTCGGCCGGGATGTCATGGAAACGAGCCTTGTCCACACTGCCCTGCCCCGTTGCCTCCAAGCGGACGCCGTCGGTGATACCGCGCAGGTTCGCCTGGGCGTCCAGTGACAGCGTTCCCTCCGCGCGGACCGGATAGGGGCTGCCTTGGAGAAGAACATTCAGGCTCAAGCCGTCCGCTTGCAAAGCGACTGTCCCGTTCCAATTCGTTCTTCGAAGATCCAGGCGGGCGTCCACGTCCACAACGCCTTCGGCAAGGCGCAGTTGCTCGCCCACCAGTTGCAGGTGACCGTTTTCGAACACTGCCCGCGACCGCCCACCTTCGATACTGGCGGGAACGCCTGCGTATTTCAGCGTCAACTGCCGCGCATCGATTTTTAGCGTGGAGTTCAGGATCTCTAATTCGCTGAACCGGAAGCTGCCATCGAAATCGCATTGCGCGCGTCCTTGCAGCCATGCCAGCTCTAGCGGTCCCAGCGAGATTCCCCTCATCGCGTCGCTGCGGAGAGGCAGGTCGAGGCCTTGCACGACGGCCAATCCCTGTCTCTTTGAGTAGTCCAAACGGCATCGCGCGAACCATGTCGACCGTTTGCCACCGAATCTGCCATCGCCGCGTCGCGGCCGGACGACGACGGACAGGCGATCGCCAGCGCTGTGCGCCTGCAGGACGACGGTATGTCCGGTGAACGCTTGTTGTGGTGTTGCCACCTGGTCTATTTCGACATACAGTGTGCGGCATGGAAGGCGCTGGGCGAAGGCCGTATGCAACACGTCGGCCAGTTCCGTCTGGCCGTCCGTATCGACGTGCACGTGCACGCCCTGGGCCAGGACAATGCGAGGCGTCAAGCGTCCCACGAGCACGCGCCACAACGGCAGGTCCACGACGGTCTTCTCGATCGTCAGCCACGGATCTTTACTGCGCTCAGGCTTTGTTAACGAAACTCCGCGAAGCGTGTGGCAAAAGAGTCCCGCGCTGGCGGCGCGAATCCGGACATCGCCGGCGTCGAGCGCCGATAATTGCGCGGTGACGAGATGTCGCACCATCGCATTGCCCGCCACAAGGAGTGCGACGGGCAGGAGTAGGACGCCCAATGCGACAACGGTGAGCCAGTATCTCTTGTGCGGTACGGCCATGGATCGCGATGACTCAGGCCTTGCTGGCGAATTGGGCTCGAACGACCTCTTGCAGGATTTCGCTGGCCTGCCGCACCTGTGCCGCACTCAAATCAAGATGCGTGACCGCGCGAACTCGCGTAGCGGAGATGGGCAGCATAAGAAGTCCGCGGCGGGCGAGCCTTTCGGTGAACTGGGCGGCAGCGCCCAGTTCGGGAGCGACTTCGAAGATGACCATGTTGGTTTGCGGATCGGGTGGCGTCAGGGTGAGGCCGTCCAGCGCGCGAATCGCGTCGGCCAAATCCGAAGCGTTTTTGTGGTCGTCGGCAAGGCGATCGACATGGTGCTCGAGTGCGTAGAGGGCTCCGGCCGCGATGATGCCTGCCTGACGCATTCCGCCGCCCAGCACCTTGCGATGCCGGCGGGCTTCGCGAATCCAATCGCCGGGCCCGGCCAGCGCGGACCCCACTGGTGCCCCCAGCCCCTTGCTGAAACAGACGCTGACCGTGTCGAAATGACTCGCCCATTCCGCCGCCTTGATACCGGTGGCGACGACGGCGTTGAACAAGCGTGCTCCGTCCAAATGCGTGGTCAATCGGTTGGCGTGCGCCCACCGGCAGATGGCCTGAACAGACTCGATCGGCTGTATCCGTCCGGCGCCTCGATTATGCGTGTTTTCCAGCGTCACCATCCGAGTCCGAACAAAATGCTCATTCGCCGGACGAATCTGGTCTTGAAGGTCCTCGACCTTAAGGACACCAAAATCGCCCGTAACGGGTCTCGCTGTCACGCCGCTCAACTGCACGTGCGCAGACTGTTCGTAATTGAGGATGTGCGAACCGGCTTCGCACAGGAATTCGTCTCCAGGCCGACAATGCAGCCGTACAGCGACCTGGTTGGACATCGTGCCGGAGGGAACGAAAATGGCGTCGTCTTTGCCGAGCAACGACGCGGTGCGCCGTTGCAGGGCTTGCATCGTCGGATCCTCGTCAAAAACGTCGTCACCCACCAGGGCGTCGGCGATGGCTTCGCGCATGGCCGGGGTGGGACATGTCACGGTGTCGCTGCGAAAATCGATTGGCATGACGATTCACTCAGGTCGCGGAAAGGTTGAATTGCGGAGCCTAACGGCTACATTACCTGACTTGCGCGCCATTCTATATTACTGGCCGGACCTGTGCAGACCCGGGAGACGAGGAGACTCGCAAAATGAGCAGCTATCAAACCCGACGGGACCGTTTGAGGCGACTGGTTCGTGCCGCCGGGGCCGATGCACTGCTTGTGACGAACGTTACCAACGTCGGTTATTTGACGGGGTTTACCGGCGACGACAGTTATCTTCTGATCGGCCGGGGGCACACCGGGATCCTCAGCGACCCGCGCTACACGACGCAGCTGCAAGAGGAGTGCCCGGGAATCGACCTGGCGATCCGTTCGCCAGAAGTTCCGCAGTCGGAATGGGTGGCACGGTGTGTCAAGTCGGCTGGCATCGGAAGATTAGGCGTCGAGGCGCAATCGATTACGGTGGCATTGTGCGGGCTGCTGGAACGCCAGTTGCCCGATTGCGTCATGGTTTCCACGACGGGGCTGGTGGAAGAATTGCGGATGGTCAAGGATCGCCGCGAGATCACGTCGATTCGCGATGCCATTCGTCTGGCGGAGCGCGCGTTTGACGTGATCCGCGCGGCACTCCGCCCGGACCAGACCGAACAGGAGGTGGCGGCCGATCTGGAATACCAGCTCCGCCGATTCGGCGCGGAGGGGTGCAGTTTTCCGTCGATTGTGGCCGTAGGCCCCCGCGCGGCGCTGCCTCACGCGACCCCGACGCGGAAGAGGATCGGAGACGGCGACTTTGTACTGGTCGATTGGGGCGCGCGTGGGGACCGGTATGTGAGCGACTTGACGCGAATCGTAGTCACCGGTAAAATCTCGCCGAAACTCCGCCGTGTATATGGAGTTGTGTTGAAAGCTCAGCTGGCGGCGATCCGCGCGATCAAGCCGGGAGCAACCTGCGGTCAGGTCGACCGGGCGGCCCGATCGATCATAGAAAAGGCAGGGTTTGGCGCTGCTTTCGGGCACGGACTGGGGCACGGCATAGGACTGGAAGTACACGAGGCTCCCGGACTTCGCCGCAGGGCGAAAGCGGTCCTGAAGCCCGGTATGGTGGTGACCGTCGAACCGGGCATCTACCTGCCAGGTTGGGGCGGTGTGCGGATCGAAGACGACGTTCTCGTCACGCGGTCCGGCCACGAGGTCCTGACGTCGGTTGCGAAACCGTTGGATGCAAGTGTTGTCGGCTAATCGGCACCGGCCAAGGTTCGGAAGGGACGCCGGCCGCGGCGCCTGTACCAGGGGTTGTCGGATGTGTGGGTGTTCGCCGGGTTTTGCGGAGAGTTGGGATGTCCAGTTCCGGAGGGAATCAGGGGGACGTGTTTGAGGTTCGTCGAATTCGCCGTCTAATCGAGTTGATGAACGAGCACGATCTAGCGGAAATCGATTTGCGTCAGTCCGATCAGCGCATCCGCTTGCGGCGCGGACCCGCAAACGTACCGTTGTCCCCCACGCCACCAGCACCCGTGCCGGCAGCGCCGTCGCGCGCGGATGGTGCGTCTGCGGCTAATGCTGCTGTTCAGGAACCTGCGGCGGCGGCCGACGCGACAAACATCGTTCTGATCAAGAGCCCGATGGTGGGGACGTATTACGCGGCTCCCAGTCCTGATGCCCCTCCCTTCTGCAAGGTCGGCGATCAGGTCGAGCCTGAATCGACGGTATGTATCGTCGAGGCTATGAAGGTGTTTAACGAGATTCCCGCCGAATGCTCGGGGCGTATTGTCGCCGTGATGGTAGACAACGGCGATCCGGTGGAATTCGGCCAGCCGCTGTTTCGAGTGGACACCCGCGGTTGATCTGTCGCCGCGCTTGTCGAACCGGTGACGCTTTGGTGCTCTCGACAGGCGGCCGCATCGCCTCGAGTGTCTTGATTGGTAAGGACGCTTGACCCGCACATGTTCAAAAGAATTCTCGTCGCGAACCGAGGTGATATAGCGCTGCGGTTTTTCCGTGCGTGCCGCGAACTCGACGTGGAAACAGTGGCCATCTACAGCGAGGCCG
>CAZNKT010000103.1:0-6810 GCA_964573605.1 uncultured Pirellulales bacterium
GTTGTTGATGTTCTACTATCGTCCGACGTTGGAGTGGGCGTACAACGACATTCTTGCCCTGCGGGACGTGCATTCGCTGGGGATCATGCGCGAAATCCACCGCTGGGGCGCCCATGCGATGGTGATCACCGTGTGGCTGCACATGTACCGGGTCTTTTTGACGGGCAGCTATAAACCGCCGCGCGAATTCAATTGGGTGGTCGGTGTCATCCTGCTCTTGCTGACGCTGCTGCTGTCTTTCACGGGCTACCTGCTTCCCTGGGACCAGTTGGCGATTTGGGCGATCACGGTCGGATCCAACATGGCCCGCGCGACTCCGCTGCTGGGTCACGAAGGTCCCGGACAACAGCTTCTCAGCCTGGGTGGCATCGATATGATCACTAACGCGTCCGACGCCCGTTTCGCGCTGTTGGGCGCGCGCGAGGTCGGTGAAGAGACGCTTAATCGGTTTTACATTCTGCATTGCATCGCCATACCGCTGGCCGCGGCTTTCTTGATGGCGATTCATTTCTGGCGTGTACGAAAGGATGGAGGAATCAGCGGTCCCCTGTAAGCCGCGCCGCATCGATCGCACGGCTGGGCGCGCAGCGCTGCTTCCGCAAACATGCATTTTCACAGCCTTGAGGCTTTCTACAACACGGCGGGCACTTTTCTCGGCGTGTACTACGTTGCCCTGGCAGCCATCAACGGCGTGGCCGCCTTCTCTTGCTGGCGCAGCGGGCGCGGACCCCTGGCGCTGGCATGGCTGGCTTTTGCCATGCTGTTTGTGATCCTTGCGCCGCTTGGCGCAAGCGGCAACCCCGAAATCATGCCGTCCATGCCGGCGTCCATACAGCGATTCGTCAACGAAAGCACGGGGCCCGTGGTGTATACGCTTGGCACGACCGCCGTGCTGGTCGTGCTCTATTTCTTCCGGAAGCTGTTCGTGCGGCCCTGGGTGGCGTGGACGCTGCTGAACGCGAGCTTGCTCGCGCTGGGGCTGTCCATGACCAATGAAGATTTTTTCGCCATCGTGGCCAAGCCCGATAACGTGCCGATTGTGGCGTTGGTCTACCTGTTGGGTTTCTTCACGTGGCTGGCTTCGTATCAGGCCGTGGAGAATGATGGACGGATAAGCCGGGGACTGCCGCCATTGGAAAAGGACCGGGACGAGAAGGTTCTCGTGTGGCCCGACCTGGTCTACACCGAGTTGATTTGCATGATCGCGTTGACAGCGCTGCTTATCCTGTGGGGCATCCTTCTAAAGGCTCCGCTGGAAGAACCGGCCAGCGCCGTTAAGACGCCCAACCCGTCCAAGGCCCCCTGGTACTTTCTGGGGCTGCAAGAGATGCTCGTCTACTACGATCCGTGGATGGCGGGCGTCGTACTTCCCAGCCTGATTATCGTCGGACTGATGGCCATCCCGTTTCTCGACTTCAACAAGGCAGGCAATGGGTATTACACGATCGCCGAGCGCAAGTTCAGCTACATCATTTTTCAGATCGGCTTTCTGGAGATGTGGATTACCCTGATCGTGTTGGGCACACTGCTGCGCGGTCCCAACTGGAATTTCTTCGGGCCCTATGAGCACTGGGACGTTCACAAGGTCGAGGCGTTGAATAACGTCAACTTGTCGGAGCTGTTCTGGGTGGTGGGGCTAAACCGCGGATTGCCCAGGGCACCTCCGGGAAGCGGCACCGGCACGGAGTTTTTGTGGATCGTAGTGCGAGAATTGCCGGGCATTGCGTTGGTGCTGGGCTACTTTTTGTTTCTGCCGCCTCTGTTGGCTGTCACGGTCATGCGGCGGTTTTATGTAAAGATGGGCTTCATCCGCTTCATGCTGATGACGAACCTGCTGTTGTTCATGGCGGCACTACCCATCAAGATGATTCTGCGATGGACCGTTAATCTGAAGTACATCATCGCTATTCCCGAGTACTTTCTGAACTTTTGAATACCCACGGCTGGGATCGTTCCATGCCCGCGAACGAACAAATCTGGCGCAGTATCAAGCGGATGCACCTCGTATTCGGCGTGGCGGCGCTGATCATGTTGGTCGCCACTATCTGGATGTTCACAGAGGACCATGCACGCGAGTACAAGGACTGGCAGAAGTCGGTGCGGCGCATTGACCAGTGGACGGTGCGGGCCCGGCTTGCCGAAAAGAAATCGTTTCCCGACCGAACCGGGCTGCTCCGCGCCCGCGCGGGTTTGGCGCTGGCGCAGATAGAACCGATCGACGGCGAGCTGATCGGCAAGTTCCAGCGGCGCGCGGTGGCCTGGGCCGAATCGCAAGACGTATCCGCGCCCGACGAGGCGCTCGGCCGTGTGGAAGCGTTGTACAACGACTTCCAGGGACTGCTCGATGATCCTGAATTGCAGAAGGCCGCGGAAGCAGTGCGGCAGGCCCTGGAAGCGCTGGACGCCGACGCGGCCTATACCGTGTCCGAGCAGGATTATTCCAAGTTGAATGAAGCTACGTCCGCGGAGGAAGCGCTGGAGGAGATCGCGCAGCCGGCCGTCGACGCCCGACGGAACCTGCTCGATGCGCTCAACAATTTCATCAAGCACGCCCAGCTCGGCGAAGACAAGGCGTCGCGGGCCGAGAAATTCCAGAAAGCCAACCTCACCGAAGCCGTCAGTCAATACGACCTTGCCGTGCACCAGGGGCAACCGGCCGATGCCATCCAGCAGCGCATCGAGGTTCTCAAAGAAAGGGTCGCTCAGCTTTCGCGCGACGTCGCCGAAGTCGAGGCCTATCGCATGGACCTGGAAGGCATCGTGCGGGAGATCAACGACGACCGCGCGGAAGCCGCCAAGCGTTTGGACGAGGCGCAGTCGGATATGATGCGTCTCCGGGAAAGCGTCAAGGGCTGGTGGGAGAGGGTCGGAGATTTCGTCGTCAGGCAGCCCATTCTGGACGCGTTCTATACATCCCCCGAAATTGGCATCGAACAAGTGTGGCTGCCCAATTTGACGATCAACTACAATTTCAGCGATGTGGCCCGCTTCGACCGCTGCGCAACGTGCCATCGTAACATCGACCGGTCTGCTCCCGGATCGGCTGTCGAACCGGCCTATCACCACGAGCGGCAACTGACGATCACGCTCCAGACGCCCGACGCGCGCCCCGAGTCGCTGGAAACAACCGGTTCGAACGGCGGGCTGGACGCGGCGCGCCTGGCGGACATCTATGGATTCCGCCTGGCCGAAGAAGGACGCCAAGATCCGGCGGATGTGACGGTCCAGTTCGTATGGCCGGAAACACTTGCGGCCGCCGCCGGATTGGAGATGGGAGACGCGATCCGCCACATCGGGGATGCCCCGATCTACGAGCCTCGTCAAGTTGCCCAATACCTGCTGGGCCCCAACGTCGCCTGGGGCGAGCCGCTAACGCTGGACATCCAGCGCGGACTGCCTCACCCATTCGTCTCGCATCCGCGGCTCGACCTCTACGTCGGGTCGCTCAGCCCCCACAAAATGGAAGAAATGGGCTGCACGATCTGCCACGACGGGCAGGGCAGCGCCACGTCCTTTAAATGGGCGTCCCACACCCCCAATTCACCGCGGGAGGCCAACAGGTGGCATGAAGAGTATGGGTGGATCGACAACCCGCACTGGATCTTTCCCATGTACCCCACGCGTTTCGTGGAGAGCGGCTGTTTAAAATGCCACCACGACGTTTTGGAGTTGTTGCCCAGTGATCGTTTTCCTGAGCCCCCCGCGCCGAAGCTCGTGCGGGGCTACGAGCTGGTGAAGACTTATGGATGCTACGGATGCCACGAAATTGGTGGATACGATGGTCCCGAGAAACGCGTCGGCCCCGACGTGCGTCTCGAGCCACCCTACCACGAAGCGGCTCGCGCGATCCTCGTGCAGGCGGATGACGCTTTAACGGATGACGAAAAGAAATGGGCCCGGGCGTTGGCCAAAGAACCCCATCTGGACATCGAGCGCCGGCGACTGCACGAAGTCATCGAAGTAGATCGCGACCTGGCCCGCGTGGAAAACCCCGAATCCGCTCCGCGTTTCGATCCGCAGACGCATTCGCTGGGAGCGCTGCTCGCCGACGCGGAGATACCGGGCCCATTGACCAAGGCCGGCCCCAGCCTGCGTCATGTGAACAGCAAGCTCGACTACATGTTCTTATACAGTTGGATTCGGCGCCCCAGCGACTTCCGGCCGACGACCCGGATGCCCCAATTTTTCGGACAGTGGGAACACCTGCAGGGCAAAGAGCTCGAACAGGCCATACGGTATGAACCTGTCGAAATCCGAGCCATGGTCAAATACCTGCAGGATGCCAGCCAGTCCTTCACTCCGCTGGTTCCGCCCGAAGACGTGACCGAGCAAGCGTCGGTCGAACGCGGAAGGAAACTGTTCCAGGTCCGCGGATGCCTGGCCTGCCATCAACACGAGCAGTTTCCCGGGATCGAATCGCGCCAGGGTCCCGATCTGTCGCGCCTGGGAGCCAAGCTCGATACCGACAAAGGCCGCGCGTGGCTTTACAGCTGGTTGAAACAGCCCAGCCACTACAGTGTGCGGACCAAGATGCCGGATATGAAACTCGACCCGATTGATCTGGACGACGGCAAAGTGTCCGATCCGGCGGCGGATATCGCGGCGTACTTGCTCTCCACGGGCGGCTGGCAGCCGGAGGACGTCCCGCCGGCCAACCCGGCGGACATGGGCACGGCGGAATTGGCAGCCCTCCACGATCTGGCGCTGGAGTACCTGGCAGGGACGTTTCCGCGGACGCGGGCGGAGACCTACGTCGAACAGGGCATTCCCGACGCGATGGCTCCTTCCCTGACCGGCGCGGAACAGGTGCTGGTGGGAATGACGCCGGACAACCGAGTAGACAGGCAGTTGGAGTACGTCGGGCAACGCGCGATCAGCAAATACGGCTGCTTCGGGTGCCACGACATTCCCGGCTATGAAACAGCCAAGCCTATCGGCACGGCGCTGGCCGACTGGGGCCGCAAAGATCCTTCGAAGCTGGCATTCGAGCAGATCGAACAGTTTTTGGCAACCCACGGCGTGGACGGCAAAGGCGTGCACGACGCAGAGCACACGGACGCTGCGGACCACGGGCACGGTCTGTCGCCGACCGACTTCGATCCGGATACGGGCTACTACATCCAGGCGATCAACAGCCACAGTCGGCACGGATTCATCTGGCAGAAGCTGAGGATGCCGCGCACCTACGACTACAAGAAAACGGAGAACAAGGGATACAACGAACGGTTGCGGATGCCGAGATTCACGTTCAACGCGCTCGATCCCGAAGCCAACGCGGCGGATCGCGAAGCGGTGATCACTTTCGTGCTGGGGCTGGTATCGGAACCCCCGGCCGAATCGTACATATACGCCCCGGATCCGCGTCAACAGGCCGTGGCGGAAGGTCGCAACGTTATCGAAAAGTTCAACTGTGGCGGGTGCCACATACTGGAAATGCCACGCTGGAAGTTTTCGTACAACGAGTACGATTTCCCGGAGCCCGCGGAGTCGGGTGACTACCCGTTTCTTGAGCCTCACTTCACGCCTGACCAAATGTCGGAGGGGGTGCAGGAGAATCGCCGGGGGCGGTTGCGCGCGGACGTCCGGGGCAGGCCGCTGTACAGTGAAACCACGGGCCGACCCATGCTGGTGGATGAAGACGGCGTGCCTCTGGCCGAAGGGGAAGAGCAAGAGTACGACGCCTACTATCCGTTCGTCCTCTGGGAACCCGCACTGCTCAACAGCGAGGTGTGGCCGGCGGGTCAGACGATACCGATCCTGGACGAAGGCATCACGAAATACCCGGCCGTAGGTGGTGCCCTGGCGGAATATCTGTTTCCTGTCGTGATTGCCGACGAGAAGAAAAACAATCCCCAGGTAAAACCACGCGAAGCATGGGGATGGTTGCCGCCGCCGCTGGTGGGCGAAGGTGAAAAAGTTCAACCGGACTGGTTGTACCAGTTTCTCATGGATCCGCACCGCATCCGACCTGCTGCCGTGCTGCGGATGCCCAAGTTCACGCTGTCGCCCACCGAGACGCAGGTGTTGGTCGACTACTTTGCGGCCGTCGACGGCGCGCCCTATCCGTTCGAATTCGAGGAGCAGAAGCAGCAAAGTTACCTGGTCAGCGTTGAAAAGGAGCGACCGCGGCACATGGACGATGCGCTGGCGATCATATTGAACCGCAACTACTGTATCCAATGTCATTCGGTGGCAGACTTTGTTCCCGCCGGCAGACCGGTCGCTCTAGCACCCAATCTGGGAGAAGCCTATCGGCGATTGCGGCCCGAGTGGCTGCGAAACTGGATCGCCAACCCCAAGCGCCTGTTGCCCTATACGGGAATGCCTGTAAACATTCCCTACGACAAGGGGATCCCGCAAGAGTTGTACGCGGGCGACAGCACCGAGCAACTCAATGCGCTCGTGGACTTTCTCATGAATTTCGACCGCTACGCGGAGAAGCAGTTATCGATTCAGGCGATGGTACCTCCGGCTTCACCCGAAACGGACAGTCAAGCGGGAAATTGAGCAAAAATGGCCGCACGAAGAATAGCAGGCACGAGCGAAATGTCTTCGGACCAATCGGCGCGGGGACGTGCCGCGGATCGGCACCGTTTGTTGGATGCTGGAATTCGGAAGCGCTTTCACCACTCCGGGTGGCCACTGCATGGCCCCATGGCCGGGAACCCGGGCAGCAGAATCTGGTTATCAAATGGGCCCTAAAATAGTTGGCAATGGTGTTGAAAATGGTGTTGAAAATGGAAGTGACGCCGCAACCTTTGATGGGAGAAAGATGATGAGCAGTGCCTTGTCGGTACGTGTCAAGATTGC
>CAZNKT010000103.1:6820-20772 GCA_964573605.1 uncultured Pirellulales bacterium
CTCGATGGTGCTGATCCTCGTTGCGGGTTCGGCTGCCTGGTGGTATCCGCAGCACGACTCGGCCCGGGGACCGTCGGTCGATCGCACCTCGGCGAGCCAAGCGGACGTATCTTCGGCGGCCGCCGACAAGCCGACCGCGGGCGGTTCGACGACCGGCCTGCTGGCCGCCATGGCCAGTGTCGGCGGTGCCGACGCGTGGGGCACGCTTAAAGGCCGGTTCATCTATGACGGCGATCCACCCCAACAAGAAAAACTGAATGTGACCAAGGATGTGGAGGTCTGCACGAAGGATCATCCGCTTAATGAGTCGCTGGTCGTCGGACCAGACGGAGGGCTGGCCAACGTCGTGGTCTACATTCGGCCCGCGCGCGGCAAAGCGATCAAGATACACCCTGACTACAAAACGGACGCCGCCGACAAAGTCGAGTTGAATAACCTGCATTGCCGCTTCGCAGGTCACATCACCCTTCTGCAGACGGACCAGACGCTGGTCATCGGGAACGAAGATCCGGTCGGCCACAATACGAAAGCTGACTTTTTCAAGGCAAGTTCCTACTCGTTTAACCAGCAGATTCCGGCGGGCGGTTCGTACGAAGTCCAAATCTCGCGGGCCGAAGGGCGCCCGGTGCCCGTGCAGTGTAATATTCATCCGTGGATGATCGGATACCTGCTGGTCCGTGATGATCCCTACATGGCGGTGTCGGCAGAGGATGGCACGTTTACCATTAAGAATATTCCGGTCGGCGAGCATGAATTTCAATTCTGGCAGGAGAAATCAGGGTACTTGAAGGATGTGTCCTTCCAAGGCGGAAAGACCGACCGGCGAGGCCGCGCGGATCTGAAAATTTCCAGCGGCGACAATGATCTGGGCGACCTTTCGGTGAGCCCCAAACTGTTCGCGGGCAAGTGAGTCATGGTGCAAGAGATACGTGGAGCAATTCGAGATTCCGATGTCGTGCGTCGCTGCCCGTGTGCGCTGCTGCCGATCGTTGCCTGGTCCGCGCTGGCGTGTTTTGCTGGATGCACACCGCAGGGAACAGCCGGGCCGGTGGTCAGCACCGAGCGGGTCGCTGAGATCCGATCCGCGCTAGCCGAGACCGCGTCGGGCAACAGCGCCGATGCGGAGCAAACCGCCGCCACGGGCACGGGTTGGGCGACGCTGGAAGGGCAGTTTCTGTTTGACCAGTCGGATTCGCCTCGGCCACGCCAACCGCTTCAGATCACCAAAGACGCGGCCGTTTGCGCACCGGGGGGCAAGGCGGTGCTGAATCAAGTAATGCTCGTCGATCCCGAAACACGAGGGATTGCCAATGTGGCCGTCTACCTGCGCAAGGCCAGCCGTGTCCATGAAACGGTTCAGCCTGAAGCCGAGACCGTACTGTTTGACCAGGAGCAATGTATCTTCCTGACGCACGTGATGGGAATGGTGGTAGGGCAGACGATCGAGATCAAGAACAGTGATCCCATCGGTCACAATACCAATATTTCGATGTCGGCCGGGGCGGGTTTCAATCAGACGATTGCCTCGGGGGACTCCACGGACTACCAGCCCACACGCGAAGAAAGCCTGCCCGCGCAGGTGCTTTGCAACGTCCATCCCTGGATGGTGGCTTACATCTTGCCGCGTTCCAACCCGTACTTCGCCATCACGCAAAGCGACGGCAACTTCCGCATTGAGAACTTGCCTGCGGGCGAAGAGTTGGAATTTCAAGTCTGGCACGAGTTGGCGGCTGGGCCGGGACACACGCTAGTGCTGGACACCGACGCCGCCAAGGCCCTGAAGTGGTCCCGCAAAGGCCGTTTCAAGTTGAAGCTCGATCCCGATGAGACTCGCCCGTTGACTCTGGAAATCCCAGCGGATGCATTCCAAGGCTGACCAGTGATGATGGTATCCATGAAAGCGCGTTCCCCCAAGTCGCTGCCGGGTGCCGACCCGGTGGCTTGCAAGGCAAGAATTTTTCCACGTTTCGCATGGGCCGCCCTGTTGGTGTGCGCCGCGGCCGGCTGCAATCAGCATCCAGACGCCCAATTTGTTCAGAACCGGCTGCGGATGGCCGCCAATGAAGTGCCCGGCGACATTCAGGTTCAGATTGCCGAAATCTTGGCAGCCATGTTCGGCACTCCCAACGACCCCTTCGTTCCGCCCGAATCGGGGCTGGATGTCGACAAGCTGCGGATGGCTGCCGGCCCCGTGTGGAGCGACGAGCTGGGAATCAAGCACGGCCTGTACCGCCGTCACTGCGCGCATTGCCATGGAATAACGGGCAACGGTAAGGGCCCGACCGCCGCGTTCCTGAACCCTTATCCGCGCGATTACCGTCCCGGGCTGTTCAAAATGAAGTCGACCGAACGGGCCGCCAAGCCGACGCTGGACAATTTGAGAGCCGTGCTGCGGGAAGGCATTGCCGGGACCGCCATGCCGTCGTTCAAGCTGCTGCCCTCGGACGAAATCGACGTGCTGGCCGAGTATGTCAAATATCTGAGCATGCGGGGTCAAATGGAGGAGGCGCTCGTGCGTTTCTGGTTTGACGAAGTCGATGCGGGAGAGCTGATTCCTGAGATACGCGACGTGCTGGTGGATGAGCTTTTCGCGCCGATTGCGTCGCAGTGGGAACAAGCGTACGACGCGGTCGTGGAACCCGAACCGGCGGCGCTGCCCGGGACGGAGCGATCGCGGAAAGAACTGGTGGCGTCGATCAACAAGGGAAGGCTGTTGTTTCACGATGCGAAAAAAGGCAACTGTATGAGCTGCCACGGGGCGGGCGCGCTGGGCGACGGGCAGGTAAACGATTACGACGACTGGAATAAGGTGGTTGTCGAATTCGAGGACAATCACCAACAGGCGGATCTCCGCGCGTTGGATGTCTTGCCGCCTCGAACCATCCGGCCGCGCAACCTGCGGTTGGGAGTCTATCGCTTTGGACGTCGTCCTCTCGATCTGTTCCGGCGCATTCACGAGGGCATCACCGGGACGCCAATGCCGTCCAGCAAAGGGACGCTCACGCCGGAAGAAATGTGGAATGTCGTGGATTACGTGCGGTCGCTGCCCTATGAGGAAGCAAGCCGGCCGCGTCACATGGAGACCTCGATCGAGCGAGTGCGGATGTGATGAGCGGAAAATTCTGGGCGTTCTGGCTGTTGCTGGTACCGATCCTGGGCGTGGCGACGATGGCAGCCGGCCCACTGTATGGCATCTGGTTTCCGCGGGATGTTTCCGCGCACGGCCACGCCATCGACCACTTGTTCTATTTTATCCTGTGGCTGACGGGCATCGTGTTCGTGGGAACGCAATTGACGCTGGTGACCTTCGTATGGAAATACCAGGCCGGAAAGCGGCAAACCGTGGAATACACCCACGGCAGCCACCATTTGGAAGTCGTGTGGACGATTCTGCCGGCCGCCGCGCTGGTATTCATCGCCATCTATCAGATGAACGCGTGGGCCATGGAAAAAATGGACCGGCCTCCCGGCAAGCCGCTGGCCGAAGTGACCGGCCGCCAATTCGAATGGCGTGTGCGATACCCGGGGCAGGACGGCGAGCTTTACACTCCAGATGACATCTTTGACGTGAATGACCTGCACGTGCCCGTGGGCGAAGAAGTGTTGCTGGCGGTCAAGAGCGCGGACGTTCTGCACAGCTTTTTCCTGCCTAACTTTCGCCTCAAACAGGATGTCGTACCGGGCATGAAACAGTTTGTGTGGTTTACTCCCATGGAAACCGGAAAATTCGACGTGGTCTGCGCCGAACTCTGCGGCTGGGGCCATTACAAGATGAAGGGCCAGATTACCGTCGAATCACGCAGTGATTTTGACGCCTGGTTGGCGCGGCGGTTCGAGGAACAACAGGCAACCCATGAAACGGCAGGCGATGAGGAGTCTTGATCGATGAGTTCCACAGCAGCGGGCGATCTGGCGCATGCGGGACATGGCGAGCACGTGCACGCGGGTGGTTTTTTGACCACGTACGTGTTTTCACGCGATCATAAGATCATCGGCCTGCAATTTCTGTTTTCCACCTTGCTGTGGTTCTTTGTGGGCGGACTGCTGGCGCTGGGTATTCGCTGGCAACTGGCCTGGCCGTGGGCCGAGATGCCGATTGTGGGAAATCTGCTGTTCGCGTCCGAGGGAGGGCAGATATCTCCCGAGTTTTACACGATGCTGTTCACGATGCACGCCACGATCATGATCTTCTTCGTGATCATTCCCATCCTGGCGGGCGCGTTCGGCAATTTTCTCATCCCGCTGATGATCGGCGCGGATGACATGGCGTTCCCCACGCTGAATATGCTCAGCTATTGGTTCATGTGGCCGGCGTTTCTGGCCGTCGGGGCCAGTTTTTTTGTGGAAGGCGGGGCCGCCTCGGCCGGCTGGACATCCTACCCGCCGCTGTCGGTCATTACCGAGGCCGCGCCGGCCAGCGGGACCGGCCAGACGCTGTGGCTGATTGGCATCACCTGCGTGGGTGTCTCGTCCATGATGGGATCGGTCAACTATCTGACCACGATTATCCAGATGCGCGCGCCCGGAATGACCATGTTCCGCATGCCGCTGACGATCTGGGGCATGTTTATCACGGCCATCTTACAGGCCTTCGCGCTGCCCGTGCTGACCGCAGCGGGCTTCATGCAACTGGCCGATCGCGTGGTGGACACCGGATTCTTCTTGCCGGAAGGCGCCACAGCCAACAATGCGCCGATGGAGGCCGGCGGCGGACAACCGCTGCTGTGGCAGCACCTGTTCTGGTTCTACAGCCACCCGGCCGTGTATATCATGATCCTGCCGGCCATGGGCATGGTCTCCGACATTATTAGCTGCTTCGCGCGAAAGCCGATTTTCGGCTACAAGCCCATGGTGTTTGCCATCGCCGGCATCGCCGGCCTGGGATTCATCGTGTGGGGACATCACATGTTTGTCTCCGGAATGAATCCCTACTTGGGCATGACGTTCATGGTCTCCACCATGCTCATCGCCATGCCCAGCGCGGTGAAGGTCTTCAATTGGCTGGGAACCATCTGGCGCGGGCAGCTTCAGCTTACGACGCCGATGCTGTTCGCGCTGTCGTTTGTTTCCATGTTCATCATCGGTGGCCTGTCCGGTATCTTCATGGCGGCCACACCCGTCGATATTTTCATTCACGATACGTATTTCATCGTGGCCCATTTCCACTATGTCCTTTTCGCCGGCACGGCGATGGGCGTATTCGCCGCCATCTATTTTTGGTTTCCCAAGATGTTCGGCCGGTCCATGAACGACGGTTGGGGCAAGGTCCATTTTCTGTTGACTTTCATTTTCCTGAACGGCACGTTTTTCCCCATGCATATCCTTGGCGCCGTGGGATTTCCCCGCCGGCTGGCCGACCCCTATCATTATGCGACGTTCCGCCATTTGCAGCCGCTCAATGAATTCATGACCTACTGCGCAATCCTGATGGTGGCCAGCCAGGCTGTGTTTGTCGTGAACTTTGTGTACAGCATGTTTTTCGGTCCCAAAGCGGGACGGAATCCCTGGCACGCCAACGGGCTCGAGTGGTCCGCGCCGAGTCCACCGGGCCACGGAAACTTCGATTTTCAACCGGTCGTTTACCGCGGGCCATACGAATACGGGTCTCCCGAATCCGACGCCGACTACTATCCGCAGATTCAGCCACCGCCGGAACAGGAAGCCGCCGGCGCCGCGCTCGAGGAAGCAAAAACATAGCGGCGACGGGCCGCGAATTCGGCACCGTTCGTGACGCGATCCTTTTGAGTTCTTTCGCCCCCATGCAAGCAACTCGTTCTTCAGCCGGCACCGAGAGCGACTCGCCGTGGCCATTCCGGCTGGCCGTCGCGCTGGTCGCCGCCACGTTCCCTCTCATCTGGGTCGGCGGTCTCGTCACAACGACGGATGCCGGCATGGCCGTTCCGGACTGGCCGACCACATTCGGGTACAATTTGTTTCTCTATCCCTGGCAGGCCTGGTTTTACGGGCCGTGGAATCTTTTTGTGGAACATGGTCATCGTATGCTGGGGGCCCTCGTCGGGCTGATGACGATCGTGCTGACACTGGTCGTCTGGATAAAGGACGACCGACGCTGGATCCGCTGGCTATGCGCGGCGGCGCTCGCCGGCGTGATCGGCCAAGGCGTGCTGGGGGGCCTCCGCGTGCTCCGGGATGATCGCGCGCTGGCCATGGTCCATGGATGCACCGGGCCTGCGTTCTTCGGTTTGACCGTCACGCTGGCCGTGTGCCTGTCGCGCGGATGGCGAAGCTTGCGCGGCACGGACGCCGCACGCAGTGATGCCCGGGCCTGGGGATCTCGGGTGTTGCCGTTGGCCCTGCTCACGCTGGTCCTGTGCTACGGCCAGGTGGTTCTGGGTGCAGTGCTGCGGCACATGCCGCCGACTGCCGGGCCGGACATGTTTGTCGCGGCGGTCCTGTTTCATGTCGGCATCGCCGGGGCCCTGTGGCTGCAATGCCTGTGGCTGGCCTGGCTAGTCCGGCGAGTGGCCGTTACGCAAACAGCAATATGGCTGGCGGCCACCGCGCCGGCCTTGCTTGTCACACTGCAAGTCCTGCTCGGCGCGGGCACGTGGCTGGTCAACTATGGCTGGCCGGCAATCATTGGTCAACCAGGCTGGACGGCCGGTTATACGATTCAGGCGAGCAGCCCTTTACAAACGCACGTGGTTACGGCGCATGTGGCGATTGGCTCGCTGCTGCTGGCAAGTCTGGTCGTCGTCGCCTTGCGAGCCGCCAGAGCTGTTGCCTTGCAGTCGTCCAGAAACGACGGGCACGAATGGATAACGGATGGGGTGGAAGCGCCGCAATTCCCGTGCGCTCGCCGCACACTTGCTTCGATCTGACGATTCAAAGGCTCCAACAGTGCATGTATTGGAATCAGCACCCGGTGACCAGGCGTTCATGATGGAAACAGCCGCCATAACGGGATCGGACGTGCGCGTACCTGCCGCGGGTCGAATGGTCGCTGCGGGTGACCAGGCAAGTGCGTCCCGAGATGTCGCGCCGAGCGTGCCGGCGGCATGGCGACTGGTGACGGCGTGCATCGAGCTGGCGAAACCGAAGATTGCAATCATGGAACTGGTCGCGGTGGTCACCGCTGCATGTCTGGCAGGCCTTGATTTTGCGCGGTTGGTGCATGCTTTGGTGGGAACGCTGCTGGTGGCCGCCAGTGCCAGCGCGGCCAACCAGTGGCTTGAGCAGGACGTAGACCGCCGCATGGCGCGGACCGCCAATCGGCCTTTGCCGTCGGGTCGTCTGACGGCCAGGGAAGCGGTGCTGTTCGGCCTGGTATCGCTCGTAATCGGGACCGCCTATCTGGCCGCAATGGTCAATCTGGCGACGGCGGCGTGGGGATTGCTGGCCTGGGGTCTGTACGTGCTGTTGTACACACCTCTGAAGACCCGTTCTACAGCCAACACGCATGTCGGAGCCGTGGCCGGAGCGTTGCCCATGCTGATGGGCTGGACGGCCATGGGCACTCCGTTGGATCTCACGGCGGCGACGCTGTGGACGCTGTTATTCCTGTGGCAGTTCCCGCATTTCATGGCCATCGCGTGGATCTACCGCCACGATTATCAAATTGGAGGAATGAAAATGGCGACTGTCGTCGATCCATCGGGACGACGGGCGGCCACGCTGGCGGCGGCCGGCGCGGCGAGCCTGATTCCGGTCAGCCTGCTGCCGTTCGTCCTGCCTCATCGCGGCGCTTCGCCGGCGTATGGGATCGCGGCACTCGCGGCCGGGCTGGCCATGCTGGCGGCCGCCATGGCATTTTACCGAGAGCGCACCGACGATACGGCGCGCCGCCTGCTTCGCGCAAGCCTCGTTTATTTACCCGTGTTGCTGTTGAGTCTGATGTGGGGAACGTACTGATGACCGACCACGCGCACGGCCATTCCACGGCCCTGCAGTATCATCCGGGTCTGCCCATTTCCCTGGGCAAGCTGATCATGTGGCTTTTCCTGTCGACGGAAATCATGTTCTTCGCCGCGCTGATCGGCACCTACATCGTCATCCGTTTCGGCGCGCCGGCCTGGCCGACGCCGTCGGAGGTTCATCTGCACGAGCCAACGGGCGCGTTCAACACGTTTGTTCTCATTTGTTCCAGCGTCACCATCGTACTGGCCCTCGAAGCAGCGCGCCGCTCCCAGTCGGCAGCCGCCAAAGGATGGCTGCTGCTGACACTGGTGCTGGGGTCCGTGTTCCTGATCGTGAAGGCGTTTGAATATCGGGCCAAGTTTGCGCACGGCATTTATCCGTGGCGTCCCCGCAGCAAAATCTACGAAAAGGCGGACATCTATTACGTAGCCGCGGTTCGTACGCGATTGAAGGAGACGGAAACGCAACTGAAGGCCGCCGAAGACCCTTTGCCTGAAGGAAGCAACCGCCTGGACATTGTGCAGGGCATTCTTAAGCAGCGAGTGGAACCGGTCGAGGAACTGATCAGCACGCCTCGCGACGTGCTGGTCGCCAACGGAAAGGACCCCGATGCAGGTTGGGAAGCAGTTGCATCGCTGGCCGAACAGATCATGCCCTCCCACCATGCTGCTCCCGGGCCGGAGTCAGCCGGTGCCCATGGCGAAGGATTGAATGACAAGTATCCCTGGTTGCGGCTTCCCGTATGGATCCCGGGCGGGAACATGTGGGCCAGTACGTATTTCCTGCTCACAGGATTTCACGCGATGCACGTGCTGGTTGGATTGATCGTTTTCGCCGTGTTGCTGCCGATGCGTTTCACGGCCGCCAACGCCGGAATTTTGGAGAACACGGGACTGTACTGGCACTTCGTCGACCTGGTTTGGATATTTTTGTTTCCGTTGCTGTACTTGTTTTAAGCACCGCGGTTCGGCGGGAGGTTTGGTTCCATGAGCCTTGACGAAACACGCGACTCCGGCCACCACGACGACCATGGAGGGATCGGAAAGTATTTGTTGGTGTTCGTATGTTTGTGCTTACTGACGGGAGCGTCCTTCTTTACGTATTCCTCCTACTGGCCTTTCCACGACACACCACAGGTAGGGTGGGCGTTCATGATGGCCGTGTCGTGCACCAAGGCAATGCTTGTCGCGCTGTTCTTTATGCACCTGCTATGGGAAGCGAATTGGAAATACGTACTGACAATCCCCGCCATGTTCATGTCGCTGTTTCTGGTGCTGATGCTCGTACCTGACGTCGGCATGCGGATGAACAATGGATTTGCCCGGTACTCGGAGGAACGCCTGCTGCACACCGCGTCGCCGGCCCCGATCGAACCGCACCACGAAGCGGAACATGAAAACGAGGCTCCAGGCGATTCCGAGACCAGTTCCGGGACGGACGGAGAACACTGACGGTGAAGGGATCTGCACTACCCTACTGGTTGACGCTCATCGTCGTGCTGGCAACCGCCTATGGCGTGTGGCGGACCGGGGCCGGACGATCGGATCGCGATGGGCCGTCGTCCGCGGCGGACCGCAATCCAACCGTCGCCGACGCGCCCGGTCTTGAGAACTTTACGTTGACGGACCAGACTGGAAAGCTGTTTGATTCGCGTGCGTTGGACGGCCAGGTTTGGGTCGCCAACTTTTTTTTCACCACGTGTCCCTCGACCTGCCTCGCGCAGAATCGCCGCCTTGCCGAACTCCAGCATGATCCTGATCTGGCGGATGTTCAATTTGTGAGTATTTCCTGTGACCCGGATACGGACACGCCCGAAGTGCTGGCGGACTATGCGGCACGCTTCCAAGCGGATCCGTCGCGATGGAGATTCTGTACCGGTCCGCTCGATTACATTCAACGCATCGGGCGCGACATGATGGGACTGGCAGTCCGACACAACACGCACTCGGAACGCGCGATCGTCTTTGACCGTTCCGGAAAAGTGCGAGGCCGGTTTTTGGTGACCGATACCTTCGCGTCCAACCAGCGTGACATGCTCCGCACCGTTCTTGCGGAATGCGTGAAGGAACCGGTCCCGACGCAGCCGCGGGACGATGTAACGGCGGAAGCAAGCCAGTCGCCGCCCGGATCCGAGTCGGAAGTGGGCGTCCCCAACTGAAGATGCACTCTGCAACGCAAAGCGTGGTTTAAAGCGGTCGACGGGATCGCTTGAAGAGTGTTGGCTGGAGCGAGCCCATCGATGCTGATCGCGTCTGCACCAACTCACCCCCTGGCACACCTCAACGCATTGCTCAACGCCACGGCAACGGTGCTGCTGATCGCGGGTTTCCTCCTGATTCGTCGTCGGCGTGAAACGGCGCACAAACGGACAATGATAAGCGCTTTCGTTGTGTCGACCGTGTTTCTGGCCAGCTACGTGGCCTACCACTTCGGTGTTCTCGGCGCGACTCATACAAAGTTCCAGGGCCAGGGATGGCTGAGACCGTGCTATTTCGGCATCCTGATCACGCACATCGTGCTGGCATTCTTCGTCCCGCCGCTGGCGATTGGCACCCTGATTCTCGGCCTCCGCACCGGAGTGGGCCGATCCGTATCCAACGATCCGCAGCACCGTCCGCGAACAATAAAGGCCCGGCGCTGGCATCGACGACTTGCCAGAGTCACGTACCCTGTCTGGCTGTACGTCTCTGTGACCGGCGTGCTGGTCTATTGGATGCTGTATCAGTTGGCCTCGTGACGCATTTTCGGCAGCCGAACTCCCGCGATCTCGGGGTATTCCGTGGCGGATGTCGCGCCGCGAGACCGATTGTCAGAGGGCAGGGCAGTGGCGTAGAATGGACGTGATAGAGAATTCGCGCGAGGAGTCGTTGCCGTGAACACGTTTGGATTCTTACACGTTAATTTGCCGCCGGACACGCGTAACCGGAAATACTTTTCACGCGGGGTCTGGTGTCACCTTGCCGAGAACGGGCGGAAGCTGAGGATGGCGGCAGGCGTGGCAGTGGCCGTAATAGTGACGTTAGGTTGTACGTCGATCGTGATGGCCTGTCCGACCTGTAAAGACGCGTTGGCCCACAGCGACCCGGCCCAACAACGAATGGTCGCCGGCTATTTCTACAGCATCCTTTTCATGATGTCCGTGCCCTTTCTCCTGGTGGGTTCTTTCTGCGGATACGCGTATATGCTGGTACGGCGGGACCGCAACGCAAGTCCCGCTGCACCGACCCGCCACAAGTAGCGGGCGGCAGGGGGCTGTTACCCACCGATGCGCGCGATTGGGCGACTGCTGCAGTTGACAGGTTTGGTCGTCCCTGTCTGCGCGATCGTCGCTCAGCTTTCACAAACTATTTCCCTCGGAGAAATGCTGATGTTTCTGGTAGCCGCCGTCTGCGCGTTCTGGATCGGGCGGATTGTCGAAGGCTATTCGGGTACGGCATGAATCCGCCCTCGCTGCTGATCGCCGCCTGGGCCCTCCTGCTGGCATGTCAGGGTCCCTCGCGCGGAGCCGAGCCTGCAGCGCCTGTAAACGAAGTCGGCGCTGCGGCCTTTGAGGTCCAACACGTGACCGGTGACGTGCAACTGAGGCTGCAGGGCGCGTCCCGGGACGCCAAGCGCGGGGACTGGCCGTCCGCGCTCGAGATGCTCATCGCGTGCATCGACGAAATGGGCGACGATCTTTATCGCGTGGCGCCCGACCGATTCGTCCCCGTACGGACTTTTTTACAGGGTCGGATCGCGTCGCTACCGGCACCGGCCCTTGAGTCCTATCGTTCGCTGGTCGATCAACAGGCGGGCGATTGGTTTGCCAAGGGCGTCGCGGATGCCGACCGACGTCCACTGGAGATGGTCGTGCGTACCGCATTTTGCAGTTCGTGGGGCGATGACGCGTTGATCGCTTTGGGCGACATGGCGGCAAGCCGGGGGTGGTACGCAAGTGCCCGCCATTGCTGGCGGCGTGTCCACGTTGGAGTCGACGCGGTTATCGACGCCAAAGACGCACCAGGACGGCTATCTCGTTGCGCTCCGTACCTGCTCTTCCCGGATACCGTCCGGCAGCCCGCCGCGCTGCAAGCAAGGTTGATCCTGGCCGATGTGATGGCCGATGACTGGGCGTCGGCAACCAATCGTTTCCGCCTGTTCCGGCAACGGTACAGCCGTGTCGACGGAACGATCGCCGGCCGCCGCGGACCGCTCGTCGAAATACTTGGTCAGGTGATGAACGACGCCCAAAAATGGCCGCCCCCGGCGACTCCCACGGACTGGACAACGTTTGGTGGAGCCCCCGGTCGGCAACGGGTCGTCACGCCCGCGGACCGGGTGATCAAGTCGGTGGCATGGCGGTACGCCGTCGACCGGCCCGACGGCGGTGTTCGCCATGCGAACGACGTCCGAGCGACGGCTTCCCCGGAGACGCCACCGGAGCGGGTACGACGGGCCGATCGTCGGATGCACCCGATTGTTCTGAATGACCTGGTGCTGGTCAACGACAGTCGCCAGATCATTGCGCTGGCAATCGAGACCGGCGAACCAGCATTTGGCGGGCCGACGGCGCGCATCTTCTCCACCGATTCGCAGCAAGCGGCTACCAGACAGAGTGCCTCGGCGTTGCAGTTCGGGTGCCATGACACGTTGTCCGCTTTCGACGCGCGTGTGTACGCGCGCATTGGAGAGGCGGGCCGCATCGTCTGTCTGGACCTGTCGCGTCAAGGAAAGCTGCTGTGGCAGACGTCACCCGACCACGCTCGCGGGACGTTTGAAGGCACGCCGGTGGCAGACGAGACGGCGGTTTACGTGGGCATGACGGTGGGGGATCCCGCCTACGAACATTATGTTGTCTGTCTGGATGCCTGCGACGGATACCCGAGGTGGCGTACGCGGATAGGAAGGTCTGACGGACACCGGCGCGATCGTCAGGCCGACAACCTTTTGACGCTCGCCGAGGGCCGGCTCTATTACAACACCAATGAAGGGGCCGTGGCGGCCCTGTCTCCCGACGACGGATCGATTGATTGGTTGTGGACGCATTCGCCGGATACCTCGCTGGCAGCCACACGCGGAGATATTCCGAAAGGACCGTCACCAGCGGTCTTCGCCGACGGTTTTTTGCTGGTGGCTCCACAGAACGACCGCCGCGTGTTTGCCTTGAGCGCGGCGACCGGGTGCCTGCAGTGGACCACGGTGATCGACGAACCGCGTTTGGAGATCCTGGGCACACCGTCCAGTGCGGCATGCGTGGCGGGAAACGGATTATGGGGCCTCGATCTGCACACGGGAGCCGTGCTCTGGAAGTGGCCCGACCATCCGGCGCCGGAACTGTTTCCGCGGGCACGTCCCGTGCTCGTGGGAGACAAGGTTCTTTGGCCGGCCGGGCAGGGGCTGTATGCCATCGAGGGTGCGCCGCGGCCGGGTGCGGCGGTGCCCGCAGCGAAGGCGTCCCGCTTGGAATTGGAAGACTATGAGCCAGGAAACATCCTTTACGCGCGCGGGTACGTGATCATCGCGGGCGCAAACCGGATCGACTGTGCGCCTTACGCGGCGGGGGAAAACGCCGTACCACGGCGCGGGCCGGCCCGTGTTGAACGCAAGCCTGGTTGAGGCGCCGCACAGCGGTCATGCCTGCGTGGCCCACTGAAGGAGCCCTTTAATGGCCGAGCTGGAACGGCAGCACGACGACGTGGCGGCTGTCCGACGTTTGAGTGATCATGTCGCACGCGTCAAGGAGCAGCTCGCTCGTGTGATTGTCGGTCAGCAAGCCGTCACCGAACAAATGCTTATTGCCTTGTTTGCCGGGGGGCACTGCCTGCTGGTGGGCGTGCCCGGTCTGGCAAAAACACTGATTGTCCGCACGCTCGCCGACGCGTTGTCTCTGTCGTTCAGCCGCATCCAGTTCACACCGGATCTCATGCCGGCGGATATCACCGGGACGGAGGTGATCCACGAGAAAGATACGTCCGGAGAACAGTATTTTCGCTTCATTCGCGGGCCCGTTTTCGCCCATGTGGTACTGGCCGACGAGATCAATCGCACGCCGCCCAAGACGCAGGCCGCTTTGCTGGAAGCGATGCAGGAACACC
>CAZNKT010000104.1:0-20520 GCA_964573605.1 uncultured Pirellulales bacterium
CAGCCGAGTCGATCCGCGCGGGTCGTGTCCAGTGTCACCAGCAGGACATTCCATCGCGCCGATCCCTGCTCGGACGCGCGGTTACCGAGAATCGCCAGAACGATTCCCACGGTGGCGACCGCCAAGCCAGCCACAGCGAACTTCACGGCGCGCACGCTGCACCGGTTACGCGGGTGGTCGGACCGGATCGTCATTTTCGGGGGCGTCGGGAGGAGCTTGGTCGGGCGCGGACGGCTCGCGGGAGGCGGCCTGATTGTCGAGTTTTTCGAGCGTTTCCTGCAAAATGGCGAAATCCTGCTGCGCCGGATCCAGCTGGAGACTCCTGCGCAGATGATAGGCCGCCAGGTCGGGACGATTCCACGGTTCGAGAATGTAGATCGATGCGATGTTCTTGTGGACCAGCGCGTAATCCGGATCCATCCTCAACGCCCTGCGATACAAGATCAACGCCTTGCGGTGTTCGCCATTGTTGAAATGGTGGGCGCCGAGGTTGGCGAGGGCAATCGGGTTGGGATGCCGGGGATTGGACTGCACGGCGAGCCGAAACTGCTCGAGTGCCTCTTCCTGGCGATCCTGCCTGATATAGAGCTGGGCCAGATTGACGCGCGCGGCATCCAGTCTGGGATCCAGCTCAATGGCCTCGAGATACGACTCTTCGGCCGCATCAAAGTTGTCGCGGCGCCGGAAGATCAGGCCCAGATTGCTGTGCGCCGGTGCATACTTGGGCGACAAATGAATCGCGCGTTTGCAGAGTTTGAGCGCTTCGTCCTGATTGTCTTTTTGGCTGATGAGTGAGGCGAGCGTGGAGAGGGCCCGTGGTTGGTTGGGGTCGAACCGCAGCGCGATCTGCAGTTCCGCAATGGCTTCTTCCACTTTTCCTTCCATCTGGAGGATGTTGGCCAGCCCGTCGTGCGCGGCCCCGTTGAGCGAATCGATGCGAATCGCGTTGCGAAACGCATCCCGGGCTTCGTCCAGACGGCGGGCGTAGAGATGTAAGAATCCGATCTGGTTGTAGGCGGGAGGACCGGCGGACCCGGGGTCCATCTCAATGGCCTTCTGAAACAGCCTCAGGGCTTCCTCTTCGTCTCCCTTCGCCTGGGCGATCTGCCCGCGAACGATGTATGCCTGCGCCGCCGCGGGTTCGATCTCCAGTGCGCGCTGCACGTGTTGCTCGGCCTGCTCGTACTCGCGAAGTGAAAGATGTACACCGGCGATGCTCAGGCGCACCGTCTCGTTGTTGGGATCATCTTCCGCCGCCCGCTTTAGATGGGTTAACGCCCTTTCCAATTCACCCATTTGCCTGTAGGCGCCGGCCAACACGGTGCGCGCAAACACGTCGCCGGGCACCTCGGCCAACGACTCTTCCAGGATCGGGATCGCGGCCTGGGTCTCTCCGCGGGCCTGAAGGTTGATGGCATTTTGCAGCGATTCCCAGCGGTAGACCATTTCCTTGGGATCGCCCAATTCTTCCTGGTTCGTCTTGTCGCCACGATCGGTGGCGACATAGCCCAGGGCGTTGAGATGCCGCATGGCTTCACGGTCCAGTCCCAGATTGGAGACATCCAGTGCTTGACGGGCTGCGAGGTAGGGATCGCCACCCAACCAGCCGGCCAGCCGGTTGGCCAGTCCGCCGACCACGTCCCGTCGCGCATTGTGCAGGTTCTCCAGCTCGCGCGGGTCGCTCCGCAAGTCATACAGTTCCGGCGTAGGGGCCAGGATATACTTGTAATCGTCGTTCCGCACGCCGATCAGCGGCGCCCATCCATGCAGCGTCATGGTGGCGATAGTCTCAATCAGCATGGGGCGGGGGCGTTCGGGCAATCTTTCGCAAAGGTTCATTCCATCCAGGTCCTCGGGAACTTCCTCGCCGAGCAAGGAAAGAACCGTCGGCACCACGTCGACCAGTCCCGCCTGATGGTGCAGCACCTTGCCTCGGGGCAAACGCGCCGGCGCGTTTAGGATCAAGGGAACATGAAGCGTGGAATCGTATATCAGCAGGGAATGGGTTTGTTCCCCGTGCTCGCCCAGTCCCTCGCCATGGTCGGACGCGTAAATCACGAGCGTGTTGTCGCGAACTCCGAGCTGTTTGAGCTGGTCGAGCAAGGCGCCAATCTGCGAATCGGCGTAAGCGATCTCGCCGTCGTACAGATCATCGGAGTACTCCGAGCGAAACGGTTCCGGCGGCATGTAGACGGCGTGCGGGTCGAAATAATGGACCCACAGGAAGAACGGTTTTCCGGCGTTGTCGCGCAGCCACTGGCTGGCCGGCTCATTGGTCAGCTCGGCGGCGCGTTCGCGAAACATATGAGGAGAATATTTCATGCCTTTGGTCAGGTCGTCATGATAGAGGTCGAAGCCCTGATCGAGACCGAACCGGGAATCAAGGACGAACGCGGAAATGACCGCTCCAGTCCGATACCCTTTGTCACGCAGGCGCTCTGCCAGCGTGGTTACTTCGGGCCGGAGTCGAAACGTCCCGTTGGCCCGAACGCCGTGATGGTAAGGGTACAGGCCGGTCAGCAAGGAAGAATGTGCCGGCAGCGTGGAGGGTGAAGGTGTGATGGCCTGGCTGCAAAGAATCCCTTCCTGGGCCAGGCCGTCGAGCACAGGAGTGCGGATACTACGGTTTCCGTAGCAGCCAAGATGGTCGGCTCGCGTCGTGTCGGTGGTGATGATCACGACATTGAAATCGCGCAGATCGCCGGCATCTGCTTCGATGCGATCGACGGGCTCCAGCGCGTCGGAGATCTCGTGCGTGATACCGCCACCGCGCAATAGCGTGTTGAGTCGCTGAAGTCCGAACACGGCCGCGCCGGTGACGATCAGCACCACGGCCAGCAGCAGCCACATCCGTTCAGGCCACTTCGACCGGGCGGTTTTCGGTGCGCCCTGTTCGCCCAAGTTTGCCACGGGATTGCCTTTCTGTCGGCCGGCTGAGCACGCAGCTGGACGCTGGACACGGGATTCGTCCGTCGCAACAAAACGACTGCCGCTGAGTGTCCGTCTCGGCGCATTATGCGACTTCGGACACGTACATTAAACCCCAGTATGCCGCTCGTGCGCGGCAACCCCCCGTGGCCGGGCACGGGCGTCGCCGGACCCCGCCTGGCGGTGGGGTCATCGAGCGCGGCTAAAAAAGAAACGGGCCGCACTCCTTCGAGTGCGGCCCGTGGACAGAGTCCTGATTCGCGCGGGGCAGTCTAGGCAGCCAGTCGACGCCGGCGACGCCGCATGACGACGCTGACGAGGCCCGAAACGACACCACAGCCCAGCAGGATCGCCGACGCGGGCTCGGGCACGTGCTCGATTCCCAGCGTGGCAGTATTGAGAAACGTTGCGTAGAAGAAACTTCCCAGCGGCGGGCCGCCACCCGGCGTGGCCGTCACATGGAAGATCTTGGTCTCGGTGGCGTGGATCCACTGACCGTTACCGGGCCGTGGCGGCTCGATGGGCAACTCCGATTGCAGCAGCGGATTCGTCTGCGGATTCGCGTACACGTAGTCCGATTTGCGTATCGTAAAGACGTGGCTCGGCGGCACCTCGCCCAGGTGCCGAATGTTCCAGAACATGAACGTCACGTCCACGTCGCTGTTTTGCCCGACAGTCGTGCCCTTGGCATGAACGTCCATGTCGAAGATGGGCTCGTTGACACTCGGCTGGAGCGTAATTCCCGATTGGAGCGCGAGCGGGTGCCATACGGTGAAGAACTTGGCCACACTTTGCTCGTTGGACGATCGCGGACCGAACGGTTCCGGACCACCGGTGGAACCCGTTGTCGTATGGACGGGTCGGATCGAATCAATGTCGACTTCGCTGGCGTCCAGGATATGCACTTTCATCAGTGCGCCGGCCCAGTTGGGCAGGCCCGCGCCGGTGGGGTCGCCCTTAATGTGGATGTCGATGGGCAGGTGATACGTGTCGGAACTTCTCATTTTGGGGGTCTTGAAGTCGGTAATTACCCCCTGCCCCAGAGCTGCGGTTCCCACTGCGGACAACGCCAAAATGGCGGCGCCCAAAAAAAATGTGCGACTCATTATTCATCTCCTCTTCGAGGAATTGTTGTGAACAATACTGCCGGTGTTGCCACGCGCTCCGCCGCATGGCGTCCACTGAATGAGGTACCGCCTGACGGCGGTTGCAAGACATTGTCTACTGGCTGTAAGTGATCTACTGGCAGTAAGCGGCCTCCCGATGGTTAAGACGGAGAAAGTCGTATTTGTCGTCTATCGAAATTCCCTTCTTCCCCTGCAAGCGCATAGAAAAAGGCACTGACCCTCACGGATCGCAGCACGTAGTTCCCTCGGCTGGCCATGGGTTGCAGCACCTGTCAGCAGTACGGATAAAAGGCGGTCAGGCATGAGCCCTCGGTGCGATTCCGTGAATCAACATACAAACCACCTCTCGGATCCATACATTTTTTTGATCCTAAGTATTGATGATACCAACGTGAAACGACGCGTCAACGATATTCTTGTTGATTTTTTCATTTTAACATAACACGGCCCTGCGTAACCACATACGCTCACAATACGCTCACATGGAGGGGTGCCGTCCCCGCCGAGGCAACGATCCTGCCTGCGCCGCTCGCAAACCGCTGGTCCACCGGCTCCGCGTACCGTGCTGTGGTATCGGCAGTCATCGACGCGCTTCGCGATATCCAAGCCCGTCCCGCGGTGGATGGCGTGAGTTGCCAAAATGTGATATGGAAACTCCATCCTGCACGCAAAAAACCGGGAGGCGAACGATGCTGCGTACCGCGATGGTTGTCCTGCTTTCTGTGGCGCATGTGGCGGCAATCGGCCCGCGAAGCCAGGCCGGGGAAGGCAATTATTTTCGCCGCGACTGCGGAATTGCCGGTCCGAACAACGTTCCATTGTGCGAACAATTTGATAAAGAACACTTACTCTGGCTGTGCCCGCTCGCGCCGGGACACTCAACGCCATGCGTCACCGAAGAACTGATCCTGCTTACGACTTTTCAGGAAGATCAACAGGAATTGGCGACCGTCGCGATAAACTCGGCGACGGGCGATGTCGTCTGGCGGCGGGAGGCTCCCGTTCAGCGGATTGAACCGTTCCACTCGGTCGGCAGTCCCGCGGCGTCAACGATCGCGAGTGACTCCGAGCGGGCGTATGTTTTTTTCGGCAGTTGCGGGCTCTTGTGCTACAACCTCGACGGAGAACGATTGTGGCATAAGCGCATGGGCCCCTTTCAGAACGAGTTCGGTGCGAGCAGCTCGCCGATCATCGTGGATGATAAAGTCATCCTAAACCAAGACCATGATATCAACAGCTTTATTATCGCCGTGGACCGGGAAACGGGGGACACGGTATGGAAAGTGGATCGCAACGGTTTTACGCGCAGCTTTTCCACGCCCATCCTCGTGCCCAACGAAGACCAGCCACGAATTGTCGTGGGTGGTTCCCTGCAGTTGACAGCCTACGATGCGGTCAATGGAAAGATTGTGTGGTGGGTACGTGGATTGTCGCGGATTGTCGACACCACGCCCGTCGTGCACGACGGGAGGATCTTCCTGGCCACATGGACTCCGGGTGGCGATCCTGCCAGCCGCATATCCATGGAACCATTTGCCGACGCCCTGCGAAAGTACGACCAGAACGATGATGGTCAGGTCGCCAGGAGCGAGCTGCCTGACGGCCCGGTGCGGCAGCGTTTCTTCCGCATCGATTTGAACCAGGACCAAGCATTGAGCGAACAGGAATGGAACCAGCACGCCACAATCTTCTCTCGCGCGCAGAATGTGGCGATGGCGATTCGCACCGGCGGGCGCGGCGACGTGACCAACTCCCATGTGGAATGGATCCAGCGGCAGGGACTCCCGACCGTACCCAGCCCGCTGGTCGTTGACGGCGTGATGTTCATGGTCAAAGACAGCGGCATCTTAACGAGCCTGGATGTGGCGACCGGAAAGGTGATCAAGCAAGGCCGGTTGCCCGGACGTGGAAACTATTATGCTTCACTCGTGGCCGGCGACGGCAAGGTCTACGCTGCGAGCGAGCGCGGGACCATTTCCGTCGTGCGGGCCGCAGGCAAGTGGCGGACACTCGCCCACCATGACTTTGAGGAGCGAATCATGGCGACGCCGGTGATCCACGACGGTCGGATCTACGTCCGGACGGAAGACGCTCTGTACTGCTTTGCCGAACACTAGTGGATTGGTCAACAGGCCTTCTGCAAAAATCGGCCTTGCATCAGTATCGTCCTGGCAACATGATAGTCCGCCCCATGCGATAACCACGTGCGGACTGGCAGAGCCTACGGGTTACCGCTGTTTGTACTAGGCAGGGAGGCGAAAGCAATGCAAAGAATGCAGCGGTATGCTTGCATTGAATTGATAGCAGCAGCAGTGCTCGCCGCAGCACTCGGCTGCGGCACCAGCAACGAAGATCCGGTGTCATCCCCGTCCGACGATGCGACGGTTCGTCCGACGCCGTCCCCGCCAACCACCGACCGGGAACTGACCGAAGACCGCTACGACCCCGCGTCTGTCGGCCATGGTCCCGTGGTGGAATTGAACACCTCCTATGGCAAAATCGTCATGCGGCTCGATACCGACCATGCTCCGGTCACCGTTCGTAATTTTTTGAGCTACGTCAACGCGGGCCATTACGACGAGACCGTGTTTCACTATGTGGATCCGGGGGCGGTCATTCTGGGAGGCGGTTTTACGCCCGATTTGGAGCCACGAGATACGTCCCAGCCGATCAGAAACGAAGCGCACAACGGGCTCAAGAATCGTCGAGGGACCGTGGCCATGTCGCGGGACTTCGGCCGCATCGACAGCGCCACGTGCCAATTCTTCATTAACCTGGACGACAATCCGACGTTTGACCATCGCAGTTCCGATGTCGAGGATTACGGGTATTGTGTGTTTGGCGAAGTCATTGAAGGCATGGACGTGGCCGACCAAATCGGACAAGCGAAACTGCACGACGTCGGAGATTTTTCCAGCACGCCGGTTGCCCCGGTGGTCATTCAGTCTGCCCGCGAGCGTCCGGTCCGGCGGTAGCGCACATCGAAAAGACCCCGTGGATGGGAGTGCTTGCGACAGTGCGCATTGCAGCAAAACCGTGAAGAATCCCACGTGGACCGCGGGCGAAAAAATCGCGCTCTCGAAAGGCATTTGCGGAATCGCACGCCGCGACGCGGAAAGTTCAAGCCCCGGGCGCGCGATGACGCCGCGACCGTCAACGTGAATCCGATTGGGACGAGCTGTTCGGCTTCTCGCGCCGTTGGACTTCGGCGTCGTAGCTCGATTTCAATCGCGAGATCAGCATGTCGACGGTGTAGATACGCCCGGTGGGCTTATTGAAGTCCTTGTCCTGAGGGCGGCGACCAAGCTGGCGGCCCAGGTTCTGGCCACCTTTGGTCGTCGTCATATACTCGATCATTTTGTAACCGTCCCGGGCGCGGATCAGATCGACGAGGGTCTGGCGGCCATGCGGCAGGGTGGTCAGCCGGTCCAGCCGATCGTAGGCGCACGGCAGGGCTTTGATCTGCTGCATGAGTTTGCGGCCCTCAGCGGTTCGCAACTTGCGCACGAGAAAATTTCGGTCCTCGGGCACCAGCGACAGAATGCTGCGCTGGTCGACCACCTGCCAGTTCATGCGTCGCAGGTGGTCGAAGACCGGTTCCGCGTCGGAAGTCGATATGACGTCGCCCGGCGCGTAGTCGGGCAGAGCGGCAAATTGCCGGCGAACCGTCTTCTCTACTTGTGCAAAATCGGGGAGCGGTTCTTCCGGAGCGGGCGCATTGTCGGCCACTGATCTGGACCCTGTCAGGCCGATCGCGACGGCGACGAGCAGTGCCGAATACACGCAACGTGCGTGTGAGAAAGTACGACGACGGAGTTGGTCATTCCGCGTTGAAAGCATGGCGTGTCCCTTCTTGCGCTGGACTCCGGTAATGGCGCGACGCACCGCGGTGGCGCATGTCCGTAGTTCTGCGGACGCCGGTCCGGAAAGTGGACTTGTTTCAATGTTGGAGAGAGTGGCGCAGTCGCACCGGCGTTGCCTTAATGAACATCGACTGACGGCCGCTTGCGCGTCATCTGTTTTCCTCGAAAGCCGGCCCCGAAGCCGGTCTTCACAACTTTAGCCCAAACCGGGGGGTGGCGGCCGAGCCGCCACCCGGACCGTGAGCAATCCGGATGACGTAACCACTTTTTTTATTTCGCTTTACGGAGAATCAACGGGGGCCGGCCATGCCCGGCCCGGGCACCAGCGCGGCACGCTGGCACCCGATAAACCGCCCTGAACCCTTCTTTCTTCGCAGGCGTCGTTGAAATCCCAGGCCGGATTCGCTAGGCTGTTTACCCTACTCAATCGTGGCGGGAGCCGGCGGAAGGAGATGCCATCATGTCCACGTCCGTCTATTTCATGCAGGAGTGCCCGACTTGCGGCCGCAATATTCAAGTGGCGGTAAAGTTTTTGGGCCGGAAACTGGTGTGCCAGCACTGCGGCGCGGTGTTTGAAGCCTGCGACCCGACGAGCGCGACGTATCCGCCGGGCAACTCGGGGATTGCTTTGTTGGACCGCGCGTCCCAGTTGTTGGAATCCACCGATGTCTATCGGGCCCGGCCGCGCTAGAAGCGGCGCGAGGACCTGACAGCGAACGACGTGGTAGAACGATGTGGTAGCGGGTGACCTGCATCGTGCAGGGCGGCGGCACCGCTATTAGTGTACCAGCGCGGACAATCGAGCAAGATCTTCAAAGTAATTGGGGTAGGTCTTACGCGTACAATCGGGGTCGACTATGGCCACACCCGGTTGGCGGAGCCCGACCAGGGCCAGGCTCATTGCCATTCGATGATCGTTGTACGTGTCTATGGTCGCCGCTCGCAGTCGGCCCGGCACGATCGTCATTCCATCATCTCGCGTGTCGATCGTCGCGCCCAGCTTGCGAAGTTCCGTGGCGAGATTGCCGATGCGATCCGTTTCTTTGTGGCGGATGTGTCCCACACCGGAGATCGTTGTCGCCCCATCGGCAAACAACGCGACGGCCGCCAGCGTTTGCACGGTATCGCTGATATCGGTCATTACCGCATGGACACCGGTTAGGGCGGCACCCGTCACGGTGATACCGTCGCCATCGTAGCGCACGCTGCATCCCATTTTCCCAAGAATATCGCAGAACTGCACATCACCCTGGAGCGCGTCGCGTGCCAGTCCCGGCACGGTTACTTGTCCTCCGGTGATTGCCGCCGCGGCCCAGAAATAGCTGGCTGCCGAAGCGTCGGGTTCGATGTCGTAGCGGCCCGCCGTGTATTGCTGCGGGGCCGGTACGCGGAGTCTCCACGGTTCGGAAGGACGTTCGACGATAACGTGCACTCCAAAATGCTGCATCACGCGGCACGTCATGGCGACGTACGGTTGGGAGACCATGTGTCCTTCGACTTCGATGGAAACGTCGCGTTTTGCGAGCGGACTGGCCATCAACAGGCCGCTAAGAAACTGACTGCTCACATCCCCGCGAATCTTCGTGGATCCTCCTGGCAGGCCACCAGCGCGGACGACCACTGGAGGGCAACCGTCCCGCGCTTCACTGCGCGCGTCTGACCCCAATTGGTTGAGCGCGTCGAGCAGATCCTGAATGGGTCGCTCGTGCATGCGCGGGATGCCGTGCAGGCGAAACATGCCGGATCCCAGAGACACGACGGCTGTCAGGAAACGGATGGTCGTACCGCTGTTGGCAACGTACAGATCGGCTTGTTCGGCCGGAATCCGGCCCGCACAGCCCGCGATTTGGAGATTCGCATCACCTGAGGCGCGGTGAACGGCCACACCCAGTTGGCCGAGAGCGTCGACCATCACCTGTGTGTCTTCGCCGGCCGGCGCGCCGTGCAACGTGGAACGCCCTTTGGCCAGGGCGCCGCAGACCAGCGCGCGGTTGGTGATGCTCTTGGAGCCGGGCGGACGGATAGTGCCGCGTAGCGGCCCGCGTGCCGGCGAAATGATCATCGGGTGCGCCATGACGCCTATGGCTGAGAGGCCACCTTCCACAGGCGCGCGTCGCTGCGCACGAAGAGGCCGCCGTCGGCCACTGCCGGCGTCGCCTGAATGGTCTCACCAAAATTCCCCGTCCCGATCAGTTTTCCGTCGGCTCCCGTATCTTCCACAACTTGAGCCAGGCCATCGGTGTTGACGAGGTAAATCCGCTTGCCGACGCCGACGGGCGACGCCCAGAAACGTCCTTTGAGCCGGAGCCGCCACAGCATTGCGCCCGTGCGGGCATCGCCGCACGACAATACGCCGGAGCGGTTCACCGTATAGATTCGGCCATTGTCAATGACCGGGCTCGCTCCGCTGGGTCCCAGTCGGTTCTCGCTCCACAGGATCTCCGGAGTTGCCGTCTCCGGCGAGTTGCCGGTCCGCAGCGCGGTGATCCCTTCAGCAGGCACATACACTATGTCTTCACCGGCAGTGGGCGAGGGGATGGACTGGCAATCAGCGGCGTACTGCCAGACAATCTGGCCGTTCTGGGGCTCCACGACCGTTACTCCATCGGGCGATTGCAGCACGGCCAGGTTCCGCTGGCTGGCTTTGTCGAACAGCCGCGCCGGCGATGCCCAGTTGGCTCGCCGCTCGCGCGCCATCCGCCAAAGATTCTTTCCGGTTGCGGCATCGACTCCAAGCGCAAACGAGTCGCCCTGATTCTCTACTTGAACAATGACGGCGTCATTGACGACGAGCGGAGACGATGCCATGCCCACGTCATTGCCTGCCTGGACGTAATCGTGGGCGACTCCGCGATACCACAGCAGATTTCCATCCATGTCCAGGCAAGCCAGATCGTTGGACGAGAAGAAGGCAAAGATGCGACCCTGGCTACTGGCTGGCGTGGGGGCGGCGACGGCCGAATCGGAATGGCACAGCGTCCGCCCGGTAGCCCAGAAATGCCGGTGCCAGAGCCGGCTTCCGGTACGGGCGTCGAAACAGAGAACGTGCAGCCGCCGCTGATGCGCTCCGCTGGAGGCCGTCACCACAACGCGGTGCCCCACCACGATGGGGCTGGATGGCCCGCGTCCCGGCAATTCGGCGGTCCAGGATATATTCTGCTGGTCGTTCCATTCGACGGGCACGGCCTGGTCGGGCGCCGCGCCGTCGCTGCCGGAGCCACGGAATTGAGTCCAGCCCTCGGCGCGCAGACCGCCGGGCGGCACAACCAACATGCAGCAGAATGCTACTACGCAACCGACGGCAGACCTGCCGGGCCGCGTGGCATCAAACACTGGCCAACAACGGCTCATCATTTTGAGTGGATGGCGCCTTTCAACGCGTCGGTTACACGAAGCTGAAACAGCCAGCGCTGTGCCCAGGCTTCGGTCTGTTCGTTTTGACAGATCTTCAGCAGGATAGCGTTATCTCCCTCGTTCAGTGCGACCCGCGACTCGTACTGGTCGGCAAACATACCGGCGTGATAGATGGGGTGTGCGGCGGCGAGCACGCCGTTAACCCAGAGTTTCGTCGCGTTTGCAGTTCCCCACCGCACATAGGCGTCCATCGGTTCGTCTACTCGAAACCGTGTTTGGGCGTAGGCGACTGCCCCCGAGTGTTTTCCGATCATTTCGTTGAGATCCACCGTAGCGTCGTCGCTGTCCGTGCGGATCGACCTCCAAGCGACGGTTGTTCCCGACTTGCCCGCCAGTTCGGCCGTTTGCGACGTGCGTTGTTCCGGCAGGAACGGCTTGTCGAATCCGACCCCGCCCGTGTTGTCGAAGGGCCCGATGACATCCCAGTGAACAATGTATCCGAGTTGCCAAACGAGACTGACTTCCACGCCGTGTTCGCTCAACGCCTCAACGCACTCTTTGATCTGGTCCGTGTCACGGGCCGCGTCGAGGGCCTGCTCGTAGGCATCCATCGCCGACTGGTCGTCTGCCTGCCTCGCGAAACGGAGCAGACGCTCCACGGCGTCGCGGCGCAATTCAAGGCTGGGATCGTCGAGCATGGTGGGAAGAAGGCGATCGCCGGTTCCGGAGTCGACGTGGAGCAGCCATTCGTAGGCGGTGCGCCGCGCATGGGGCGAATGGTCACGCTGCTGCACGAATTGTTCCAGGGACTCCTGGGGCAGCGACTTGCCGCGTGCCAGTGCTTTTTCAGCAACCGAATCGACCGCGGCGCGAAGCCAGTTCCTGGCCAGCGGACCGGCGCCGTCCATACCGGCCAAAAGCCGTGTCAGTTCGTCGGCGTGAGTCTGAGCGAGGATCTGCCAGGCCCGGGCCGCCTCGCCATGGCCGCGCCCCTCCGGACCCACGGCGTGAATGGCTGCCACGGCGCGGGAAAACGCGTCGGCATCCGGCGGTGCTTCCGCGGCTGCTTCGTCTGGACGCAACAGGAAGCAAACAACAACAACGACCAACACCAACCGGAAAGGCACAGGCTCGTTCTCCGCAACCAGTCGCAAAGTGAACCGCGGAACGTACGAAGGGGCCCTCAACGGCACGTCCAAATCGGGCCGCGCCGGTGTTGTGTTCCGCAACGACCGGACCACCCCCAACCGCATTCAGTGTAACGGATTCAGTTGGGACCGGTAACCGCCCCCGAGGCACCACAGCGTATGGTTCCGGCGTCGTGAGGCGAACCCGTCCCCGCCGGGATACCACCGCGCTACGACGCGTGGTAATGTCTATCAGGTGCCGGCCGCCAGCCGGCGGCACCTTGGTTGTTTCGCCAGCGGCCCGAAAGCGGCTCGGCGAACCCATCCGCCATTGCTGAGGAAGATATCCGGCATGAAGGGTACGAAGAAGGTCCGAACCGGTGGCGGCTGGCCCGCGGTAGCCTACACATGGCGCAAGGCACGTGAGGCGGGTGGCGTCGTCAAGCTGTGGCACGCCATGCGCAGTCGAAACGCCTGCAAAACCTGCGCGTTGGGAATGGGAGGCCAGCGTGGCGGTATGGTCAACGAGCAGGGACGTTTTCCTGAAGTTTGCAAAAAGTCGCTCCAGGCGATGGCGGCCGACATGCAAAACGCCATTGCCAACGACTTTTGGAAGTTGAACACGGTTCGCCGCTTGAGCCGGTTGAGTCCGCGAGAACTCGAGGCTCGGGGACGCCTTGTGCAGCCCCTGTTGGCGACGCGTGACACCGGCCGGTACGAACCGGTCAGCTGGACGTATGCCCTGCAGCAAATCGGCCACGAATTGAAGAACCGCAGCCCGAATGAAACATTCTGGTACTTCAGCGGTCGCAGCTCGAACGAAGCCGGCTTTTTGCTGCAAATGTTCGCGAGGATGTACGGTACGAACAATGTGAACAACTGCAGCTACTACTGCCACCAGGCCAGCGGCGTGGGACTCACCAGCGTGGTAGGCAGCGGCACGGCGACGCTCGTGCTGGACGACCTCGAGCAAGCCGACCTGGTATTCGTCATTGGCGGAAACCCGTCGAGCAATCATCCCCGATTGATGCGCTCCCTGGTCGACGTCCGGCGCCGGGGAGGCCAAGTCGTTATCATCAATCCGGTCAAGGAGACGGGGCTGATCAACTTCAGTGTTCCGAGTCGTCCCTGGAGCCTGTTGTTCGGCAGTGCCGTGGCCAGCCTGTACATCCAGCCCGATATCGGCGGCGACCTGGCGCTGCTGACTGGAGTTGCCAAACGCCTGGTGGAAATGAAAGCCGTCGATCGACAGTTTCTCGATGCGCATTGCGACGCGTGGCCGGAACTGGAAGCCGCCTTGCGCGGCGTGGACTGGGAAGAGATTGGCGAAAAATCAGGCGTTGAACGGAGCCGCATCGATGCCGTTGCCGAGTGTTACGCGCAGGCCAGCCGCGCGGTCTTTGCCTGGACCATGGGAATCACGCACCATGCGCACGGGGTTTACAACGTGCAGGCCATCGCCAACCTGGCGCTGATGCGAGGCATGGTCGGCCGGCCTGGCGCGGGTTTGCTGCCGATCCGTGGCCATTCGAACGTCCAGGGCATGGGGTCCGTGGGCGTGACGCCCAAGCTCAAGGATGCCATCTTCACACGGCTGAAGGAACACTTCCACGTGTCGTTGCCTGAGGAACCAGGGTTGGACACGGCCGCCTGTATCGAAGCCGCTCACGACGGACGTCTGAACGCCGGCGTGTGCCTGGGCGGAAACCTTTACGGTTCGAATCCGGACTCGGTCTATGCGGAAAGGGCACTCGGCAAGCTGGACTTGCTCGTCCACATGAACACGACACTCAACACGGGTCACGTGTGCGGGCTGGCGAAACGGACGTTCCTGCTTCCGGTGCTGCCCCGCGACGAGGAACCCCAGCCGACGACGCAGGAGTCGATGTTCAATTACGTACGGCTCAGCGACGGGGGACCCGCGCGGCACGACGGACCACGCAGCGAAATCGACGTCATCGCGTCGCTGGCTTGCGAGGTTCTGGGAGCGGGCGGGCCGGTGAACTGGACGGCCCTGCAATCCACCGGCAAGATTCGCGAGGCCATTGCGGCCATCGTGCCCGGATTTGAAAAGATTGGAAGCATCGACCGTACGAAAAAGGAATTTCAAATCGGCGGACGCACCTTCCACGAACCGCGATTTGCCACGGACAACGGCAAGGCCCGGCTGCATGTCCACGCGCTTCCTTCTCTGCCTGGGGGCGGCGACTCGTTGCGGCTGATGACCGTGCGCAGCGAGGGCCAGTTCAACACGGTTGTGTATGAGGAGCACGACCTGTATCGGGGCGTTGAAGGGCGTGACGTGATTCTGCTGCACCCCGATGATCTCCAACGGCGGAAGCTTGTGGCCCACGAACCGTTAACCATACGCAGCGACGCCGGCTGCATGACCGGCATTCGCGTCGTGCCCTTCGAGCAGATCAAGCCCGGCAACGCGCTGATGTACTACCCGGAAGCCAATCGGCTCGTACCGCGGACGCTCGATCCCAACTCGCGCACCCCTGCCTTTAAAGGGACCGTCGTGCGGATCGAACGCCCGCGCACCGAAGGGTGACTCGACGGGCCGGTCCGCGGCCCGACGGAGATGCCGCGCGGCCGGCACACGATCCCGCGAACCGCCGCGGGGTCCAGACAAGACAGCCCACGGCAAGCGGTACGGCGTCCCCGTGGATCGCCCCCGTGGATTGCCACCGTGGGTGGCATCTCATTTACCGCGGTTTAGGGACACCTTCTGTTTTGAGTTGTTGCTTCCACGAACCAATGAGGCGCAGAGCCTCAAGCGGCGTGGTTGCGTTGATGTCCACTTCGCGGATCTCATCCAGCAGCGGATGTTCAGCCGGTCCGAACAACGTAAGTTGCAGCTCTTTGCGGTCTTCTCTTCGCGCGATCCGCGGCCGGCCCTGCGGATCGAGGTGCTCGTCTTCCAGTTGCGACAGGATTTCCTTGGCTCGTTCGTTGACACCGCGTGGGACCCCTGCCAATCGAGCCACGTGGATGCCGTAACTCTTATCGGCGCTTCCCGGCACAATCTGATGCAGGAAGACAACCTTATCTTCCCATTCGCGAACGGCGACATTCAGGTTTGTCACACCGGACAGGGACCGTGCCAGATCCGTCAGCTCGTGATAGTGCGTTGCGAACAGCGTCCGGCTTCGTACGCGGTCGTGCAGGTCCTCCACGACCGACCATGCCAGTGAAATGCCGTCGAACGTGCTTGTGCCTCGCCCTATTTCGTCCAGAATCACCAGGCTCTGTTCCGTGGCCGTGTTGAGGATGCGGGCGGTCTCGATCATTTCCACCATGAACGTACTCTGGCCGCGGGCCAGTTCGTCGCTGGCCCCCACCCGCGCAAAGACGCGATCGGCAACGCCGATGGTGGCCTCTGCGGCGGGCACGAAGCTGCCGATTTGCGTCATCAGCGTGATCAGCGCTACCTGCCGAATGTAGGTGCTCTTGCCCGCCATGTTGGGACCCGTGATGATCAGGATCAGGCCGTCGTCCGGCGAGACCTGCGTGCTATTGGGAACGAACGTTCCTTCCGGTTCCAGAATCTCCAGCACAGGATGTCGGCCGTCCACAATGTGCAGCTGCCGCTGCAGCGTCGGCTGGGGCCGGCAGTAGCTTCGTTCCCGGGCCAGCTCCGCCAAGGCCGCCAGCACGTCGAGTTGGGCCAGAGCCGCGGCGGTCTTTTTCAGGCGTGATGCCTGCTCGGCCACCATCGCCCGCAAAGCGACGAACAGATCGTACTCCAGGTCCTTCGCGCGTTGCTCGGCGGAAAGAACCCCTTCTTCGTGCTCCTTCAATGGCGGAGTTATGTAGCGTTCCGCGTTCTTGATCGTCTGCTTGCGGATGTAGTGCGAAGGGACCTTATCGGCATGCGCGTTGGTCACTTCCAGGTAGTATCCGAACACTTTGTTGAAACCGATCTTGATGTTGGGGATTTCCGTCCGACGGGATTCCTCCGCCTGATAGGCGGCAATCCACTGTTTGCCTCCGGCTGTCAGTTCGCGGAGCTCGTCGAGCGTCGCGTCATACCCCGAACGGATGAATCCCCCGTCTCGGGACGCCAGCCCGCAGTCATCTACCAGCGCCCGGCTCAGGGTGTCGCGTATGCGGGGGCATCCTTCGAGCTGTTGTTCCAACCGGCGCAGCACGCAGCTCGATCGCTCTTGAAGTTCCGTTTGCAGGCGGGGCAGCACGCGCAGCGTGTGGCCGACGAAATTCAAGTCGCGTGGGCTGGCGCGGCCGGTGACTATGCGGGCCAGCAAGCGGTCCAGATCATACGTGTTTGCCAGGAAGCCGCGGATGACGTCGCCCAGCGGCAGATCGTTCTTCAGCTCTTCGACCGCGTCCAACCGCGACTGAATTTCGTCCACGTCGGTGAGCGGGCTGCTCAGCCAGGTGTTGAGCATCCGCGCGCCCATGGCGGTCTTGGTACGATCCAACACTCCCAGCAGCGACCCTTCGCGGCGGCCTTCCCGCAGCGTGCGTGTGATCTCCAGACTTCGCCGTGTCGCTTCGTCGATCTCCAGGCAATGTCCCGTGCGGTAGGGAGTGAGGCGGTCGATGTGATGCAGTTCGGTCTGTTGTGTTTCCTGAAGGTAATCAATGATCGCGCCCGCCGCGCGGACGGCCGCCTCATCGGCCTCGTCAAATCCGAAACCCGCCAAATCGCGCGTCTCGAAATGCCGGGTGAGTGACTCCCGCGCGGTTACCGACGAAAACGCCCACGCCGGCCGGACCGTTTTCGCGGCACTTTCCATCCGCGGAATCGCCTCGCGTGCGTCTTCGCTGACCAGGCACTCTGCTGGATTCACACGCGCTACATGGTCCGCCAATTCGTCGGCACGACACCTACAGGCATGAAACGCGCCGGTCGATAGATCGACCCACGCCATGCCATTCGGTTCGCCGACAACAATCGCGGCCAGGAAGTTGCTCTCGCGGGGATCCAGCAGCGCGTCGTCAGTAAGGGTGCCGCGCGAGACAATCCGCGTCACTTTTCTGTCGACAAGCCCTTTGGCCTTGCGGGGATCTTCAACCTGTTCGCAAACGGCGACTCGCTTGCCCGCCTCAATCAGGCGGGCCAGGTAGGTATCCAACTGATGGTGCGGAAATCCGGCCATCGGCACGGCTCCGGCACCCTTCTCCCGGCTCGTCAACGTCAGGTTTAACAGACGGGCCGCTTCCTTGGCGTCGTCGTGGAAAAGTTCGTAGAAATCCCCCATTCGGAACAGGAGCAACGCGTCGGGACAGGCCTTCTTGGCCTCTTCGTATTGACGCATCATGGGGGTTTGCGTCATCGATCCTTGATCCCGACGAACGGCGACGCGGCTTTCGGCAAAGCGGCGCATGCTACCAGATAGCGGGCCGGCATCTCAAGTAGCGTACGACGCGTGCGGCAAAACCGGATGCAACCGGTTCTTGAGGGAAGGCGGTTTCTGCCGGTTGGCACGGGATGGGCGGGTTTGCCGCTCCGTTGATCCCGAGTGCGGTCACTGGATCAACTGTTCTTCCGCCTCGTCGGCGTCCGTCGATATTTCGCCCGCGTCCTCGAGCCGCCGGATGATATCGACAATCTGCTGTTGGGCTTGCTCCACCGCGGAAACCTTGACCGGGCCAAGATATTCCATCTCCTCTTTCAACATGTCGCTCGCACGTTGCGACATGTTGCCAAGAATCTTTTCCCTAAGATCCTCGCTGGCTCCTTTCAACGCCATCGCCCATTGCGAATTGTCGACGTTTTTCAGTACTGACTGGACATCCTTGTCGCTGAACCGGCTGATGTCCTCGAAGACGAACATCAGCCGCCGAATCTCTTCCACCAGTTCGGGATCTTCCTGCGTGAGATTCTCCAGAATCGTGCGTTCGGTAGCGCGATCCGTGACATTGAGTACTTCCGCGACTGTCGGAGGGCCTCCCGCGTTTTCGTAACTCTGGCTCATCATGCTGGCCATCCGCAGTTCCAGCCCCCGCTCGACCTCTTTGATAATCTCCGGGCTGGTCTGCCCCATGTTGGCGACACGGCGCACTACGGCCAACTGCCGGTCGAGTGGCAGGCCGGCCAATATCTCGGAGCCGTAGGAAGGCGGAAGGTGAGACAAAATGAGCGCAATGGTTTGCGGATGCTCGTCCGCAATGAAGGTCAGCAAATTCTGACTGTCCACCCGCTGCAGAAAACCGAATGGCAATGCCTCAATCGACTGACGGACGTTGTCCAGCGTTGTCGAAGCGTTTTTGCCGAGCGCCTTTTCCACCAGCGATTTGGCCAGCTCCAGGCCCCCCGCGCCGCCACCGATGGAGGTCGGAGTGGAGTCGGCGAATTCGTTGAGCACCGAAAGCTGCTCTTCGCCGGAAATCACCCCCAACCTGGCGATTTCAATCGATACCTGCTCAACTTCCTTCGCGTCCAATTTGCCCATCAATTGGGCGGCTTCCCCTTCGGGAAGGCTCATCAACAGGATCGCCGCCTTGCGAATGTCGGAAGTGGGCACGACAGGGTTTCCCCCCGGGGGCTGGCGGAGAAGGCCGCAGGCGGGACACGAAGGGTGCGGTGGACGGAACCAGCCGGCCACGGCAGCGGCGGTCCCCGGCGCGGTATCGGCAAAGCCAGGTCGCCAACTTGAACCCCGGGCCGATGGTCCGTCAACTTGGAGAAATAGGCAGTTCTTAACGCCGCCAGCCAATTCCTCCGGCAGCGGGACGGCGCGATCCGACCGGTAGCGACGCCGCTGGCTCACGTACCGTCGATTTCCACGGTGGCAATCTGCCCGAAGCACTCGTCCACGTCGATCCGCACCCGTTCCGGCCGGACGCCGGTCCGTTCCAGCAGCTTTTCTATCAGTTGGTGGGCAATATACCGGGCCAGCATTTCACTGGTCGTGTTGGGGACGGGCAGCAGCACGCAGTCGCCACGAGGAAACACCCATCGACGCTGCTGGAAGGTGACAACAACTTCACGATCGTCCGGCTCGACGCGGATGGCCGCGTGTCGGGTGGGCAGCAGCATACGGTGGTCCAACGCGTCGACGATGTCCTTCAGCGAATCGCGGAGAGCGATGAAATCGATGACGTAGTGGTTGTCGTCGAGCGGGCCCCATACCGTGGCGGCCGCGCGGTAGTTGTGGCCGTGCAACCGCTCGCACGTGCCGCCGTCGTAGGTGATGAAGTGACCCGCGCTGAAAACGTGTTGGTCCTTGCCGACACGAACGCAATAGTTTTCGGCCAAGGTGGATACCTCACCGGTGGGGTTGTTCATCATGCTATCAAGTTCCCGCCCCGCCCGCCGACACGTTGGCGCGGAAACAGGCGGGATCGTTTTGACGCCTCGCAGAACATTTTTTATACTAGCAGAGCTTTTTCTGTTGAAGTCATGCACGGCGCCCCGGCACGCCTGAAGCATCGAAGCGGGCCGGTCCAGGATTTTTTCTCATGCTGTTCAATTCCTGGGAATTTGGCATCTTTTTTGTGGTGGTGTTCTGCCTGTACCACACCCTTTCTCTCCGCGGCCAAAACCTGCTGCTGCTGCTGCTGGCCTCCTACTTCTTTTACGGATGGTGGGACTGGCGATTCCTGAGTTTACTCTGGATATCCACGTTAGTGGATTTCACTGTGGCCCGTGCCATGGACGGCAATGAGGGCCGTCGCCGGAAAATTCTCTTGCTGGCCAGCATCGCCACCAACTTGGGCATTCTAGGGTTCTTTAAATATTTCAATTTCTTTGTTGATTCGGCGGCCGTGGCGATCGAAGCGATGGGCTTCCAACCCCACCTTCCCGTGCTCCGCGTGATATTGCCGGTGGGTATCAGTTTTTACACGTTTCAAACGATGGCCTACACCATCGATGTGTATCGCGGCAGGATTCGACCGACCGACCGACCGCTGCTGTTCGCCATCTATGTCAGCTACTTTCCGCAACTGGTTGCCGGTCCCATTGAACGCGCCCAGCACCTACTCCCGCAATTCGCTCGGAAGCGCTGCGTCGACCAGAAAATGTTTGCCTCTGGATGCGTGCTGATCCTGTTGGGGTATGTTCGCAAAGTGGTGATTGCGGACGGCGTGGCCGAGCAGGTGAACGTGGCGTTCGCGGATCCCGGTGCCACGAGTGGTCTGGATCTGGCC